>JAKPSI010000052.1 GCA_029555415.1 Bacteroidota bacterium | reverse complement strand
CGACGCTCTTCCGATCTTCAGGAACCATTCACTCTGCGCCAGGTAGATCATGTGACCATCCTTATCCGCTCCGATATTCGCCTGTTTGAAACGCGCGAACTCTTCCAGTTTACCGGGATCCTTGCTGGTGAGCCAGCAGGCCTTATAATACGGAAGGGAATTGAATTGCACGGAAGCGCCATACTCATGCAGCAGGCGGTACTGGATCACTTCGAACTGCAGTTCACCCACACAACCGATGATCTTCTTGTTGCCGCCGAACTGGGTAAAGAGCTGTGCCACCCCTTCGTCGGTCAGTTGCAGCAGACCTTTCTCCAATTGTTTGGTCTTCATCGGATCCTTGTTCTGCACTTCTTTGAAGATCTCCGGAGAGAAGGAAGGAATTCCTGTGAAATAAAAGTCCTCGCCTTCGGTCAGCGTATCACCGATCTTGAAGTTGCCGGTATCGAAGAGACCGACCACATCACCGGCATACGCGTCTTCAATGATGCTTTTATCGCGTGCCATGAAACTGTAAGGATTGCTGAAACGCACATCCTTATCGAGCCGCACGTGATGGAAATATTTATTCCTCTCAAAACGTCCGGAGCAAATGCGGATGAACGCGATCCGGTCGCGGTGCTTGGGATCCAGGTTGGCGTGGATCTTGAACACGAAGCCGCTCATCTTATCTTCTTCCACATCCACTTTACGGAGCGTGGTCTCGCGGCTGCGCGGTGTTGGCGCGATGCGGATGAATGTATCCAGCATTTCCTTCACCCCGAAATTATTGATGGCAGACCCGAAGAATACGGGCGCCACTTTACCGGCCAGGTATTCATCCACGTTGAGTTCTCCGTGCACACCGTCCACCAGTTCCACATCATCACGCAGGGTGGCGGAATCATGGACACCGAGTTTCTGATCGATAACGGGATCGGAAAGATCGGATACGGAAATACTGTCGTCTTCCGCAGCTTTTGTGTTGGCGGTGAAGAGCAACAGGTTTTTATCATGCAGATTGTACACCCCTTTGAAATCCTTACCGCTGTTGATCGGCCAGCTCATGGGATGCAGGTGCAGATTCAGTTCTTTCTCGATCTCTTCCAGCAGATCGAAACGGTTCTTACCGTCACGGTCCATTTTATTCACGAATACGATCACGGGGGTATCGCGCATCCGGCAAACCTCCATCAGTCTTCTGGTCTGGTCCTCCACCCCGTTCACACTGTCCACCACCAGGATAACGCTGTCCACCGCCGTCAGGGTCCGGTAAGTATCCTCCGCGAAGTCCTTGTGACCCGGTGTATCCAGCAGATTGATGAGGATGTTCTTATACTCGAAACTCATGACCGATGTGGCCACCGAGATACCTCTCTGGCGCTCGATCTCCATGAAGTCGCTGGTCGCGAATTTCTTGATCTTATTGCTCTTTACCGCTCCGGCCACCTGGATGGCGCCACCGAAGAGCAGGAACTTCTCGGTCAGGGTGGTTTTACCGGCATCCGGGTGACTGATGATCGCGAAGGTTCGCCGGCGTTGTATTTCGTTATGGTACTTCATGTGGTTGACTCGGGGAAGCCCCGTTTTCAGCGGGCAAAGGTAAGGTTTGGCGGCCATTCAACCCCGAATGGCTCTTGCGCCGCCGGGCGGGCTTCCTGACCATTTAAATAAAATTTTTCGAAGCGGCGGAGCCTTGCAGTACATTTGTTTCATGGTATTGCGGACAATTGAGATCATCACCAGCAGCTTCAAAATGGCTCTGCAGGAACTGTGGAAGAACAAGCTCCGCACCTTTCTTTCCCTTTTTGGTATCACGATCGGCATTTTCTGTATCATCGGCGTACTGGCCGTTGTACAGAGTCTGGAGCATAATATCCAGAATGAGATCAAATCACTCGGGAACAATACCATTTACTACGACAAATGGGATTACAGCGCCGGTGGCGGCCCGGATTATCCCTGGTGGAAATACGTGAACCGCCCCTCTCCCAAATTTGAAGAAGTACGGCAGATCCTGGAACGCACACCCAGCGCGAAATACGCCGCTTTCAAAATTGAAGCGCAGGACAATCTGGATTATAAGGATAACAGTCTGAGCGGTGTCCATTTTTACGGAGTATCCGAGGACTTCAAAGACATTCAGCCGATCGACATTCAGTTCGGACGATATATGTCCGATGCGGAATTCGACCAGGGCACCAATGCAATGGTGATCGGTACATCGGTCGCGGAGAAATTATTCGGCAAGCCGGAATTCGCGGTGGGCAAAGAACTGGATGCACGTGGCAAGAAGATCCAGATCGTGGGTGTGATCAAGAAGCAGGGCAAGACGATGATCGGTGGCTGGGATTTTGACCAGAACGTGGTGATCCCTTACAAATATGCGCGCAATATCATGGATGAACGCCGTTCGGACCCGCTGATCATCATTCAGGGTCAGTCGGATATTTCCACCAAAGCGCTGAAAGATGAACTAACCGGCAGCATGCGTGCGATCCATAAATTGACACCAACGAAAGAAGAAGATTTCGCGTTGAATGATATCAATGATTTCAGTGACGCGGTCAGTAAACTGTTCGGACCCCTGAATATCGGTGGATGGATCATCGCGGGGCTTTCACTCATCGTTGGGATGTTCGGCGTGGCCAATATCATGTTCGTGACGGTGCGTGAACGTACGAGTCAGATCGGGCTGAAAAAAGCCATTGGCGCCAAGAACCGGGTGATCCTGACCGAGTTCCTGCTGGAG
>JAKPSI010000049.1 GCA_029555415.1 Bacteroidota bacterium | reverse complement strand
GAATGTAGCCGGAGCTACCAGCGCCACACTTGCACTGCCTGCGATCACACTGGCAGGTAACACGGGCACCTATCGTTGTCAGGTGACCGGACGTTGCACTTCCATCATCTCCAATGTATCTTCCGTATATGTGAACCCGCTGCCGACCGTAACACTGGTCGCTTCGTCACCGGCCGCATTGTTGCCGGGCCGCACAACGGATATCACAGCCGTTGTGAATCCGGCAGGTGGTGCGTTCGCATGGTTCAAAAATGGAGTAAGAATAAATGGTGTGACAAGTGCTGCACTCACCGGACTGAGCGTAGATGATATCGGCACTTACAAAGTGACCTATACGGATGGCAACGGATGTAAACAAACATCAGCCGATCTGGCGGTTACTGCGGAAGCATCAGATATCCTTTTTGTATATCCGAACCCCAATACCGGTCGTTTCCAGGTAAGGATCAATAATAGTCCGGCAGAGGACCTGTATGTTACTGTGTACGACTCGAAGGGTACAAAAGTGTACCAGAAAAAGGTAACGACATCGGCCATCAGTTACAGCAGGCTGGATGTTGACCTGGGTCTGAAAGCTTCCGGACTCTTTATTGTTGAGATCCGGGATGCCGGCGGAAAGCAGATCGCTTCCAGACCGATACTGGTCCTTCAGCGCTGATAAAGGACCTTATTATATATACAAAAGCCATCCTGTACAGGGTGGCTTTTGTGTTTTTGCAAATATCTGTCTGACAATCATTATCTTGCGTCACCGACCCGCTCACAAGGGCCGTTCTCCAAATTAGGGCCGGATTCCCTTCTGGTTCTGTCCTGAAAACCTTATCTTTGCGACCCCAAATCTGTTTTTCGGCAGATTCGTTCCGGAGACTATCCGGGATGTCCACTGGGATAAACGAATTATTAATCTAAAAAAACAGGGTAATGAACAATTACGAATTGATGGTGATTTTTACCCCGGTTCTTTCTGATGAAGAGTTCAAGGCAGAACAGAAGAAGTATGCCAAACTCGTTACCGACAATGGCGGTAGCATCGTAGCAGAGAACCCCTGGGGACTGAAATCACTGGCGTATCCGATCCAGAAAAAGACAACTGGTCTGTACTGGGTAATGGAATACACTGCGCCATCCGACTTCAATGAGAAGCTGAAGATCCAGCTCCTCCGCGACGAAGCTGTGCTTCGTCAATTATGCACTAAACTCGATAAATACGCCGTCGAGTACAATGCCAAAAAGAGAAGTGGTGTAAAAACTGGAACCGAAAAAGCAGTGGAGGCTTAAGACATGGCAAAAAATGAAATCAAATACCTGACGGCCATTAAAAGCGACAAGCGCGTTAAGAAATTCTGCCGCTTTAAGAAATATGGCATCCGCTACATCGATTATAAAGATGTGGAGTTCCTGAAAAAGTTCCTGAACGAGCAAGGTAAACTGTTACCCCGCCGTCTTTCCGGAAACAGCCTGAAATATCAGCGCAAAGTTTCTGACGCGGTGAAAAAAGCACGTCAGATGGCTTTACTCCCGTACGTAACAGATCTTTTGAAATAAGGCACTCCCTAATCCCTCCGGGGTGACAATGAAGCCTGTAATTCATTGGGAAAAAAACTAGAACAATGGAAGTAATTTTAATTCAAGACGTAGATAATCTTGGTGCCGTGAACGAGGTAGTGAAAGTGAAGAACGGCTATGCCCGTAACTTCCTGCTGCCCCGCAAACTGGCTATTGAAAACAGTCCGAGTAATGCCAAACAACTGGAAGAAAGGCTGAAACAAGTTGCCAAGAAAGAAGCGAAGATGCTGGCGGAGATCAACAATGTAATTGGTAAACTGAAAGAAGCTCCGGTGAAACTGGGTGCGAAAACAGGTACCAGCGGCAAGATCTTCGGTTCTATCACTTCACTGCAGCTGAGCCGTGCGATCCGTGAACAAAAAGGTTACGAGATCGACCGTCGCAAGATCACCATGCCGGAAGAAGTGAAAGAAGTAGGTTCTTACAAAGCATCCATTGATTTCGGCGGCGGTCATTCGACCGAGGTTGAATTTGAAGTGATCGCTGAATAATCTGCGGAAAATGATACTGAAAAGTCCCCCAAATCGGGGGACTTTTTTATTAGAGCCCCCTCTTCTTCCTTTATAATCAATGAATTATCTGCAACCCCGTATTTCCTACCCTAAGGGTCAAACATTTATTTGGCAATATCTCAGGGAAATTTCCGTTATTTTGTACTGTTTTGGTGTTCTTTACAGTTTCACAAGTCCTGAACGTTTCTCAATCCTGTGAATGTTCATTGGTTACTGTCTACTGTTGGCACTCTATTTTTTTTTAAAATTTCTCAAAATGAACATTTACGTAGGAAACCTCAGTTGGAACCTGAAAGACCAGGATCTGTCCAACCTTTTCGCTTCACATGGCGAAGTATCATCTGCCAAGATCGTTAACGACAAATTCACTAACCGCAGCAAAGGTTTCGGTTTCGTGGAAATGCCCAACGACGAACAGGCCCAGGCTGCTATTGCAGCTCTGAACGGCACTGAAGTTGATGGCCGTAACATCGTGGTAAATGAAAGCCGTCCCAAACCGGAAGGTAGCGGTGGCGGTGGCTTCAAGAAAAGGTCCTTTGGTGGCGGCGGCGGCGGCGGCTTTAAGAAAGGCGGCAGCGGCGGCGGTGGCGGCTACAAAGGTGGTAACGGCGGTGGTTACAACCGTGACCGTGGCGGATATAACAACGACTATTAATATCCCCCGATAAGCACAACATTAAAGTCCGGTTCTTTGAACCGGACTTTTTTATTTCCGGGCATATCAACTGCACGCTGCTGAAAAAATAATATTTTCATGTATGCAAAAGAAGATCAAGTTGTCGCCCGTTATCGCGGGCTGTATGAAATGGGGTACCTGGGGTGCCCGCTATTCCACTTCTCAATACCTGCAACTTATCGAAGACTGTCTTGCGGCAGGGATCACGACCTTTGACCATGCCGATATCTATGGCGACTATACCGTTGAAGAAGAATTCGGCACGGCGCTGAAAGAACAACCTTCCCTTCGCGGACAAATGCAACTGATCAGCAAATGCGGCATCCGCCGTTTCACACCCAACAGGCCGGCGCACCGCATCAATTCATACGATACCAGCAAAGCCCATATTCTTGCCTCTGCAGAAAACTCACTTCGCTTATTCCATACCGACCATCTGGATGTATTGCTCATTCACCGTCCCGATCCGCTGATGCACCCCGATGAGATCGCCGAAGCATTCACACAACTTGAACGTTCCGGTAAAGTACTTTCCTTCGGTGTATCCAATTTCACCCCCTCGCAGGTCCGGATGATCCACTCCAGGTTTCCGGTCGCATATAATCAGATCGAAGTATCCGTTCTTCACCCCGCTCCTTTCCATGATGGTCAGCTTGATCAGTGCATTGAACTGGGCATTACTCCTATGGCATGGAGCCCCCTGGCTTCCGGAAAACTTCACAATACGGAACCCACCGAGCAACAGTTACGCATACTGGCCGTACTGGACCTCCTGGGTAAAAAATATAAAGCCACACACGATCAGTTATTGCTGGCTTATCTGCGTACTCACCCCTCCGGCATTTTACCGGTTGTGGGTACCACTAAAATGGAAAGACTTCGTTCAGCCTGGGATACACGTGAACTGAAACTGGAACGTGAAGAATGGTTCATGATCTGGAGAGCGGCGGCAGGACATGAAGTGCCATGATCTGAAAAACACATACATGCGTATATTCCTTGTTTTCCTAGTAAGCATCATGCTCACGGCTTGTCAGCATTCCGGTGAAAAAGCAGATACGATCTATTACAATGCGGTGATCTGGACCGGCGACAGCAGTCAGCCTCAAGCAACTGCCGTTGGCATCAAAGACGGAAAGATCCTCTTCACCGGTGATGACTATACCGCATACAAATCCGCTTCCACACAACTCATCGATCTGCAGGGGAAGATGATCGTTCCGGGCATGATCGATAATCATACGCACTTCCTCAGTGGTGGCTACAATCTCGGCAGTATCGATCTGCGGCAGGCGAAGAGCAAACAGGATTTCATCCGCATCGTAAAGGAATTCTGCGTGCAGCATCCGGATGACCGCTGGATACAGGGGGGCGACTGGGACCATGAAGCCATGGGTGGCATGCTTCCGGAGAAAGAATGGATCGATTCCGTGAGCGGTGATCATCCCATATTCGTCAGTCGCTATGACGGGCATATGGCCTTCGCCAATACCAAAGCTTTACAACTTGCCAAACTCGATAACAATATGGCAACACCGGAAGGTGGCGAGATCGTTCGCAATGCCAAAAAAGAAATGACCGGCGTATTCAAGGATGAAGCGATGAGCCTGATCTACCGTGTCATCCCCGACCCTTCCCAAAAAGAACTGGATGAATACCTCAGCGCCGCTGAGAATCACGCGTTCGCGCATGGCGTTACACAGGTGCATGATATGGGCAGTTATGGTGGCTGGATCGATCTGGCCACTTACAAAAGAGCTTACACCAAAAAAGAGCTGCAGCTCCGCGTCTATTCATTCGTAGCGCTATGGAGCTGGGCCAAACTGGATTCACTTTGCAAGAAGGACGGCAAAGGTGATGACCTGCTGAGATGGGGCGGTGTCAAAGGATTCGCGGACGGCTCCCTGGGTTCCACGACCGCCTGGTTCTATCAGCCTTATCTGGATGCACCAAATACTTCAGGACTAACGGTAACGGATACCGCTTTACTTCGTAAATGGATCCTGGCCGCAGATTCCGCCGGCCTCCATGTGGCCATACATGCCATTGGCGACCGGGCCAATGATCTGGTACTGGATTGTTTCGCGGAGGCGGAACAAAGAACGAAGAGGGATCATCGCTTCCGCATTGAGCATGCACAGCATCTGAGCGCTGCCGCTCTGAGCCGGTTCAATACCTTGCAGGTGATTCCTTCCATGCAGCCTTATCATGCGATCGATGATGGCCGGTGGGCATCGAAAAGACTGGATGATGACCGGCTGAAACGTACCTATGCATTCGGGACGTTATTACATGGCGGAGCGCGACTGACCTTTGGATCCGACTGGACCGTTGCCCCGCTGGATCCGATCGCAGGGATCTATGCCGCCGTTACGCGGCGTACGCTGGATGACAAGAATCCTGATGGATGGTACCCTGCGGAAAAACTGACCGTTGAAGAAGCGCTCCGTTGCTATACTTCCAATAACGCTTACGCGGGTTTTCAGGAAAACAAGACCGGTGTACTTCGCAAAGGCATGCTGGCGGATATGGTCGTGCTGAGTGATAACCTCCTTACGATCCCTGCCATCAGGATCAAAGATGTGAAAGTGCTGCGGACGATCGTTAACGGGAAAGAAGTTTACAGTGCCCCGGCTCAGTAATGAAAAAGGAATTTAGCAGGGAGACATTCGATCTGCAGGTGTGTTGCGGAATGATACTCCCCGTCCAGATGATAACGGATCTCCTGTTCAGAACCGATCGTTATTGAATCTGCCCGCCCGGGATGCACGAATGGCAGTGAAAGATGCTTTCCCTTTTCAATGACCGGAAGATACCGCAGTCGCATGACAGGTGTGATCTTTCCGATCCTGATCACATCCAATTTCCCGTCCGTGATCACAGACTCAGGAGAAATATAAAATCCACCTCCCGCTCTTTTCCCATTCATAATGCTGATGAACAGGCATTTCTCACGGATATCTTTACCATTCATACTGATCGTATATACGTTGGAGCGGTAGAACAGGATATTCTTCAATACCGAGCGCATGAAAGATATCTTTCCGGGTGCTTTCTTTTTCCCGGTCAGGTCGCGGGCGATCTGTCCTTCAAACCCGATCCCCAATCCGTTCATGAATAATTTCCCGTTGCAGCTTCCGGCATCCAGCGGTCTGGGATCCGCATCCAGTGCGTGCTCCACCTGTGCTTCTGTCGTCATTTTACCATACAAGGCCCAATGCAGGTCATTACCTGTACCACCATTGAACAAAGTGATCGGGATCCGGCAATCAGGATAATGATTGACGAAATAATTCATCGTACCATCCCCTCCGGATAAAAAGACATGGGTGAATCCATCCAGTTTGTCGGGCCAGTGATCCCTGAAGGCTTCGAACCGGACCTGCCGTTGCTGCAATAATTCCTGAATTCGGAATCCCAAAGACACAGCCTTCCCTACCCCGGCCAGCGGGTTACTCAATACGGCGATCTTCTTTTCCGTTATAACGGCCATGTATGAACGAGTAAATAAAAAAGCGGGATCCGGGATCCCGCTTTAAAAATAACTGTTTTATTCAATTATTGGACGACACGGATAACGGTAGCACCATTATAGGAATGATACTCGCCATTATACATCGCATCCGCGCTGACAGGGCCCATCCTGAAACTACCGGGCGACACGGCCCTAACCGCATAATAATAGGTTTGTTTATTACCGGTCACATTCACGAAGAAATGGATCCTGTCATCCCTGACATCCAGCGCATCGGGGCTGGATCCATCCTTGATCCAGTCCATACCCGGGATCTCCTTAGTACGCGGGTTCTCGATCTCAAAACCAGCAGGCAACAGATCGGTGAGGACCACATTCTCCACCGGGGTAGAGAAAGATTTCTCGATCGTGACACCGATCACGATCAGGTCGTTCTGTTTGAAAGTATTTCCGGAAACAGGATTTCCATTCCGGTCGAAGAACCGCCGCCTTACTTTCAGGTAGCTGTCCTCTTCCTTATAATTTCCGCTGGCGCTGATCCCTTCCGATTGCCAGTAATAGTAAAGTCTGCCATTGCCTTTGGTCGTAACATCCACAGCATTTCCTCCGAGCGCTTTGGCATCACCACGCCATTGTCCGGATTCCACTTTTGCGACCGTTCTGCCATTGACACTGATCGTGGCCGTGGCATCGGACTGATTCGAGGACCGGGACAATTTACCGAGCGCCAGGAATGCGAAGGCACGTTCCTGTGTGCTGAGCCAGTAGCGCGACTTCAGTTTCGTGCTGATATGTTTGGCCATGACCGGGATCTGCGCGTTCGCAGGATCCGCGTCTATCAAGGCGTTCAGCGCAATGGCTTCATCCCGGATATCCGAGTAGAAACTGCCACCCGTCTGCGGAACGGATTCCTCGTCCGCAAATGCAGCCGGCAATAGTGCATTGAATGATTTACGGTCACCCGCTGCTGCATATGCGGCCGATAACAAATAGCGGCTGTCGAGGGCCAGCAGTGACGTATTCGCTTTGTAATAATTCATGGAAGGGATATTGTTGCGGCCGGCGAGGGCCAGCACATACAATCCATATGCAACTTCCTTCGGTGCGATCTTCTTCGTCAGCGTCCGGTTATAATAATAGGTCACTGTTTCCCGGTTCTTCAACCGGTTGCTAATATAATTCAGCATCGTTTCCAGCAAACCGTTCTCTACTTCAAAACCGGCACGTCTCGCTTCGATCAGGAAATGCGCGGCATAGATGGTCGCCCACCAGTCTTCTGTTCCGCTATCCCACAACGTTACCGCGCCATTGTACAATTGACGCATCTTGATCTTACGGATGGCTTCCATCACATTACTGTTCGCGTTGAGTTTATCCTGTTTTTTATTCAGCTGCATGAGGTCGGCCATATCCCCATAATACAATTGCGGGAATGCAGCGGAAACGGTCTGCTCGGTACATCCGTAAGGATACTCCACGAGATAACGCAACTGATCGGCGATTTCCAATGCCGGAGAACGGCTCACCACCAGGTTATACGCAGTGCTGCCCGCAATGAAATCACTGGTACCGATACTGATCCGCTGCGTACTGCCACCGGCGATCGATCCGCTGCCGGTCATCTTTTGCAGCGTGGATGCGGGACGAACCGCGATATCGGTCACATCGGTGAACTTCTCGCCCATGCCATTCACAGTGATCGTTACCTGGCCTGCTGCGATGGAAGGATCCGCAACGACCCTGAATGCAGCCCTGCCCTCGCTTTTAGCGGCAAGGTCCAACCGCTGTGTATTTGCACCCATCACTTTCACCGGGCCCTGAACGGAGATCGAAGCGGTCACACTTGCTGACTTATCTGTTGTATTGCTCAATGTCACCGGTACATTGACCGTATCACCCGGACTGAGAAAGCGGGGTAATGCGGTGCTCAATACGATAGGATCCGCAACCGTCATGGTCTGATCCGCACCACCGAAACGATTGCCTTTATAAGTGACCGCCATCAGGCGTAATTCACCACTGAAAGCCGGAACATCGAATTCAAATTCAGCATTGCCGCTGCCATTAGCCACTTTGATACCACCCCAGTAACTCACCATCTTCACACGTTTGGCCTGAACCGGGTTCACACGTTTATCCATTTCCAGGTCACCATCACCACCTGTACTGCTGAGTCTGCCACGGATCTCCGCGAACAGCAAGGGGTACAGGTCGTAGGCACTTACCTGCAATGCTTTTTGCTGATAGAAATAATTATACGGATCGGGTGTCTTAAAATCACTCACCTGCAGGATACCGTTGTCAACAGCAGCCAGCGTTACATAACTGCCGGGAGCGGCTTTCACCGTGACTTTCTGATGTGTTCTTGACCTGACCGCTTTCGAAGCGACCAGTTCAACGGGGATGCGTCTGCTCTTTTCTTCCACTTTGATATTCTGGAAACCATGCGCCACGGTCAAAGGGATCTCCGCCACTTCATGGGGCTTGATCAGCGTTGCCGTGATGTACACATTCGGTACTTCTTCGCCATTCAGCGGCAGGGTAACACTGGCATTTCGGTTGCTGACCTCCACATACTGATAAGAGATCACATGATCCGTTTCCATGGTCACCAGCATTTTCCCGCTGAAAGGTGTTTTGAACAGAGCCGTTACACTTTCACCGGCGAAGTATGATTTCTTATCCAGCTGGATATCGATATTCCCTTCTGTGTTCACACTGAAGGAGGTATTGGCCGATCCATAACTGCCATAGCTGTAGAAACTGCGGCTGACATAACTGTTGGCACCCGGACGATAGACCCGGAGTTCATAGTCGCCGGGGGACCTTGGTACGTAGGACCAGGCACTGTTACTTCCGATGGTCAGGTCCACATCCGCCATAACTTTATCTTCTTTCTGAGATTCATAACGGAATGCGGAACCGCTCTTAGTGAGCACCGTACGGTACTCATGTTTGATGACCGATACTTTCGCGGTGGAGCTTACTCCTTTCCCGTCCTTATTGACAGCAGCCAGCTGGAATTTCACCGGCTGATTGAGCGGTGCATAGTAGTACCAGTCGCGTTTGATCCCAAAGAAAACATCCTGCGTGTAAACATCCGCAGAAACCGCGCGGTTGACGGGTCTGCCGGTCTCATCGAAAACCGTGGTATAGAAACTGGCTTGCAAAACACCGGAGTTCGCATACTCTGCAGGTATCTGGTAGCTGATGGTCGCGTTACCGGAAGCATCCGTTTGGGATTGCTTGACTTCTTTATCATAGAAACCGGAAATATTACCCAGACTGAAATCAAAATCCGCGAAGGCTTCAGGTGAAAAATATTTTTGTTTGACCTGGATCTCCGTTTCCACGTTCCGGTTCGCGGCAGGAGGCCCGAAGAAATTCATGGCATTCACGGCGAGTGTGGTTTGTTCACCCGGTGCAACGGATGAAGCCGAGAGTGTAGTGCTGATGCGGATCCTGTCCGGCACGAATTCCTCCACAGAAAAATTCTTTGAAGCAAGCAACACATCATTGGAAGTATACAACTCCAGTGTATAACTGCCGGTGATGGCGGAAGTGCTGATATCGATACTGCTTTCCAGAGAGCCTTCCTCATTCAGCGTTTTACGGAATACTTTCAGTTCCTTGCCGTTCGGCATCAGGAATTTCAGTTTGAGCGGGATCGCCCCGGGACTGTTCCATTTATTATCACGAAGGATGACAGAGAAGTTGATCTTCTCCCCGGGTCTGTAAATATCCCGTTCTGCATATACGAATGCATCGAAGCCGGAAGGATTGTTGCGTTTGCCGCTGACCTGGAACCTTGACATATTCACTGCGGTATTGCGGAAAGGCAGGTAGTTGAAGTCATCCGCGGTTTTTGCGATGACCATGGCCGGGCGGAAACCACCCAGGTTCTTCTGTACACAATTCACCTCTGCCACCCCTTCGCTGTTCGTGGCACCGGTGCCGAGCAGCTGGTTATTGGCAGCATAGATGGAGATATTGACACCGCTTACCGGTGCAGCGGTCTTTAATGAATTGGTAAAGACATATATTTTCCCCGCACCTTCTTTCGCGATCAGGCCGAGATCGGACAGTGAGATGAAGCGGCTGTCGCGCACCCAGTAGTCCGTTGAGGAACGGATCATCACATGGTAAACGCCGTTGAAATCAGGCAAGCGGTCCTCGAATTGAGAGAAATTGAGTAACCGCCCCGCACCACTTTTCGGAAGTGAACGGGTATCGATCTCTTTTTCATAGATCACATCACCGAGCATGCCATCTCCTGCATCGCCATAACTGATCTCCCGGTAATCACCTTCTCCATCACCTTCATTATAAGAAGAGCCGGACTCCTGTGGTTCATACCCGTAGCGGTTCGCGAGCAGCAGGTTATTCTCGTATATCTTGGAGATGATGACCTTGATCTTTGGCACACTGGTGATCTGAACTTCCAGATTTTTCGCGCCTTTTTTAGAAAGATATACTGCTTTATCATTCGTGAAATTGATGCTGGATTCCATTTCCCCGAAAGCAACGCTTCCGTTATAATCTTCTTTAAGTATGCCACCGATCTTACCTCGCATGCCGCTGGTGACCGTAAGCGTATAGCTTTTCTCCACATCGAATTTGCTGCTGCGAAGAACGAATCCGTTATCCGCAGGCTCGGCTGTAAATTCAACCGCCGGATCGAATTTGATGAACGATTTGATATTACCTTCCGCGATCTGCTGGCTGGTCGTAACGGTTACTGTGCCTTCGGTGCCATCATGTTCCGCCTGTACATTGAGCACACTCAGCACCCAGGGAGAGGGAATGGAAAGTGAGGCGGAGAGGGCGTCTTCCGTGGCATTGCCGCCGCCATCGGGGCGGAGTCCTTTATCAATGACCACATGGCTCTGAAAGTCGCGGTCCTCGGTCTTCAATCCATTGATGCGCACGGATATCTTTTCATCGGCTGAGGCAGTGATCAGCGTGTAAGGTGTTTCTTTCCCTTCCACTTCGATCTTCAGTCTATCCTTCAGATCGGCCGGTGCGACCTTATAATTGAAAAAGAGGTCGAGCTGCGGGAACGCGGTGGCACTGCTTTCACCCACCCAGGTAACGAGTGAGTTCTCAAGCGTTAGCAGCGGAGTATGAAAACGGATATCATCCCCTTTTGAAACTTTATTGTACTTACTGAATTTCAGTACGGCGGATGTTACTGTTGCCTTGTATGAAGTAGCAGGATTCAGCGGTGCTGATGGAGAGAACACCAGTTCATCCGGGCTTTCCCAGCGGAAGCGGCCTTTGATCGCGGGTTCGAACCGGATGTAATCGGTCGAATCCCATGCATTCAGCATGGAATCCTTTACCAGCGACTGATCAAAACGGAACACCAGATTGGTCAGTAACGGAACTTCGTCCTTCGCGTTGGTGTACGTAAGTTTAACTGCATTTCTCTTACAGGAAGAGAAGATCAGGAAGCCTGCAAGCATTGCGAGCAGGACGGATTTGATGCGCATAGATGTGTGGTTAAGTCAGATACAATGAGAAGTTAAAGAAATATGCTGTGCGGAAATTGGTATCGATGTTTTCTTTTTGCACAAAAAGAAAACAGATATTAGCATCATTGAAATGGCTAAGGAGGAATATCCCGTGATGAATTTTCAGGTTCCGGAACCGATCCGGAGGGGTCAGGAGCATCCATAAAGGACCTGTGATTTGAACAGAAAGATAATGAAGCCGTTCCGATGTCATACTAATCAAGACAGATAAATATTTGTTAAGCACGATCAAATGAATACCCGGGCATCCTGAATGAACAAGCGACTGCGAATATCTTTTACCCGTAAAGGGCTGCTGAAAGCGCTCAAAAAGACCGGCCTGGTGATCCTCGGCCTGACCGTCCTGTTCTTTCTGCTGAACCTGCTCTTTCCGCTGCCGGACAAGCTGGAGTATTCGACAATGATCACCGACAACAAAGGGAACCTGGTCAATGCCTACCTGACCCGCGACCAGCAATGGCGGATGAAGACGGAACTGAACGAGATCTCGCCCTTGTTACAAACCACGATCATCGCGAAAGAAGACAAATATTTCTACCACCACCCAGGCGTGAATCCTTTTGCTGTCGTCAGGGCCTTTTTCCGGAACATTTTCAGGCTCAGGGTAACGTCCGGCGCCAGCACGATCACGATGCAGGTGGCACGGGCCCTGGAACCCGGCCGGCGCAATATCTGGAGCAAGATCCGGGAGATGTTCCGTGCATTCCAGCTGGAATGGAAATACAGTAAAAAAGAGATCCTGCAGCTGTACCTGAATCTGGTACCGTATGGCGGGAATATCCAGGGCGTAAAAGCCGCGGCCCTGCTTTATTTCAACAAGAATCCCGATCACTTGTCACTGGCCGAGATCACCACACTGAGCATCATTCCGAACAGACCGGTATCACTGGTGATCGGCAGGAACAATGACGGGATCATCAAAGAAAGGAACCGCTGGTTACGAAAATTCGAGGAGGACAAAGTATTTACCGCAAAACAGATCGAGGATGCACTGGCAGAACCGATGAATGCCTCACGGGCATCCGTACCGCATTTCATACCGCATCTCTCCCTGCAATTGAAAAAACAGGGTGGCGATAATATCCGTACACATATCGATCTGCAAATGCAGCAGCAGGTGGAAAAACTGACCACGGATTATATCCGGATACAGCGACTCAAAAATATCCGCAATGCGGCGATCGTGATCATCGATAACGCTACCCATCAGGTGATCACTTATGTCGGCTCTGCCGGATTCAATGACAGTACTGATGGCGGACAGGTCAATGGCGCCCATGCGGTCAGGCAGCCGGGCAGCACCCTGAAACCCTTGCTGTACGGGCTTTGCTTCGATGAAGGATTACTAACACCGGGATCGGTCATGACCGATGTGCCGGTCAACTATGACGGATATACGCCCGAGAATTACGACCAGCAATTCCATGGCTATGTAACCACTTCGTATGCACTGGAGCATTCCCTGAACATACCTGCGGTAAAAAGCCTGCGGCTACTGGGACATGAAAAACTGATCGATAAACTATCCGCCTGCAATTTCAAACAGATCCGGCTTGACCGGAAAAAACTGGGACTGTCCCTCATCCTCGGCGGTTGCGGCACCACACTGGAGGAACTGACGGGGCTCTTCTCTTCCTTTGCCAATAACGGCGTATTCATCCCGCCTTCTTATTCAGATGCGGATTCGGTCAGAAGTTCTTTACGTGTGATGAGTCCCGCCGCCTGTTTCATGATCAATGATATCCTTTCACGGGTGAACCGCCCGGACTTTCCGATCAACTGGTCGGCAACGGAACACATGCCGAAGATCGCGTGGAAGACAGGGACGAGTTATGGCAAGCGGGATGCGTGGAGTATCGGGTATAATAAAAAATATACGGTGGGTGTATGGACCGGAAATTTTTCCGGCGTAGGTGCCGCGGATCTGAGTGGCGCGAACATCGCTACACCACTGCTTTTCCGCATCTTCAACATGATCGACTATGACAGTGATGAATCCTGGTTCACGCAACCTGAAGATTGTGATATCCGGAAGATCTGCAGTGAAACGGGACGGGTGCCGTCCGACAAATGTGAAAATCTGGTCACCGATTATTTCATACCGCTGATCTCTTCCAATCAGCCTTGTGCGAACAGACAGGAGATCATGCTGAGTCCAGATGAAAAAATGTCGTATTGCAAAAGCTGTGCTCCGCAGACCGGTTATAAAAAGAAATGGTTCCGGATCATTGAACCGGAGATGCAGGCATGGTATGCGGAGAACCGGATCGCTTATACTGCGGTGCCACCGCACAATCCATCCTGTGAGGTCATATTCAGGGGCGCCGCGCCGGCGATCACGTCACCCGTCAACGGAACGGAATATATGATCAGCCGTAAAGACCCGGAGCCTTTACAGCTGACCTGTAAAACCGCGAATGATGTAACGAAGGTGTACTGGTACATCAACAATAAATTCTACAAGACCAGCAATGCGGGTGAGAAACAATTCTTCATACCGGAAGAAGGACCGGTAAAGATATCCTGTACAGATGATAAAGGAAGGAACAGGAATGTGAACATTACGGTGAAGTATGCCAATCTCTGACCCTTCCTTTTATAGTGATCGTATCAATCCACTTTCTTAACGGAGCCTGAACCGCTCACACTCTGGCTGACAGCGGCATTGCCCTTGAATCTCACAGATGCAGAACCGGAGACACTCACATCCAGTTTCACACTGGCATAAACTTCCGCATCACCTGAACCGGATATCCCGATCCTGGAGTTCTCGGTCAGCAGGTCATAGCATTTTACATCGGTACTGCCGGAACCATCAACACTGAAATCCTTTGTGGCACCGCTCAATTTGATCGTCCCGGAACCGGAAAGGTCGGCATCCACCTTCGGTGCTTTCACATCCATATCCACATCACAGGACCCGCTCAGATGGAAACTGATCTTTTCGTCACTCTGGATCTGATTCATGCCTTTGATATCGCATGAACCGGATGCATGGAATTCGCTGAAATGTGAAGTATTCACATACACCTTGATACCGCCATTGGAAGCATGCAATTCATAACCATCTTCCGGATGGATAGAAAGCGTATTGCCGTCGAGTTCCACGCGTATGTATTTCATGAGGTTCTCATCCGCCACCACTTTTACGCTGGTCGTTGAATCCTGTGCCGGATAGATATCGATATTGCCGCTGACTTCCACATTCCTGAATGAACCAGGATTCCGGTTTTCCGTGATCACGTGTCCGTTACCACGAACAGGTTTCCCGAAAATACCATTACAGGAAGTGAGGACAAGAGCTGCCAATGAAGATAAAAGGAGGAACTGTTTCATGGTGATGGTTTAAGTGTACACAAATATCAGGGTCCTTAGCGGGACCGCAAAAATGGGACGACGATAAAGGATGAGAGGTTACAATTCTGCCTGGAAATAACGGGGAAAGCGTTGTGGACAGTCTCCTGCCGATATTAACGGGAACCTCGTTCCGTTTTTTTACCTTCGCAGCATCATGACCGAAAAGATACTCATTCTCGATTTTGGCTCCCAGTATACCCAGCTGATTGCCAGAGCAGTACGCGAAGCCAACGTTTTTTGCGAGATCATTCCCTATCAGAAGGGATTCAGTTTTGAACCCGGCCTGAAAGGGATCATCCTTTCCGGTTCACCTTTTTCGGTGAATGAGGAAAAAGCGCCGGATGTCAATATCCAGGATTTCATCGGCAAAGTGCCGGTACTGGGCGTTTGTTACGGTGCACAGCTTACCGCAAAACGTTTCGGCGGCAGGGTGGAGAAAAGTAATAAAAGAGAATACGGCCGCGCTTACCTGCATATACAGCAGCCGGATACTTTACTGGAAGGAGTTTCCGAAAGATCACAAGTATGGATGAGCCATGCAGATACGATACTTGAAATGCCATCAGGTTTCGAGTTACTGGCAACAACGGAGAGTATTCCGGTTGCGGCATTCAAAAAATCAGGTAACGATACCCAACCCTTATACGGCGTCCAGTTCCACCCAGAAGTATATCACTCCACTGAAGGCAAAAAGATCCTGAAGAACTTCCTCGTGAATGTCTGTGGATGCAGTCAGGACTGGACCCCGGCCCACTTCATCACGGATACGGTAGCTGCATTGAAAAAACAGATCGGTGACCGCAAAGTGATCATGGCATTGAGTGGTGGTGTGGATTCCACCGTAGCTGCTACGCTGATCCATCGTGCGATCGGTGATCATCTCTTCGGCATTTTCGTTGATAATGGTGTGCTGAGAAAAGATGAGTTCCAGAGTGTACTGGATACTTACGCAGAACTGGGACTGAATGTAAAAGGGGTGGATGCAAAGAACATTTTTTACAGTGAGCTGGCCGGTGTGACGGACCCCGAAACCAAAAGAAAGATCATCGGAAGATTATTCATAGAAACTTTCCAGCAGGAAGCCACGCATCTGCAAGGCATTGAAATGCTGGGTCAGGGAACGATCTACCCGGATGTGATCGAAAGCGTTTCCGTTCACGGACCTTCTGTGACGATCAAATCCCACCATAATGTAGGCGGCCTCCCCGAGAAAATGCATATGGAACTGGTGGAACCCCTCCGCTTCCTGTTCAAGGACGAGGTAAGAAAAGTCGGACGTGAACTTGGGATTCCGGCCGCAATGATCGACCGCCACCCTTTCCCCGGACCGGGTCTGGCGATCCGTATTCTGGGCGATATCACCGCAGAAAAGGTACGATTGTTGCAGGAAGCTGATCACCTGTACATCAAAGCCCTGAAAGATAACAACCTGTATGCAACGATATGGCAGGCGGGTGCTATCTTACTACCGGTAAAAAGTGTAGGGGTCATGGGCGATGAGCGGACTTATGAATACACTGTTGCGCTCAGGGCGGTGACAAGTGTGGATGGTATGACGGCCGACTGGGCCCACCTCCCCTATGAGTTCCTTGCTTTTATATCCAATGAGATCATCAATAACGTAAGGGGTATCAACCGCGTTGTTTATGATATCAGCAGTAAGCCGCCGGCGACGATCGAATGGGAGTAGAAAGGGTTGCGGGTTTTGAGTTGCGGGTTTCGGGTTAGAAAATTCAGTCAATATACAAGTATGAAAAGGACTTTCGTGTTCGCCCTTATCCTTTCCTGTTCCTTACTGCATGTGTCCGCACAGCATTCAGGACCGCGTCACCGCATCGGGATCTTTGCTCCGCTGTTCCTGGATTCCGCATTCGACAACAATAACGAGTACCGTTATACGAAAACGACTTTCCCAAAATTCGCTGGCCCCGGACTTGACTTCATTGAAGGCGCCAGACTGGCCATGGATTCACTTTCCAAAGAACAGGTTCCGCTGGAGGTTTTTATATATGATACCCGTTCATCAAAAGAAAGCCTGGCGCAGCAACTGGCTAAAACCACGACCGACAGTCTGGAGGTCATCCTGGCCTATTGCAGCAGCAATGACCTGAAACAATTCGCGGATGCGGGGCAACGATATAATGTTCCGGTGATCAACGTCAACCTGCCGAACGATGGCGGCGTGACGAACAATCCCTTCTTCGTTGTGCTCAATTCCACCCTCAAAACACAGATCGAAGGCATTTATAAATTCCTGCAGAAATATTATGCGCTGCAGACATTCATCGTGTTCCGTAAGAAAGGGGTGCTGGAAGACCGTATACGCGGCTACCTGGACGATTACACCAAGTCAAACCCGGGCGTACCCCTGAAGCTGAAGTATGTGGAACTGACCGATAGTTTCAGCATCGGGCAACTGCAGGCACAACTGGACAGTAATAAACAAACCGTATGTATCGCCGGCACACTGGATGAGAATTTCGGAAAGCGATTAGTAAGTCAGCTTTCGATCCTGAAAAAAAGTTATCCCGTAACGGTGGTAGGTATGCCTACCTGGGACGGTATCCGTGATTTCACGAAATCCGAGTACAAAAGTGTCGAGATCATTTATGGTACACCGTTCTATAACCCGCGCACGGATAAGGTGAGCGTTTCGATAGCCAATTTCTATACGAATAAATTATATCTGCGGCCGAACGATATGGTCTTCCGCGGCTATGAAGTGACGTGGAAATATGCCAAATTACTGTTGCAGTATGGCGTTGACCTTTCATCCAATATCGGGAACAAGTCTTACAAAGTGTTCACGGATTTCGACATCCAACCGGTACTGAACCGTCAGAATTTCACACTCGATTATTTTGAGAACCGTAAACTGTATTTTGTGAAATGGCAGGATGGACTGGTGAAAACGGTTTACTGATCCAGAAAGAAATTAAAAAGCCCCGATTTTGACATCGGGGCTTTTTGTTACACGTTAGTTTTGGTTTTTACTGAATTAACCAGTTATTTCATTTGCCTGATGAGGGCAGTATGCTCAGTAGCAGGGATCCGCTTGATCGCCATACCTGCATCGCCAGCATCCCTGATATCTTCCTGCGGGATCTCGATCATCCAGGCGATATACATGCAATAATTACAACCCGGATCAGAGTAAACCTGATCACCTGCACCTCTGTGTGCGACATACATGGCAGGAACTGCGGCCGGTTGCTGTGATATGATGTTATTTTTCAACTTCTCGAGTATTTTGTTCATATGAGTAATTTCCGGGTCATAAAATCAGTTTACCCGGATATCGGATATGCAGGCCGGAAACAGGTTGCCCTGAAACAGACATTGCAAATGATCAGTTATTCGAAGGAAGTTGGACCAGAGGAAAGCGGTCTCTCATGGGAGGTATTGCAAATCTAATCTGAATTAGAGGAATATCCAAGCTTTTCCTTAAGAAAATACTCTAAGCCTTTTTGCGTAAATGCCTGTAAATAAACAGGAAACAAATAGATTTTCAGGCCAGTACCCTAATGGCATTCCGTTGCCCATCGGCTATCTTCGCAACATGGGTGCTGCAATGGAACATACCGGTGGTTACAAGGTCATTTGCGACTGGCTTGCAGCCAAACAACTCAGCCCTTTTTCATTTCAGAAACAGGCCTGGCAAGCTATTTCCGGACACAAAAGCGGATTGGTGAATGCGCCGACCGGCTGCGGCAAAACCTTCTCTGTTTTCCTGGGTGCACTGATCAATTTTATCAATGAGGATCCGGAACAATATCAACTGAGGAAGCATAACGGCCTCCGTCTGTTGTGGATCACACCGCTGCGTGCACTGGCCACCGATATCGCCCGGGCCATGGAAGAAGTGCTGACAGAGACCGGTATACCCTGGAAGGTCGGCATCCGGAATGGTGATACCAGCACGGCCGACAGAACAAAACAAAAAAAACACATGCCGGAGGTGCTCATCATCACTCCGGAAAGTCTGCATTTGTTACTGGCTCAAAAAGGATACGCCACACTTTTCGATCCGCTGCAGATCATCGCGGTGGATGAATGGCATGAATTACTGGGCAGTAAAAGAGGCGTGCAGACGGAACTCGCCATCGCCACAATTCTCCACACTTCCCTGCAAACAAAACAACTGCCCATGGTCTGGGGTATTTCTGCTACGATCGGGAATATGGATGAAGCGATGGAAGTGCTGTTATCTCCGTTGCATGCGCTGAAACCCGGACAAGCAGGAAGCATCATCAAAGCGAACATGCAGAAAGTAACGGAAGTGGAATCCATCTTTCCGGATGAGATCGAAAAATATCCCTGGGCTGGTCACCTCGGTATCAAACTGGCGCATAAACTCATTCCCGTCATTCAGCAGAGCAAGACCACACTCATCTTCATCAACACCAGAGGCATGAGTGAAACATGGTATCAGACCCTGCTTGATGTTTGTCCCGACCTGGCCGGATCAATCGCCCTGCATCACGGATCGATCGACCGCGATCTGCGCACCTGGATCGAAGAGAATCTGCATGCGGGGAAACTTAAAGCGGTGGTGTGTACCGCCAGTCTGGACCTGGGTGTCGATTTCCGTCCCGTTGAAACCGTGATCCAGGTCGGCTCTCCGAAAGGTGTGGCCCGTTTCCTGCAACGCGCGGGGCGGAGCGGACACCAGCACAATGCGGTGAGCAAGATCTGGTTCCTGCCCACGCATTCACTGGAATTAGTGGAGGCCGCTTCATTGAAGACAGCGATCAAAGAAGAAATGATCGAGAGCCGGATCCCGATGACACGTTGCTATGATGTGTTATTGCAATTCATGGATACACTCGCTATATCCGATGGTTTCGACCCGGCGACACTCTACCCTGTCATCCGTTCCACTTTTTGTTATCAGGATATCACGGAGGATGAATGGGGACACCTGATCCACTTCATCGTTTCCGGCGGCGATGCTTTACAACAATATGACGATTATAAGAAGATCGAGATCGATGATGGTCTCTACCGGATCCGCAGCCGCAAACTGGCGATGCGGCACCGCATGCATATCGGCACGATCGTGAGTGACGCGATGCTGAAAGTGCGGATGATCACCGGTGGATATGTCGGCATGATCGAAGAATATTTCATCTCCCGGCTCACACCCGGAGATGTGTTCACCTTAGCAGGCCGCAATCATGAATTCGTGATGATCAAGGACATGACCGTACTGGTTCGGAAGTCATCTGCGAAAAAATCGATCGTGCCCAGCTGGAATGGCGGACGGATGCCGCTCAGCGCGAATCTGGGTAAAGTATTGCGCAAAGAACTGGCCAAAGGAATATCGGGAAAAGGAAAGAAGATCCTGGAGCCGGAACTGGTGGCACTGGAACCACTCTTCAAATTACAGCAGGAATTATCACATCTCCCGAAAGAAAATGAGTTACTGATCGAACAGATCGAAACCAAGGATGGCTTTCATTTGTTCGTTTATCCTTTTGAAGGGCGACTGGTACATGAAGCCATGGCGGCCATCCTGGCCTGGCGCATCAGCCGCATCCGGCCGATCAGTTTTTCATTCGCTATGAATGATTACGGCTTTGAATTACTGAGTGACCAGCCGATACCCGTTGATGATACGAATGTGTATGAATTGTTCTCGCCTGATGATCTGTTCGCGGATATCCAGCGCAGTGTGAACAGTACGGAGATGGCCAGACGTAAATTCAGGGATATCGCGGTGATCGGCGGACTCGTTTTCCCGGGTTATCCGGGTGAGCACAAGAAAGCCCGGCACCTTCAGGCTTCCGCTTCCCTCCTCTTCAATGTATTCAATGAATACGAGCCCGGCAATCTCCTGTTGCGACAGGCCTACCAGGAAGTACTGGATCAGCAAATGGAAGAAGTGCGGTTACGGGATATGCTGGAAAGGATCCAGCGATCGAAGATCGTACTGACCTTCCCGACCCAACTCACCCCGTTCTGCTTCCCGGTCAAGGTGGACAGTATGCGGGAAGACCTGTCTTCCGAAAAACTGGAGGACCGCGTCAAAAAAATGCAATTGGAACTGAGCAGATCCTGAACCCGGCTCAATTCTTGCTGACTTTGACTTCTCGCATAATTTTCTGATTTTGTACCGAAACCAACAAGTCTGACAAGGCCACATGAACAATCCGCTGCCGTATATCATCAATGACCAGACCTTCTGGGTATCTCCTGAACGTTGTCTTTACTGGGAAGAACAAAGAACACTGATCGTGTCCGACCTGCACCTCGGTAAAAGCGGCCATTTCCGCAAGGAAGGCATCGCAGTACCGCAATCCGTTTACAAAGCGGACCTGCAGCGGCTCATCGCACAACTGTATGATTTCAAAGCAGAGAAACTGCTGATCGTGGGCGATATGACGCATAGCCGAAGTAATAAAGAGTTAGAGCTGTTCCTGAAATGGAGAAATGATTTTCCGGGTTTGCCCTTTGAACTGGTGAGGGGCAATCATGATATCCTGGAAGATCAGTGGTACCGTGATGCAGGCATCACCCTGCATGAAAAACAATTACAGATCGGCTCCTTCCTGTTCCGTCATGAAAAAGATCCGGAACACGTAAATGATGTAACTGAAAATGGCCCCTATATTTTTTCCGGTCACGTACACCCCGGCATCCGCCTGCGGGGTCAGGGCAAACAATCACTTCGTTTCCCTTGTTTCTATTTCGGAGCGCTGCATGCGATCCTGCCGGCTTTCAGCCGGTTCACCGGAACTTACCTGGTGGAACCTAAAAAAGGAGAAGTGGTTTACGCGCTGGTTGAAAATGAGCTGATGCGCATGCAGCCCTGAGCGTGAGTTATTTCGTTTTCCTGAACTGATTATAATCGAGGAAATAGATGAAGCGTACGGTGAACTCATTACCGTGCTGCAGATCGAAGATCTTTTGCAGATTGTGCAGATAATTATTGGCGCCTGAAACACTGACCAGCTGGCCATCTCCCAGCCAGTTCTTATAACCGAGGATGATCTTACTGCCAAGGCGGAAATCCCAGGTCAGGAATGCATCCACATTGAAGATGTTCACATTCTGGTCCTTACCGTTCAGGAAGCCGCGCGGAATGAGCATGCCTTTACTGTCCACATCAAAGAAGGAGCGGTACTTCACTTTATCCCAGTAATGACGGCCGCGTACAGAGAAGTTCAGTCTGGAGGTAAAGTTATAATTCGCGGTCAGCACCGTTACGATCTCATTGTTATCGCGGAAACCAACGATCGGTTCACCATTGGTCTCTCTGGTGAATGCATAACCCAGCTGATTGGTCTCTGTTTTTGACGCCGCCTGCAGATCCAAAAGGAATTTATTACTGAAACGGAATCTTGCACCTAAGTTCAGGCTCAGGAAATCGTTATCATAATCCGGGCTTCTCGCGAATTCAGAACCGTAGCTCACATACAAACGCTTGCGGCTGTCGGTACTGCCACTCAATCCAACAATATAGTTGAACGGATAGGTCAGATAACGGTTATCCGTACGCAATTCAAAATAATCGTGCGCTTCGCCGGGGTTGAAAGTGGTGGTGACCGTGAGATCCCAGAAATTTTTGAACACCCAGAATGCTGTACCGATCAGATCGGTACGGCCGAACGCGTAAGGCTGATAGAGATAACCCACCCGCGCGGAAATGTTATAGCTGGAGGTGATCAGTGAACGTGTAGGTTTGAACTGCTGCCATCCGATCTTTCCCTGATACGTCACTTCATTGGGCGCGAAGAGGATGCCCATATCATTGGGATCATATTTCTCCGACTCAACATTCACCATACCGCTGTATTGCCATTTACCACTCACTTTACCGTATTTCACGGTGGTATTGTAACCATCATACGGGTCAGTGTCCCATATCTTGCTGTAACGGGTCGTGGCCTGGAACAGATGTGTGTTCCGCTTGTTATACAATGCTACATCCAGTGCGGTCACATTCGCATCGCGGGCATTACCGTTACGGATGACGTTTGTATTGGTGAAGGTGATGAAGGAACGGCCTTTAAAAGCCTGATCCAGCACGATGATATTGTAATTGGCGAGCGGTGAAGTCTCGATCTTCGTTTCATTTCCGATCGTTTTATTACGGATGGTCGCATTCATCGGCGCGGCCACCGCGTTGAAGATACCGATGCCCAGTTTCTTTTCGGTGCGACCGGAGATCTTGAATGCGTTATACAATTGTGTTACGGAAGGATTCTTTCTGATCTCGATATTCGGATCCACGGATGCGGTATCCAGGATCGAAAAATATCCGGAGGGTGTGGCACCGATCCTGCGTGAATAGAACAGACCGGCTTTATTGAAGAGTTCCGTTCCTTCCGTAAAGAAAGGGCGGTTCTCCTGGAACTTCACTTCGTAAGGCGTGAGGTTATTGACGGTATTATCAGAGATGACCTGTCCGAAATCCGGTACCAGTGTGGCATCCAGCGTAATGGCTTCATTGATTCCATATTTCACATCCATACCGCCACTGCGGAGCCATTCATTGATCTTTTCACCGGCAACGGGTGTGCTGCGGTAGCCGGTCGACAAATAAGGCGACAAACTCAATCGAAGCGGCGGCTGAATATCTTTCAGATCGAGCAGGTTACCGAACTGATTCACGAAACCATTCTGCTGCGGATTGACCGGACTCCAGAACGAGCTCTCATTATTTCTTCTGGTGAAACGCAGCAATTGCAGTCCCCAGGTCTGAATATCTTTTTTAGCAAAGCGGATCGAACTGAAAGGAATGCGCATCTCCACTACCCAACCGTCCTTCTTCATGGAGACATGACTTTCCCAAACGGCATCCCAGGTCTTGTCACCATAACTATTGAAACCGCCTCCGAGATTCGGACCGATGCGTGCATCCGACTGAACATTGGCGGAAGTGACAAGGAACTGATAACCGTTCTGGTGGTCATTATAGGTATCGAAGAAAACGGAGAAATAATCCACGTCGGCCTGTCCTTCCCCATCCCTTGCGGTGATCTGCTTGCGGATCTGCGTGGGATCATCATATAAATAAGCGCCGATATAGACCGCGGAATTATCGTAAACGACCCTGACTTCAGAGTTCACAAAAGCGGCCAGTCCGTATGTGGGGAAGTTCTGAATGAAGTTCTTTGCCGGGGTAACATTGGTCCATGCCAGATCATCCAGGTTCCCGTCTATTCTGGGGGCCTGGGCGATCTTCACCGCGTCCAAAGACTTTGCCTGTGCAAATATTTGGTTATCAAGCAGTAATAGAAACAGTAGTATAGATAGGCTGCAAAACCTCGTTATTCTCATGTGCCGGCATTACTCTTCACAAATATAATAGACTGAAGCGAAGTCCGGAAGGCTGCGGCAGTAAATATCTATTTGTTTTTCAAGGGCTAACGCCCTGATCCTCAATTCATCCTTTTTTTCATGGCAGTTACCTGCTCCTGAAGGTCAGAAATGATGTTGGTGAGCTGCCCCATATCCCAGCGGTGTTGCTGACTGGTCTTGGAAATGACCACCTGGGCCTGCCACATTTCGAGCACATCTTCGGCGTTGACCGTATAGGGATGGAATGAAGGATTATCGCTGGCCAAAGTGATCTTATTACGGACCCGGCCATTCTTTTGTACTCTTTTATAGACGATACCCTCGTGGCGGGAGACCACGATACAAGGTGTGTTGTTCTTCACTTCTTCCAGGTCATTCACTTTTTCACCCACGATCACCGAACCACTCGGGGTCGGTAACATGGAATCACCGATGATCTCAAAGGCACGGTAATTACCACCTGTGAGCATGGGAAGTGTGAATGTGTTGAGCTCATCCACGAATTCCGGATCGGCATAACCGGCCAGATAACCGGCCGCGGCTTTCACCGGCACGAACGGGATCTCTGAGCGGCCGGAAGCCATTTTCATGGCACGGCGCTTCGCGAGATAATTCGTTTTGGATTCACTGAGGTCTTTACGGAGGATATCATCCAGCGTCAGCTTGAAGATATCACATACCACTTCCAGTACATCGATGCGGGGTTCCGCACGTTCTTCCTCATACGCGCCGAGCAGGGATCTTTTGATACCGAGCTTCACTGCGAATTCCTCCTGCGTCCAGCCACGGAGCTTGCGCAGGTACTTCAGGTTCTGGTTTGCTATTGCCATAATAACCTAATTTATTTAGCGCAAAATACTAATTATTTTAGAATTTCCAAATTTTTAATAGAACCCGTTTTGGTAACCCGCGAAAAAACAAACATTTTTGCCGGGTATATGAGCACCGCAAAATCCAAACCTGCCGCTAAAAAAGCCGCAACAATCAAACGCGATAAGCCTGTCATCCTCATCACCAATGACGATTGCTATACCGCGCCGGGTATCATCAATCTGGTGGAAGCCGTAAAGGACCTCGGCAAGATTGTTGTCGTGGCGCCCGACCGGCCGCAATCCGGCATGGGTCACGCCATCACCATCGGTCAGCCCCTCCGCCTGCACCGCGTACATACATTCGGAGATATTGAAGCTTATTCCTGCGGAGGTACACCGGTGGATTGCGTGAAAATCGCTGTTGACAAAGTACTGCATCGCAAACCGGACCTCTGCCTCAGCGGGATCAATCACGGTGCCAACCACAGTATCAACGTCATTTATTCCGGAACGATGTCCGCCGCCGTTGAAGCCGCGATCGAAAGCATTCCCTCCGCCGGTTTCTCTTTAACGGATTTCAATATCGAAGCGGATTTCACCGGCGCACGCTATGCCGCAAGAATGGTCGTTGAAAAAATGCTGGCCACGAAAATGGATAAGCATACGGTCCTGAATGTGAACATTCCTTCTGTACCCAAAGAATTACTCAAAGGCATCCGCATCTGCCGTCAGGCTTACGCGAAATATGAAGAGGATTTCCTGGAACGTACCGATCCTCACGGCCGCCGCTATTACTGGCTCACGGGCGAATTCGTGAATTTCGATAAAGGCAAGGACACCGACGTATGGGCCCTTGACCATAAATATGTGAGTGTGGTACCCGTGCAGTTCGATCTTACCAACTACGCATTAAAAACCAAACTTGAAAAACTGTGGCAAAGCTGATCTTCACTAAAGACAACCTCAAACTCGGACTGGTACTGGGTCTTGTCGGACCTGTACTAGGATTGTTCGTGATCAAATACGTGAAAACAGATTTCAGCGGACTCAGTCTCGGTGAATTCTTCGACCTGTTCATCAACACCAACAAGCTGCTCACTTCCATCGGCTCGCTTTCCCTGCTGGCCAACGTGGTGCTGTTCACCATATATGTGAATACGCAGCGTGACAAGACCGCCAAAGGGATCTTCCTCGTTACCCTGATCTATGGTATCGCGATACTGGTATTGAAGATCCTGAACTGATCAGGACCTTTTTCTTCGCTTTTAATAAAGAACAGAATATGAAAAAATGGTTCTTCGCCCTGCTGTTGCTCAACACGTTTGCTGCAACGGCCCAGGAAAAAACATTTACGCTTTACCGTAAGCACAGCGTCATGCTCCCGATGCGCGATGGCGTGAAACTGTTCACCGTCATCATGTCGCCCGTTGGGCTGGACCGCCCCGTTCCCATCCTCATCACCCGTACACCGTATGGCGCGGATCTGCCGCTGGCGGAGGACAGTACCTGGGACCTCACGCAGGTCCCGTATTATGGTAACATGGCGAAGGAAGGATACATCTTCGTGTATCAGGACATCCGGGGTAAATACAAGAGCGAAGGCAATATGGAGATCCATCAGCCACTTATTCACGCACTGGAAGCGGGTAAGGTGGATGAAAGTACCGATACCTGGGACGCGGTCGACTGGCTGGTGAAGAACGTTCCGAACAATAACGGCAAGGCCGGCATCTTCGGGATTTCCTATCCCGGATGGCTCGCACTCGTTGGTTCCGTGGATCCGCACCCTGCCCTGAAAGCCGCATCCGAACAGGCTTGTATGGGAGATCTGTTCTTAGGTGACGACTTCCACCACAACGGTGCTTTCCGTCTCAGCTATGGCATGGAGTACACCTATGAAGTGGAATATGATAAAACGACGGACAGTGATTTTCCTTTTCCGCAGTTCGATCTCTACAACTGGTACCTGCAACTCGGCTCCCTGAAAAATGTGAATGAAAAATATTTCCATAACAAAGTACCCACCTGGAACAATTTCGTACAGCATCCGAATTACGACGCGTTCTGGCAGAAGAATTCTCCGCTGAATTATGTGAAATACCCGCAGATCCCGCAACTGCATGTGGGCGGTTATTATGATCAGGAGGACATCAACGGTCCACAGATCATGTATAATCACATGGAACAAAAAGATTCATTCAACCGCAACTTCCTTGTACTCGGTCCCTGGAATCACGGCCAATGGGGCAAGGGCAAAGCGGATAGTCTGGGTAAGATCGCATTCGGCAGTCATACCGGTACCTGGTTCCAGGACCTGCAGAAAAAATGGTTCGACTACTGGTTGAAAGGAAAAGGTGATGGCAAATTCAATGAAGCGTATTGTTTCCAGACCGGCAGCAATCAATGGAAAACTTATGATACATGGCCGCCGAAAAAAGCGGTGACGAAAAAATTATATGCCGCACCGAATAACAAAGCAAGCTTCAATGCACCGGCCGCTGCAACCGGCTACAGCAGCTATACCAGCGATCCCGCGCATCCTGTGCCCTACCGCGCGTTGCCCATTGAAGCAACATATGGTCCGGGCAGCCGCTGGAAACCCTGGCAGGTGGAGGATCAGCGCTTCGTGACCACCAGACCCGATGTGCTGAACTTCACGATGGATTCACTGGTGAAAGATCTGACCGTTACAGGTCCGATCACCGCGCATCTGTTCGCGAGTACGAGTGGTACCGATGCGGACTGGGTGGTGAAACTGATCGATGTGTATCCGGATTTCGATCCTGATAATAAACTCATGAGTGGTTACCAGTTGCCGGTGGCGATGGAAGTCATCCGCGGCCGCTTCCACAAGAGTTTTGAAAAACCGGAAGCACTGGTACCCAACCAACCGACGGCATTCACGATCGACCTGCACAATATCAATCATACATTCAAAAAAGGACACCGCATCATGATCCAGGTGCAGAGTACCTGGTTCCCGGTGATCGACCGTAATCCGCAAAAATTCGTTCCGAATATCTTTGAAGCGAAAGAAACGGATTTCATCAAGGCCGAGCAGCGTGTCTATTTCAATAACAAATTCGCTACGTACATCGAACTGCCGGTGATGCAGGATTGAGTATTTTTGTACCATGAATTATTACATCATAGCCGGCGAAGCGAGCGGTGACCTGCATGGCAGTAACCTGATCCATGCTCTGCGCCGTCACGACCCCGATGCTGTGATCCGCTGCTGGGGCGGTGATAAGATGCAGGCTGCCGGCGGCACCCTCGTGAAACACTACCGGGAACTGGCTTTCATGGGATTCAGCGAAGTGATCATGAACCTGCGTACCATCTTCCGCAACCTTGCGTTCTGCAAGGAAGATATCCTGCAACACAAACCTGATACTCTCATCCTGATCGATTATCCCGGCTTCAACCTCCGCATTGCCAAATGGGCGAAGGAACAGGGCATTAAAGTGGTGTATTATATCAGTCCGCAGGTTTGGGCGTGGAAGGCGGGAAGGGTGAAGATGATGAAAGAGTGTATCAGTAGGATGCTTGTTATACTTCCTTTCGAAAAAGAGTATTTCAAAAAAAATTGGGAATGGGAAGTAGAATACGTAGGTCATCCGTTGATTGAAGCTATTCAAAAGGAAGGGCTGCAAACTGCAAGCCACAAGCCACAAGGGGTAAACCGGATCGTTGCGTTATTGCCGGGGAGCAGGAAGCAGGAGATATTAAAGAAGCTGCCGGTGATGCTGGAAGTGAGCAAATATTTTCCCGATCATCAGTTCATCGTGGCGGGAGCGCCGGGCATGGATCCGGGGTTTTATGCGCCGCTGATGGCGCCTTATCCGAATGTGAGTTTATTGCAGAACAAGACCTATGATCTGTTATCGAAAGCGGATGCGGCATTGGTGACATCGGGTACTGCTACTCTGGAAACTGCTTTATTCGGTGTGCCGGAAGTGGTGTGCTATAAAGCCTCCTGGCTCTCCTACCAGATCGGGAAGCGGGTGGTGGATATCAAATATATCTGTCTCGTGAACCTGATCATGGATAAACTGGTGGTGAAGGAAATGATCCAGGACGATATGACAACAGAGAATCTCCGGAAAGAACTGGAGTTGTTGTTGCATGATGAAACCTACCGCAGCCGGATCAAAGCGGATTACGCAGCCTTGCGTGAGCTGCTGCACCAGGGTGGCGATGCTTCCGAGAAAGCCGCCCTTTCCATTGTGAAATTCTTAGCGCAGTAATTTAATGGCCAGGATGATGAGGCAGAGGATGAACAGGAAAAGACTGATCCTGTTGATGCCATGCATATAACCGATCCACTGGCTTTTCGGCCTGTCGGGATCCTTCTTTTTCAGGAACAAATATTCGCCTAATTGTCTGAGTACACCCATATTTACGAGGTTCAAAGTTATCAATTATCTTCATTGCTAACAATCCAACACTAAAAGGGTTCATATGAAAAAGATCCTCCTCCTTTTATTTTTATCGGTCGTCCTCCGTTCACAGGCCCAGGAAAATTATCCTTTTGTGGCCGAGACCGATCCGCAAGCCTTGCAGAAACTGGAAGAATGGAAGGACTGGAAATTCGGGCTGCTCATGCACTGGGGTCCTTATTCCGAATGGGGCATCGTGGAATCCTGGAGTCTGTGCCCGGAAGACGAAGGCTGGACCGAAAGAAAACGCGGCAACTACAGTGATTACTTCTCCTATAAAAAAGAATATGAGGCACTGGGCAAGTCCTTCAACCCCTCTTTGTTCAATCCTGAAAAATGGGCCGCCGCCGCAAAAGCAGCGGGGATGCGGTATATGGTCTTTACGACCAAGCACCACGACGGCTTTAACATGTTCGATACCAAACAAACGGATTACAAGATCACGGCCGACTGGGTGCCTTATCATAACAATGCGCGCGCAGATGTGACCAAAGAAATTTTCAACGCGTTCCGCAAGGAAGGGATCTCTGTAGGTGCTTATTTCAGCAAGCCCGACTGGCACAATGAGCATTACTGGTGGCCTTATTTTCCGCCGAAGGACCGTAACGTGAATTACGCCATTGATAAATACCCGGAGCGCTGGAAAAAATTCCAGGACTTCACCTACAACCAGATCAAAGAACTGATGACGGGTTATGGCAAAGTGGATATCCTCTGGCTGGATGGTGGCTGGGTGCGTCCTGATTCCACGATCGACCGTAATGTGGAATGGGAACGGAACCTGCCGCATGGCCAGGATGTGAACATGCCGCGCATCGCGAAGATGTGCCGCGAACAGCAGCCAGGGATCATCATTGTGGACCGCTGGGTACCCGGACCATTTGAAAATTATCACACACCTGAACAGGAGATCCCGAAAAAGCCCCTGCCCTATCCATGGGAAACCTGCATGACCATGGCGGGCAGCTGGAGTTATGTACCGAATGATACATACAAGCCCGCGGGACAGATCATCCATAATTTAGTGGAGATCGTTTCACGCGGTGGGAACTACCTGCTCAATATCGGTCCTGGCCCGGATGGCGAATGGCATGCGGAAGCCTATACCAGATTGCAGGAGATCGGTGCCTGGATGAAAGGCAACAGTGAAGGGATCTACAGCACAAGGGCGATCGCTCCATATCAAAAAGACAAGACCTGTTTTACGGAGAGCAAGGACCACCAAACTATTTATGCATTTCAACTGTTGGAGGACAAGGAAACGCTGAGCGGTACGATCCGCATTCCGCTGATCCGTGACAACCTGAAAAAAGTGGAATGGATGGCGGGACACAAGACATTGAAATGGAAAAAAGCCGGTGACCAGATCGAGATCACGTTACCGAAGGATTTTACCGCGCAGTATGCAGCGGGATTCAAACTGAGTTATTAAAAACCAACGATATTCCAAGATGAAGCAAATTTTCTGCCTGCTCGCCCTCACCGGACTGGCCACGGCATTATCCGCCCAGGACAAGATCGACCCGAAGCGCATTGACATTGTGCGTGACCATTTTGGTGTGCCGCATATTTTCGCGCCGACGGACCGTGAAGTGGCGTACGGACTGGCCTGGGCCGAGGCGGAGGATGATTTCAACAGTATGCAGGAAGTGTTGCTGCCTGTGAAAGGCGTGATGGGCCGTGTGCAGGGAAAGGCAGGCGCGGCGGGCGATTACGCATTCGCGCTGTTCCGCTGTAAGGAACTGACGGAGGAAAAATGGAATACCCTCTCCCCTGAATTCCTGAAACTCATAGATGGTTACACGCAAGGTCTGAACGCCTATGCGGCCGCGCATCCGAAAGAATGGATGCATAAAAAGCTATTTCCTGTTACACCCAAAGAATATGTTTCTTCATCTGTTCTCGCGCTGATCGTTTTCAATGGCGCCGGTGAAGCATTGGGGAAAATATTCGGCAATAACATGCCGATCGCTTCCATGAATCCGAAGGGATCGAATTCGATGGCGGTGAGTGCAAGCCGCACTACGACCGGCGAAAACTATCTGCTCGTCAATGCCCATCAGCCCAATACCGGTTCACAGGCATTTTATGAAGCACATCTCTGCAGTGAGGAAGGATTGAATGTACTGGGTGGTTTACTCGCGGGTGGTCCCTGCATCCTGCATGGTGTGAATGAACACCTGGGCTGGGCTCATACGGTGAATTATTGTGATCGTCTGGATGTATATCAATTGCAGACCGATGACGCGCATCCGGGTCAGTACAATTTTGACGGGGACTGGATCCCGCTGGAAAAGAAAAAGATCAAACTGCACATCAAAGGGGTCCCCATCGCTATTGGCAAAACGGTGTATTGGAGCAAGTATGGTCCGACAATGAAGAACAAGACCGGTTATTTCGCGATGCGGCTGGGTGCGGATATGCGGATCGGCGCGCTGGATGAATGGTACCATATGGACAAGGCCCGCAACTATACGGAGTTCTATGCGGCGCTGAGTAAACAGGAATTGTCGATGTTCAACATCATGTATGCCGATAACCGGGATACGATCTTTTATGTGAACAATGCGCTGATGCCCATCCGGGATCAGATCCATGGGTACAACTGGAAACAAACATTGCCCGGCAATACTTCCAATTCATTATGGACGGAATTCCGTCCCCTGAATAAATTGCCGCAGTATGTGAATCCCGGGAGCGGATTCCTGTTCAATACGAATCATTCCTCCTTTCTGGCCACTGCTCCGGGTTTCAACCTGGAGCCCACGAATTATTCCACCGCTGATGGCTGGGAGATCTGGCATAATAACCGCAGCAAAAGACTCATGGAAGAAATGCCGGCGGAGGGCAAGATCAGTTTCGATCAGTTCAAGCGCATCAAGTTCGACCGGCAATTACCAGCGGTGCTGCAGTATCCGTACCGGATCGATAGTCTGGTGGGACTGGACCCCGCGGCACATCCGGAATACGCGGATCTGATCAATACGCTGAAGCAATGGGACAAGAAAGGTGATCCGGACAGCAAGGGCGGCGCAGTTTTTATTCTGGTCTACAATTATCTCGCGAAAAAATTACAGGGACAGGGTTCCCGCGCCATTACAGTTTCGGAATCATTGGAGACCCTGCAATACGTGAAAGATTATATGATGAAAAACTTCGGCCGGACGGACCTGGTGCTGGGTGATATCCAGAAACTGGTACGGGGTGACAAGACCTGGCCGCTGGGTGGTTTCCCTGATCTGCTTTCTCCGCAATGGACGGAGCCTTTCAAGAACGGCATGCTGAAATCCACCGGTGGCGATGGTTATATCATGTTCATCCGTTTCCCGAAAGATCAATTGCCAGTCATTGAAACGGTGAACATGTACGGTGCTTCTGCCCGTCCCGGTAATAAACATTTTGACGACCAGGTTCCCTTATACCTGAAGCAGCAGACCAAACATATGACGCTGGATAAAAAAGAAGTGTATGCGGGGGCGGAGAGGGTGTATCATCCGGGGGAGTGAGGGGGAATCTATCAGATATCCGAAAAAAACTCATGGCGCGGTCAACTCCGTTCCGGAAAGGGTAAGCTCCTCTGCTCCGTTCTTCCAGATACGTTCTCCGAGGTCGATCAGTTTTTGTCTGTCAGATTCCAGCACCTGGGCGAAAATGTTACAGGCATCCAGCCCTTTTCCTTCACCATAATATATCCCGAAACAATTCGCTGTCTTTGCCCGGGCGGGTTTTGCCGGTCCCCATACCACTTCACCCGGTGCGGTGAACACGGAGGAATTCTCCTGAATTTTATCAAGTGCAGGCATATTATCGATCCAGATCTCCTGCCCCGACACTCTTGCATGATGGAAGGTCCGGGTAAAAGGCAATATACCTGCAAATGCTTTCGCAGTGGCAGGCGCTTCATCCAGATAATAGCTGAATCTGATCTCCTGACCATCTGCTGTAGTTATCTTGAACCCAGTCATATTATTATTCTGCTTTTTACTTCTTTGAAATAACATGCATGGCATGGAACAACACTGATCATTCTAATATAAGAATTTTCCTTGACCAGCCTGCATTACAGCATTGCCGGCATCTTCAACTGACAGAGCCGGAACTCTTTACAGAAGGTGTTATAACACTGGATAAAAAAGAAATGAATTCAGTGAGAGGGAAACGGTATATTATTCAGGGAGTGTTCCCTTGCCAGTATTACAGATGACCCCCTTGTTCACTTAAGCTCAGAAAGAATCAACTTCTTCTGCTTGAACGTATTCTTCATGGCCTTTTCCCTGACAGCAGGATCACTGCTGTTAATGAGGTCGAAATATTCAACGGGAACGACCTGCCAGGATAATCCATATTTGTCTTTACACCATCCGCAAGAGCCCTCTTCCCCACCATTTGTGGTCAGGGCATTCCAGTAGTAATCCACTTCCGCCTGGTCTTTGCAATTGATAACTAAAGAAACCGATTCATTGAATTTGAAGTACGGGCCAGCAGCCAGAATGCTGAGCTCGATGTCCCCAATGTTGATGACCGCTGTTTCAAAGCTATCCAGGCCTGCCTGGCCCTTTTCCTGGGGCGGATTTTTATACCGGTGAAATTCCTTCAGTTTACCCTCTTTGAAAATCGACAGATAATAATCAGCTACCGCTTTTGCATCCTTATCCACCCAAAGGTTAGGTGTTATCTTATACCTGATCGGATTGGCCGTTTTAGTCACGGCTTGATCAGCTAATGTATCTTTTTGACTGTTGTTGCCGGCATCCCGGTTAGCATTTCCACAACCAAGCAGATCAGCTATCATTAGTACAGTCAATAAACCAAGAATTTTCTTTTTCATTGCTTTCGATTTTTTTGAACCCGATATTTAAGATTTATCACCCGATTAAGGCAACGGACACCACAGACGAATTCCCCAGTTCTGGTAAAGAAACATTAACAAACAGCATGGCTAAGATCCGAATGGATAATGATAAATAATCACAAACCGCTTAACATCTCTTATTTGGTAAATGTCTCTGGTCTCCATTTATCAGCAATTGCTTTAATCATCCATTCTGGTATCATTCCCTCATATGTTTTTCCAAAATGAGCGATCAAGCCATCTCCGGCTTCCCTGATCTTATCCAACTTATCCTGTACAGCTTTTTTAAACAAACCTCCTGCAGCAATGGCTTTTATTTCGGATTTTACGATCCGGTCACCTTCAAGAAGTTTTGCATCAAGCTGATCCAGCAATGTCTTATAATCGGCTTCAATTTTCTTTTCCTTTTCAGCCCTTGCCCTGGCTTTTGCTTCTGGTGAATTAGCTGCAATTTCAGACTCGGCTCTTTCAGCCATATGTTTGGCATGTACTGCCGCGGCCTCTGATTCCGATAACATATTTTTCAAAGTGAGTTTATCCAGTTTACCTTTTGTAAACTGAAATTCCATACCCTCATACTTTAATATTTCGTATTTCTCACCATCTACGTTTTTCCCTTTAACCAACCCTTTTGGGGAACCATATTTCCTTGTCACAACCTCTTTTTTATCCCCCCATTGAATATCCTCACTAATGTTCCCGGACCCCGGGAAAAACGTAATTTCAAAAACAAATCCTAAACTATAAAAAGAAAAAACGGGTACTTCTGATCGGTTTCCATAAAATAAGTAAGCCTCTCTATAACGGCTCCCGTAATAAGTTTTTATCTCTCTCTCGCTCGCTTCCATCAGAATTTCATTACAAGCCCCCGATAGAATAAATTCACAATTCAGATCTGCCAAAGTCTTTATTGCAGGACCGGAAAGCGCTGAACTTTCTGATTTTTCCGGACAACCTTTGTTAGCTTTTGTCCCTTTGATGTTCGGGCAGGCATCTTCACTGTTTTTTATCCCATCGCCGTCGAGATCGTCCGCTTCCTGAGCAAAAACTGCAGAAGAAATGACCGAACAAATTGTGACCGAAATAAAGATCAATATGATCCGTTTCATTATTAAATATTTATTAAAAATGATACTTGTTTTCTGAATACAGGGCTTTACTGGATGGCCGTCTCGTCTCTAATTTACGATATTACGGGATTCATGAAAGGCAAATCCCCTGACTGCTTTTTGCGGATTACTATCCTCTTTATTAATTCGCGCCTACGCCAGAATACATATTCTTCGCCTCAAGGATCCGGGGTTGATCAATGAGAAAGTGCTGAAAACAGGGCGCAACGCTTCGGGGAAGTAATGCTACTAATCTCTACCAATTATAATGAACTCCCAAAGAATCAGATACTTTAAAAGCAGTCACCAATTCCGGTAGCTTTTGTTTGTATGCCTCAGCATTCCAATCCGCCCTTAAAAATTTCATGTAATCCGCCATGGTCATTTTAAAACCCAGTTGCTGCCTGCGGATCTCGAGGCTATCGATATTATATACCGGGTACAACACCTGCTTCCCCTGATAAGCGACCACCTGGGATCCGTAATACTGGAATCTGTGGTTGCGCATATTGATCCGGTCTTCCAGCAGCGCCAGCGTTTCAAATAAATGCGGGTCCCACGTGTAGGCTTTGACCAGTGAAGGATAATATTTTTCCTGAGTAGCCAGCGGTGCATGCTGAATCACCATTCCGACCGCCCGCTGTCCGATGAATCCCATATCCGTTACAGCCGGCCAGCCATAGGTATCCAGATAGGCCGTGACAATTTTAAGGTTTTCAGAATCCAATACCCGCTGTTCCTGTAAACCGCTTTTGGTGAATCCGTAGCCAACGAGACGGTTTTTCTGATCATTCACATAAACCTCCTTGAATACCGGTATCCATTTTTGCATGGAATCGGCGATCTTACTCCGATAGGGCTCCGGAGCATTTTTAATCGTTTCCAATCCCTTGTCATGTGCTGTTTTAGCTTTTATATAGGCGCTGTCTTTTTGAGAAGTACAGCCTGTAATAAGCAGAACGACGGTAAGTATTTTGAAAATTGCCATTACTTTTAGTTTTAAACCTTCCGTGCCACCACCACTACGTTTTCTGTCTCCATGATCAATCCATTCATTTCAAAAGGCGGTTCCTTATTTTCAAATATATCAAGCACCGCAAACCCGTTATCAGCCAGCAGCTTTGCTACGTCTTCCTTTGAAAATTGATTGAACCCGTATTTGGTAAACGGATATTTTTCTGACTGGTGTTTCGGGCGAAAGCCAATGATGAATGTTCCGCCCGGCTGCAACACTCTTTTGATCTCCCTTAATGCCGCTGCTTCATCATCCCAGAAGTACAGGGTATTGATGGTGAAAATTTTATTGAATATGTTATCCTCAAACTGAAGCGCAGTAATATTTCCCTGGAGGAACTTTGCCCTCCTTTTCGTGATCCAGTCAGCATTCAATTTTTCTGATTCCCGTACCATTAATTCAGCATAATCACATCCTGTATACTGAATACTTTCAGCCTTTTCCAGTATCTCCTTCACATAAAACCCATTGCCCATGCCGATCTCAAGGATATTATCGTTTGCCTGAGCATCCAGAGCCCTGAAAGTGTCATAAATGATCGGCTTGTTTCCTTTGCTCATCATTTCACCGGTTTTGACTCCGTCGTCCCCATGCGGTTTGCGGAGCTGCGCCGCCATGTCTTTGAATTTTTGTTCGTCCGCCATATAATTTATTTGCAACCGGGATTTTGATCAGGCACTGCTTCCCTTACCTAATGTAAGCAATTAATCCGACGAGTCCATCCGGATATCTATAGCGAAACACCTGAAAGCATAACGGAATCCGTCCGGGAATGATTCGTCGTTAATTACTTCAGCTTTTTAGAATGCCTGACCTTGTGATCTTCGATCAGACAAATGAAGGCAACAGGAAGCAGCAGCAGGTCTAAAACACTTATCCAGTGAATTTGCTTCCTTTCCTGCCAAATTTTGATCATATAGGATCCATGGCTATAATATTGTTGCACCAGGAGTAATCCAAAAAAATATATAAAGTAATCCGGCCTTTTCAATACGCCATAAATACAAAATATGTTTATCCCGGCGAACAGAAGATGCCTCCAAACCGGCGTATCATCAACTTTATAGAGCACTCCTATAAAATGATAAATGGCAACAAGCGCCAACAAAACAGCAAAACCATTGAATAGCTTGCCTCTTGTATTATCTGAAAAAATCATGAAAGCTAAATTACCGCAAATAATGCAGTGGTATCTGACAAGTCTCCCGTTAACAAAAGCGGAAATACCTGAAAGCTGGACGGCAAGTGTTAGGAAAGACCATTGCGGCAGCTCTGCACGCACATACATTTCATACGAATACCCTTGCTGGCTGTAGTGTCAATCTGATGGCAACTTACCGTAATAAAGCAGATCAACCAGCTCACCAGTAGTCGTTTTGTAATCTCTCCGCAAAGTTCCTTCTATTTCAAAGCCGCAGTTTTCCGCAAGTTTTCTAGCAGCAAGATTGGATTCGTGAGTCCGGAGGAATAATTTGTTGAACCCGTAGGTCATGAAGCAATACTCCGTAAATCTTGCCAGCGCTTTTTTGGCAATCCCTTTATTTGAATAATGCTCATCTATAAAGAACCCGATTTCACCTTTAGGAATATTCCAGTCAATGTTCTTGATATCTATAAACCCGATCAGTGAATCATCATGGCCATTAACCATGAAAAATGGTAAATATGTTTTTTGGTCAATTTTGCTAACAATTTCTGTTACATAATTTTGAGTATCCTCTAAAGTTCTTGTTTTAGAGACGGTCCCCGAAAAAAATGCTTCCAGACGTGGCCTGTTCCTGTCAATCAGGTCAAAAAATGCTGAATAATCAGCAGGAGAGAACAATCGTATAGAAAAATTGTCAAAATTCATTTCGAGATCACTGTGCTGTCTTTAAAATCATAACCACCCCACTAATGTATGATATTAAACTATATCATTTTAGTTACTGCAACATTCATTCGTACCTCATTTATGATCACGCAGTACTATGTTACTGTCATCATCGGTATCCGGGTGTTTTTTGTTCCTGGCGATCAAGGCAAAAAAAGGCCTGAGCTATGAACCCAGGCCGACTATTCTTTTATGGTCTTTCTATTCTTTACCTTTTATCGCGGGCGGGATCAGCTTATACACCACCGGTGTTACGATCCGTGACAATAAAGTGGAAGAGATCAGTCCGCCGATGAGCACCAGCGCCAGCGGCGAGATCAGCGGATTATGGTTCAGCGCAATGGGTAGCAGACCACCGATCGCCGTTAAGGTTGTCAATACGATCGGCAGGAAGCGCAGCTCACCGGCCTTGCGGATGGCGGATTCCAGGTCCATCCCCTCCTCCCGCAACTGGTTGGTGAAATCAACCAGTAGTATCGAGTTCTTCACTTCAATACCCGCCAGCCCGATGAAACCAACGATCGCAACGAATGACATCGGATTGCCCGTGGCCCATAAAAGCGATACCCCACCGATGATACCGAGCGGGATCACCGACAGTACAATGAGCATGCTCTTGAATGTGCGGAATTCCAGGATCAGTACCATGATGAAGAGGAACACGGTGGCGATCACCACGGTCATGAAACTGCCGCCGAATGTTTCCTGCTCACGCTGTGCCTCACCCGCCAGTTTGATCTCATATCCGGC
>JAKPSI010000027.1 GCA_029555415.1 Bacteroidota bacterium | reverse complement strand
GGGAACCATATTTTTCTTTCAGCGCCGTATTCAGGATACTGGTCACACTGGCGATATCACTGCTGGCCGCGGGGATATTATGTTCTTTCAGGAAACCGGGCACATGGGCCACGCCATGGTCAGCGGAAAGGAATACCGTGTACTGGTCCTTCCCGATCTTGCTGTCCAGGAAGTCAAGAAAACTGCCCAGTTCTTTATCGAGACGCAGGAAATCATCTTCCTGTTCTACGGAGTTGGGACCGAAGGAGTGTCCGATATAATCAGGGGAAGAGAAACTGACGGCAAGCATGTCCGTGAATTCATCCTGTCCCAGACCTTCACCAATGACAGCAGCTTTGGCCATTTCAGCGGTCAGGGTATTGCCCATGGGTGAAGGCAGCACCGCGATATAATTCTTGCCGATGAAGGATTTCATGTCATAAGGAAACCCTTTGGCATTCGCACCGAATGGCTTTGCCTCATAAGGTTTTTCGTATGCAGAACTTTGCAGATAAGTATTCAGCGGGTAAAGGGTGTTCCAGCCTGTTTCATAATATTTGTCAACGAGCTTTTGCGCGTTGAAATCACTTACCCATTTGGGTAATTCGGTCATATAATAGGAGGAAGTGATCCAGTTACCTGTTGTATTATCATACCAGTATGCGGCATTGGCACTATGACCGGCAGGCAGGATGCCGCCGCGGTCTTTCAGCGCGATGCCCACCACTTTGCTGCGGAAATTGGTGGCCAGGCGCAGTTCATCGCCGATCGTTGTTACCAGCATGTTGCGGGGACTCATTTGCCCGAGCGTGGAACTGCTGCCCACGGTGGTAACCGACTTGTCTTCGGTGCAATACACTTCCCGGTTCTCCGTATTGTCATACCAGTTATTGCCGGTAATGCCATTGATGGCGGGAACAGAGCCGGTATAGATCGAGCTGTGTCCGCACGCAGTGACCGTAGGTGTATACGGGATCAGGGTGTTCTCACAGGAATACCCCTGATTGATCAGTCTTTTGAAGCCGCCGTCTTTCGCATAACGGTCATAATAACGGTACAGATAATCCCAGCGCATCTGGTCTACCACGATACCTACCACAAGTTTGGGCCGGGCCACACCCTGTGCCTGCATGATCGTTCCTGTTGCCATGAATGCCAGGGTGAAAATGAACTTACGCATGTAATTAAAATGTTTAAACAAAAATAGGGGTTCAGATAAGTAAAATATCCTGCACGAATTAACGGTAAATGACGCGAATGAGGCTCAATAGGTGGCGTATTTAATTAAAAAATTACCCACCGTCCCCTCTGCGATTCCTATGGAGTAGGCAGATCCTTGCAGGCAAACTTCACGGCTGCGGTAACATGGATCAGGGTGGTGTCAAAAACCGGCACCGGGCAGTCCTCCTGTTTGATCAGGATCGGGATCTCGGTGCAACCCAGAATGATGCCTTCCGCACCCCTTTCCAGTAGTTTACCGATGATCTTCAGGTAAGCAGCCTTCGTTTCCGGGAAGAAGTTCCCTTTGCTCATTTCATTATATATCGCGTCATTGATGATATCGATATCCGGGCCTTCCGGGATAATGGTCTCGATACCCCGTGCAGCCAGTTTATCACGGTAAAAGTCCAGCTGCATCGTGTATTTAGTGCCCAGCAGGGCTACTTTCTTCAGTTGCTTAGCGGCAATGGTGTCCGCTGTTTCCGCGGCAATATGGATCAGGGGGATGCGGATGGATTCCTGCACGGCATCCGCGATCTTATGCATGGTATTGGCGCCCAGCATCAGGCAATCCGCCCCGGCAGCTTCCACTTTACGGGCGGCTTCAGAAATGATCGCCGTGATGCCATCCCAGTTTCCGGATTGGGTCAGCACTTTGATCTCCCCGAAATCTACCGAATAAATGATGATGCGGGGCAGCTCAGCACCTCCCGTTTTCTCCTCGTAGAGCTGGTTCAGTAAGCGGTAATAATCCATGGACGACAACCAGGTCAGACCGCCGATAAGTCCAATTGCTTTTCCTTTTGTGTTATTTGAGATAAGGCTCATTATGTATTGTTATTCACTTGTTTCTGTGTTTATGAACACGGCGAAAAGCCAGTGCAGAGATCAGTGTCAGCGCGCCGCCAACGGCCCACAGGACCCTGAATCCGAAATGCTCCGCGACCTGGGATCCGGCTATTGGCCCAAGGCTTTGGGCAACGGACCATGCCATGCTGTAAAGCGCTGCGTATTGGCCACGGTTCTCGTGGGTGGTCCTGGATATCCAGAAAGAGTTCATGAATGGCATGGACATGGATTCTCCAAACGTCACGATTATGATCATGAGTGGCCCGAGTATCATTCCGGGAATAGGCAGGGTCAGACTGAAATAAGCGAGACTGACCAGGCCGACCCCGATAGGAATATAATAAGTAGCAGGACGTTTGCCTTCCAGCTTATAGACCAGAACCATTTCTCCTGCCGCAATAATGAGTCCGTTCATGGCCATTAATGAACCGATGACCGGCTCGGATAAATTCAGGTGGTACCGGAAGAATACGGGGATATTGGTGAACAGTTGAAAGAAGCAGCTGGCGAAAAGGACAGCAGTAAGTACAAAGGCGATATAGATCTTGTCCTGATAGGCACTTTTTGCTTTCTCTTTTACTTTAGATACACTTTTTGATTTATTGAAATTCAATGGCTTAAATGCAATTAACATAATGCCTGCCGCGAGGAGGTTCGTGCTCCCGTCCACCCAGAAAAGCAGTTCATAATTATGATGAGCAATGATGCCGCCCAGGGCACTACCTGCTGCCCAACCGAGATTGATAGCCAGCCGGTTCAGGGCATAGGAACGGGTCCTGTTCTCTTCCTTGCTGTAAAAGGCAATGGCAGTGGAGTTAGCCGGACGGAATGCTTCATTCACAAAACTCAGCAGGTAGGTGAACAGGCAGATCATGCCGAAACTGTGCATTTGTCCGAGTGCAAAGAACAGGATGCCGCCTCCGGTCAGTGAGATCAATTGTATGGGAAAGAAGCCGAACCGGTCGGTCAGTCGCCCGCCCATCCAGGAACCACTGAAAGCACCCAGACCGAACAAACCGAAAACAAACCCTGCCTGGCCGATCGAATAGCCCATTTTGGGACTGGTCAGGTACAGGGTCATAAAGGGCACGACCATGGTACCACTCCGGTTGATCAGCATGATCAGGGAGAGGAGCCAGGTGGACCGGGAAAGTCCGGAAAAGGCATTACGGTATGTTTGAGCTGTTGTCCTCAGCATTTCAGCAAATGTACCGGAACAGATGCGAAGGGAAAAGGGTTGCCTCTGCCATTCAAATCATTCTGTTTTTTTTGTTCAGTGATTTGGATATATTTATCCGATAAACAAAACCAGTCATGAAAAAGATCTTCGTATTCAGTGTTCTTGCTGCTACAGCACTTACCTTATCTTATTGCAGTAGTTCCAAAAAAACTGCTGCTGCTCCCAAAACAACTTATGAAACAGGGGTAGCTACCGTGATCATGGATAATTGCGCTCCCTGCCATATTACTTCCAAAGGTGGACGTAAGAAGCCTTATGATAATTTCGTGAATCTGAAGACCGATATCGATGATATCCTGGCGCGTGTGCAGATGGCTCCGACGGACAGAGGCTTCATGCCTTTCCGCGCAACAACAAGGATAAGTGACAGCGCGATCGCGGTGCTGAAGAAGTGGAAAGCGGATGGATTGCTGGAGAAGTAATAACACGGATGAACACAGATTAGCGCAGATTACGCTGAAATGTTGGAGCATTCCGTCCCATCAGATTGATATATTCATTGATTTTATAGCCCTGGCCCAACGCCGGGGCTTTTTCATGCATCATAGCGGAAAGGGCTGATGTGTCATGAGTTTACCATTTTATAAACAGATCAACAATGGCAGCTGATGAGGGCCCTTCATGGCACCCTTTTTGCAACTGATGACGGTCATCATTCAAAAACCAATCAGGCAGCCTCACCACTGCATTTTAAAAATGAAATAATTATGAAAACGACGTTCAGGCTTTTGTGGGTTCCCCTTGTAGCGATCCTTTCTGTGGCGGTATTCTTCGCATGTCAGAAGGACGTTTCCGGTTCATTCGGCAGTATTCCGGCCGGTAAACAGAAATTATCCGTGTATATGACTGATGGCCCTACTGATTATCAGAAAGTACTCATCGATATCCAGCAGATCGCGGTGAAACTGGATACCTGTGCACGCAATGGCGATGATGATCATGAGCGTCCGGGTTGTGACGATGATCACGATTCCCTGCATCATTGCGAATACTGGGACACCCTCGATATCCGCCCCGGAGTATATGACCTGCTGACCCTCCGCAATGGTGTGGATACCTTACTGGCAAGTGGATTTACCCTTCCCGGTAAAGTGGAAAGGATCAAAGTAACATTGGGTACTAATAACAGTGTACTGGTGGATAGCGTCAGCCACCCCCTGAACCTCGTCGGTAACCAGCATTTTATTTTCGTGAACGTTCACCGTGAACACCTTGATTCACTTTCCAGCAACAATTTCCAGCTCTATCTTGATTTTAACCTGAGCCGCTCGATCCGTTATATCAACGGACAGTACTGGCTGCGTCCTGTCCTGCAACCTTTTGGCCGCCACAGTACAGGAGAGATCGAAGGAAAAGTGCGCCCGGTGCATTCATACGGACTGATCAAAGCATTTAATTCAACCGATACCGGCTATGCCCGTCCTTTCGATCAGGGTGAGTTCAAGATCCGCGGATTGCGTGAAGGAACGTACAGCGTATTCATCGATGGGGTGAACGGTTATCAGGATACGACCATCAGTAATATCATCGTGACCCGGAATCATGATGTGAAACTGGGTACGATCCAGTTACATCAATAAACCCCTGTGCAACATAAACCAATGAAGGGGCCGTGCGCAAGCACCGGCCCCTTTCTTATTTCAGCCCACTTCAATCAGCGGAAATAATGATGACTGTCAGCGGCTGCTTTTTCCGGCAGTTGTAATATTTGTAAAATGTTATTGTATGAAAAAGCTGCATCTGATACTACGTACAGGCTTGCTGCTATTCGGCAGCCTCCTGTTCATTCAATCTTTCTCTCAGGAGATCATTAATGGCACATGGGATATGCAGGCGAATGGCTGGCGCGGAAAGAACAATCAGCGATTCACGATACATTTCCCTGCCGGAGGGACGCTCTCAACAAGGGTCTGGGGTACCGGAACCTATACTGATGATTGCTCGATCGCATCAGCAGCCGTTCATGCAGGCCTGATCACACCTGCCTCCGGAGGAAACGTTACTATTGAGATCAGACCGGGTCAGGCGACATATACCGGGTCTGAAAAGAATGGGGTAAAAAGCCACGATTGGGGGGCCTTTGACGGGAGTTTCATTTTTGTGAGCGGAAATAAAGTAACTACCGTAATTGATCTACCGGTGATCAATGCGGACTGGAATACACAGCTCAATGCGTATGAAAGAAAACCGGGTCAGCTATTCCGTTTTTATTTTCCGCCCAATGGTACGGTCTCTGGCCGGCTGTGGGGTACGGATATTTATACCGATGACGGATCCATCGCATCCGCAGCGGTCCATGCAGGACTCATCACCAAAGAAAAAGGGGGAACTGTTACAGTAAGATGTCTGGAAGGACAGGATGCTTACAAAGGCAGTGTACGCAATGGTGTTACAAGCGGCGATTGGGGTGGCTATGGCGGCAGCTTCCGGTTTGAAGCCGGGCAGGTGAGTACCGTTACGACTTTACCTTCCAATGTGATCCGGGGCGACTGGACAACACAGCTAAACGCGTACGAACGTAAACCGGGTCAGCGTTTCACATTTTATTTCCCCGCAGGTGGTACGCTTTCATCCAGGGTTTGGGGCACCGATATTTATACGGATGATTGCTCCATCGGAACAGCGGCAGTGCATGCAGGTCTCATCACCAGAGAAAATGGTGGAACGGTAACTATCGAAGTAAAAGAAGGCCAGGCCGCATACAAAGGGACACTCCGGAATGGTGTACAGAGTAACGACTGGGGTGGTTACGGTGGAAGTTTTGTCTTTGTCCGGCAATGATCACGCCATTTCCGGATCGGGCTCAGAAGCAAGGCCTCTCATAATAATTGCAAGTAAAATGAAACCGCCCAGGAGATTCCCGAAACGGATCTGCTGGAAAAGATCTTCATAATCTGAACCCGACACCGCATACAGGAAAATACCGGTGGGGATGAACCAGTACCAGACCGCGATACGGAGTATCCGGCCAGCCAGTTCCTTCACCGGTACCATAAAACCTAACAGAAAAAAGGCGAGATAGGAGAGATGCCACTTGAGCATGCTTTCCGACGCTTGCCACTGGATCTCTGTTGCCGGTACGCCAGTTATAGCAGGATTTTCCATCCATTCCGGACTTGCATACTGATGCATCAGTGTATATATATGGAAGTTCTCTGCAAAGTCGAGGATACCCACCGCCGTGATCAGCAGCAGTCCGGCCCAGGTGACCGGAGTTATGACGTTCTTCCGCAGGGTCCAGATCACGAAATAAGACATCGTGACGTAAAGGATGATGAAGATGTTGTCGGCAACAAGGGCCATGTTCAGCGCTTTGGCATGTTCCATCAATTCGCTCCGGTACTTCCCGGGTGTCCTCATCATTTCAAAATACTGCTGGGAGATCCCATGGAGGTGGTTCATGACCAGCATTAAAAAACAAACGGTGGCAGTGGCGATCGCCAGCCGGGAAGCGGTTCTTGCGGTGTTCATGACAGCTGTTTGATCGAGGAAAATAGGATTATTTCCTGAGAACCCAATAGTGCTGACACCGGGAGGCTGACAAAAGTCTATAAAATGCATATACTAATATGACAAACGTCATGTTTTAGGAGGCAGCACACCGATATTTTTGGCCGGCTTAAAACAGAGGCTCCGGTCATATGGGAAAGTTATCAGTCTTCATTCTGCTCTTTACCAGTTACGCCGCTTACAGTACCTGGGTTTATACGAATGGCACCGACCGTGGTACGGTCATGAATGCTCAGCAACAAGCCGGCAAAAAGATCTGGCAGCAATACAATTGTACATCCTGTCACCAGATATTCGGTCTGGGGGGGTACCTCGGCCCTGAACTGACAACTGTGATCTCCGATAAGAACCGGGGTGAAACTTATGCCCGCGTCTTCCTGCAGGCAGGGGCCGTCCGGATGCCCAATTTTCATTTTACACCGGAGCAGATCAACGACATCATTGCATACCTGAAATATGTTGACACAAACGCCTTTAGCTATAAACATGGAAATGAACAGCCCACGCCCTGAACGCCGGGTCGCCGCCCTGTTCATCCTGCTGGCGATGTTATCATTGCTGTCCGGCCTGCTGTACGGTACATTGGGTGCGGGTCAATATATATTTCCGGAACTGCTGAAAACGAAATTGTCTTTCAGTCAGTCGCGCCCCCTGCATGTCTATCTCGTCATCAACTGGATCTTCTCCGCAGCAGCCGGCGGTATTTATTATTATTTGCCCTGGATCAGCGGCGGGCGTAAAATATTTTCACCTGCGCTTGCATTCATTCATTTCGGACTGCAACTGCTGGTATGGATCATGGTCGTGACCGGATTCTTCATGGGCGTTTTTGGAGGAAGGGAATATTTAGAGTTTCCGGTCTGGATCAACGCGATCGTGCTTTTCTCCTGGCTTTGTTTCATGATCAATTTCTTCGCAACGGTCAGACCTGTATTTAAAAATGCACCTGTATATATCTGGAGTTTCTCTACAGGATTGCTGTTCTTCTTCATCACCATGACGGAAGCGCAGTTATGGGTGTTGCCTTATTTCAATAACAATATCATCCGGGATGTGACCGTACAATGGAAGGCAATGGGCTCCATGGTCGGTTCATGGAATATGCTCGTGTACGGATCTGCCATGCTGATCATGGAAAAAATATCTGGGGATAAGGAGATGAATCATTCCAAAATGGCCTACTTCTTTTATTTCCTGGGCATGACCAATCTGATGTTCAACTGGGGGCATCATACTTATATCGTTCCGGCTTCACCCGTTGTGAAAACCGTTTCCTATTTTATCAGCATGACCGAACTGCTGATCCTGGGGAATATCATTTATACCTGGCGGAAAAAATTCCGTGACAGTCTTGGTTTCAGGAAATTCCTCCCTGCTTCCGTACTCGGTTGGGCGGATAGCTGGATATTCCTCAATCTGGTGCTTTCCATTGCGATCTCCGTTCCGGCTATCAATTACTTTACACACGGGACCCATATCACGGTCGCACATGCCATGGGTGCCACGATCGGCATCAATACGATGTTATTGCTGGCATCACTGGTGTTCATTGTCAGTAAAGAAAATGAACCATTGCTGACCAGGACCGGCGGGCATCTGAAGTCCGCTCTCCGGGTCATGAATATTTCCTTACTTGTATTCTGGGGCACGCTGATCGGAATGGGCATCGTGAAGATCATGGCCGTACAGGACAATGAACTTTTCTATGGCGTGATGAACAGGCTTCGTCCCTGGTTCGACTTCTTCTTCCTTTCCGGTATCGTGCTGCTGGCGGGACTGGCCTGGGTACTGATCTGGCTGGTGCCTGTGTTCTGGCGGATACTGACGGGAAAAAAATCCTGACAACCTATTATCAGGGATTCTCTAATTTGAGGGCTAATTAGAACGCATGCAAAGAAATCCCGGCGCATTCTTCCTCATGGCTGTCATGTTCTATCTCTGCGGCGCACTGCTCGTTTACCGTGTTTATCATACCGATGATACACTGGTGAAGATCAATGGCACGGTCATGGACAAGCAACTGAGCACCACCGGCGGTGCACATCCCCGTTATGCAATGGATTTTACTTTTTTAGAAGGGAAAGCGGTCTATGGTATCGACCTCGGAACGGAAGCCAATGAGTCTGCCGCTTCCGGTGTGGATGTAGGCAAGAAATATACATTCTACATTGACCCGACCGTACCCGCGGATGAATACGGAAAGCAGGCGGGCATCCGGGTCATCATGAACGGATCCGTTGTGGTTTACAGAAAGGCTTACAAATATTTTATAGCAGGAGCCATCGCATTCGTAGCGATCGGTACGATACTGCTGATCGCATATTATAGCCGGATGCGCAGCCTGAGCCGCCTGCAATACCGGGTGGTCAGAAGGAAAATCCCTGCTCCGCGGGCAGACCAATAATTACTATTGCTTTTCCAGATCAGGATCCTGTTTTCCGGAATGAAAAGGAGCGGGCTGGCAATTACTGTGGAAATGGAGGGTCAGGATTTTTTCATATTTTCAATACATGAAAAAAACAAAAACCATCTACTGGATCATCACGATCCTTTTTGCCGGCTTCATGATTTTCACCGCATTGCCCGATATCATCCTTTCTCCTGAAGCGAAGAAATTCATCAATGATCTGGGTTATCCCGATTATTTCATCCGTTTCCTCGGTGTGGCTAAAGTACTGGGTAGCCTCGCGATCCTGGTGCCGGGAAAATGGCGGATCAAAGAGTGGGCCTATGCAGGACTGATCTTCGATCTCGTTGCGGCATTTTATTCTGTGGTGGCGGTTTATGGACTCCGGCCCGATCAGGCCTTCATCATCCTTCCTTTCCTTATTGGTCTGCTTTCTTATCTGTACTATCATAAAATATACACTAGTGAGCAGTGATATGCCGGTCATACGCTATATATACAGCTTGTTACTCTCAGGTATGCTGGCTTTAAATGTACATGCTCAGTCTGGAACATCTGATACAAGGATGCCCATACTCATTCGCTGTGATGATATCGGCATGTGTCATTCCGTGAACAAGGCTGCCCAAGAAGTCCTGGAAACCGGTATGCCCGTTTCCATGTCCGTCATGGTGCCCTGCCCCTGGTTCGCCGAAGCCGCAGAAATGCTGAAAAAATATCCCAACGTAACGGTAGGCGTTCACCTCACACTGAATTCAGAATGGAAACAATACCGCTGGGGTCCCGTGGCAGGAGCAAAGGCGGTCTCCAGTCTGGTGGATTCGCTTGGCAATTTTTTCCCTTCCCGCTCCGCACTGTTCGGCAACGCTCCAAAACTTTCAGAGATCGAAACGGAACTACGGTCACAGATCGAAAAGGCAATACGTGCGGGTCTGAAGGTCGAATACCTCGACTACCACATGGGGGCAGCTGTGCAGACGCTTGAAACAAGGATGATCGTGGAAAAACTGGCTTCCGAATATCATCTGGCGATCTCCAGATATTTTGATGAACAGGATATGGACATCGGTTATTTCGCGGCGCCTGAGCATAAGCTGGATACATTGACCTCACATTTCAGGGCCTTGCAGCCAGGGGGCACAAAACTATTAGTAGTGCATGTGGGACTGGAAACGCCGGAGATGAATGCCATGGAAGACCTTAATACTTTCGGGCCAAAAGAAATGAGCCGGCACCGTAACGCGGAGAGGGGGGCGTTATTATCAACGCAATTCCAGGGTTACCTGCATGACCCCAAATACAGGCTGGTCAATTATCATACACTGATCATGGAAAAAGGCCTTGCTTCCCTGAAAAGACCTCCTTTATAGTTATGTTTTCCTGCACTCAACTAAAAAAACAGGAGCATAGATCTGCTCCAAGTAAAAGAAAATCAAAGTATTAGGCGGGACTTTGCACAGTTAATTCACCAGGGAGGAAAAATTTTCTTAAAATCAAAGTTTAAACATTGAATTTCGGAAATTTATCCGACTTTTACATCCGTAACGTTGAAAGGCCGGAATTCCGGATCAGCAACAACATTAAATTCTAACAAATAAAAAAAATCAGACATGGCAAACAATCACACCTGGGTACTGGATCCCACACACAGTGAACTTACGTTCAAAGTAAAACACCTGATGATCACCAATGTGAAAGGAGAGTTCCGCAAATTCGAAGCTGCGATCGATGGTGAAGATTTCAGCAAAGCGAAGATCACCGCTACTATTGATGTATCTTCCATTGATACCAATAACGCTGACCGTGATGGTCACCTGAAATCCCCCGATTTCTTTGACGCACCTCAGTTCCCTTCCATCTCTTTTGAAGGCACTTCCTTCACGAAGAAAGATGAAGAGAATTATGTACTGAAAGGAAACCTGACGCTGAAAGGTGTTACAAAAGAAGTAAGTCTGGATGTGGAATTCGGTGGTGCCAACAAGGATCCCTGGGGTAATGAGAAAGCAGGATTCTCCGTTTCCGGTAAGATCAACCGTGATGAGTTCAACCTGAACTGGAACGCGGCACTGGAATCCGGAGGCGTACTGGTAAGTCATGAAGTGAAGATCCACGCTGAATTACAGTTCGTGAAACAAGCTGTTGCAGTTACCGCTTGATCAGACATAGATGAAAAGAGACACTTTCATTAAATCAATGGCATTAACCATGATGACAGGCTCCGTTTTGAAATTGAATGAACTTGAAAAACTGGCCCGTACCGGGAGCAGCACCGACACTATGCCGGTGCTGTTTCTCGGGCATGGTAGTCCGATGAATGCCATAGAAGAGAATGAATTCGTGCGTGGTTTCCGCGAAGCCGGTTCTCATTTGCGCAAGCCCCGTGCTATACTTTGCATTTCCGCACACTGGGAAACGAATGGTACGTTCGTTACCGCCATGGAACATCCGCCCACGATACATGATTTTGGCGGATTCCCGCCTGCTTTATACGAAGTGCAGTATCCGGCACCCGGTGATCCTGCTTTAGCGAAAGAGACAGCTGATCTGGTGAAGAAAACAACGGTCGGCCTGGATCAGCAATGGGGCCTCGATCATGGCTGCTGGTCGGTTGTAAAACATCTCTATCCGCAAGCCGATGTACCCGTGATCCAAATGAGTCTGGATTACAACAAACCCGCCGCCTGGCATTTTGAACTGGCCAAAGAACTGGCGGCTCTTCGCCGTAAAGGTGTCCTGATCGTAGGCAGTGGTAACATGGTCCACAACCTCCGTATGGTGGCCTGGGATAAATTGAATGAACCCGGCTTCGGGTACGACTGGGCTATTGAAGCCAGCACCAAAATGAAGCAATACATGCTGGACGGTAATTTCCAGCCCCTCATTGATTATGAAAAACAGGGGCAGGCATTCCGGCTTTCCATACCCACCCCGGATCACTTCCTGCCTTTATTGTATATCCTCGGATTGAAGGAAGAGAAAGAACCGATCAGCCTGTTCAATGACAAGGCCCTGGCCGGTTCGCTGACCATGACCTCCGTTCAGATCGGGAATGCCTGATGCGGCCTATCTTTAAGGCTCAATCGGCTGTATGAAATATTCCCTGATCTTTCTCTTTTCAAGCATCATGCAAATTTCATTCGCACAGATGCCACATCTGGCATCCGGTAAGCTCGTGCGTTATGAAAATTTTCATTCCGCTTTTGTGGATCCGCGCAATGTGGATGTATGGTTGCCTGATGGATATTCATCCTCCAAAAAATATGATGTGCTGTATATGCACGATGGACAGATGCTTTTTGATTCCGCCACCACCTGGAACAAACAGGAGTGGGGCGTGGATGATGTAGCTGGTTCATTAATAAGTTCTAAAAAGATCAGGGATCTCATCATCGTCGCCATCTGGAATACTCCGAAACGAAGAGTGGAATATTATCCCGCTAAAGCATTCGATCTGTTAGCCACGAACTGGCAGGACACTTTACGCAAGGATGCGGAATACAAAGGCCGCCCTTTGTCAGATGAATATCTCCGTTTCATTGTGACCGAACTCAAACCTTTCATCGACAGCAATTATTCCACACAGAAGGATCGTGCGCATACATTTATCGCCGGCTCCAGTATGGGCGGACTGATCTCCCTATATGCGATCTGTGAATATCCGGATGTGTTCGGAGGTGCCGCTTGTCTGTCAACACACTGGCCTGGTACGGTGAAACGTAATGAGGCGGATATTGCGATGGGTTTCATCTATTATATGAAAGCAAAACTTCCGGATCCTGCAAAGCATCGTTTCTATTTTGACCTTGGGGACCAGACGCTCGACAGCTGGTATCTGCCCTATCAATTACTGGCTGATGCGGTGATGAAAGCAAAAGGGTTCACGGACCGTAACTGGATCACCCGGGTCTTTCCGGGGGCCGATCATTCAGAAAAGTCCTGGCATGCAAGGCTTCATGAGCCTTTATTGTTCCTGCTTCGTCGCTGAGGATTGACAAAACTCATATGCGGAAAACGGCACGGGTCTTATATTTGGGGCTTCGTAAATGCAGCACATGGAAACAGAACTGATGTCACCCGCCGGGAATTTCGAGTCCCTTCAGGCCGCACTCAACGCCGGAGCGGACTCCGTTTATTTTGGCGTGGAACAGCTCAATATGCGGGCAAGGGCCACGATGAATTTCACGACGGAAGACCTGCAGGAGATCGCGGCAAGATGCCACGCTTCAAATGCCAAGGCATATCTCACGCTCAATACCATCGTATACGATCACGATCTTTCGCTGGTGAAAACCATCATCACCGAAGCGGTCAGTGCCGGTATCGATGCGGTGATCGCATCCGATCAGGCGGTGATCGCCAATGCGCGCTCGCTGGGCATGGAAGTACATATCTCCACCCAACTCAATATCACCAATCTTGAGACCGTTCGTTTCTATTCCTTATTCGCGGATGTGATGGTGCTGTCGCGTGAATTGAGTCTGCGGCAGATCAAAGCGATCTGTGATGGCATCCGTACGGAACAGATCAAAGGTCCTTCCGGAAAATTAATTGAGATCGAGGTATTCGCGCACGGAGCACTTTGTATGGCAGTGTCCGGTAAATGTTACCTGAGCCTGCATACACAGAATTCATCCGCCAATCGCGGGGCCTGTGTACAGAATTGCCGCCGCAGTTATACCGTCATCGATAATGAAGAAGGACATGAACTGGAGATCGATAATGAATTCATCATGTCGCCCAAAGACCTCTGCACATTACCATTTCTGGATCAGTTACTGGATACCGGTGTGAAAGTGCTGAAGATCGAAGGACGAGGTAAGAGTGCGGATTATGTACAAACCGTTACTGCCTGTTACCGCGAAGCGATCGATGCCTGGAAAGCGGGCACCTATTCCTCCGATAAAACGGATCACTGGATGAAAAGGATGGAAGAAGTGTATAACCGGGGTTTCTGGGGTGGCTATTATCTGGGTACGGAACTGGGCGAGTGGACGAATGCAGCCGGCTCCAGTGCTACGGTCCGCAAGATCTATCTGGGTCGCGGGCATCATTATTATCCCAAATCGAAGATCGCGGAATTCAAAATAGAGACCTATCCATTATCGGTCGGTGACCGGATCATGGTCATCGGAAATAAGATCGGCGTGGTGGAAACGACCATCACTTCTTTGCATGTGAATGAAGAAGGTGCGAAGGATACGGCTCAGAAAGGCGATCTTTGCGCGTTCCCGTTCGAACAGGCGATACATCCTTCCGACAAATTATATAAGGTAGTGCCTGCGGAACAAACCAACGAATAGATTCTTCATGATCACCATCACACAACAAAGGGCCCGTTGTATCGGGTGTAATTACTGCGTGGAAGCTGCTCCGCACCGCTGGCGTATGTCAAAGCGTGATGGCCGCAGTGTACTCATTGACGCGAAGGAAAGGCGCGGGTTCTGGACCGTTAAGGTCACGGAAGAAGAACTGGCCGCGAATGAAAAAGCCGCGCAGTTATGTCCGGTGAAGATCATTACGGTAAAACAGTTGTAAACTTTACATGTAAACATCGGATCGGTCAGGGCACATGTATGACCGGTACACCCATCGCTTTTGCATATTGTTCAATGCTGTGCTGATAACCCGCTTCTGCGAACCATGCGGAGGCTTCCTGAACATTGTTCTTGCCTGAAAGAGGGACCTGGATCACGGTTCCATTCCCATTCGTTTGCAAATAAGGGTAATAACCGCTGCGCAGTGAAATGCCATGCAGCGTAACGCCTACACCGGTGAATACAGTGGATAGGTCCACTTTCAGGATCGCATATCCCACTTTGATCTTTCCGGCATCGGGTCCGGCATGGAAAAGTCCGCCGAGTTCACTGATCCGGTCACTGACCGGGAATTTCGGAACGATATCATTTACGTTCTCATAACGTATGGAATGCGGAAAACGGCTGTTATAATTTTCAGCGAAGGCTGCATTTCCGGCTGCAGGCGCGGCGAAGGTGATCACATTGATCTCCGGGTGGACCGTATTCTGTTTTTTGAAATGCTCATCGATCCAGGTGGCAACAACTGTTGAGAGGTTTCCGCCCAGGCTATGGCCGGTGATCAGTAGCCGTGTACCATCATGGCAAACACTGTCCAGCATCTTCAGGAGTGTGAACCCTTTACCATCTTTCATCATGGAAATATTGTACCAGGCACTGAATGAACCAGCCGATACCACAGCATTTTGTGAGGCTGCATAAGGCCACAAAGCCTGCTCGGCCACATTCAGGTCCTGTTTGATCCAGTTGTTGAACGCATCTTCCGAAAATCCGATCAGTGAACCACGGATAGAAAGCGCATAGTCGGTATCGTTAGTCGCCAGGAAGGCATGATTGCCATTGACCGCGGCGGGGCTCCAGATGATCCTCCATCCGGGAACATATTTGCTTAATGAGTCCTGCTGTGATGTACAATAACTGATCTCACTGAGCAGGCAGGCGAGGGAAGCAGGTTGCGGGTTTTGGGTTGCGGGTTGTGGGTTTTGGGTTGTGGGTTGCGGGTTGCTGGTTGCATCCGCACGGACGACCTGGTCGGACGGGGGTTGCTGATCGTTGCAGGACACGGCAATGACAAAGGACAAAAGAAAAAGGTAACGTTTCATGCAGGCATCAAATTTTATTACAATATATCCAATCTGCCGGATAAAGCGGCGATTCCCGGTCTGGCTGCGGTTTTGTATCTTTGTAAACTATGGCAGAAGAACTGAAACAAGACGAAAAAAGCCTGAATTTTCTGGAAGAGATCATTGAGGATGACCTGAAGAACGGCCGGTACAACAGTATCGTTACCCGTTTTCCGCCGGAGCCTAACGGTTACCTGCATCTGGGGCATGCCAGCAGTATCTGTCTCAATTTCGGGCTGACCCGGAAATATCCGGGATATACCAATCTCAGGTTCGATGACACGAATCCGACCACGGAGGATACTGAATATGTGGAGAGCATCAAAGCGGATATCAAATGGCTCGGCTTCACCTGGAAGCATGAACTCTACGCTTCGGATTATTTCGAGAACCTCTATGGATTCGCGGTAACGCTGATCCGTAAGGGTCTGGCATATGTGGACGACAGTACCAGTGAAGAGATCGCGGCCATGAAGGGCACACAGACCGAACCGGGAAAGGACAGTCCTTACCGTGACCGCCCCGTCGAACTCAATCTCGACCTTTTTGAAAGGATGCGCAAGGGAGAATTCCCGGATGGCAGCCGCACCCTGCGGGCGAAGATCAGTATGTCGCATCTCAATATGCTGATGCGCGATCCGATCCTGTACCGGATCAAACATGCTCACCATCACCGTACCGGAGATGCCTGGTGCATTTATCCGATGTACGATTTTGCACACGGGCAAAGTGATTCGATCGAGAATATCACGCATTCTATTTGTACACTTGAGTTCGTGCCACACCGTGAATTGTACGACTGGTTCATTGAACAGCTGGGCATATTCCCTTCACACCAATATGAATTCGCGAGAAGGAATATCAATTATACCGTGACCAGTAAACGCAAACTGCTGCAACTGGTACAGGAAGCACATGTGGCGGGATGGGATGATCCGCGCATGCCGACGATCAGCGGCTTACGCCGTCGTGGTTATACACCGGATTCCATTCGGGAATTCTGTGACCGTATCGGGATCGCCAAACGTGAGAATATCGTTGATGTGGGACTGCTTGAGTTTTGTGTAAGGGAGCATCTGAATCGTATCGCGCACCGCCGGATGGTGGTATTCGATCCGGTAAAAGTGGTGATCACCAATTATCCGGAAGGCCAGCGTGAATCACTGAGCACAGAGAACAATCCGGAGGATCCCAATGGTGGTACCCGTGATATCCCTTTCAGCAGAGAGGTATTCATTGAGCGTGACGATTTCACTGAGAACCCGCCTAAAAAATATTTCCGTCTGGCCCCGGGTCAGATGGTGCGGTTGAAAAGTGCTTACATCATCAAATGTGAGGAATTGGTAAAAGGGGAGGACGGACAAGTTAAAGAGATCCATTGTACTTACGTACCTGAAAGCCGCAGTGGTAATGATACCAGCGGGATCCATGTAAAAGGGACCCTGCACTGGGTCAATGCCGCCGATGCACTGGAAGTGGAAGTGCGTGAATATGACCGCCTGTTCAGGGTAGAAGACCCTGCTGATGAGGAAGGCGATTTCAAGTCTTACCTTAATCCGGACAGCCTCCGGATCGTTACCGGTTATGCGGAGCCCTCTCTAGTTAAAGCGACTACGGATGACCGTTTTCAGTTCCTCCGTAAGGGATATTACTGTCTGGATAAGGACTCCGGTCCGTCCAGACCGATCTTCAACCGTACCGTTACACTCAAAGACGCGTGGGCCAAAGAAATGAAGAAAGGCTCATGATGACGGTCAGTAACTGATCTGTAACAGGGTGATCCATATAAGGATCGCCCTTTTTTTATAGGCTTGTTTTTGCCGGGAAAGTCAAGCCCTGTCTGCATTTCGTGTGTCTATAAGGGTCTTATACACAAGTCATTAACAACCGGTGCCTTTTGAATGGAATCATATCTGCTCTTGACATATGTCATTTGCCCGCGTGCTGTTTACTGATAATTTTAATTAAAAGAACAACCATGACATTCGTTAATATAAACAGTTTCGGAACGGACCATACGATCTGGATGAAAGGCCTCGGGTTTTATGATGATGAGATCGACATTATGGAAAGCCGTCTGACCGAACTCGTTGCCAGGAACACCAGTTTTGAAGCCAGGCAAGGGGTGGAACATTTCCAGAATCAGTTCCTGATCCAGAAGAAGAATATTTCTGGGCTCAAACATGAAGTGAACAGCTATGTAAAGAAACTGAGTTTTGACTCGGAGAAACATGCGGGTCATGTGCAGGATGATCTGATCCCTGAGCATCACAGTCTTCATGAAAAATATGAGGGTCTGGAAAAGCTCATGAACGGACTACGTCATGAGTTCCTTTCCTATCTCGGAAAATGGATGTGAAATAATTGCTTTTCAAATACATAGAGAAGGCCCGTCAGGGCCTTTTTTTTATGCAAGACAGTCGTGTTTTAAAACGCTTGGGGAGAGAAAATTCAATTTTGTGATAGTTTTAAAATGCTCTACCTTAGAGACGCCCGAATTAGTACCAGAACCAGGGTGTAAATCAGCCTTTTAGGATTTATTTCACCATCAAAAACTGTTTATGAGAAAAATCTCTACTCTTATTGTATTTCTTTTTGGTTTTTATGCAAGCTTCGCTCAGGCACCTACTGTGACCTGTCCGGCAAACGTAACCGTTAACACCACTGCTGGTCAGTGCGGAGCGGTCGTAAACTACGCACCTGCAACGGTGACCGGAAGTCCTGCACCTACAGTCAGCTATTCCGTTCCTTCCGGAGCCTTTTTCCCGAAGGGTGTTACTACCGTGATCGTTACCGCTACGAATACTAACGGTTCAGCAAACTGTTCCTTCACCGTAACAGTAAATGATGCACAGGCTCCGACGATCACTTGTCCGGCCAATATCACCACCACCACCACTGCCGGTCAGTGCGGCGCGATCGTGAACTTCCCTTCACCGGTGATCAACGACAACTGTCCGTTCCCTGCCGGTGCGGTCGTGAACCTTCAGC
>JAKPSI010000025.1 GCA_029555415.1 Bacteroidota bacterium | reverse complement strand
TATGTCTGGCCTTCCAGTCCGTGCGCATGTGCCAGTGCCGCTAATTCCTGTTCCGGCATCGCGCGGGGGATATGGGAACGCGTGAAATAGTAATACGCCAGTCGCGGCATGAGTGATAGTACCCGGTCCACTTCTTTATCCTTTACCATCCCGGTCACGATATGCAGTTCGCGGTAAGGTGTCAGCTCCAGTTGTTGCAGCAGCTGTTCCATGCCATTGGTGTTATGCGCAACATCCAGCACTACATCCGGCTTGTGGCGTATCGTTTCCCAGCGGGCATGCAGTCCGGTCCGTTTTTTAACGGAACTCAATGCAGTATGCACCATTTCGGATGTGATGTTCCAGCCCAGTAATTGCAATTGCGAAACAGACTCCAGTACGGTCAGCAGATTGTACCGCTGGTAAATACCCGGCAGATCGAGTTTGTAATGGATATGATCGGCATGATGCGGATCGGCCACATCCAGGATCAGATCTCCGTGTTCCCATTTCCAGTCCGTCACGGATCGCTTCTCCGATGCAAAGGAGAGTGGCGCCTTTTTCTCAGCGGCCGTCTTTACAAATACCGGTTTGGTTTCCGGCAGGTATTCTCCGACCACTACAGGCGTATTAGTTTTAATGATCCCCGCTTTTTCGGAAGCGATTTGGGGTAAGCTATTCCCCAGCAGGTTCATATGGTCCCAACCGATGTTGGTGATGACCGACAGCACCGGATCGATCACATTGGTACTGTCCAGCCTGCCACCCAGTCCCGTTTCAATGATCGCCACATCCACTTCCTGCTCTGCGAACCATTCAAAGGCCATGGCTACGGTGATCTCGAAGAAACTCGGTTCCAGTATATCGATCTGCGGGATGATCTTTTGGGTGAAACGGATCACGTATTCCTCACTCACCATTTCGCCATTGATCTTGATCCGTTCCCGGAAATCATGCAGGTGGGGAGAAGTGTACAGTCCGGTCTTGTATCCGGCCGTCTGGAGAATGGCGGCCAGCATATGACTGACGGAGCCCTTTCCATTGGTGCCGGCTACATGGATCGTTTTGAAACGGCGTTCGGGGTTACCCAGACTGCTGCAAAGAGCCAGTGTATTATGCAGGTCTTTCTTGATCGCGGCCGCGCCGATCCGGCTGAACAAAGGCAGGCGGGTGTAGAGGTATTCCAGCGTTTCGGCGTAAAGCATCCGGGCAAATGTAAATACAAAAGCCATGAACGGGTCATGGCTTTTGTGATAATTTTCAGTGTTATTTTAATTCACAATAAAGTTGAAACGTACTGTTACAATTGATTCGTAATCAGCTGAATTGAATTTAATATTTCGGAGATATTGAATAATCGCATTTTTGTAAGAAGATGAAGTGTTTGTTGATCCTCTTTCGAACTGAACAAATACGCCCGAGCCATTAGGGGAAACTTTAATTGATGCAATAATAGTAGCCTTTTCAAGATCGCCTTCGAATTTGTAATTGTTCATAATTACACGTCCTCCCGACAGAACCTGAGGACCTGTACCGCGACCTGTTCCTGTTCCATTACCACCTCCATTTCCATTTCCTGAACCACCACCATTGCCATCGCCGGTTCCTACACCATTTCCTCTGCCACTGCCACCGGCACGGTCATAATTGTCGGCCGCGCCACCGCCTTGTCCGTTACCTGTGATGGTCTTACCCAACACCGCTTTGGGCCGGGGAGGAGCGGGTGTTTCCACAACAGCTTTGGGAACCGTTTTCGTTACACTTTTATTCTCGTTGATCTTTGTTGCGGTAGGTTTGGGCACATCCGGTTTCAGGATCGGGGGTGCATCCGAGTTCTTATCTTCCTCAATGTCTTTGGAATCTTCTGTAGTGCCGGGTGAAACCGATGCGGGTGCAGCACCAGCGGGACCAGTAGCCTGAACGGGATTGCCGCCACCACCACCACCACCTGCTGAAACATCAGCCAGGGGCTCTTCAGGCAGGTTCAGCTGCACCTCAATGCCGGGTTCCTGGATCTCTTTCGGGAAAACAGGTAATTCCCATTTCCAGAAGATGAAAAGGAGCACGATGATACCGGCTACACCTGCCGTGATCATGGCAGCCTGCTGGTTCTTACGGGCTTCAAAGTTTAGTGACATGACGATCGCGTTGTTCATACAAATGTAGGCTTTGAGGTTAATGAACAGGTTGCCAATTTCTTAACACCTGTTATTAACGATGCAAAGGCTGTGCAACTTGCACACTGGATCCCCTTTTAATTGTTAAGATTTATACAAATGAACATCAGGGCTTCTGGCTGACTTAGTTTTGTAATGGATCTATGGCAGTGTTTTTGCCTCCCCCTGTATGATCGCCCTTCCGGGCGATACCTTAAATAGAAAATTCACTCATCAAAAACCAATGATCATGAAAAAGAGAAATTTGAAATTCAGTGTGATGGCTTTCGCCTTAGTTGCTTTTTCCGCCCTGACCGGGCTGCAGTCCTGTAAAAAGGACGATACCTCTCTGGTCATAGCGGCATACATGACCACGGGCAATGCATCGGGTGATCAGATGAAACCGGTTGTGACCACAACAGGTAGCGGTACGCTTAGCGGCACTTATACACTGGCTACCCATCAATGGGAATATCTCATTAGCTGGACAACACTTTCAGATATCGCGACCACCGTTCAGTTCCGGGGACCTGCCGTTCCGGGAGCAGATGGCGTTTTGATATCCGATCTGGTGGTCACCAGCGGGGGACTCAGTGGATCCAGTTCCGGGACAGTGACACTGACCGATGCACAGGCAACAGCACTGATCGAAGGAAAGGTATTCTACCTGATCTCCAATCCCACCCATCCGGCCGGAGAGATCCGCGGGCAAGTACAGGTTACATCAAGATAATAAATGTTGATTATCAGTGGTGTGCGAAGTCTGATTGATAATTTCCTTTAATACGCTCCATAGGCGGATTAAAGTATCCGAATTGCAGATCCGGGAACTCTTCCCGGATCATTTCTTGTAATTGCTTCACACCAAAGCACTCGCCGGTTTCCACCACACCGATCTTACCCAGGTACCAGTCAGGATCGATATTGAAATTCCGCCACTGGATCATTTTGAGTCCGGTCTCCCGGATCAGTTTACGCAGTGCCTCATATTCCGCTTCCGAATCGGTCATGCCCGGAAACACGAAATAGTTGATAGAGGTCCAGCCCCCGAATTCCGTCACCACTTTCAGGCTCTCCATGATGTCCTCGAACTGGTAATTATTGGGGCGGTAATAAGGCATGTAGATCTCACGGCGCGCTGAATTCGTACTCACCCGGATGGAATCCAATCCGGCCTCACATAATTTCCGCACTGCCTTCGGGTCCGAACCATTCGTATTGATATTGATGCTGCCTCGTTTCGTATGCTTGCGGATCTCTTTGATGGCCGGCACCAGGGTCTCCCACATTAATAACGGTTCGCCCTCACAACCCTGCCCGAAACTGATGATCGGGAACGGAGCTTCCATCAGATGCGGCACCGTGAACTCCACGATCTCTTCCACCGTGGGTTTGAACTGCAAGCGATCCTGGGTCGATACGATCTCTTCTTCATCCGGTTGCAGGGAGATACATCCCACACAATTCGCGTTACATGCGGGAGATGAAGGCACCGGACATTCCCAGCGGCCCAGGAAGTAGTTGCGGGCGGCAGGACATTGATAGGTCAGCGCGCAATTCTCACCCAAATGTTTCACCAAACGGTTATGCGGATAGGTCTTCAGTAATTGTGAAACGCCGGACTCCACTTTTTTCTGATCATATCCCTCACAGTCCTGGCGGATATCCGCTTCAATGCGGGTAGCGGGGACAAAGAACTTATCATTCCACCATCCGGTAGCGGTATAGCAGAACAGTGGCAGGGTCGGCGCATCCGGCATGGTTTCATAAGCAGCCAGGAAGAATCCGGTATGTGCAGGCGGAATGAATGCCGCAACAGCCCATCCTTTTTCACACAAACGCATATCGCCCGTCTCCACGTCAATGCCCACACCCCGGCGACCGGGTAATTCATACAGGGAACCGCCATCGGGCAGTTCGATCCACTCGTCCGCTTCAATAGGCACGGCATCCCAGCCGGTACGGCCCACGGCATACAGACTCGTATCCTCGAATATATTTCCCTTGCCGTCAGAATACAGCAGGTAAGGTGTCATTTCTTGTTCCATGTTGTTGGAGAGGCAGTGTTATGCGGGCACATTCCCGTTTTGCAGCTGCTGCCGGCAAAATTCGTTAAAATCCGTGGCATTCGGGGCATCCATATTTTCATCCAGTTCCTGCTGGATGATATGGTTGTTGCGGAAGTCGATCGTCAGGATCCCGTCACGCAGCACCACATTGCTCAATTCAGCCCAGCTGAAATGTTTAACGGGGAAGGAGGGGTATTGCACACCATTCGCATCAACGGTTACAGCCAGTGGTCGCCTGGAACGGTCATACAGGAACACCAGGACGACCGACAGGATCGTCGCCCACCAGAAGCCCGCAAGGGTCCACGTAATGGCCGCCACGATCATGGTGATGAGGAATCTTAATTCTTTCTTCCAGGGTTTATGGGGAAATGCGAATGCGACCATCGTTGCAACGGCTGAAGCCAGTGTGACGAGTGCTGCGTAATGACTGCTGCTGCTTGCAGTGCGCATCGAAAAAAGGATAGCCGAAGCTACAGCTGTCAATAAGGAAAGGAAGATCGCGAAACGATCATAGAAACCGAGCCTGGTATTTTGCAGCACAAGGCGGAATGATGACATGCGGACTTTTTAAGAAGCAATGGGATTACTTGATACCAGCAGGTTGCAGAGTTTGAACAGCACGCGGGCACCCACATTCGCATTCCAGTCGCTGTCACTCACACCCACTTCCACCAGATCGAATCCGATGATGGTACGGCCACTTTCCAGCACTTTGCCCAGCAGGAAGAACACTTCCTCCAGCTCAAAGCCGCCGGGAACGGGTGTTCCGGTATGCGGACAGAGTTTGCGGTCGAGTCCGTCGATATCGAAACTGATGTACACCTGATGCGGTAATTTGGATACGATCTCATCCGCGATCTGCATCCAGGTCTGACCTGAATACTGACGGTGCTTGATGTCTTTATCGAAATAGGTGGTCACACGGTAATTGCTGTTGCGGATGTATTCCCACTCATCACTGCCGAAATCACGCACACCCGCCTGTACGATGTTCTGCAACTGCGGGATCTCCCTCAGCGCGTTGTACATGATGCTGGCATGGGAATAATTGAATCCTTCATATCCTTCACGCAGATCACAGTGCGCATCGATCTGCAGGATACCGAACTCACCTTTCTTTTCTGCAATGGCGCGGAAGTATCCGAGCGGCGTACTGTGGTCCCCGCCAAGGAGGCCGACCAGTTTGCCCTTATCCAGTATCGCTTTTGTTTGTTCGTACACCCAATTGTTGAGGTATTCGCCGCCTTCATTCACATCACGCAGTGTTTTCTGCATGAACTGATTCGCGTTCAGGTCTTCACCCTTGGAAATATAATCGATGTACAATTCCGCTTCCTTTCGCAGGTAATCACTTTTGATGAGGATCTTCCGGTCGGGATGGCGCATGAAGAAACCCTGTTTCCACGCGTCCGGTGTTTGCGGATCGTACAGGTCCACCTGCATACTGGCTTTGAAAATGGCGTCCGGGGCACGTGCGGTACCTACGCCGTAACTCACGGTTACTTCCCAGGGAATGGGAAGTATGATCAGTCGTGCATTGTCTTCATTCGTCGGCAGCCCGAATATATTGTTGTTCGGATTACTGACATCATTCGGATTATGCTTGGATAGGTCAACCATAAAAGGGTGCGATTTGAAAAGCCGTGCAAGTTAACACGGCTTAGGCATAGTCGCAAAATTCATTACAAACGCTGCTTCAGACCGCAGGTTCCTGCTGACTCAGGCAGTGGAAACTGCCCAGGCCCCAGATGATATCCGTCGAATCGATCCCCACCACATCCCGGCCCGGGAAACAGGCCCCGATGATGTCCAGTGCTTGCTGGTCGCGCGGACTCCGGAAGGTCGGAACGATTACGGATCTGTTCGCGATATAAAAATTGGCGTAGGAGCAGGGCAGGCGCTGGTCCTCGTAGATCAGCTCTTCCGGCATCGGCAGCTCCACGATGTTCAGCTGGCGCCCGTCCGGCAGCCGCATGGCTTTCAGCTGTTTCAGGTTATGCTGTAAAAGTCCGTAGTTCTCGTCGTTCTTATTTTCTTCGATCACGGTGATGACCGTATCGGCATTCACGAAACGGACCGTATCATCAATGTGCCCGTCGGTGTCATCACCCACAATGCCTTCGTCCACCCACAACACCTGTTCCACACCATAATAGTTGTACAGGTATTCTTCGATCTGCGACTGGTTCAGGTGCGGGTTACGGTTAGGATTCAGCAAACAGGCCGTTGAGGTCATCAGCGTGCCCTTGCCGTTGAATTCAACGGACCCGCCTTCCATGATGATGCCGGGGTTGTAAACCGGAAGTCCCAGTTTTTCACCGATCAGGGTCGGGATCACATCATCCAGATCGTAAGGAGGATACTTGTTCCCCCACGCGTTGTAATTCCAGTCAACGATCACTTTCTTCTGTTCCGCATCCGGATTGATGAGGAAGGCCGGACCATGGTCGCGGCACCACGCATCATTGGTGGGATGCAGATAGAAATGAACTTTTGAAAGGTCCACACCTGCGGCGGTCAGGTGACCTGTCGCGAATTGCTGCATCGCATGATCGGCCACGTTGATACAAACATCTTCACCCTTCGTCAGTTCCTTGATGAACTGGGAATAAGGCGCGAAGACCGTATGGATCTTACCGGGCCAAGATGCTTCTTTATGCGGCCAGCTGAGCCAGGTGGCGCGGTGCGGCGCGAATTCGGCCGGAAAATAATAACCGAGGTCTTTGGGTGTGGGGATCATTCGTTATCGTCGATATAGCGTTTGGTAATAGGTGCGTAAGAATCAATGCGGCGGTCGCGCAGGAACGGCCAGTGCGTGCGGTAACTGTCGGTCTTCGATGTATCGATCTCCAGTACGGTCACTTCTTCATTGTCATGCGATGCTTTATAAAGAATGGAACCAAAAGGGTTGGCCACAAAGGAACCGCCCCAGAATTTCATGAGGCCATCCTGTTCCAGTCCCACCCGGTTCACACTCACCACATGCACACCGTTGGCAACAGCGTGACTGCGTTGTATGGTTTGCCAGGCATTGTATTGTTCCGTGTTCGTCGCTTCATCCTGCGAAGTGGCCCAGCCGATGGCAGTGGGATAGAAGAGGATCTCCGCACCCATGAGCGCGGTGATGCGGGAAGCTTCCGGATACCACTGGTCCCAGCAGATCAGCACACCGATCTTCGCGAATTTGGTCTGGAATACTTTATAACCGAGATCGCCAGGCGTGAAATAGAATTTCTCATAATAAGCGGGATCATCGGGGATATGCATCTTGCGGTACTTGCCGAGGTATTTGCCATCCGCATCCAGTATCGCGGTGGTATTATGATACAGGCCTTCCGCTCTTTTCTCAAAAAGGGAAGCGATGATCACCACGCCGAGTTCTGCCGCCACTTTACCGAGTACATCGGTGGAAGGGCCGGGAATGGGTTCGGCGAGTTTGAAATTTTCATACGCTTCCACATCGCAGAAATAAAGCGAAGTGAAAAGTTCCTGCAGACAGACGATCTGTGCGCCTTTGGCGGCAGCTTCGCGTACTTTTTGTACGGCTTTGGCCAGGTTCTCTTCCTTACTGGCCGAACAGGTGGTCTGTACCAGTCCGATCTTTACGTTGGGCATGGTCATTTGTTTGATGCGCAAAAATAAGTTTTATGCGGCTGTGTACGGGCATAAAAAAATCCGGCATGGCTGCCGGATCTTATCGTTCTTTCAGGGTGTTATTTTTTACCAAGTTGCCGGAGGTGCGCCACGTGAGAGGCCACTGCCAGGCGAACCCGGGGATACTCGATGTAATGGATCCCGTATTCTTCACAAGCCTTGCGGATGATCTTGCTGATAGCAGGATAATGCACGTGTGAGATCTTCGGGAACAGGTGGTGTTCGATCTGGAAATTCAATCCGCCGACCAGCCAGCTCACCAGCTTATTGTGATTCGCGAAATTGGCGGTGGTCTTGATCTGGTGGATCGCCCACTCATCTTCCATCAGTCCGGTCGCTGCATTCGCATGCGGGAACTGTGTGTCTTCCACGGTATGTGCCAGCTGGAATACCATGCTCAGTACGAAACCGGCGAAGAAAGTGTATACCAGGAAACCGACCAGCCAGGGAACGAAACCGATATAATAGATCGG
>JAKPSI010000012.1 GCA_029555415.1 Bacteroidota bacterium | reverse complement strand
AACCTGACGATCGTAAAGGATGATATCCGTTATTTCGATAAGATCCTTCTTGCCGGCGTTTACGCTGTGATCGATCTGGCTTCCATTTCAAACGACCCTTCATCCGAGTTGCTGCCTTCCATTACGATGGACATCAACCGTGATGGCGCGATCCGCGTGGCTACGCTGGCCAAGGAAATGGGTGTGAAGAAATTCATCTTCTCTTCATCCTGCAGCATCTATGGTGCCGGTGACGGTATCCTGAATGAAGAATCTCCGGTGGCTCCGATCTCTGTTTATGCAAAATGCAAGATCGCGGCTGAAGAGAATATCATCGGACTCGCAGACGAGAATTTCAGCGTTACCTTCCTTCGTAATGCCACAGTTTACGGCCTCTCTCCCCGCAGAATGCGTTTCGACCTCATCATCAATATCATGACCCTGAACGCATGGAAGAACAACAAAGTGACCATTATGGGTCAGGGTAATCAATGGAGACCCCTCGTGCATGTGATCGACGTGATCAGGGCATTTGAGCTGGTTGTTAAAGAACAGGATATTTCAAAGATCAACGGTGAAGCTTTCAACGTAGGCTCCAACGAACAGAACTTCCAGGTATTCCAGGTAGCCGAAAGGTTCAAAACACTTTTCCCTGAGATCACCGTTGAAGCGAAACAGGAAAATGCAGATCCCAGGAGCTATCACGTGAATTTTGATAAGATCGCGAAAGTGCTCAACTATAAAACGACCCGTACCATTGATGATGGCATCATGGAGGTCCGCAAAGCCCTTGCTGATAATAAGGTCAGTGATGGTATCACTACACGCACAGTTGAATATTATAAACAACTGATGAGCGAAGGAGAGCCTGTATTTTAGTTTTTTAAAACCCTTAATTCGTATATGAAAATTGAATTTTACAGGCATAACCTCGTTCGCGAGGATAAAGATGCCTGCATGGACGTTCTTGACTCCCTGTTCCTCACAACAGGTGAAACCGTAAAGAATTTTGAAGCGAAGTTCGCTGCCTATATGGGCGCATCCCATGCGGTTGCCGTTACTTCCTGTACCGCGGCACTTCATATGGCTCTTGCCTATTATAAAATAGGACCCGGCGATGAAGTGATCACCACACCCATGACCTTTATCGCTACCGCCAACACCGTTGAATATTGCGGCGCAACACCTGTCTTTGTTGACGTAGAGCCGGAAACCGGCAATATGGATGCATCATTGCTTGAAAAAGCGATCACTCCCCGGACAAAAGCTATCGTTCCTGTCCATTTATATGGTCAGATGTGTGATATGAAGAAGATCCGGGAAATTGCTGACAAGCATAATCTGAAAGTGATCGAAGATGCGGCACACTGCGTGGAAGGTGTCAGGGATGGTGTCCGCCCCGGTCAATTGAGCGATATGGTTTGTTATAGCTTTTACGCGACCAAGAATCTGGCATGCGGAGAAGGCGGTGCGATCACATGCAACGATGCGGCTATGCATGAATGGCTGCTCAAGGCCCGTCAGCACGGCATGAGCAAATCTGCGGCTGACCGTTATTCCGTACGTTATCAGCATTATGATATGGAGTTCCTGGGTTTCAAATACAACCTCAGTAACATCGCCGCTTCACTGCTCATTCATCAGCTCGACAGACTGGGCGGATATCTGGATCAGAAAGAAGCGATCGCGAAACAATTCGACGAAGGCTTCGCCGCCAACTCTTACGTCAGGAAACCTGCTGTACTCCCTGCTTCTGTACATGCGCGGCATCTGTATACCATATGGGTCGATCCTGCAAAGCGTGATCAGTATATGCACCAGCTGCAGGAAGCCGGCCTGGGCGTGGCGGTTAACTTCCGTGCACTGCACCTGATGCAATTCTATACCTCCAAATACGGTTACAAAAGAGGGGATTTTCCGGTAAGCGAAAGGATAGGTGACAGTACGATCACACTTCCTTTTTATCCCAGATTATCTCAGGAAGAGGTGAATTATATCATTCAAACCGTGAATAATACGGTTACTGCCTGATCATCGTTAATCTTTTAAGCGAAAAACAGAGCTGCGCCGATCCTGCTTACTGCAGATCCGGTCTGCTTCTGTTTTTCGCTTTCACTTATAGGATTCATTTAGTATTTTGTCAACTGAATCATTTTAGTCCAAGCTGATGGAAATCTCTGATATCAAACAAAAAGCTATTAGCGGGTCGAAATGGTCTGT
>JAKPSI010000022.1 GCA_029555415.1 Bacteroidota bacterium | reverse complement strand
GCCATCACTTCGGCATGGGTGGTCACACGGTTGAGGGGTGACAGTCCAGAGCCGTCATAGATATTCAGTTCATCGGGATCGATGCCTTTGTCTTTCCAGAAACGTTTGAGGATGGCGATGCCGGAATCGGTGCGGCCAATACCCTGTTGTTCCGCGGCGATCGTTTTCAGCAAACATTCGCCATAGAGATTGATGCTTTTCTGGAGGAACCAGTAGACGATGGAATCGAGGGCGGGTGATGTATACGTGTATACAGGTTTGAAATCATCAGGCACTCTTGCGATCTGAAATGATGACAGATCAGAACCCAGGGCCGTTTTCTTTCCGGCCTTGATATTTTCACTCAGATCCTGTGTGAACCAGGAAGCAGGATCTACGATGGCGCCGGAAATACTGAAATCATTTTCCAGGACCGGGATCGTGCCACGCACCGTGTAAATATTATTACCGGTTGGCAGATAGATATAAGCATTATCGCCTGTCCCTCTCGGAGCAGCGGTCACTTCGCTGTTAAAAGCGGTTTTCAGGTCTGTGCGGCCATTCAGCGAAACGACTTCCACTTTTGTACCCCTGATGCCTGCAGACTTCAGTGAAAGGTCATATTGATTCTCGCGCCAATTCAGTCCGGTCGCGCCGGCGCCGTAATAATTACCGATATCTCCCCATATCCAACCATCCGGGATATTCTTTGTTTCAAAAATGCTGTTATCGATATTAACGAACCTCAAACCGCCTTTAAAACCGGATGCATTCAGCTTATTCTGCAGATCACTCATGATCTTTTCCGACTTTGAACTTGCAAAACGGAAACTTCCAAAAGTAGGATCACCACTGCCTTTGATCAGGATATCATGGAATCCGGGGCTCACTTCTGCCAGCCCGACCTCCGTTTTATATCTGTAATCTTGTCCCAGTAATTCCAATGCAGCAGTAGAAGTGAAAGTCTTTTGTGTGGAAGCAGGCGCCAGTCCGTAGTTCGCATTCTTCTCAAATACCACCGCACCGGTCTTCGCATCGATCACATACAAGGATGCGATGGCATGCGTCATCTGCGGATCTTTTTCAAAAGCAGTGAAGGCTTGTTGGAGTTTGGCTGTAACGCTCTGCCCATGGAGCTGCACAAAGCATATAAATCCAAGAAAAAGGATCAAACTTTTTTTCATACTGAATTGTTGAAATGGAATATTCAAATTTAATCAAGAAATCAATGAAGCCCGAAGTCTATTTACTCATAAGCAAGCCGTTCACATTCGCTTGTTGGTGATAACACCAACAAGGGCGTAACACCCATTCGATCAGCTCACATCTCTAACCTTTTACCTTTTAACTATTACCTTTGCAACATGCATTCAGTAAACGCTTCCATCATCACCATCGGCGATGAACTCCTCATCGGCCAGACCATCGATACCAACAGTGCTTTCATCGCTCAGGAACTCAATAAAGCGGGTATCTGGGTAAGGCGCCGTGTGGCAGTGGGTGATGTGTATGATGAGATCTGGCGGGCTTTGGATGAGGAAAGTGCTTATGCCGATCTGATCATCATCACGGGCGGACTCGGCCCAACCGCCGATGATATCACCAAGCCCTTACTCTGTAAATATTTTGGTGGCAAGCTGGTGATGAATGAGGATGTACTGCGTCATGTTCAATACTTATTCGAGATCGTATTCCGCCGCACCGGTCCCTTGCTGGAACGCAACCGCAAACAGGCCGAAGTGCCGGATGTTTGTACCGTCCTCCATAATGCACGCGGTACCGCACCCGGTATGTGGTTCGAAAAGAATGGAAAGATCTTCATTTCGCTGCCCGGTGTGCCGCATGAAATGAAAGGACTGATAACGAATGAGGTCATTCCCCGTCTCCCCGATCATTTCACCCTGCCTTTCATCCTGCATCGTACTGCTTATACTTCCGGCATCGGTGAATCAGCGCTCGCGGAAAAGATCCAGGATTATGAAACCGCTTTACCGGCTCATATCAAACTCGCGTACCTGCCCGGTTATGGCATGGTCAAGTTACGACTGACCACATCCGGCAGTGATAAAACAACGCTGACGAATGAACTGGAAGCACAGTTCGCGCAATTGCTCATTGAAGTGAAGGAGCATCTGGTGAGCGACCGTGATGAAGGACTGGAATCTGTCGTGGGTCGTTTACTCAAACAACAGAACAAGACCATCAGTACGGCCGAGAGTTGCACCGGCGGTGGTATCGCCTATGCACTGACCTCCGTCCCCGGCTCTTCTGCTTATTTCATGGGATCGGTGGTGAGTTATGATAACCGCATCAAACAGGAATTGCTGGGTGTGAAAATAGAAACGCTGGACACCTATGGTGCGGTGAGTGAGGAATCGGTCACGGAAATGCTGCAGGGAGCCTTGCAACAATTGAAAACGGATTATGCGGTGGCAGTATCGGGCATCATGGGTCCCGATGGCGGCACCGAAGAAAAACCGGTCGGAACCGTGTGGGT
>JAKPSI010000119.1 GCA_029555415.1 Bacteroidota bacterium | reverse complement strand
GACCTGTTCGATTATAAACCGATGCTGCAGGAAAGATTCGGGGAAGACCTTCCCGCTTCGATCCGCATGGGACAAAGGCTGACGGGCATGACGGCCAATCAGACCAAGTTCCCGCTGGCGGGTACCGCATTCAAATTCGATCAGTACGGACAACACCGTGCCTGGGTCAGCGAACTGCTGCCACATACCGCACGTGTGGCTGATGATCTTTGTTTCGTACACAGTATGTACACCGAAGCGATCAATCATGATCCGGCGCTGACCTTCTTCCAGACCGGTGCACAGGTAGGCAACCGCCCGAGCATGGGTTCCTGGCTGAGTTATGGTCTCGGCAGTGAGAACAGCAACCTGCCCGCGTTCTGTGTGTTGTTGTCAAAAGGAAAAGGAAACGGACAGGGTGTGTACTCCAAACTCTGGACCAATGGATTCCTGGATTCCTATCATCAGGGCGTACAGTTCAGCAGTGGTGAGAACCCGGTATTGTACCTGAACAATCCGGAAGGAACGGATAAGGCGGACAGAAGGAAGATGCTGGATAAAGTAGCGGAACTGAACAATGAGTCTTATAAAGAATTCGGTGATCCGGAGATCAAGGCCAAAGTGCAGCAGTATGAAATGGCGTATCGTATGCAGACCGCTGTACCGGAAGTAACGGATCTTTCCAAAGAACCGGAAGACATTGTGAAACTATATGGCCCGGAATGCCTGGTACCCGGCACTTTCGCGGCCAACTGTTTACTGGCGCGTAAATTATCAGAGAGCGGCGTACGCTTCGTTCAGTTATATCATCAGGGATGGGACGGACACAACAATCTTCCTTCCGAGATCAAAGGACAGTGCATGGATACCGATCAGGCATCCGCCGCGCTGATCACAGATCTCAAACAAAGAGGATTGCTGGATGAAACGCTGGTGATCTGGGGTGGTGAATTCGGCCGCACCAATTATTGTCAGGGAGCACTGACCAAAGAGAATTACGGAAGGGACCATCACCCGCGTTGCTTCTCCATCTGGATGGCGGGAGGCGGTGTGAAACCCGGCGTGTACGGCGAAACCGATGAATTCGGTTACAACATCGTGAAAGATCCGGTGCATGTGCACGATTTTCACGCGACCGTCCTGCGCCTCATGGGCATCGATCACGAACGACTCACCTATAAACATCTGGGAAGAAGATACCGGCTGACGGATATCGCCGGTAAAGTCATTCCCGGACTCATGGCCTGATATGCATAGAAGGAAATTCATCCAAAACAGCGCGCTGGCCGCCACGGGCATGGCCATGCTGCCGTCTTTTTTATCGTCGTATAAAAAAGAGGACCTCATCATCGGGCATAATAATAAAAGGTATCGTGTGGATACCAATTGGGGCAAACTGGATTTTGAAAGATACCCGGTGAAGGATTGCCATGAGATGGTGCAGGACAGTCAGGGACGCATCATCCTGCTGACCAATGAAACCAAGAACAACGTCATCATTTACGATAAGAAGGGAAAACTGCTGACCACCTGGGGCAGTGAATATCCGGGAGCACATGGACTCACGCTGTTCAATGAGAACGGAGCGGAAGTGCTGTTCATTTGCGATAACAACCGGCACCAGGTGATCAAAACCACGCTGGACGGGCGTGTGCTGATGACGCTGGATTATCCGAAAGAGACCGGTCAGTATACAAAAGCGGAGGAATACATTCCGACAGAGACCGCTATTGCGCCGAACGGTGATATTTATGTGGCAGATGGATACGGAAAGGATTTCGTTATTCAATACAACAGCAAAGGCGAATACATCCGTCATTTCGGTGGCCGCGGAGATACTGATGCGCATTTGCTGAATGCGCATGGGGTGTGTATGGATTTCAGGTACCCGGAACACCCTTGCGTGATCGTTACTTCGCGACAGCAGAACGCATTCAAGCGCTATACCATGGAAGGAAAGTACATCGGTACCATTCCTTTACCCGGTGCCTGGGTTTGCAGACCGGTAATAAAAGGAGAATATCTGTATGCCGCGGTACTGCAAAGTCAGTCGAACCAATGGAAGGAATCCGGTTTCATCACGATCCTGGATAAGAACAACCGGATCGTTTCCAATCCCGGGGGCAGTGTACCTGCATATATTAATAATGTACCGGATGAATCTTATCAGACGATAAAACTGTTCCAGTATCCGCATGATGTATGCATCGATGATGAAGAGAACATGTATGTGGCCCAGTGGAACTCCGGCCATGTGTATCCTTATAAATTAACACCTGTCAGCTGAGCATGAGAAAGATCTTCCTTTTATTATTCCTGATCGCTGCTTTGCATGCAACTGCACAGGATGAATATCAGCTGGCACCGCCCTTACTGAAATACAGTTCAGTTTTTTTCAAGGACAAAGCGGTTTTGACGATGAGCTTTCGTCATCCCGGTGCAGTGATCCGTTACACGACTGACGGAACAGAACCCAATGAAAAAAGCCGGGTATACACAAATCAATTATCTGTTACCGCCATTCAACAAACCATCAGGGCCCGATCATTTGCACCCGGGTTCAAACCCTCTGATGTTGTAGCGGTCAGTTTTGTAAAGGATGGGATCCCCGTTAAGAATATCACAGGAACCGCTCCTGATCCGGCTTACAGCGCAAAGGGCATGCGGACTTTATACGATAATGCCGGCGGCAGCACGGACCTGCATGGAGGTACATGGTTAGGCTATATGAAGGACACCGTGGAATTTATTGTGGATGCGGGCACTGCAAGACCCATGAAAAAGATCTTGCTGAGTGTGTTGCAGCAAAAGGGCTCGTGGATCTATCTGCCGGTTTGGGTAACGGTTGATAAATGGAATGGCGCAACAAAGTCATTCCAGGCGTTCATGTCCTATGATTTCAGCGGTAATGAAAAAGCAGAAGATGGCATCGTATTCCGTGATCTGATCTTTCCCAAAGGAACGGTTGCAGGCAAACTCCGAATTCATATCGGCACGTTGAAAAAGATACCCTCGGGCTTACCCGGTGAAAATGAGAGTGGCTGGTTATTCATTGACGAAATCAAATTATTCTGATCCATGCAGCGCTGGAAAAACATTGTCTTTAATATTACCATTGGAGCGGCTTCGCTGCTGGTCTTCTTTCTCATCTTTGAAAAACGGCTGACCTTACCGCCCTGGCTGCAGGTATTCGGACGCATGCATCCGTTGTTGCTGCATTTTCCGATCACCTTATTCGTGTTGTTATTCGCCGCAAGGCTTTTTGTGCCGCAGCGTTTGCTGAATACGGAAAATGGTAAGGAGATCATGGAAAGCCTTTTACTGTTCACCGCGTTCACTGCAGTATTCACCTCTCTGATGGGTTTATTCCTTTCCAGAGAAACCGGTTATGATGCTGCCGCGATCAGCTGGCATAAATGGTCCGCCTCATTGGTATCATTGTTCGCGGTGATCGTTTATGGGTTTCGCGAAAAGTTATGGAATGGCCGTGTGGCGGGGCTTTCAACGAGCCTGACTGCATTCGGGGTCATCCTTTTTACCGGACATGAGGGTGCGGGCATCGCCCATGGTGATGGTTTTTTATTAGCACCGGTGATCAAAGAAAAAAAGGCAGAAAGAAAACCATTTGAAGAAGCGCTGGTCTATGCTGACCTAATCAAACCGATCCTGGATGAAAAATGCATGAGCTGTCATAATCAGCGCAAGGCCAAAGGTGGACTGGTCATGGAAACGGAAGAACTGTTAGTGAAAGGCGGTAAAGGCGGAGCGCCCTGGGATCTCAGCAAACCCGATCTGGGTCTTTTACTGAACCGCGTGCATCTGCCGGAAGACGCGAAGAAGCATATGCCGCCCGCAGGCAAACAACAACTGACCGATGAAGAAGTGTCGATACTGACCCTGTGGATCAAAAGCGGTTCATCCTTCAAACAAAAATTAGCGGCGTTGCCGGAAACGGATTCACTGCGGATGATCGCGGAACATATTTTCAGCAGTGGCGCGGAAGAGCAATATGATTTTGCCGCGGCGGATGAGAAAAAGATCAAAGCACTGAATGTGGACGGACGTTCCGTGGCGCAACTCTCACTGGAGTCACCGGCACTTACAGCAGGTTATTTCAACAGTGAAGCATACAGTTCCGCTTCCCTGAAAGAACTGTTGGCAGTGAAGCAACAACTCGTGGTACTGGAACTGGATCATATGCCTGTGAAGGATGAGGACCTGTCCACCATCGCGCAGTTCAGTAACCTGCGTAAACTCAATCTAAGTTTCACGGGCATCACCGGTAAGAACCTCGGTCAGTTGCAAAGTATCAAAACACTGAGGGAGATCTCGCTCTCCGGTAACAAGATCAGCAAGGCCGACCTCCTTGCTTTGCAGTCCTGGCCTGCATTACAAAGAGTATACGCATGGAACACCGCGATGAGCCCGGCGGAAGCCGACGCGTTACGGGTTGTGAAAGGAAAGATCGCTTTCGAGACAGGATTCCGCAGTGATACGGTGCAGATGAAGCTCACCCCACCGATCCTGGTGAATGAGGAGCAGGTGATCCTTTCACCGGTCACACTCAAACTGAAACATTATATCAATGGCGCGGTGATCCGTTATACAACGGACGGAACAATACCAGATAGCGTGCGATCACCGGTGTATGCACCCGGCATCGTACTCAATACGAATACAGTTCTGAAAGCAAAGGCCTTCAAACCCGGATGGTTCAGCAGTGATGTGATGGAAGCATATTTCTATGCGACCAAATTCAAACCTGATTCCGTGATCCTGTTGCAGCTACCCGAAGAGCCTTATGTAGCGGAAGGTCCACGGTCACTCGCCGATCTTGAAAAGGGAGATCTCAATTTCCGCAGTGGCAAATGGATGGGCTTCCGGAAGAATAAAATGGAATGCCTGCTACTATTCAATGCTCCCGTTGCCGCACAATCCATCACGCTCAGCACGCTGCAGGATATCGGCAGTTATATCATGCCACCGGCTTCCATCGAAGTATGGGGTGGCATGGATAAGAATAAACTCACGTTATTAGGCAGGACCATTCCTGCACAACCCACCGAACCTACCACTCCTTCGCAAAGAGGTTTCCAGGTGGATTTCAAAACGACGAATGTGAAATACATCCGGTTGGTCGTAACGCCTGTTGCCAAACTGCCCGCCTGGCATCCCGGAAAAGGGGATAAGGGATGGGTGTTTACGGATGAGATATTTGTGAACTGAGTTTTGAGCTGAGAGAGGGGTTCACGCAAAGGCGCCAAGTCGCGGCGGCGCAACGTTTAATTGTTCCTTTTATTAGATAACACCGCTTCATCGCTGCAAACAGGTGTTTCAGAAGAAAAAGGTCTTCCCGCAGCGACATTCCTTAATTAAGAGCTTGTGTCATTCTGAGCCACGCGAGGAACCTTGCTCTTTAGCATTCGTTGCGTCGCCGCGCCTTTGCGTCGTTGCGTGCCCCGCCGTTGCGCGAACCCCCAAAATCACTTAATTTGCCTCCTTAATTGAAAAAAGGGATCACCATATTATTATTAACATGTCTCTTCCTGAACACAGGCGGCTACTGGCTGTATATCAAATGTATACAGATCCAGCGCCGCAATGAGGTCAGGGCAAGGCTTCGTGAACAAAAAGAGGTGCCGGATGAAGAGGTTTTTGAATTCGCATTAACGAACGATCAGCCTGCAGACCCCTCTTTCGAAAGTGAAAATGAACACGAGTTCTATTTCCACGGCAAGCTGTATGATATCATTGAACAGCAGGTAACGGCCGGTACACTCCGCATCCGCTGTATTGAAGATGAAAAAGAAGAAGGTCTGCTGAAGAAAATGGAACAGGTGCAGGACCATCAGCATCAAAAGAAGGGCAACGGTCATTCTCTCCTGCAACAACTCACGCAGATCGTATTCGTCGGCACTGAGCCGATCGTAACCATACAGGTACCGGTCACCGTTACCACCACGCATTTTCATTATCAGTCCGCGGTACTTCCCGCCATTACGGAAGTAACCACGCCACCGCCCCGGGCCTGATCATTCCATTTCAACTTTGGGGATCCGCAGGATCCAATGTGCGCATATGCGGTACAGACGCTATGTCTGCGCCATTCTTTATTAATCAATCAATCAACATGAAATTCAAATTTTTATTCCTGATCATTTCCATATTCACATTCCAGTTCGCTTTCGCGCAAAAGACCATTAAAGGTGTCGTGACCGATGCTTCCGGCAGTACGCCGCTGTCCGGTGCCACGATCTCTGTTGCGGGCAAAGCCGTGGCGACTTCAGATGCCAACGGCGCATTCAGTATTCCCTGTAACGGTGGCAATACCGAGATCAGTGTCAGCTTCGTCGGTTATGGAACGGTGAAATATACGGTGAAGGACTGCGATGTCAATTTACAGGTCACCCTCAATGAAGCCGGCAGTACGCTGGGTAACGTGGAGATCACTGCTACATCCAACCAGAACAAATCATTGTTATACCAACCCGCATCGATCAGCAAACTGAACCGCGCCGAGCTGAACCGCAGTACCGGCCTGTTCCTGGACGATGCGATCAATACCAACGTTCCCGGTGTGATCATGCAGCGCCGTGCGGTTTCTTCCGGACAAAGCTTCAACATCCGTGGTTATGGTAACGGCAGCGGGGGTACCGGTCGTATCAACAGCAACTTCGACGGACAAGGTTCCAAAGTATACCTGAACGGTATTCCCATCACCGATGCGGAAGGCATCACCGTAATGGATGATATCGATTTCGGTTCCATCGGTAACGTGGAGGTCACCAAAGGCCCCGCCGGTACCATTTACGGACTGGCCGTTGCCGGTGTCGTGAACCTGAAAACGATCAGACCTGAAAAAGGCAAGACCTCTTTCACACAGGACCTGATGGTCGGTTCTTACGGACTGCAGCGTTACACTACTCATTTCGCGATGGGCGCGGAACGTTCTTCTTTACTGGTGAATTACGGACATCAGTTCACAGAAGGATACACCTATCATAATAATTCAGAAAAGGATTTTGTGAATGTATCCGGTGAATTCAAGCCGAACGATAAACAGACCGTGAACATGTACATCGGTTACAGTAAAAGCTATGACCAGCGTATCGGTGAGCTCACGCTTTCCCAATGGGCGAATAACGACTATACCGGCAATATCGATTATGTGAAACGTGACGGACATGCGGCCATGACCAGCTTCCGTGCAGGTGTGAGCCATACCTATAATTTCTGCAAGAGTATTTCCAACACCACTACTGTATTCGGTACCGGTGCTACGATCAATGCGAGTTCTGCCGGTGGCTGGACGGATAAAGATCCGCTCAACTACGGACTGCGTTCCACGTTCAATACCAACTTCGCGCTGGGCAAGGGCCTTACCCTGAGCGGCATCACGGGTGTAGAGTTGCAAAGCCAGACCGCACAGACCATTGGTTACACCATGGTGAAGGATCCCCGCGATCCATTGGCGGTATGGGTATATGGTACACACTACTACTGGACCATCGGTGCAGCGAACAGCAATAAATACACGACCAGCAGTACCGGTTCTTATTTCACCGAATGGACACTCGCGTTACCAAAGGATCTTTCTGTAACTGCAGGTATCGGTGTGAGCAACATGCGGATCAACCTGAGTGATCGTCTTTTCGCGAACAACCAGCTCCCGACCCGTTTTGATACCGCATACAAGTCCATGGTATCACCACATTTCGCGCTGAACAAAGTATTCAACAAGAACTTCTCCGCATATGTTTCCTGGAGTAAGGGTTACAAAGCGCCGACCAGTTCTTATTTCTATATTCCCTTTACCGGCAAACTCAACAACAACCTGAAGCCGGAAGTGGGCACGCAGTTCGAGATCGGTACCAAAGGTTCCCTGCTGAACGGTAAAGTGAACTTCCAGCTGGCTTACTTCGACGCGATCTTCGCAGATAAGATGTCGGCCGTGAACGTTCTCAATGCTGCCGGTACCGCTACCTTATATACTTACCTGGTGAATGGCGGCAAGCAGAACGACAAAGGTTTTGAAGGCATCGTGAAAGTGACCGCTTATGAATCCGACAAATCCTTCTTCTCTTCCGTTCGTGCTTTCGCGAATGTGACCGCTTCCAATTTCAAGTACGAGAACTACAGTTTCCATTTCCGTGGCGTAGTGCTGAAAGATTCCGTAGTTCATTTTGACGGCAAGGATGTGGCCGGTGTTCCCAAGCTGACCGCTAACCTGGGTGTTGATTTCAATACCAAACCCGGTATCTACGGCAACTTCACGTGGAGTCATAAAGGTGCTTTCCCGATCACTTCGGATAACATCAATATGACGAAAGGTTACAACCTGACAAATGCCAAGATCGGCTACCAGGGCAGCTTGTCGAAGCATTTCGACCTGGACCTGTATTTCGGTCTGAACAATATCGGTGGAGTACGTTACCCCATCGCTGTGTTCATCAACCAGCTGCCGGACGCTTATCTCGCCGGTCCGCGCGGATCGAATTACTTCACAGGTTTCAGCCTGCGTTATAATTTATAATAACTTCAGTACTGTTCCGGGTTTTGGCCCGGAACAGTGCTTTTAATATGATCACATGAAAAAGATCCTGTTGTTTACGCTCATGGCCGCCACCCTGTTCAGCTGTGGCCGCTTCCGTCATAAAGAACCCGATGGTACAAAGTCGCTCCGCATTGTTTGTGTTTCCAAACAACTGACGGAAATGGTATTCGCGCTCGGCCGCGGGCATGATATCGTGGCGCGTGATCTGACGAGTACTTATCCCGACAGCGCCAAACTGTTGCCCACCGTGGGTTACCACCGTTTACTGAGTGTGGAAGGCATCATCTCCATGAACCCGGATGTGGTGATCCATTGCAATGATATCGGTCCCGAGACCGTGATCCCCAAACTGAAGGACGCGGGCCTTTCGCTGAAAGCGTTCGGCAGTGCCAATTCATACGACAGTTCCAAAATGCTGCTGAAAGAACTGGCCGCCTTTCTGGGTGAGACCAAACGCGCGGATTCCATCATCGCGAAGATGGACGCGGACATGAATGCCGTATATGCCGCGCAGAAAACACTGACCGATACACCTACCGTGATGGTGATCCATTACGGACAGGCCAATAATAATTTCTTCGTGATGAGTGGCCGCAAGAATGAAGGCCCTGCCGATCGTTTGATCAAACTCGCCGGTGGAAAGATCGCGGTGTATGATGGCAAGGGTGCGAAACAGATCAGTGCGGAAGCCATCGCGCTGGCCAATCCGGATGTGATCATCGCTACGGATTTCGGTTTCGATAAAATGGGTGGTGCGGAAAACTTCAAGACCGTTCCCGGTGTAGCGCTCACCAATGCGGCGAAGAACAACCGCATCTACCGTTTCGAAGAACATGACATGGTTTATTTCGGCCCCCGCACAGCGGAGAATGTGCTGAAGCTGATGAGCCTGCTCCATCCCGCAAAAAATGTCCCGGAAAAAAAATAAATACTTCCTGCCGCTGTTGGGGATCCTGCTGTTCCTGACGCTGATCGCTGCCATCGCATTCGGTGCGGTATCGATCCGTCCGGATGAGATGTTGTCCTCCCTCAAACATTATTTCCAGGGGCAACGACCGGCTTCGATCTATGAAGCGGTCTTTATACAAATACGTTTACCAAGGGTATTGTTGTGTGCGGTGACCGGTTCTGTACTGGCCCTGAGTGGTGTGCTGATGCAGGGTTTGTTCCGGAACCCGATCGTGGAACCGGGTCTCGCAGGAACCAGCTCCGGCGCGGCTTTCGGCGCATCGGTGGTTTTTGTGCTGTCTTCTTCGTTTTCTCCGGAATTGAAGATCTATGCCAATACCTTCCTGGTGCCGCTGATGGCATTCGCGGGCGGACTGATCGCTACCTTTTTAGTGTACACGTTGGCCAGGAACGCCCGAAGTGTTTCCATCATTTCATTATTGCTGGTGGGTATCGCGGTCAATGCCGTGGCGCTGAGTGGTACGGGCTTCATGAGTTATATCGCGCGGGATCCGCAGGCGCGGGACATCACGTTCTGGAACCTCGGCACCTTTGCAAGGGCCACCTGGACGCAGTTCTTCATCACCGGCGCGGTATCGATCGTGATCTTCATCTATGCACTGCGTTTTTCCAAACAACTGAATGCATTGTTACTGGGTGAAGAAGAAGCTTCCTATCTCGGTGTGGATACGGAGAAACTGAAAAGGCGTGTGATGATCCTGAATACCATCATGGTTTCGGTGGCCACTGCTTTTGTGGGCGTTATTGGTTTTGTGGGTCTGATCGTACCGCATATGCTGCGACTGGTCATTGGCAGCGACAATAAAAAATTATTACCCGCTTCCATGCTGGCGGGTTCCATCTTACTTGTAATGGCGGATACGGGTGCGCGTTTATTACTCGCACCTGCTGAGATACCGGTGGGCATCATCACTTCCATAGTCGGTGCACCGGTTTTCATCATACTCCTCAAGCGCAGCAATATCCTGCAGAAAGGAGGGCAGCATGCTTAGTACCCGGAATATCCATTACCAGGCCGGCGGTAAAAAGATCCTGCAGGGGATAGATGTGGATTTTGAACCCGGTTCCTTTCATGTGATCGTGGGCCCCAATGGTTGCGGAAAATCCACTTTCCTGAAAGTATTCAGCGGTGAGCTGAAACCAAAGGAAGGAACGGTGACCTATGATGGCAAGGATGTATTTAAAATGGACAAGGCTAAACTGGCGCAGCGCCGTGCGGTGCTGAGCCAGCAACCCGCGTTGTTCTTTCCGCTTTCCGTAGAAGAAGTGGTGATGATGGGCCGTTATCCGCATTTCGATTTCCAGCCCGGTCCGAAGGATGAAGCCATTTGCGCGGAAGCTCTGAAACGCGCTGACATGGCGGATTTCATGGAACGGGAATACCTGACTTTATCCGGCGGTGAAAAACAACGCGTACAATTTGCCCGCGTGCTGGCCCAGATCTGGGAACAGAAGGACACCACCCGTTATCTCTTTCTGGATGAAGCGATCAGTCACCTGGACCTCAAACACCAGTTACAATTACTGACCGTAGCCCGGGCCCTCAGCCGTGAAGGCGTAACGGTGATCGCCATTCTGCACGACCTGAATCTGTCCATGAGCTTCGGCGACCGCATCCTGTTCATGAAAGAAGGGAAGATGGTAGCGCATGTAAGGGATCATGCGCAGGTGACGACGGAACTGATCAAAGAGGTGTTTGATGTGGAGGTGAGGATCATGCGGCAGGGGGAAGGGGAAGCGCCGGTGATGGTGATGTGATATAAGAAGACCGTCTTTTTTATGCTACACCATTAACGATTAGTGCGTAATATTTTTTGGTTTCTAAATTTATTTTAAAATTGAAATAACAGGTTCCGCCATCATCTACTTGCAATATTTCAGTTTTCCATTGGTCATTGTCCCACGTATTGCAAAAACAGTTTACCCAAACTTCTTTTTGCCCGTCCTTGTTAATAACAGCGACTAACTGTTTTTTGTAATTCCATTTCACTAAATCAATTCCCCATTGTTCCTTGTTATTGCTTAGCGAATTATTGTAGTTAGCAATACAACGTAACAATAAAGTATCAATAGTTTGTAAATTATCTTGTGTCAATACTGTAGCCTTACACGTACTGTCAAACGGCCACTCGCTTTTGCTCTTTAATGCAATTATTGTTGTGGTTGATGTATCGTAATTTAAACGACTGTCCTGCGACAACGTTTTTTCACCTGCTGGATTCTTATTAGGTAAATCTCTGCAGGCTATAAAAGTAACAGAGGTAAATAATAGACTTGTCAAGAACATTATATTAGAACTGGTAGTCATATTGTATTAGTTTGAGTGATGTGCTCACTTCTTTCCATAAAAAGGTGAACTGTATTTAATAAATATACCAACTTAGGTCCCCGTCAATCTCAGAGCACAGCCCTATTCCTGCTTGTCCGGTGATCTTCGATAGTGGCCGGTCTGATGAATCTGGAAAGCTCCAGCCGGCTGTGCCCGTCAGGCGTTACCATCATGGCGATCTCCACCGACTGATCTCCCAGTCCAGTCACGCGTCCTGCACATTCACCCTCAACCATGGTCCGCCCTTCCAGGGTCAGTCCGATCTCAGTGAAGAAGGCAATGGCATCGTCCAGTGATTGGACGACAATGCCTATGTTGTTCAGTTCGGGGAGGGGGTTATGAGGCATTGGAAGTAGGTAATGTGAGGTAACTGGTGTATGAATATTTTGGAGAGCGTTAACGTTCTAGGCTTTGTGTAGTTGGGGGAATTGAGCAAACGTCTTCCCGAAACCAAAACTTGGATATGCACTGCTGATGATTGCTGCAGCGTCCAGCCCTAATTGCGCAAAGCTTTTTGTTAGCGATTCGGGTTTTTGTCAAATACTTACTTATTCAAGTTTCATTGCAGTTTTGCCCTTTATTATTTCAGCTATCTCTGGACGGTTTGCTTTAATAATGTTGTCAAATGCCTTTTGAATGAATGGTGCAACCCAATATTGTGAATCTTCTTCTGGTGTCAGCCCACAATCCAAACTGTCGATATAATCACTCGACATCATGTAATGATCGTTTAAATAGAATAAGTATGATAAATGCAAAATGAATATGTCCTTTAGATCAGTAGAAAAACTATCAAGAGTAGACAGCCTATTTTGCAAGTATAGTTCGTTGTCATTTAAGATTAAATTATGGTAATAAAGATAGTGAGTGTGGTCATTACATCTTTTTCTTAGCTCTTCAAATGAACTACCTTTGAAAGCCCCGTTTTTATAAATCAATTGTGTTATTTCCGCTACTTTTTGTGACTTTATAATATATTCCGACATTATTCCAAAGCTTGGAATCGTTTCTTTTCCTTTAACCCAATGATTTATTTTATCAACTATGAAGTTGTCAATACTGAAGTTGTCGTTCAAATAGAGATTAGAATATATATTTATAATTGTTGAATCATAGTACTTCCTAAGTAAAGCATAAGAATCATTAATGCGCCCCTTAAATAAAATATCGTGAATCGATTCCAAAGTTCCTTGCATTGAAGAAAAAACGTAAGTATCAATATTTATTCCCGAACCTGATCCTTGTGAAATCCAGCCCATTGTAGAGTTAGATAAGGAACGATAGAATTCTGCATATTCAGATAATTGTCTAAATACATTGTGCTCTAAATAGTTTTTATTTAATGCATTATTCATTTTAAAGTCTTGTCTTATGTGTTTCTAAAAGAAAAATTGCAAGAGTTGAAGCAGCGCCAACCGATAGTTTTGCATGTCTTGAAGTAAGTCCCTTGAAAGTAGCTTTTTTCCCGTGTCCGCTACCATATTGATTTCTTAACTCACCAATACCTTGAACCACTGTTGTCAAGCTACCCAAAATACTTTTAATTGTCTTTGATGCTTTAGCTTCATCCGGGATACCCTCTGGTGTTAAATTAAGCTGTTTTGTGGTTTGTTTTAATAATTGAAGTAAGTCCCAATTTTTATCCGTTTCAACTTTTCTTTCGGTTAAAATAGTATGGCAAATTGTTTCAATAAGTTCTTTTGCTGTGCCAATTGCTAATTCTGGCGAATTCTCAATAGCACTTTCCATAATATTAATTTGCTTTACTACATACTCATCCGATAGATAATCTTCAATTTCTTTCTTTGATTTTTGAATTGTCGCTTTACCTAGAATCTTATAACGACCAATAAAAATTGGTCTTTCTGAAATTCTTGTTTTTTCAACCAACTCAAAATTGTCCTTAGATAAATACTCATTGAACATTTGATGAAGCCTTGTAACTTGAGTTGTGTCGCTCCTAACTATTGGATGAAGCATTTCACATAGGAATTGTAAGAAAGTAGCGTCGTCACAGTGAATTAGATTAAATCTCTCGTCTGAGAAAATCCAATTTTCGTCCCAATCGTTATTATTTACTCTATGCTGCCAAATGTCACCGTTTGCGTCCTTAAACCTACTATCTGTTGATGGAATTTTACTAAGATCATAAAGCCGAGAAAGAAAGTCTGTTTCTTCCAATCGGCCATTCCAACTAAGACCTTCAATAGTTATTGTATCAAAGATGTCTCTTCTTGTAATGTTAGATATTTTATTCATTTTTATTTAAAGACCTCGCTTTTTGATTGCATTTGTATGATTCCCGATTCTTCGGCTAATTTGGTCATAATATAAAAAATATTCTCGTCTATAATGCTTTGATAACTTTCACTATATATTTTCTTTAAAAACTCAATGAACTAAAAAACAAAATAAATTGAAGCATATGCATGTCTATCATAACATGCTAAAGAGTCTGCATTATAAGCAGGGTGTTAGCTTGGGCCACTTCTTCCATCATCTAACGAGACAACAGCGAGTAGTTCTAATTTACTTAAAATCCCTTCCCTGGAAATACTACTAACCGGGTATTCGTCTTACCTGTTCACCAGAACTCACCGGCTGTGACCTGTACGCGGGCATTTTTTCTCGTTCTGTTTTGAGGATATCCATTTGGGTGAGGCCGTGATTACTCGGATGTCTTCTTTGAAATTTCAACTTAGATAAACATAAGATAGTCAACGGATTGATAACTGATTAACCATTCCAAAATCATTGATTTTGATTATATGTCCTTGACTTGTCAATTATTTATCCATTCTGTCGTCGTGAAATCACACCCATATAGATAATTCGAACAACCAAATAACTTGTAAGTATTTCCATTTTTTGCAATACCGGATTTTCTCAAGACCAGGTCTGCCGATCTGCACTGCGGACACTTTTTATTGGGAGACTGCAAGCTTTCTGCTTCAATTTCAGATATGAATTTTGACTTAAATGAGCTATCTGTCACAAAGTAAACCAACTCTCTTGCTCTTGTCATAGCAACATAAAACAATCTTCTTTCTTCACCATTTTCAAATTGGTCGGCATCACTTAAAAGTAAATTTAAAACACTGTCATCCGATAACTCAGAAGGGAAACCGAGTTTACCAGAATTGCAGTTCAAGACAATTACGATATCTGCTTCCAGGCCCTTAGCCTTATGTATGGTCATAAATTGCGCCTTCAAACGCTTAATTACACCGTTTTGTGTTTTTATGCTATAAGAGATCGATTCACTTGCTCTGTCTATTAAAAATGCGCCGCTTAAGTTCTTGATTCGGTCAATATCAAAACCATATCGTCCAAGTATATAAACCTCCTTTTCTGTACCTCCATCATGTTTTGATAGTATTTCATTGAAAATAATTTGAACCGCAATGCTGTCGTCCTGATTATCGGAAGTTGAATATTGAATCTTGTAGCTTGTTTTTTTTTCCGCTGACACCCCCTTCAATTCCTTCATTGTTTGATTAGGGTTTTTCAGGATAAAATCGCTTGAAAGCCTGATCAACGGTTCGTGAAAACGATAGGTCGTTTCTATTTTCGACCTAACCGTGTATCCAAAGTATTTCTCAAAATCTTTGAACAAAGCGATATCGCTTCCACTAAATCTATAAATTGATTGCCAATCATCTCCAACAGCAAAAATTTTGCAGGCGGGATTATTGGTTTTGAGCGATTTAACAAGCTGATATCGACCAATGGAGATGTCCTGAAACTCATCAATGATGATGTAGCTGTATTTTCGGTTGTGCTTCTTCTTGTAAACCAGGTTTGTGGCTTTGTTGATCATATCACTGAAATCGATCTCACCCCTGTCGCGTAAATAGTTTTCATAGCGATCAAAGACCGGGGTACAGATATCCATGAACAAGGAACTTCTTTCTCGGGAAAAACGGTCTTGCGTTTCTGTGTTCTTTGAGCGTATATAATCTAAAGTGTAATTATTTGATTTAAGAAGGGTTATGAAAGTTCCTATCAATGCAATAAGGGTGTTTATTTCGTCTTGTGCTGCGTTATTAATTATTTGCCAAACTTCTTCGGGTGATTTAGGCTGGATCGTTATGCCTGCTGCCTTCAAACTTAAAGTGAGGTTGTCAAATAAAACCCCTTCACTCATTTCATAACTAAACGTTTCAATAAGTATTGTTTTGTTAGCTTGGTGAAGATCTCTTGACCAAAAAATCTTTTCCCAATATCTGGATTTAGCTTCTTCTTGTGTTTCGCGTTCTTTTGTAAAGAATTTTGGTACACTTCCGTCCCTGGATACGGCCAAATGTTCTAAGTAAAAAATCTTGTCATTTTGTTTAATTGTAAAATCAGGTTTGTATTGCCTGAAAGCCTCATTTGCTGTATCAAATTCATAAGGAAACTCATATTCATATTCAATTCCATTGAAAAGGAGAAAATTTGCAATTTTACACTCTTCAATACTTTTAACAACTTCCATCTTGTATGTTGTTCTTTCTCTAGTTGTAACCTCCTTCGTTTTATAAGTACGAAAATTCTTGTCTTTGATATATTGAATATAATCGCCTTGATTATCAAACTCAAATTGTGACTTCACTGGTTTCATATACTCCGTGAAGTATGTTGTTACCTGTTTCAAATACAGTTTATCGGCAAGGAGTTCTTTAAAGCACTTTGTCAAAAGTGGTTTAAATTGGTTTTCGTCGAAAATACTAGGCTGCTTCGCTTCGCTTTCAGCAATGATGTCTTTACCTAGTTTGTGAAATGTTTTTGCGTCTACGCCTTTAATATTAATCCTGCTTGCTAGTGTAGCAGCCGATTTATTGGTGAATGAAATAAGCAGGATCTCTTCAGGGTTTACCTTATATCGATCAATTACATAGTTTACTTTGCCAACAATTGTAGTTGTTTTTCCAGAACCAGCGCCTGCAATAACAATGTTATTGTCTTCATCTGTAATAATTGCTTTTCGCTGTTGATGATCCAGTTTCCTGCCTTCAATATTATCAAAAAAACTACTGTATGATTTTAATTCAGCATCTACAAAAGAAATGGTTGACTCTAATCGTAGATTTTCACCAGTTTGATAAAATGCTATAAATTCTTTGATGTCTTTCAATTCATCTGAAGAAAACGGAAGGTATTCGTATGTTGTACCTTCAATCTCAGAAAATAGGCTTAAATACTGCCGTTTCCATTGTTCTAGCTGATAGTTTGCGAAGTAACCGGAATCATGATCTAAGTAATTTGAAAATTCATTTTTTGCTATTCTGATTTTGTTAAGTTTTGACTTAATAAAATCATATAATTGTTGACGGATTTCTTCCCGCTCCTTCTCTTCCGCCTCTTCAATTTCCTTTTTCTTAAGAAGGTTTTGCTGGTATTTGCGATATAACCAAACACCTGAAATGATCAGTAAAACTAAAAGGAGAACTTGTAAAACAACCTTCATTGTTTTTATGCCTTTAGAACAAATGCTTCTCAATTGACTGTTGAATGTTAGTAAAAGAGTCCTTGATTACACTCTAATTTACGCTATTCGTAAACTGTGTGCAACCACCCATTCAAATTGAAAGATGGCACTTCAAAAAGGAATTTGAAGGAAAAATACTCAGCCGGTTACGTTTACATCATCAAATGCCCCACCCCCTGTTCCGGATACTTCCCCCGCATGCCTGCGAAGAAGCGGATGATTTGCTGCATGTCCTTCTCTTCTTCACCGGTGAGATAGAAAGGCTCGGAGAAACAGACCTGTTTGCTGCCGAAATCAAGTCTCAATATGATGATCGGAACGTGAAATACGAACCTATCTGGGAAACCCTGATCCCTGGTTTCTCCACACGCTTGCGCATAACTCCATGCGCCTGGGGAACCCTAAGTAAGATATGAAATTTAGCGAGGTATTTTACTCCCCATCATACCGCAACGTCACCTCCTTCCCATTCGCATCCAGCAGCGTCAGTTCTCGTTTCCAGCTTCCGTATTCAAATACGGATTCAAGCCTGAAACGGTAGCTGCTGCTCTTGCCCGATGCATCGGTGATGGTGAGTTTGTTACCGGTAACCTGGTATTTGCCGTAGTTATTGCCGGCCAGCATTTTCTGGGATTGATAACGGCCGTCTTCCATGAAATGATAGCGTTCCATGATCCGGGAATCAATGAAGCCAAAGTAGGTAGCCCCGAGGATGACGCGGCTTTCCCAGTTGCCGAAAAGCTCTTCCGGCAGCGTCCCGAGCGGTTTTCCGGGTTTATTGAATTTTACCGCACTAAGAAAACGGCTCCAGGCTGAACGCAGGGCGTTACAATCACTCAGAAAATTTCCCCACCCCGGTATTCCTTCTTTATTGCTGTTAACGGGTCTCAGTTCGACCAGGAAAACAGCCATCTGATCCCCGGTCCGCAGCAGGTACACCATGCCATAATGATAGCAGCGGTCCTTATCGAACAAATGCGCCGAGGTGGCAAATGACAGATATTCACGTCCGTCATTGTCATAACCCTTCGAGATGTTTTTGTCGCCGGACATATACTGTGTCGGTGCATTGGCACCTTCATAGAAATAAGACTTGTGCAGGTTCGCGGCATATTCCTGTAAGCTGCCGTTATATACAGAGCTGCCGAGATAATGAATGGTGTAATAGCTGTTTTCCCGGCACTCCAATAAGGGTGAAGCTATGGACACGCTTCCATTCGCGTTTTTGGTTTCAGTCCAGCCTCGCGGAACGGTATAACTAATGCCCCCTGCTGTTGATGATGCAGTAGTAGTAGTTGTTGTAGTATTATTATTCTGTGTTGTTACCGGAGCGGCATTCGCATTCAGGTCCAGGCTGTTCAGGAACGCTTCGATCGCGGCCTGATAACCGGCATCATTGAATGAAACCAATACGGTGCCGCATTTGCCGGATCCGGTGAAAGAACTGAGTACGATCGCCGCGGTGGCTTTATCTGCTACATAAGTTGTTACTCCGGTCAGTGATGTCCAACCTTTATCTGTTTCCGGGGCCTGCATCTGTGGCGCCGTGGTAATGCCGGTGCTTTTTGAAACGATATCCCAGCTCTTGTCAAAATCCTTCTGCGCACTGCCCTCACTTTTCCGGCTGCTGTAGAGCACGATCATGGCGAAAGTGTTCTTCTTATCATCCGATAAGGTAAAAGCCATGGTTCCGGAACCCGCCTGCTTCACCCACTCTTTCGGAGCGGTGTACTGGTAGATGTCAAATGTTTCGGCCTGTGCGGAGATTTTACCGGAGACCATCAATGCCAATAAGAGATACAGCCAGCTTTTTTTCATGTGCCTGATTTTATCCAAAAATATCCGCTGCTGCCGCTCAGGTCTTCCCCTAAAACCATGAATTTCATTTTTTTGACGAAAATCATGGTTTTGGTGGAGGCGCTTCGTCGTACAGATCATGATATTTGAGTATTATACAGCCCATGAAATATATGAGACGGTCCTTTCTTAGTGTACTGCTGATGGTTATACTGGCTGGTTCGGTGCGGGGCCAGGATATCCTGAACCGGGACAGTCTGCTCCGGCTTGAAAAGCAGGCGGGGAAGGATTCTGCGGCTGCCATGCTGTACATCAGCATTGGCCAGCAATATGAGAACGATCAGCCCGAAACGGCCAAAAGCTGGTATAAAAAGGCGGGTGATCTCAGCCGTTCGATCGGATATCAGACCGGCATCATCAAGTACATATTCAACTACACCTATGTCCTGAATGTGCAGGGCCGTTTCGATTCCTCCTATCAATTGAATAAAGAAGGGATCCTGCTGGCGCGCCGGATGAATGACAGTCTCAATTTATCCAAAGCCATCTTCAATACCGCCAACGCCTGTGTGTACGGAGGCCGTTATGAAGAAGCGACCGGATTGTACATTGAAGCGCAGCGGATCTTCGCGCTCAGGCATAACGACCAGTATGCGGAACAATGCAGTGATGCTCTGCAGGTGTTATATGAGAATATGCATCGCTACAAAGAAGCGATCACTTATGGAGAGCAGGCCGTGAAACAGGCGCGGGAAGCGGGCCTGACACCACAGCTGGGCATGGCCCTGAATAACCTGGCGATCCATTATAACAGTCTCAAAACTCCGGAAAAAGCATTCCCGTTATTACAGGAAGCACTGGCGATCAGTACGACCACACAAAATGTCAAACTCAGGGAATCCGTCCTACTGAATCTTGCAGGCGCGTATAAACTTTCCGGTCAGTATGATAAGATCGCACCCCTTTGCAACGAAGCGTACAAGCTGGCGCAGCAATTCAACGATCAGGACGGACAAGCGGAAAGTCTGTTCGGACTGGCTATCGCGAAAATGCATCAGCAACAGTATGAGGAAGCCAGGCGTTTCGGTGCACAGGCCTTGAGTCTCGCCAGGGAGAATAGTATGACCGCACGTGTCAGGGATATTCTCCTGTTACTTTCGGATATCGCGCTGGCGCAGCATGATCTCAATGCTTATGAAAGTTACCGGAAGCAGGGCGATATCGTGGCCGATTCATTACTGAATGAAGAGCTTAACCGCAATACGCAGGAAATGGAAACCCGTTACGGGAAAGAGAAAAATGAAATGAAGATCCGGGAGCTTGAGAATAAGCAGCAGATCCAGGCGTATTCGATCCGGCAAAAGAACCTGCTCAATATCTTACTCGCAACGGGTATCCTTGCCGTGATCCTGATCTCGGTCCTGGCCTACCGGAATAACAAACAGTATCAGAAATTACAACAGCAGAGGATCCAGGAACTGGAGACCGAGCAACAACTTTCCGCGGCGGAAGCGGTGATGAAAGGGGAAGAGCAGGAACGCACACGACTTGCCAAGGACCTTCATGATGGACTCGGGGGCATGCTGTCGGGCATTAAATTTTCATTCCAGCATATGAAAGAAAACCTGGTGATGACGCCGGAGAACCAGCAGGCTTTTGAAAGAAGCGTGGATATGCTGGACAGTTCGATCAGTGAACTGAGGCGGGTGGCGCACAATATGATGCCGGAGGTATTGCTGAAATTCGGTCTGGACAAGGCATTGCAGGATTTCTGTAATGACATCAACCGTTCAGGTGTGGTGCAAATCAGTTATCAGTCGCTCAACCTCGATGGAAAAACGATCGCGCAAACCACCGCGATCAATCTTTACAGGATCGTGCAGGAACTGATCAGCAATATCCTGCGCCATGCGGGTGCAAGAGAAGCCATTGTTCAGATCAGTTATGATGAGGGCGGCATGACGCTGACCGTTGAAGATGATGGCAAGGGATTCAATGCGGAGGATCCGGCGAATCAGGGTGGTGCGGGCTGGCTCAATATCCGGAGCCGCATCGGTTACATGAAAGGGAAGCTGGATATACGTTCCACTGCCGGCAAAGGCACATCTGTTCAAATTGAAGTACCTGTATAAATGAAAGTAAGTTTATTCATTGTTGACGACCACTACATGGTCATTGAAGGGATCCGGTCGCTTTTACAAAGTGATGAAGAGATCGATTGGGTGGGCCATGCGTCCAATGGCGCGTCCTGCCTGGCTTTCCTGCATCAGCAGCAACCGGATGTGATCCTGCTGGATATCAATTTGCCGGATATCAACGGGATCGACCTTTGCAAGGAGATCAAAAAAACATATCCCGGCATCTTCATCATCGGCCTGAGTACTTTCAACCAGGAGACTTATGTCCGCAAGATGCTGGAATACGGCGCTTCCGGTTATGTGCTGAAGAACGCAACGCGCCAGGAACTGAAAGATGCGATCAGGCAGGTGATGCAGGGCAAGGTCTATCTCAGTGAGCAGGTGGCGACACTGATCCGTGAAAATCCGGAGAAGAAGAAACCGGTGATCACCGCGCGGGAAAAGGAAGTGCTGGAGCTGGTGGCAAGGGGGCTGACCAATCCCGAGATCGCGCAGAAGATATTTCTGAGCACCACAACCATCGATACACACCGGAAGAATCTGCTGAGTAAACTCAATGCGCGGAATACGGCGGAGCTGATACGGATCGCAGCGGCGTATCAACTTATTTCGCTGGATCTGGATGAATGATCTCCCGGCATCCTTAAGATCCTGAAATACTTTCTTTTTCCCGTAAAGGCTATGATTGCCCAAATGGAGAAGATGAGTATGGAACCGATCGTTGTAAAGAGATCATAGCTCATTAATAACTTCAGGCTTTGTTTGTTCCGGGATCACTAGCTCTTTGCTGATATTTGGGAAAGTCGATCTTATGTTTTTAATATTATCTCCAACCGCATCTATAAAATACCATCTATTTCCCCCATCCTTTGAAATGGCGATCAATGTTGACTTTACACTTATCGAAACTTTAGGACTCTTAATCACAACGTTTTGGGGGATTGTACATTGAAGTTCATCTTTATAGCTAATAACTTTCGTCGGTTCACCAATTGTGATTCTCGTGATCTTTAGACTATCCGCATCATGATTTTTCCAACTTTTGGTAATTGCAAGAAAAGCCTTTTGCCTGCCTCCGAACATTTCAATAATTTTGGGATACTGAAATGCAATGAAAGAATCACAGTTTCTTTCTGTTAAAAAATCTGTCATTTTGATCGCTTCTCGCCTGATATGATCCGGGTTAATTTCAATCCTCGATTTGTTTAATTGACCATTACATGAAATTAAAATAATAACAACCCAAAGCGCCAGTATATATTTTTTCATTTTGAATTTGTTTAGTCTTCCAGATAGTTTTACTGCTCGAGTAAATGATATGCGAGAGAAGGCTTTCTGCTGTGCTGGTATTCTTTAATACTTCATTCCTTCACAAATGAAAGAACCAATTACAAAACGATCTCCAAAATTCAAATTTATAAAAATACAGAACTGAAAAATGATAGATAAGATGAATGATCAAAGCAATGGGAAAGACGTATATGCGCTTATGCGAACGCCAGTCCCAGATGCATAAAGCGAATAAGCAGATATCACCTAAGGTTAACCCGAAAGCCTGAGCAACAGGCCCCTCTACGTCCGGAAAATAAGGTAACAGAAAAGGAAAATAGGAGTCAATGATGCGGTCGAAAACAGCTGTGAACATGGGAAAAACGGTACAGATGATATATCGTGCATGAATTGCCGGCTTGTTTTTATAATAAATTGCAAGTCCATAAAAGATCAAAAAAGTAAGAAGAGCAATTAAAACCGAGGCTGTAAACAAGTAGTCTCTTGTGCTTAATATTGTAAGCTCACTTAACCGGTATTTATAGAGGTCAATGGTTGTAAATGCAATTAGCGGGACTATCACATAAGATAGCTTGCCTAACCGCTTATGAAGCGCGTATCGTTTTATTCTTATTAAATACGCTTGAGATATTAAAAGTGTACACCATAATATTAGTGTTACACCATGTACATGCATACGATAGTTTTCCTGGTCTGATATTTTTGTGAAATATGTCAACCAGAAGCCTGCAAGCATTAGCAGAAAAAATGCAGCAAAAAATATATGACTTTTTTGAAAGATAGTTCGGTCTGGTTTCATTCTGTATGTATTGATTTACTGTATAGTTATGTTAAACTAACTTAAAATGAAACCTCTGAAATGGTTGCCTGTTATTAGGGTGCGGGCTCTGTGTCTTGCATCCAACACTATAATATACACTATTAAAATTATTAGTTCATAGTGTCCATGTATTGGCATTTGAGGCCTGGCAAATTTGCCTTTTCAATTGCAGGTACAGCAATAGGAAGTTCTTAAAAACCTGAACATTAATCTTCCCTCACCAAATGCCCCACCCCCTGCTCCGGATATTTCCCCCGCATGCCCGCGAAGATGCGGAAGGTCGTTTGCATATCAGCCACTTCATTGACGAGCCATGCTACTGTCAGGAAGAGGGCAGTACAATTTTCTGAAGCACCGTTTCTTTAACTTCCCCTTCGGACATACCCACAAAATAGGCGTTGCTTTTTTGGTCAAGCGAAACAACTTGTTTGACGGCTTCATTCCCAAAATATATCCCTGCGCCATTATCACAAGCATATCCTGGTTTATATTCACCACTCTTTATCTTGGAGATATAAAGGGGCCTTCGTTGCGCTTCTCCATCGTAATGCGGACTATGACTGGCCTGGATAAAACCTAAGCCCTCTACCGTGGACAATTTTGCGGGTCGGGAATCAGTAGTCCCCTGCTCGAACCAGCAAAGAGATCCTGCACTCCCGCCTCCCAGCACCACCCCTGATTCATATGCTTTTCGTAATGCCATATCCATCCCCTGTGCTTTCCAGATGGCCATCAAATTCAAAGTGTTTCCCCCTCCCACTAAAATGACATCCATACTCAAAAAGATATCTTCGAATGACTCTTTCTGATTGTATGAGGAGATGAAGGATCGCTGAACATAAGGCGCAACGGGTAGACCTGCACAGCTCTCAAACCACCGCACAATATAGCCAGGTGCATCACCTGCGGCTGTAGGCAGGAAACAGATCTTTGGATGCTGTTTTCCTGTTAACGAAGCGGCATATTTAATGAATACCCTGTCAAATTCACCTCCATAAACAAATAGTTTTCTTACAGGAACTGCTGGATTCATTTTTATTTCATTCAACAAGGGCAGTGAAATCACTGGTACTGCCGTAGAGGTTGTTTTGATAAAATCCCTGCGATTCATTTCAATTGGTTTAACAGTTATACATTATTACTATCCACCAAATGCCCCACCCCCTGTTCCGGATACTTCCCCCGCATGCCTGCGAAGAAGCGGATGATATGCTGCATGTCTTTTTCTTCATCACCGGTAGGATCAAAGGGCTCGGAGAAACAGACCTGCTTGCTGCCGAAATCAAGTCCGACCATGACTATAGGTACCCTGGCCTGTAAAGCGATCTGGTAGAAACCGGTCCTGAGTTTGGTGACCTGTTTGCGTGTACCCTCCGGCGCCATCGCGATCTTGAATTCATCATTCGATCTGAACAGATCCGCCACCTGCTCCACCATGCCCTTATTGCTGAAACGGTCCACCGGTGTGCCTCCCAGGGCACGGAACATCCAGCCAAAGGGGCCATCGAACAGCTCTTTTTTACCCAGGAAACGGATCTTGCCGGCACGGACCAGACTACGGGCGGCGATACCTATGGGGAAATCATGCCAGCTGGTATGGGGCGCAACAGCCAGCACCATTTTGGGTAACTGCCGCGGGAATTCACCTTTGAGCTTCCAGCCCGTGAGCTTCCACCATATTTTCCAGAAATAGTACATCGTTAGGTCTTGAAAAGATAATGGATTCAGGGAATATAAGAAGATGACCTGCGCGGAAATGTGTGCGCTGAATTAACAGATTCCTAAAAGATCGCCGGTTATATTTGCGTTCCGGATCAATTACCACCACCCATGCTGAGCAGGAAGCAAAAAAGACTGTCCCGACTGACCTTATTCATTGTATTCGCAGTGGGGCTGACCGCTTACGGGGGCTGGCTGTTCTTTCAATGGGTCACTTATAAAAAGGCGAAGGAAGCCCGCTATCCGGAATTCGGCATCAGCATCCCTTCTTCTTATTCCATTCACGGCATCGATGTTTCCAAATACCAGCAGACCATCGCATGGGAAGAAGTGAGCAAGATGAATGTGATGGACGTCAAACTGGGCTTCGCCTTCATCAAAGCCACAGAAGGTATCGGGATCGATGATCCACAGTTCGGGCGCAACTGGAAAAAAGCGAAAGAAGCCGGGATCATCCGCGGGGCCTATCATTTTTTCATCGGGTCCAAGGACGGCAGAATGCAGGCGGAACATTTCATCGATAATGTGGAACTGCATCCGGGTGATCTGCCGCCGGTGCTGGATGTGGAGCAATTGAATGGCGCAACGGCCGCATCACTGAAGAAGGAAATGAAGAAGTGGCTGGATATCGTGGAGGATTATTATCATATTCAGCCGATCATTTATACCAATCCGGAATTCTATGCCCGTTACCTCGGCAATGATTTCGATGAATATCCATTATGGGTGGCGCATTATTATCAGCCGGACCAGCCGCGGATCGGCCGTGACTGGCTATTCTGGCAGCACAGTGATGAGGGACATGTGAACGGGATCCTCTCCAAAGTGGACTTCAATGTTTTCTCCGGTGATTCAATGGCCTTCCGGACCCTGCTGCTGCATGAACGATAAACAGGGAACTGAACCGGATTCCCTAACTTTCCGATCTTAATTCCTGTTCATGGAAAGCGGCTGGGACCCCGATATCAAAAAATATTTCACAAGACTCCTCAATGCGATCTCCGTCGCGCTGGCCTGGCTCATTGCTGTATTCTCTGCAGGTATTTATTACAGACTGGGATGGCCGGGAAACTACCCGCTTATCTTCACGGTCCTTTTTTATGCAATAGCAGCTGTAACGCTTTTCTTTGTCATCCGTTATATGAAAGGCTTGTGGGATAAAGGAAGTGATTAAAAATACCCTGACACAGGTATAATGCATCCGGCAAAAAAGACTATTTTAGAAATTCATCAGCACGCTATGGAATTAAAGCAAATCAGTAAATGGTCAGTGATAGCCGGCACGTTGTTGATCTGGGCCATCAAATTCATCATTCGTCCCCTGCACCTGCTCGATGAGCCGGGCAGCTTCTTCCTGGGCATCGCCCCCAACCTCTTCGGCTCCTTCCTGATCCCCTTCGGTGCCTACTGGTTCTTCAGTGGCCGTAACTATATGCTGGCAAGGATCTTCCGGTTAGAGAATGTGTATGACCTGCGCCTGGTCTGCATCCTGGGCTTTGGTATGCTGGTCGTGAATGAGTACCTGCAGCTCATACCGGTATTCGGCAGGACCTTTGATTTCAATGATATTCTCTTTTCTTCGGTGGGGTTGATCGCTTCTTATATTGTGTTTGGCAAACTACAGATTGCGAAAAGTAAGACCAGTATTGAGTATTAAGAACTTGCTTAGCGCGTTTTTTTCAGCTTTTTTATTTAACCACGCCTGCCTGCCGGCAGGCAGGGAGACACGGAGATATTTTTTCCGGAGGGGGACTATAGCGGGAAGACCTTATGGAGGTCACGGGTGCCTGCGTTGCAGTCACACATCGCTGCGAACGGGAGTATGTTAGTTAAGAAGAAATTCCGCAGCGACACTCTTGCCTTACTCAGTTCTGTCATTCCGAGCCAGGCGAGGAACCTTGTTGTTTTTTTATTTAACCACGCCTGCCTGCCGGTAGGCAGGGAGGCACGGAGATATTGTTTCGGGAGGCTTACTAAAGCGGGTAGTTTTTATTGAGTGCACAGGCCTGCACCCAAATATTTCCCGAAGTTTCTGTGATGAACTGATCAGGGCAGACTTCGCCGTCGCGAACGAAGTGTATAAACTAAAAAAGTATTTCCTGCGGCGTTTTATTCTAATTTCTGCTGAACTATACAAGATGCGTTCAACAGTAAGGTTCCTCGCCTGGCTCGGAATGACAGGAGGGCGTAAATATTTTGGTCGCTGCGGGGGCTTCAGTATTAGTATAAACTTTTTGTTTGCAGCGGAAAACAGTCTGTTCATTGAATTTAGTCATTCCGGACTGTCGGACTCAATTCAAAATTTAAAATTCCCGTCCGAACGGCGTTAGCCGGGCGGGCAAAACTCAAAATTGCATTTAGTTCTTCGTATCCAAAATCACCGGACTATTCCCCTTCCCCATAATGATCACTTTGGAGTTAGCTGATTTGGCGAGTTCCAGATAGGCCTTGATCTGTTCGTATTGCAGCTGCTGATCGGTCAGGCCGATGTTGATGATGCGCTGGTAATCGGCGATACCCTGTGCTTCCACGCGTTTACGTTCAGCTTCCTGTTTTTCTTTCTGTAACACGAACTGCATTTTTTGTGCATCCTGTTCAGCATTGATCTTTTGTTCGATCGTTGCTTTCACGGATTCAGGCAGGGTGATGTTGCGCACCAGCAGTTGTTCCAGCATCAGACCTCTTTTGTTGAAATCCTCTTCAATGCTCTTGAAGATGCGGTGCTGGAATTCATCGCGTTTATCGGAATAAAGCGCCACCGCTTCATAATACACGGCGTTGTCGCGGATCTTGGTCCGGGTCAGCGGTCTCACGATCTTATCGGTATAATCGATACCGGTCTCCCGCACCATGCGCGGCGCTTCGGAAGGCAGCAGTTTGTACAGCACGGTCAGATCGATCGTTACTTCCAGACCGTCGGCGGTCAGTACACGGATCGCATCATCGCCTGATTTGGAACCTTCATCATGCACGCCACTCATGGTATAGTTCTCTGTCTTTACATCCATCCGGGTAACGTCCATCAGCGGGTTCACCAGGTGTAATCCGCTGGGGAGTACATCAGACTGCACTTTACCGAATAATGATTTTACACCGATCTCACCCGCATTGATCTGTACGATCGATTTGGAAAGGATGCCGATGAGGAGGATAATAAAGGAAAGTACTCTGATGATCACCGCATAACGGCCGTATTGAGGATTGCGGTGGATCGCGTAGGATACGAATAACAGGAGGATCGCGAGAATGATGAGTGCCATACAGATGTTTATTTAATTTGTTAGCTGCTGTGATCGGAAACGATCACCCAGCGTTTGTGCAGTTTGTGGAATAATAAAGTATAATGTCCGCTCAGGTCACCAATGGTGCGTTTCAGGTACCATTTGCCGGTAACATGGTAGTAGCGGCCGGAAAGCCGTTGTACCTTGATCAGTGTGAACTGAAGGGTACCCATGGCGGTAACATCGGGATATCCTTTTTTGTAATTCTTCAGGGTATTGTTCCATCCGTAGGTCACACCACTCTTACCGATGAACATCAGGGAATCACTTTCCCAGTAACCGTGCATGAACGCATCGATATCGCCTTTATTCCAGGCGGCTGACTGTTCATCCATCAGTTTGCGGATCGCGGTTTCATTCTTGTCCTGTGAAAATGCAGCGATACCCATGAACAGGAAAGCCGCGAACATGAATCGTTTCATGCAGTTAATTTTATTCAAGTTAAATAAAAAATACGGGCTGGTCTCAGTGATTACAATCATCACGGTGCGCGTGGTTGTGCACACGGCAGGAGCGGTAATTGATCAGATGGGCGGTGATGATCAGGATAACGGCAGGCAACAGGAGCCAGTTGGAGAAATTAGTGATGAACTCTTTCATCACCAGCAGGCTGAATCCGCCGAGGAATAACAGAATGGGAACGGGACTATGGTGGTGACGCCTGAACCCATGGTAAAGGGAGTAGATACCAATGGCCAGTGCCAGCCCGATCATGCCGATCTCAAAAGCCAGATTATTGATGATATTGATGCCGAACAGGGGCAAACTGGTCAGGAAAAGCGGGAGCAGGGCACAATGAATGGCACAGGCCAGTGAAGCCCCGATACCTAACGCGTCCCAATTGATCCTTAATTTCATGAAGGGTAACAAAATTAAGAAAAAGCAACAGTGTTGCAAAACTATTATTTGAAGGCGGGAGGTGTTAACTTTGCCCTTTAAGATGCAGTTATGTCAAAGAAGAAATGGTTCTATATCGGGTTTTTCGCCCTCCTTTTTACCGGATTCTATTTCGCCCTCACGATCCTGATGCCGGGCTGGGGCCAGGTGCATGTGCCACCGGTAAGTTATGTGCGTCCTTTTAAGTTCACGACACAGGACGGCCAGCCTTTCACCGAGAAAGATGTGGCCGGCAAGATCTATGTGGCGGAGTACTTCTTTACCACCTGCACCGGTATTTGTCCAAAAATGAACACCAAGATGAAAGAGGTATACAACCGTTTTAAAGATGAGCCGGACTTCCTGATCCTTTCCCATACCTGCAATCCGGTTCAGGATTAGCTTCCCGCATGAAACGATACGCCGATTCACTGGGCGTGGATACGAAGAAGTGGGTATTCCTGACCGGACGTAAAGACAGTCTGTATACCGCAGCGCGTATCAGCTACACAATAGATGACCCGAAGAACAATCTGCGTAATATCGATGACGATTTCCTGCATACACAGTTCTGGGCACTGGTTGACCGGAACGGTGATGTGCGCAAGATCTATGACGGACTGAAAGATGCTGAGGTAAAAGAACTCATGGAAGACGCGGCCAAAATGCTCAAAGAGAAAAAATAGGAATACGCTATTCATGCATAAGCAAACGACACATCATCATATTCATACGGTGGACTCACTGCTGAAGAAAAATCAGCTGAGTGTAACAGCCGGACGTAAAAAGATCCTTCAGCTTTTTCTGGATCAGCCGGGCGCATTATCGCATGGTGATATCGAGAAAAGTGCCGGTGAAAAATTCGATCGGGTAACGGTGTACAGAACGCTGCAGACCTTTGTGGACAAGGGTATCATCCATACCATCCCTACCGCGGATAATTCAGTTCGCTACGCGCTTTGCAAAGATGATTGCAGTGAAGGGCATCATCATGATCACCATATTCATTTCGTTTGTAATCATTGCCACCAGACCTTTTGCCTCGATGATGTGGTCACGCCCGCGATCAAATTACCACGCGGATATTCAGCTGACCAGGTAGAAGTTGTAGTGGAAGGTATTTGCAGGAACTGCAGCTGATGCAATTTCAGAACGTACTTAAAAAACAAAGCCCCGGTGTAGAAACATCGGGACTTTTTGGTTAAGGCTCTGATTAGTAGCTATGTTAAAGTGCAGTATCGCACTTGTGAATTTCTGAACCAAAAATACGGGCCTCCTATGAATTTTCCGAATTTATACCCTACCACTTTAGTGGTATTTTACAGGCTTTCTGCTTCCTTTTTCACAAAGTCCATTAAACCACTGATATAGCCCGGGGAAAAGTCGAATGACAATCCGGCAGCAGCGAATAACTCCGGCAGGGTACGTGTACCGCCCAGTTCAAGCGCCCGGGTATAATTACCCAGCGCATCTTTCTTATTCTGTTTGAATTGCATCCATAAACCGATCGCACCCAGTTGCGCGATACCGTATTCGATATAATAGAACGGTACTTCAAACAAATGAAGCTGGCGGTGCCAGAAATAGTTGCGGTAATCTTCCAGTCCGCTGAAATCGATCTCAGGTGAACTGAACTCTTCCAGAATGCGGCGCCAGTTTTTCACACGTTCTTCGACGGTATGAACGGGATTTTCATACACCCAGTGCTGGAATTTATCGATCGTCGCGATCCAGGGGAAGATCGTGATCACTCTTTCGAGTTGTTGTTCTTTCGCGCGTTTCAGTTCAGCGGCATCCGGGAAGAAAACTTCCCAATGATCCATACTGAACAGTTCCATGGCCATACTCGCCACTTCAGCGATCTCGGTCGGGTATTCTTTGAAACCACTCAGTTGTAAATGATGGGAGAGGAAGGAGTGGATCGCATGACCGCCTTCGTGCACCATCGTGGTCACATCATCCAGCTGTCCGGCCGCATTCATGAAGATGAACGGTGCACCGGTTTCCGCCAGCGGGCAGTTATAACCACCGGGCGCTTTGCCTTTCCGGCTTTCCAGGTCCAGCCGGCCCATCTCCTTCATTTTCGCCAGGCAGTCGCCAAAGAAAGGCTCCAGTTTGCGGAAACAGACAATGGCCTTTTGGGTCAGTTCGTCCCCGGTCTTGAAGGGACGCAGGGGCTCAATACCGGCCGGTTCCGCTTCAATATCCCAGGGGCGCAGTACATCCAGCCCGAGTTTCTTCTTTTTCTCCGCGTACAAGCGGTCCACCAGCGGCATCACATGCAGTTTGACGGCTTCATGGAACTGGTAACAGGCATCCTTATTATAGTCGAAACGACCAAGTTCGGCGAAACGGTAATCGCGGTAATTGGAGAAGCCGGCATTGCGGGCCACTTCATTCCTTTTCTGCACCAGGTTACTGTATAAGACATCCAGTTCTTTGTGATCCTGAAATCTTCTGTCAGAGATCGCGCGGTAAACTTGTTCGCGTACGCTGCGATCGGGATCTTCCAGGAATTTGGTGGCTTGCTGTAAAGTGAATTCCTGTCCGTTCACAACAACGGTCATTTTTCCGGAGATCACACCGAACTGCTGCTGCATCACATTCAGTTCCGCCTGCAGGGGAATATTCTCTTCCCGGAACAGATCGATATTCTTTTTGACGTTGCGCAGGTAGGTGAAGTATTGTTTGTTGTCGAGTTCCTGCGTAAAAGGACAGGCAATGAGTTTACGGTTGAGCTGATCGGCAAAGGGCTGGATCTTCGGCTGCAGTTCCATCATGAAGAACGTAAAGGCTTCTTCCAGTTCTTTGTTCTCCGTATCACAGGTCATGCGGATCTGCCGCCAGCAAGCGTCTTCGCTGACAACAGCTTCCAGTTCACTGACATCTTTCAGCCATTGTTCCAGCGCTTCCCTTGAATCCAGTACGCGATCGGCCAGGTTTTGGAAATAAGGTTCCGTTGTTTCCCAGTCGCGCAGGGTGAAGTCTTCCGGCAAAAAATGACGGGGCAGTTTTTTGATATCGGCTGTAAAGTTCATGGGACTGTATTTAAAAGGAAGAGCTACCTGAATGATCAGGTAGCCCGTATCTGATGATCAGATCAATGTTATTCTGCTTTTTTCTTGCGTGTCGCCTTCTTCGGCTTTTCTTCCACCACAGGTGCTTCCACCACAGGTGCGGGTGCCGCTTCTTCTTCCTCTTCGGTGATCTCTGACAATTTGATCTCCACATTGTTTTTCTGAATGACCGCGTACCATTTCACCATCTTTTTACGGTCGCTGTCATATACTCTGTCGAAGTCCATGTCAGGAAATACTTTTTCAAAGTACTTCTTCACTGCAGCCGCGTCTTTATCATCGGGCAGTTTGCCACCGTCTTTCTGCATGGCCAGGAAAATATCGGCCAGATTCACGTTTTCACGAACCGTATACACTTCAATACTTTCAAGCTGGGAGAAATTATGCACCCGGCTGGAAACGAAACGGGTGGTTTTATCATCCAGGGAACGCACAATGGCGCCGTCCGCCTTACTGCTCAGCAGTTCAAATAAGCCGGGCAGACCGGTCACCGCAACAAGTTTACTGTAATCCATAAGTTTTGATTATTAAGGAGCTGCAAGATAATTGAGTTCGGGCAAATCCGGGGTAAGGAATGCCTGTTTCGGTACAAAAACGGGGAAAAGGCCAAAAAAGCAGCCTGTGGTGCGACAGTTTGGGAGGGTTCATACGTCTGACATATAACGACTTAATTATTCATAAAATTTTTCCTGCATGAAAAAGATCTTATTCCTGTTTTTCTGCGCCACAGCCATTGCAGGTGCAACTTATGCACAGCCCGGTGGTTTTCAGCGCCGTACAGTAGAAGAAAGGGTGGCGATGGTTCACCAGAAAATCGACAGCGCCTTCAAACTGGAAGCAGCCAAACTGACCCAGGTGGATGCGGTGTTCACAGCTTATTACAAAGCCCAGGATGCCAAGCGTGAGGAACTGATGGCAGGCGGCGGACCTCCCGACCGTGAGACCATGATGGCTGAAATGGGTAAACTGACCGATGCCCGTGATGAAAAACTGAAAGCGGTACTGACCGCTGATCAGTTCAAGACATGGAAAGAACAGATCGAACCGTCTATGCGTCCCCAAAGGCGTAACATGGGCGGTGGTGGCGGAGGAAATCAATAATTTTTCATCCACCGAACCGGATGTGAGTCCCGGCCCCGATGTAACAATCGGGATACCGGGGCTTTTTTTTTCTGGTATGAACGGTAAGGTCATACTTCAGAAGCTTGTTATATTAGTAAAAACATGCTACCATGAAACATGCAATCAGTTGGTTCGAGATCCCGGTAAAGGATATGGACAGGGCCGCTACTTTTTATGAAGCCATCTTCGGGTTCACAATGATCCCGCTGGAAACACCACAGTTCAGGATGCGTATGTTCCCGACCGATGACCGGATGAGCGTAGGGGGTACATTGATGGAAAGCACTTCTCATACGCCCTCCGCAACGGATGGTCCCCTGATCTATTTGAACGGAAACCCTGACCTGCAGGTGATACTGGATAAAGTGGAAGGGGCCGGCGGAAAGATCCTGATGCCTAAAACAGAGATCTCACCGGAATACGGTTTCATGGGGCTGTTCCTGGATACAGAAGGGAACCGTATCGCATTGCATAATATTCCCGAAGGAATGCAATCATCATAGACCATGACGAACATTGAAGGTCTTACAGACAGAATCCGGGAAATGATCGCGGAAACCCATCACATCACCGAAGAGAAAAAAATGTTCGGAGGGATCTGCTTCATGGTGAATGATAAGATGTGTGTCGGTCTGGCGAAAGACAAACTGATGGTGCGTTTCCACCCTGACCGTTATGATGAGATCATGGAACGGAATGATGCGGAGCCGATGGACTTCACCGGAAAAGTGATGAAAGGATATGTGTTCGTGGATCCTGATAACCTCAGAACCCGCCGCCAGCTTGCCTTTTGGATCGGTCTGGCCTTATCGTATAATGAAGAGGCCCCTGTTTCCAAAAAGAGAAACATGGGCCCCGTTAAAAAGAAGAAATAAAATTCAGCATTTCATCAATGCGCTTCCAGCCAGTTCTTGCCTTCTCCGCATTCCGCGATCACGGGAACTTTATGCGGAAGCGGTAATGCGGATTGCATGCATTCCAGGATCAGGGGTCTCAATTCCTTTACTTCCGATTTCAATGCATCAAATACCAACTCATCATGCACCTGCAGGATCATCCGGCTTTCCATCTTTTCCTTTTTCATGGCTGCATGTACTTTCTGCATCGCCAGTTTGATCATATCGGCAGCGGTTCCCTGGATCGGTGAGTTGATGGCGTTGCGTTCCGCGAAACCACGAACGGTGAAATTGGCGGAGTTGATATCCCGCAGCCAGCGCTTGCGCCCCATCAGCGTTTGCACATAACCGTGTTCGCGCGCGTAGTTGATGGTATCATCCATGTATTTCTGAATACCCGGGAATTCTTTCTTGTAATTATCGATGATCTCTTTCGCTTCCGAACGGGAGATGCCGAGGTTATCAGCCAAACCAAAAGCACCCTGACCATAGATGATGCCGAAGTTCACACTCTTGGCTTTGTAACGCATTTCCTTGGTCACATCCTTCTCCTCCACATTGAATACTTTGGCCGCGGTAGCGGTATGGATATCGGTCCCTTTAGTGAAGGCGGCGCACATATTCGTATCACCACTGATGGCGGCCACGATGCGCAATTCGATCTGGGAATAGTCGGCCGATAATAAGATATGCTTACTGTCGCGCGGAATGAATGCCTTGCGGATCTCTTTCCCTCTTTCCGTCCGCACCGGTATGTTCTGCAGGTTGGGGTTGTTACTGGCCAGGCGTCCGGTCACCGCTACCGCCTGTCCGTAGGTAGTATGCACACGACCGGTTTTGGAATTGATCAGCAACGGCAACGCGTCCACATAAGTGGATTTCAGTTTCGTCAGTTCGCGGAAGGTGAGTATATCATCCACTATCTGATGCCCTTTGGCGGCCAGTTTCAGCAATACATCCTCACCGGTCTGGTATTGACCTGTTTTTGTTTTTTTGGCGGATGTGTCCAGCTTCAGCTTATCGAACAGCACTTCTCCCAGTTGTTTGGGGGACGCGAGGTTGAAGCGAACACCGGCCTGACTGTACACACTTTCTTCCGCGGTCTTGGCATCCTTCTCGAGTAGTTTAGAATAATCATTCAGGAATTCCGTATCCACTTTGATGCCTTCATATTCCATGGCGGCCAGCACTTTCACGAGCGGGTTCTCCACTTCGTAAAAAACTTTTTCCACTTCCTTTTCTTTCAGCTGCGGTAAGAAGATCTTTTTCAGTTGCAGGGTGATGTCTGCGTCCTCTGATGCGTATTCCTTGATCTTTTCCAGTTCCACATCACGCATGGTACCCTGGTTCTTTCCTTTTTTACCGATCAGCTCTTCGATGTGCACGGGTTCATAACCGAGGTATTTCGCGCTCAGGTCGTCCATGCTTCTTTTACCGTCGGGTTCAATGACGTAATGCGCCAGCATCGTATCGAACAGGTCACCCGCGATCTCGATGCCGTACCATTTCAGGATGAGCATATCGTATTTGATGTTCTGTCCGATCCAGGTCTTCTTTTTATCCGCGAACAGTCCGGAGAAATGCGCCAGGACGGTCATCGTTTTTTCCTTGTCGGCCGGGCAGGGTACATACCAGGCTTCACCGGGTTTGACGGCGAAGCTGAGTCCGACGATCTCCGCTTCATTGGCATCGATGCCCGTGGTTTCTGTATCAAAGCAGATCTCATCATACTTTTTCAATTCTGTCACCAGTTTCTTCAAGGCAGCGTCGCCTTCAACGGATGTATAATGATGGGGTGTGTTATTGATGTTCTTATCAACGGTCATGCCTTCACCGTTACTGCCTTCAGTTTCAGTTTTGGGGATCTCTTTCTTTTCCGGTTCAATGATATTTCCGAACAGGTCGGTCTGCACCCCTTGCGGGATCTCTTTTCCGCCGGCCGGTTTTTCTGAAGTGGTTGCCACAGGATCCTCTCCCAGCAAACGTTTGCCGAGGGTCCTGAATTCCAGGTCCCCGAATACTTCTTTCAGTGCTTCTTTATTCCACTCTTTCAGTTTGAAATCCTCTTCATGGAATTCAACCGGTACATGCGTGATGATCGTTGCCAGTTTTTTGGAAAGGATGGCCGCCTCTTTTCCGGCTCTTACTTTTTCTCCGAGTGCGCCTTTGATCTTGTCCGCATTGGCCAGCACATTCTCGATGGTTTCATATTCGGCCAGCAGTTTGGCGGCGGTTTTTTCTCCAACACCGGCGATACCCGGGATATTATCGACCGCATCGCCCATGAGTCCGAGGATATCGATCACCTGTGAAACACTTTTGATATTCCATTTGGCACAAACTTCATCGGGTCCCAGGATCTCGGCATCGCCGCCCTGGTAGCCGGGTTTGTAGATCTTGATCTTGTCGGTCACCAGTTGTCCGTAGTCCTTATCCGGCGTGACCATGTACACTTCGTAACCGGCTTTGGCGGCTTGCTGACTGAGGGTACCGATGACATCATCGGCTTCATAGCCATCCATTTCCACGACGGGGATATTGAAAGCGCGAATGATCCTTTTGATATCCGGAATGGCAGCCAGGATATCTTCGGGGGCTTCCTGTCTGTTGGCTTTGTAAGCTTCAAAATCGATATGCCTTTCCGTGGGGGCGTGCGTATCAAAACACACGGCCATGTGGCTGGGTTGTTGTTTATTGATCAGGTCGGTCAGTGCATTGGTAAAACCGAACTGGGCGTTGGTGTTTTTGCCTTTGGAAGTGAGCCGCGGATTGCGGATCAGCGCGTAGTAAGCCCTGAAAACAAGGGCCAGCGCGTCGAGCAGGAATACTTTTTTTGCCATGCCACTAAGGTAAGCGGAAGCCGGCCCCTCCCCAAACCGCTGGTCAGGAAAGGGCATAAAAAATCCCGGCGTTCAGGCTGTACCGCCAGAAGCCGGGATCGAATATTAATGCTGCTTACTTAGTTGATCGATAATTTCAACGCTTTACCATCTCTGATATCGCTGTTTACGGCAACACCCTTTGCAACACTTGTTGCTTCATTTTCTTTGGGAGCCTGTTCATTGCTGATCAGGGTACCGCTGAATGCAGGGTTTTTGGTTACCTGGCCGGGGTCAGGTAAATAGCCTGCGGGATCCTTGTGGATGAAGTTGAGATAAAGTGCGAAGAACAGAAGGTTGAACGCGAAGAAGTTTACGACTTTACGGACTCGTCTTTGCATAGTATTGGATTTTTCGGTTTCTCGGATTGGATTTTATTTCCGGGTCCAAGATAGTTCCGCCTGTGATCCCTTCCAATTGTACGTAAGGGTAATCTTTCAAAATCGGGCACAAATACTTTGATGTCGCTCGTAAAACTACGAGTGATTGTCAAAAAAGTATGACAAAGCGGGCTAAAACTTGTTGGCAGGATCAGGAACAGGATCGGCCAGTGCGGCTTGTTCCTTTAAATGTATGCTTGATTCCCGGTGTGCCCTGATCGCATCTTTTTTCTGATCGGTATCACCGAAGGCGGGCCGTTTCAGGGAGTCCGCAGGGCGGGGCTCATGCCGGTCCTTATGAAAAAAATTGAGGTATATCGCAAAAACGAGCAGGTTCGTGGCAACAAAATTGACCATCCTGCGGATGCGGCGTTTCATGTTGGGTCGGGGTTTAAAAAGGATCGGATCGTTCGTATGAACAAGAAACGAATCGTTATGGCATATATGTAATAATCGGGAAAGAATGTCTGTAATATGAGCAGGAATACTTAGCCGGCAAGCGGTACTATTACTTCCCTGCTTTGAGCGATTCCAATTGTCCCTGCAGTTCGAACATCAGGTCGCGTAACCTGGCCGCTTCCATGAAATCAAGGTCCCGCGCGGCTTTTTCCATTTCTTTTTTGAGCTTATTGATCGCTTTCTCCGCTTGCGGTATGGTGCTGTAGGTTTCCTGTTCTTCAGCCGCTCTTGTGATCATATCCTGTTCCGGTGCAATGGCATTCGGATCGTCCGGATTATAACCTTTGATATCCAGCACGGATGTTTGTGCAAAAACATCTTGTGTGGATTTGATGATGGTACGTGGCGTGATGCCGTGTTCTATATTATATGCAATCTGTTTTTCCCTTCTCCGGATCGTTTCATCAATGGTCTTTTGCATACTGTCGGTCATCTTGTCGGCATAGAAGATCACCTTGCCTTCCACATTCCGCGCGGCGCGGCCTGCGGTCTGTGTCAGCGATTTTTCATTGCGCAGGAATCCTTCCTTATCCGCATCCAGGATCGCGACCAGTGAAACTTCCGGCAGGTCCAGACCTTCCCGCAGCAGGTTCACGCCCACCAGCACATCGATCTTACCTAACCGCAGTTCCCGCAGGATCTCCACACGTTCCAGCGTATCCACTTCACTGTGGATGTATTTTGATTTGATGTTGATGCGGTGCAGGTATTTGTCCATTTCCTCCGCCATCCGTTTGGTCAGCGTGGTCACCAGCGTCCTTTCATTCTTCTTCACGCGTTTATCGATCTCATCCAGCAGGTCATCGATCTGATTCACGGAAGGCCTTACTTCAATGGGGGGATCCAGCAGTCCGGTAGGCCGAACCACCTGTTCCACCACCACCCCGCCGCATTTTTCCAGTTCATAATCATCAGGTGTCGCGGAAACGAAAATGGTCTGGTTCACGAGTGATTCGAATTCATGGAAATTGAGCGGACGGTTATCCAGTGCGGATGGCAGGCGGAAGCCATAATCCACCAGAATGAGTTTCCGGCTGCGGTCGCCGCCATACATGCCGCTCACCTGCGGAATGGTCTGGTGACTTTCATCGATCACACACAGGAAATCCTTCGGGAAATAGTCCAGCAAACAGAAGGGTCTGGTGCCGGGTTTCCGCCGGTCGAAGAATCGTGAATAGTTCTCGATGCCGCTGCAATAACCCAGCTCGCGGATCATTTCAATATCATAATTGACGCGTTCGCTCAGCCGTTGCGCCTCGATGTACTTGCCGTTATTCTTGAAATAAGTGATCTGTGCCTGCACCTCATCCTGTATTTCATAAAGGACCTGCTGCAGGATGTCCTTCGGCGCCACATATAGATTGGCGGGGAAAATGGCCGCGTTCTCCATCAATGCGATCCTTTTGGAATTCACCACATCAATGCTTTCGATCTCTTCGATCTCATCCCCGAAGAAAGTGATGCGGTATCCGTAGTCAACATAAGGAAGATTGATATCGACCGTATCACCTTTTACGCGGAAGCTGCCCCTGTTGAAATCACCGGTGGTGCGGGTGTACAGGGAATTGACCAGCGCGTGCAAAAAGCCCTGCCGTGAAATGGATTGGCCTTTTTCGATCCGGATGATCCCGTTCTCATAATCGGTGGGGTTACCCATACCATAGATACAACTGACGGAAGCCACGACAATAATATCCCTGCGTCCGCTCAGTAAACTGGAGGTGGCACGCAACCTTAATTTATCCAGCTCGTCATTGATGCTGAGATCTTTTTCAATGTATACATCACTCACGGGCATGTATGCCTCGGGCTGATAGTAATCATAATAGGACACGAAATATTCAACGGCATTTTCCGGAAAGAACTGACGGAACTCGCCGTACAGTTGTGCCACCAGGGTCTTGTTGTGCGTGAGTACCAATGTAGGGCGCTGCACATTCTGGATCACATTGGCGATCGTGAATGTTTTACCGGAACCGGTCACGCCCAGCAACGTCTGGTATCTTTCATCCGATAAGATGCCGTCCGTCAGCTGGTTGATCGCATCCGGCTGATCGCCTGCGGGGGGAAATGGGGTATGTAGTTTGAATGCCATGCCGGGACTGCAATTTAACAAATAGGGACGCTGAAAAAATGGTCATTTCACGGAAGACCGGGTTTATTTCCTCCTGATTTTGGAGGGAAGTCATTTTCCGGGGCGAAAGCAAAATGTATCTTTATCCGTCTAAATGGCCGGTAATAAAAATCATAAAGGCCGGCAACCCGGTTTAACTTACTTTAACTGAAAATTCCACTTATGTCAAGCAAAGCGGTACGATTCTGCCTCGGACTCCTTCTTTTTTTACAACCAGTGACCATGCTCCGGGCACAGACCGTGGACGAAGCGCTGGCCACACTGAACAAACAGTATCCGGACGAGAAGGCGCAGCTGCATCTTGACAAGGATTTTTATGTCATCGGTGAGACCATTCATTTCAAAGCCTACCTTTTCGGGAACACTCTTCCGAATCTGGGCAGCACCCGATTTTATATCCAGTTATTCGACAAAAGAGGTACCCAGCTCAGTGAGCAGATGTTCCCGGTGAGTGGTGCCAGTGTTACGGGGAGTCTTACTTTACCGGACAGTCTTGCCGCAGGTAATTATATGATCCGCGCATTCACACCCTGGATGCTGAATGCCGGCGAATCATTCCTGTTCCATCAGCCGGTGAAGGTCATTGACCCCAAAGTAAGATCCGGCGCATCGAATCCTCCATCCGGCGGTTCACAGATCAGCATGCAGTTCTTCCCGGAAAGCGGTAATATGATCGATGGCGTTGTTTGCGCGGTGGCTTTCACGGCTACCAATGCGAATGGCAGTCCCGCGAGCGTGGAAGGCAATATCATAATGGAAGATGGCACGATGATCTCATCTTTGAAGACCACGTATGGCGGCATGGGGCGGACACAATTCAAACCCATCGCCGGTAATAAATATTTCGCGGAAGTGGAGATCGGCGGAAAGCCGGTACGGTTCCCGCTTCCGGAGGTGAAAGCTTCCGGGGTGAACATCAAAGTAATGGATGAGAAAGGCGGAAAGATGTTCATGCTGGCACGTACAGAAAAAGACAAGAAGGAATTCGAGAACCTGCACCTGGTCGTGGTACAACATAAGCTGATCGTATTTGAAACGGATGTGACGTTTGAGGATTATCCTTCCGTTCGCGGACACCTGATGACCGAAAACCTCCCGACCGGGATCCTGCAGTTCGTATTACTGGGTAAGAATAATGCTCCCCTGGCACAGCGTTTATCATACGTGAACAATGAGAATTACAGCAGCAATATCAGTCTCGCTACTCCGGTGTACAGCAACGATAAAAGAGGGAAGAACACATTCGAGATCAGTTTCCCGGATTCATTGCAGCGCAGCATTTCCGTATCTGTAACGGATGCGGATATCGCCGTTCCCGGAAAAGAAACGATCTTCTCCAGATTCCTGCTGACCAATGAACTGGCGACGGATATCAATAACCCCGACTGGTATTTCAGCAGTCCGGTTGATTCCGTGAAAGGACCGATCGACCTGCTGATGATGACGCATGGCTGGGCGAGATACAGTTGGGATAAAATAACGAAAGGAGAATTTTCTCCCATTACCACAAAGGACCCCGGATTGCTGAAAGTATCGGGAACCGTGACGGATACGAAGGACAAGACACCGGTGAAGGGCGGCACGCTGACATTATTCATTACCGCACCGAACCAGACACCGGCCAATTTTGAAGTGAAAGTGGATGACCAGGGTCGTTTCGATCTGGACTCGCTGTTGCTTTTCGGAAAGAACAAGGTTTCATATATGTATATGACCGCGAAGGGCAAGCCCCAGACCGTAACGGTCATTCCGCAGGAAACAACGGCGTTAAAAACAACGCCCGGTGCGGCGGAGCTGCGTAATATGAAACAGGACCTGCAGGCAGAGCCGGCCGCTTATAACCAGGCCTTTGCTCAGTTCATGCAATTGAAAACACCGGAGGAACTGGCTGCTTCAACTCCTGCAACGGCAACCAGCGGAAAAGACAGTGAGAAGAAGGATAGTCTGAGTACGGATAAACGTTACGCGCAGGGACCGTTCACCAAAGAGGCAAGGACCTCATTTGATTTCCTTGCTGATCCCCCGAAGAACAAGAATCAGAATCTGGTGGACTTCGTAAGACAGAATGTTCCGCAGGTGCAGTACAGCAATGGTGGTTTCGTGAGCAAAAAGAATTTCAGTATCCAGGGCGGACAGGCCTGGCCGGTGACGATCTATCTGGACAATTCCATTTCCAATGCCAGCACCGTACAGGGTTTGATGGTCACGGATATCGCGTTGATCAAATTTTATGAAACAGGATTCTTTGGAGCGGGTACATCGGCTTCCGGCGGTACCATCGCGGTGTTCACGAAGAAAGGTGCGGATGCGGGACGTGAACTGAGTACGGGTACGGACCTTCCGTTCTTTGAAGTGGAAGGTTTTTCGGTGGTTAAAGAGCTGTATCAGCCTGATTATGCACAGAAATCAACTGTGGTTGAATCAGACCATCGTGCTACATTATACTGGAACCCGGCGATCCTGACAGAAGGGAATACGCGTAAGTTCAGTTTTGATTTCTATAATAATGATATCACGAAGAAATTCAGGATCGTGGTAGAAGGCTTTGATGCCACCGGAAAGCTGATCCATTTTGAGAAGATCCTTACTGGCCCACGGGCCTTCTGATAAATGAAAAACCCCTGGCAAAACGCCGGGGGTTTTTTCTGAGACCTTTGCTACTAACGATAATTATTTGAAGTCAGCGCTGACCGTGATCTTCGGTTGAGCGGCAACTTTACCTGCAGTGATCGGAGCACCGGTGATGCTGTAGTCTGCGAGGGTGATACCGAAACCAGCAGTTGCGTTGATCGCGCCTTTCGCAACAACTACAGTAGCTGTAGTGGTAACGGGTTTGGTAACATCCTTAACGGTCAGGGTACCGCTAACGGGCACCGTGTAAGAACCGTCTTTAGTGAAATTCACTTTGGACAGGTCATCGAATTTTCCGCTGAAAGTGAACGTGGGGAATTTTTCAGAATTCAACCAGTTGCCACCGTTGAAGTGTTCCTGGATGGTAGGGTTCGCGAATGCGAAATTCTTTACAGCTGCTTCGAACTGAATGGTACCGGTTTTGGTATCGATCGCTGCGATCACAGTTTTGTTCTCAGCTTTCGGTAATGCGTCGAGGCTTGTGGATGCATCAAAAGCTACAGTTGCGGATGTGGTGGTTTTCTTTTGGGCGAAGAGGCTGCCGGTTGCGAGGACCAGTGCGGCCAGAATCATGGTTTTTTTCATGCGTTGTATTTAATAGTTATTGATTACTTCGTTAATGCACAGCGTTTGAAGGAAATGGAATGATAGCCGAGGATCATGCTGTAAATACCTCCGCTGCAGGATCCTTTGATGGAAATACTATCGCCCGGCTTCACTGCTTTTGCTTCACCGAGATGCTGTTCCTGGAAAGCGAAGATGGCATAGGAGCCGCTGGTGCTGTCGATGAATTTGATATTGACAGTGGTGTCAGCTGGTTCCACTGCTGAAACCCTGCCGCTCACGGTCACGATCTTATCCGTATATTTTTTATTGGCGGCCGTATCATTGGTATTGAATTCAGCAATGAAATCCTGCGCACTGACCGTAAATGCGGATCTGCGGTTACTCGTATCCGCAAATGTATCAGTGGCTACATACCAATAGATCCCGGCACCTGCTGCCAGCAGGATCAGCACGGTGATCAGGAGCCGGGCACCTATGGATAGTTTTAATAAGAATTTCATATTCCGATTGTCTCACAAATATATAATGTTTAAACATTGAAGTCGGTAAAAGGGGCTTAAATATTTGTGAAGACACAAAAAACCCCGGCGCGGTGGCCGGGGTGGAACTTACTAACCCATTTTAACTCATTCCGTTAGCCGTGGCGGCGAGCGGAAGGTCCAATTGGTTTTTATGCTGCCTGCATCTCTTTGATCTTCTCTCTGATCTTGGCTTCGAGCTCTTTAGCGAGTTCAGGATTGTCGGTCAGCAGCTGTTTCACTGCATCGCGGCCCTGGCCAAGTTTATCATTATTGTAGCTGTACCAGCTTCCGCTTTTCTGGATGATACCCAGTTCGGAGCCCATATCGATGATCTCGCCGGTCTTGGAAATACCTTCACCGAAGATGATATCGAATTCAGCCGCGCGGAATGGAGGCGCTACTTTATTCTTCACCACTTTCACTTTCACACGGTTACCTACAGCTTCATCACCGTCTTTGATCTGTGTCATACGACGGATATCCAGACGAACGGAAGCGTAGAACTTCAGGGCGTTACCACCGGTAGTGGTTTCGGGGTTACCGAACATCACACCGATCTTCTCACGCAACTGGTTGATGAAAATGCAGATCGTATTTGTTTTGGAAATGGTAGCGGTCAGTTTACGCAGAGCCTGACTCATCAAACGCGCCTGCAGACCCATTTTGCTGTCACCCATTTCACCTTCCAGTTCACCTTTGGGAACGAGGGCGGCAACGGAGTCGATCACCACTACATCCAGCGCACCGGAAAGGATCAGGCGGTCAGCGATCTCAAGACCCTGCTCACCATAATCAGGCTGGGAGATCAGCAGATTGTCAACATCCACACCCAGGCGTTGCGCATAAGTGCTGTCGAAAGCGTGCTCCGCGTCAATGATCGCGCACATACCACCCTTTTTCTGGGCTTCTGCGATAACGTGGATAGCTACCGTTGTTTTACCGGAAGACTCAGGTCCGTAGATCTCGATCACACGGCCGCGGGGAAGACCACCGATGCCGAGGGCCACATCCAGACCGAGGGAGCCTGTGCTCACTACCTCGAGTTCGTGTACGCCTTTTTCATTCATCATCATTACGCTGCCCTTGCCAAAATCCTTGTCGATCTTGTCGATCGTAAGCTTTAACGCTTTCAGTTTTTCGTTATTGGTTGACATATCTGTTGATTTTTCTGATTTTGCCATGATTCAAAGTTAGCTGTTGAGTAAAGCCGTTCTTAAAAACTAATTAACATTCAAAACTAAAACATTTAGCAATAAAAAACTAATATTTTTTGGATTATTTTTTTAAAGATAGCGCGCATGTGGAGGCAACAAACCGGAAAATAACGGTTCAGGCACTGTTTTAAGATCAGGACAACACCGCTAAAACACCTTACTGGTGCGGGTTTAAACGAAGATGAGGAATGCGGCTACCTGCGCGATACAGCCGGCGAGCAAGCCGGCATAGACCTCTTTTTCCGTATGGTCGGAAACGATGAGCCGGGCGGTTGCGACCAGTCCAGTGCAGAATACCGCCACCGACAAATAGATACCGGGATTCACGGAACCACGCAGGGAAAGCATCAGGATGAAGGTCATGGCCGTCCCCATCGCGATGGCATGCATGCTCACCTTCATATATATATTGAACATCAGTCCGAGCCAGGAAGCCACGAATACCGCGAATGTGAGCGCAACGGATTCTTTGGGGTAATCGGGCAGGTTACGCCATACATACCAGATCCAGAAATACCAGATGCCGCAGGCAATGAAAGGAATGATACGGTCCTTCTGTGTACGCAGGTAAAAACTGCCGATGAAATTCAGGGCCTTGAGCAACAGTACGGTCACCACCGGAAAGAAAGTGAACATCACAAAGGCCTGGATCACCACTTTCACTTTGTCCCATTCACTGAACCCTGCGAACAGGTAAGGATGAACGAAAACCATGAACAATACCAGGTATACCGGCACAAAAACCGGGTGGAAAAGCCAGGAGATCAGTACCGCGGGGTAGCGCAGCAGGGCAGGTTGGGGAGGCCTTCCCGTTTCACGTGTTTCCGTTAAACCGGTCTTTTCATCTACTACCATGCGGGCGGGCATATTCATCAGGTTTTTGCAAAGTAAAGGATTCTTTAAAAAGGGGTATTCATTTAGTATATTTACCTCCCTGTGACCATCCTGAAGAAAATCAAATGGCCTGCCTTACACCAGCCCGCTCCGGGCTTCGTAAGAGTGCTCCTGGCAGGGGTATTGGTTCTGACATTCGCCACCGGTCACGCGCAATCACGCAGTTTCGTTGAAAAATTCCGTCCGCTGGCTGACTCCCTTTCCGCTGTTTACGGGATCCCGACCGCGGTCATTCTCGGCGTTTCCATCATTGAATCCGCTTCCGGCACCAGCCGCAACTGCAAACTGCTGAATAACTATTTCGGTATCGTTGGCAAGAACAACCTGATGCACACCCGAAAGATCCGCACCCGCTACAAACAGTATCCGGACGCCACGGCCTCTTTCACACATTTCTGCCAGGTACAGAGCCGTAAGAAGTATTACAAGAAACTGAAGGGTAATATGAACTATAAGATCTGGCTGGATCACATGAGCCGGAATGGTTACTCTGAAGTGCCGGCCGTCTGGAAACAACGCGTGACCGCCGCCATCATACAAAATAAATTATCCGTTTCCCGTTAGTAGCTATATGAACAGTAATCGTCGTGTCCTGTTATTCGTGGTGTATAGTGTTGTCATTTATCTGATGGTATCCATCCTCGGTACCCTCTTCCATGTTCAATGGATGCCCTTCAAAAGGATCAATCTCATTTCCGATATCGTTACAAAGGACTCTACGGATGTCAGCGATACCCTGCGTGATAACACGAACGGTATCGTGATCGAGAAAAAAGCGCACGAGGATTTCAATCTCTATCTGCGCCCGCGTTACATCACTTCCTTCAATACCGATTCCACTGAACCTTCGCTCCGCAATTTCATGCAGAAGTTGTATGACCTCAAGACCGGTAAGAAGCGCAAGATCCGCATCGCGTATTTCGGCGACAGCATGATCGAGGGCGATCTGCTCACACAGACCCTGCGTAAATTATTACAGGAAGCATTCGGCGGCAGCGGTGTCGGCTTTGTTCCCATCACCTCACAGGTATCCAAATTCCGTCAGTCCGTAACGGCCGACTATTCCGGTGGCTGGGCGGATGAGAATTTCAAAACATCGAATGGTGGCCGGCTCTATCTCTCCGGACATTTGTTCCGTGGCAATGGCGATTGGGTGATGATGAGCGATCATACCGTAACGGACAGTCTCGCTGTCATTGAAAAATCGATCATCTGCGGACCCGCATCCGGTCCTGTGAATATTTCCGTCAACAACGCAACATTCACCCTGCATGCCGATCATGGCCTGAACCGCATACCGCTGGTGATCGATGGCAGCCGCCAGATCAGGATGTCGGTAGCTGCTCCGCAATTACCGGTGTACGGTATCTCCTTTGAAACGGCCAGCGGCATCTTCGTCGATAATTTTTCTTTCCGTGGCATCACCGGCATCGAATATGCGAAGATCGATTCCGCTTTCATGACGCAGATCGCGGAGAACAATCCTTATGACCTCATCGTATTCCAGTATGGTGTCAATCTGTTGTTCCGTCCGAACGACCGGAACTTCAACTGGTATGCCAGGGCGCTGATGCCGATCGTCAAGAAGTTCAGGAATTGTTTCCCTGCATCCGATTTCCTGCTGGTGAGTACGGCTGACCGCGCTTTCCGTTATGGCGGTGAGTACAAGTCGGCCGTCGGCATCGATTCACTCATCAAGATACAGGCAACGCTGGCCTATGAGACCGGCAGTTGTTTCTATAATCAGTTCGCCTCCATGGGCGGCACCAATTCGATCGTGGACTGGGCGCAGCGCAATCCGTCGCTGGCCAATAAGGATTATGTGCACCCGAATCACCGCGGCGCGGAAGTGCTGGGTGATTACCTGTTCCGGTCCATGATGAGTGAATTCGAAAAATATAAACGAACGCTGAAATAATAAGACATGCCCGCATTCGATCTGCAAGCTTTTCTGGAACAGTTCAAGTATGACCCGGCCAATCCGCTGTTGTTCAACAACGGATTCTTCGTGTTCTTCTTCGCGCTGTTCATGGGCCTGTATTATTATTTCAGGAACAACTATCCCGTTCGCCGATATATCTTCTGTTTCTTTTCCCTTTACTTCTTTTATAAGGCCAGCGGGTTCTTTGTGATCTTCGTGATCATATCGGCCATCGTTGATTTCGTGCTGTCGAACGCCATTTACCGGCAACAGGATGCAAGGAAGAAGAAACTGCTGCTGCTGGCAAGTATCATCTTCAACCTCGGACTGCTGTTCTATTTCAAGTACACCAATTTCTTCATCGCTACCTGGAACGGGATGACCGGTGCGCATTACAATCCGCTCAACATCCTGCTGCCGGTCGGTATCTCCTTCTATACGTTCGAGAACCTGAGTTATACGGTGGATGTGTACCGCGGTCATTTCGAGCCGGCAAAGAAATTCAGCGACTATCTGCTGTTCCTGTCCTTCTTCCCCAAGCTGGTGATGGGTCCCATTGTGCGGGCGCATGATTTTGTTCCGCAGATCAATCAGCCGGTGGCCATCACGGATCAGGATTTCACGAAAGGATTTTATCTCATTTTATCCGGTCTGTTCAAGAAACTGATCATCTCCGATTATATCACGCTCAACTTCGTCAACTATATCTTCGATGATCCGTCCCGGTACACTGGTCTGGAGAACCTGTTCGCCGTGTATGGTTACGCAGTCGTGATCTATTGTGATTTCAGCGGCTACAGTGATGTGGCCATCGGTATCGCCAAGTGGCTGGGTTTTACGATACCGCCCAACTTCACGTCACCTTATCAGAGTAAGAACATCACGGAATTCTGGCGGCGCTGGCATATCTCCCTTTCTTCCTGGCTGCGTGATTATCTGTACATCCCGTTGGGAGGTAACCGCAGCGGCAGTTTCGCCACCTGGCTGTTCTCGGGTTTGTTCTTCGTGGGTATTTTATTCGCCGGAGTCAACCTGCTGCATTTTTCCTGGCTGGCATCCATCGCGCTCAGTGCGGGTATCCTGCTGCTGTTCATCCTGCCCTCTATCATCAATAAAGAAAAGGCCGGCATTGCCACGAATATGAATCTGCTGACCACCATGCTGCTCGGTGGTTTCTGGCATGGTGCCAGCTGGAACTTCATCATCTGGGGCGCGATGCATGGTGTATCACTCGCGGTGCACAAGATCTGGATGATGCTGACGGGTAAACGGCTGGCTAAGATCGGCGACAGTAAACTTTATAATATCCTGGCCGCACTGCTTACGTTCCACTTTGTATGTTTCTGCTGGATCTTCTTCAAATGCGCCAGCTTCACGGATGCGGATAACATGATCCATCAGATCCTGCATGATTTCAGTTTCTCCGTTTGGGGCGCTTTCTACGGCAACTATAAGATCGTATTATGGATGATCGGCATCGCATTCATCCTGCACCTGATCCCTGATGACGCGGCGGATAAAGTGATCGCACGTTTCCATAAAGTACCGCTCATCGCGTACATGACGATCTTCTTCCTTTTTGTATTGTTATATGGGTTCTTTAAATCGGCTGAACCGGTGATGCCGATATATCTCCAATTTTAAATTTTGCCCGCCCGGCTAACGCCGTTCGGACGGGAATTTTGAATGCTGAATTGAAGGAAACAGAATTTACTCGTGCCTTCGTAGTTCATTCAAAATTTAAAATTCAAAATTCAAAATTTCCCTCCGTTCAGTAGCTGCTCACGAAATTATTGTATCCCTTCGCCAGCGCGCTGAACAGTAACTGTCCCTGTATCCTGTAGCCTTCACCGGTGAAGTGGATGCGGTCGGGGTTCATGAGGCCGCGGCGGATCCAGCGGGTAGAAGAGCCGTAGCCGTTGCTGATGCGGTAGAGGTCCCAGATGGGAAGGTTCTCGCGGTTACAGTAATTGAAGAGGGCGATGTTGATCCCGCGGAGTACGTTATTGGGGTGGCGTCCGCGGTAATAGGAATCAGCGGCCGTTGTGATCAGTACCGATGCGTTCGGTGATGCGGCTTTCAGTTTTTGAAGGAAGAGACTCACGCCTTTGATGAAAGCCGGTTCATCAAAATCCGTTTTCTGTGCTTCATTGGTACCCAGGGAAATGATGTAGAGGTCCGCTTTCAGCGCCGGTAATTGCTGCCAGAATACGGGCGACACATTGAACTGATCGTAGCGAACGCCATTCACACCAATGGTATGATACAATAATCCCGGACCTGAATTCTCCAGTGATACACCATAAAATTCCTTCAATGCATTTGATGGCAATGAGGATAGGCTGAAGGAAACAGCTTTGTTCTCTAATTGCACATCCTGCGAAAGCGCGTCATCCCCTTCTTCCTTTTTAATGAGATAAGGAGTTGGATTATTATCCGCCTGCAGGATCCAGCTGCTGTTGCTGTCCGTGAAGAAACGCAGTTTGTTGAAGGAGATATCCTGCGACTGCCCTTTCAGACTGAAGTCGAATGAGGCGCCGGGCGTGCTGGTCCTTATAACATAACCCGAAACACCGGCGGCGATGGGGATCTCCGTATGTGTGACGCGGTTGAACTGCCAGGTAGTATTGGAGCTGCTGCTGATATCGGGCGGTGCATTGGAGATGGCCAGCTGATACGGGAATACCATGCCGCGTCCGGCGCTGCCGAAGAACTGCTGCAGGCCGTTGCGCACCACGGCGGTCATATAATCCGCCTGGATATGCGAGTCGCCGATGTGTACGATGTTCACAGTGCCTTTACCGGTCCGTTTGAGCATCTCCAGTTTCCGGTAAAAGGAATCCATCTGCGAGCCGTTGAAAATGCGGTTGAACACCGCGCTGATCTGCGGGAATTGTTTTACGGCTGCCTGCTCATCAAAGGTCATCAGTTGGGCGCCTGACCGTATAAAGAACAGTCCGGCCAGTATGGTGAGCAGTATTTTTTTCATGAATGATCAGAGTTCTTTACGAAGGCGTGCGACCGGAATGTTCAGTTGTTCCCGGTATTTGGCAACGGTCCGGCGGGCAATATTATAACCTTTTTCCTGTAACAGTTCGGTAAGGCGTTCATCACTGAGCGGTCTTTTTTTATGTTCCCCTTCGATGAGGTCGCTGAGGATCTTCTTTACTTCGCGAGTGGATACTTCTTCGCCGCTTTCCGTACTCAGTGATTCACTGAAGAAGAATTTAAGACGATAGGTACCGAATTCCGTTTGTACGAATTTGCTGTTCGCTACGCGGCTGACGGTGGAGATATCCAGATTCGTTCTGGCAGCGATGTCTTTCAGGATCATCGGACGCAAAGTAGTTTCATCTCCGGTGAAGAAGAATTCCTGCTGATGGTCCATGATCGCGTGCATGGTACTCAGCAGTGTATGCTGGCGTTGCTTGATGGCATCGATGAACCATTTGGCCGAGTCGATCTTCTGTTTGATGAAGAGGACGGCTTCTTTCTGGCGTTTGTCTTTCTTGCTGCCGCGGTCATATTCCTTCAGCATATCCCTGTAACCCTCGCTGATCCTGAGTTCCGGCGCATTGCGGCTGTTCAGGGTCAGTTCGATCTTACCATTATTATTGAGCAGGAAGAAATCGGGCACCACATAGTTCACCGCTTTGGATTGCGCGCCAACGGTACCGCCGGGTTTGGGATTGAGGCGGACGATCTGCATCATCATCGCTTTCAGCTGATCATCGTCCAGGTTCAGTCCGCGTTGTATTTTTTCGTAGTGCTTCTTGGTGAATTCATCGAAATAGCGGGAAACGGCTTTGATGGCCAGGTCGACCGGTTTGCCTTCATCCTTCATCCTTTGTAATTGCAGCAGGAGGCATTCCTGCAGGTCACGTGCTGCAACGCCTGCAGGATCGAACAGCTGGATACGTTTCACGAGTGATTCCACTTGTTCCAGTGAGGTGTTGATATTCTGGCGGAAGGCCAGGTCATCCACGATCGCGGTGGAATCGCGGCGGAGGTAGCCGTCCTCATCGATACTGCCCACGATCTGTTCGGCGATCTGCTGTTCAAGCGGGTCGAGTTTCAGCATGCCGAGCTGATCGAGCAGTAACTGATAAAAACTGGTCTCTGTTTTAAAAGGGATGGTCCGGTTCTCATCATCTTCCGGATAGTTATCATCGCGGAGTTTGTAATCGCCCACTTCATCGTCACCGTCCTGCACATAATCGCTTACATCGATATCCGTGTATTCGTCCTCACTGCCGTCGGGGTCATCATATTCATCTTCGCCGGGTTCATTGAGTTCATCCAGCGTATCCTCGCCGTCGTCCTCATGTTTTTCTTCATCCAGTTCCAGTGCGGGGTTTTCCTCCAGTTCTTCCTTGATCCTTTCTTCGAGATTGGCCGTAGGAACCTGCAGCAGCTTCATTAACTGAATTTGCTGTGGGGATAATTTCTGCAGTAGCTTCTGCTGTAGGCTCTGGCTTAGGGCCATGTTCGGAGAATGGTTTAAACGGGCCGGCCCCTGAAATTTCAAAAATCCGGCCCAACATCAAAAATCAGGCCGTAAATTACATACAAATTAGATAGGGATGCGGGAACGGCTTTGCAGTATTCTTGTTGTGTTGTTAATATTCTTTTCCGGAAATATTTCCGGACAGTCCAAACTCACCCCGCCGCCAGCCGTTTTCAGTCTCCGGGTGCCCATGTATGTGGCCGCGGACAGTGTACATGTAACCGGTATACCGGCCTCTTTTTACAGTCGTCATTTGGGATTCTTTTGTCGCCAGGAATTGCTGACAGATAAGCTGACAAAGGTTCCTGTGCGTTTCCGGCTCGGTTCGGTGGATTACACCAACTATATGGAGCAAAAACCGCATGCCCGTTCCCTGTATCATTAATGCAACTAAAGCCAATGGGCTGCTGTCATATTTCAGAGTAATATCCACCCTTTTAAAGCCACTGCCTCCCTGTTCCTGAACATGTTAAACTGGCTTTAAAACCGGCCGGAGACTTCCTGATCGGATAAATAAGTATCAATTTTGCATGTTCCAGTGACCACAACCACATGAAAGGATCTGTTTTTTTACTGATTTTATTTTTTACCCTGCCGATGGCCGTTATGGCACAATCGAGTTACAGGTTGAAGGGTCGTGTGGCCAATAAGCAAATGGAACCGCTGGCGCTGGCCAGTGTGCAGGTGAAGGGCATGAAGGAAGGAACGATCACAAAAGATGATGGTTCCTTTGAGCTGATGCTGGAAGAGGGACAGTATGAAGTGGTAGTGACCATGATCGGTTACCTGCCGCGTTTGATGCCCATTACGATCACCGCGAATACGGAACAGAATTTCATTCTGGAAGATGACCCGGGGCAGGACCTGGGCGAAGTGGTCGTGCGTGTGAAGCTGCGCGACCGTGCCGAAGAAATGATCCGCAAAGTGATCAGTAAAAAGGATTCGCTGATGGCCGCGTCCGGCCTCTATTCCTGCCAGGTATACATCAAGGCCACACAACAGGATACCGTTTTCGGAAAAGTGATAAAGAGCGGAAGTGATACCGCACTTGTTCCTAAAGAACCCAGCTTGGCATCGATGGCCATGGCGGAAGTGCTGCTGAAATACGATCATGGCAGCGGACAACAATACAAAGAAGAACGGGTGGCGGTGACCAAGCGTGGTAATGTGGGTGATCTTTTCTTTCTCTCTGCCACTGAAGGGGATTTCAATTTGTACAATAACCTGCTGAAGGCACCGGGCATCTCACAGATCCCGTTCATATCACCGGTGAGTTACAGCGGACTGGTGGCCTACCGTTTCAAGACGATCAAATCCGTACGCAGTGGTAAATACCGGACGTATACGATCCGCGTAACCCCGCGCCAGCTCAGTAATGCAACGGTGGAAGGTGAGATCACGATCTCCGACAGTTCCTTCGCGATCCTGCATTCAAAATTCATTCTGCCGGCCTATCACTTGCCCGAGTATGATTATTTTGAAGTGGAACAGAATTACGGATTCGTGAATAAAACGGCCTGGATGATCACGCGGCAGCAGTTCACTTATTTTTCCAAAACAGGTAAGGGAAAGAAAACAGGAGAGACGGTGGCGGACTTCCGGAATTATGAACTCAATAAACAATTCAACAAAGGGTATTTCGGGAACGAGGTCAGTGTGACCTCTGTAGAAGCGTACCGGAAGGACAGTCTGTTCTGGAAACAGGTACGCACGGAGCCACTCAGTGTAAAGGAAGTGGCGTTCATCCGTTACAAGGACAGTGTGTATGCGGTCATGCATTCCAAAGCTTATCTGGATTCACTGGATGATGTGATCAACCGCGTGACCTGGAAGAACATATTATTTCTGGGTCAGATGTTCAATGATCACGAGAAGGAAAGCAAATGGATGCTGCCTCCGGTAACGGCCATCATCAATCCGTTCACCTTCGGCGGAACGCGGATCAACCTTTCCTTCTTTCACAGTAAAATATTCGAATCTCGCAAGGATATGTCGATGATGTTCAATGCCAGTTACGGTATCCGCAACAAGGACCTGAACGGCAGTGTGAGTTTTACGCGCAAGTACAATCCTTTCAGTGGTGGTTCGTATACATTGAGCGCGGGGCGCGACTTCCAGTACATCTATGAAGGTGACGCGTGGATCAATATGCTGAAGCGGAGCAATATCTATCTCAATAATGCATTCGGTATCAGTCATACCCTGGGCATCACCAGCGGATTATACCTGACCAATGATCTGGACATCGCTTTCCGCCGTTCGGTGGCCGATTACCGTACAAATCCGAAAGCGGACAGTTTACTGGGTGGCACATTTGTGAACAATCAGGCCATCGCATTCGATCCTTACAATGCTTTCTATACAAGGGTGCGGCTGGAGTACACACCGAAGATGCGTTATGTGCGTGAGCCGAAGGAGCGGATCCTGCTGGGTTCGAAATATCCCACCTTCTATGTGTTGTGGCGTAAGGGCATGCCGGGCGTATTCAAGAGCAAGGTCGATTTTGATTATATCGAATTCGGCATACAGCAGAAGATCAAATTCGGGATCTGGGGTAATACGAATTACCGGATCAAGACTGGCAATTTCACCAATACGCGTGATCTGCGGCTGGTGGATTATCAGTTCCAGCGCCGCGGCGATCCCTTGCTGTTCTCCAGTCCGCATAAAGCTTTCCAGGCACTGGATTCCACCTTCCCGTTATTCAAGCGTTTTTATGAAGGGCATCTGGTGCATGAATTCAACGGCGCCTTGCTGAATAAGATCCCTTTCCTCAAGAAGCTGCAGTTACGTGAAGTGGCCGGTACGGGTTTCCTGATCGCGCCGGAGCGTGACCTGCGTTATTTTGAAGTATTCGCGGGGATCGAACGCGTGATCAAATGGCCTTTCAACCCCCTCACCAAATTCAAGCTGGGCGTGTATGTGGTGGGGTCCGCCGCCAATCAGTACCGAAATCCGGTGCAGTTCAAGATCGGACTGACCAAGTGGGACTGGTTACGTAACCGCTGGCTGTAAGGCTCAATAAAAACTCCATTTCGTTCCGCCGGGCTGCACGAGTATCGCGATCTCACTCATGTCGCTTTCATTGTTATTCTTACCCACAGCTGTGATGACATAGCGGTAAGAGAAATGCGCGGATGAAAGTGTTTCGGATAAAGTGAATCCTTTTGGTAACGTTACGATGCGGGAAATATAACGGGGAATATTACCGAACACATCACTGTGTGATTCGGGTGCGTATTCATACACGATGTAATATTTGATCTCAATACGGTTCCGCGGATCGGGTTTCACTACCAGTCGGATCACCGAATCATTGCTGATGCTTCTTTCCACGATCGGCGGCCAGGGTTTTTCATTATCGACCCAGCGCATGGGCGGGATGAGGGCCGGGTATTTGTAATAATTATCGCGCAGACTGTCGTTCCATCCGTTGGGGTTACGGTCGAAACTGTTACTGCTGAAATAAATGCTGCCCTGTACATTGGGATAACGGCGCAGCAGTTTGATCTCATTGGGTATCTCATTCGGATTCTGGAAGGCTCTTCCGCCTTCATTGGCGCGGTAGATACCATGACCAATGTAGACGTGCTTTCCGTAAGCGTGGCGGTTCCACCAGTCCACCATTTTCTCAAAACCGATCTTATCGTGACCGATCTCCAGATAAAGTTGCGGAGCCACATAATCGATCCAGCTTTTTTTCAGCCAGAGCAGGATGTTGGCGTAGAGATCATCGTAGTTCGTAACACCTGAGCGGGTATCACTGCCATCGGGGTCACGGTCCTTATTGCGCCATACCGCAAATGGGGCGATGCCGAATTTCACCAGCGGTTTTTCCTGCTTGATGGTGATGCTCAGCTGACGGATGATGGAGTCCACATTGCTGCGGCGCCAGTCGTCCTTGCTCAGTTTGGTCCCGGCTTTCGCATACGCCGCGGCATCGGGGAAATCTTTGCCGGGCAGGCGATAGGGGTAAAAATAATCATCCATATGAATGGCATCCACATCATAGCGGTGCACGATATCACGGACCACTTTCACGACAAAAGCCTGTGCTTCTTTATTGGAAGGGTCGAAATATTTTTTATCACCGTACTGAACGAACCATTCCGGATGGGTACGGGTAATGTGTTCATTGCTGATGGAAGAGCCACCTACTTTGAAATCGGCGCGGTAGGGGTTCAGCCAGGCGTGGAATTCCATGCCGCGTTTATGCGTTTCATCGATCATGAACTGCAGCGGATCATAGTAGGGATTGGGAGCTTGTCCCTGAACGCCGGTGAGCCACTGACTCCAGGGTTCGTAGGGAGAAGCGTAGAGGGCATCCGCGGAGGGGCGCACCTGAACGATCACGGCATTCATGCCATTTTTCTGATGGAGGTCGAGCTGACGGATGAAATCAGCTTTCTGCGTTTCGGGGTCGGTAACCCCTTTCTGCGGCCAGTCGATATTATCAACGGACGCGATCCAAACCGCGCGGAATTCATATTTCGGCTGGGCGGATACGGAAAGGGAGCATACTAAAAGGGCTGCAAGGAGCACATACACGGGTCGCTTCATATCTTCATATTCGGAATGAGGCGCAAAAGTACGTGATAATCTTATTTGGCGCCGTCCCGTATCTTATCTAAAAGGTCGCTGAGTTGAGCGGCTTCTTTGTCGGTGAGATTTTTCAACGCACCGTCGATCTCATCCTGGCGCAGGTCCAGACGTTCCAGTAACTTTTTGCCTTTATCTGAAATGATAACGTCTACGAGGCGACGGTCTGATTTGCAAACCAGTTTTTTAACTAAACCTTTAACGATCAGGCGGTCGACGATACGGCTGGTATCACTCATTTTATCCAGCATGCGTTCGCGGATCTGCAGGGTGGAGAGAGGTTGCGGAAAGCTTCCGCGCAGGATGCGGAGGATGTTGAACTGCTGGGGAGTGATATCCTCCGATTCAAAAATAGACCGGGTACGATCACGTATCCAGCCGATGGTATACAGTAGATTGATACCTGCTTTCTGGTAATTATTCCTGAATTTGGCCTGTTGTATGTCTTTGTCGATGCCCATGGCAGTTCGTTGAGTTCGTGGTAAATGTAAAAAGATTCAGCCATTCCAAAGGCTGACCTTGAATAATTCGGGAATTTTCCGGTCAGCACCGCTGGACCTGCAAAATTAATGTTTAAACACCGAATGGTGAAATCTAAAAACCCATTCATGCAATTCACAGGGTATTAACAAAATCGGCCCCTCCCGCGTGCAGCATGCGGTTGCAAAATCCCCTCTTCGTGGTATTGGAGGGTGTATGAATTTCCGTTTGATTTGTATGTCCTTTCCATTGAACCATCATCCCAACACCTTAGTCTATGAAATGGATCTCCGATTCCGCACGCAGTTTTTTTGAAGGATTCTTCTCCTTCTATACTTCGATCTACCGGGAAATGAAAAGCTGGTGATCAGTCGATCTCCTTTTTCAGCGTTGCTGCCAGCTTGAAGATGGTAAAGAGATGGTGCGCTTCATGCAGCAGGAAAAAATTCATCCACATATTCAGGTTCAGTTGCCCGAAAGCCGGGTGCACAGCGGTTTTGCTGAAATCAGCTTCCGGCAGATTCAGCAAGCCTGATGTGATCTCTTTGCGGGTCGTGAGCAGGTCATGCATGATCTCACGGCTGGTCTTAGTACAATTTTCATGGAAGGCCGGATCGGCTTCCGCGCTATAGGAAGGGAAGGTGGGATTGGTGCCTTTGAGCAGCTGATTGATCCGGTCGATGAACACGTGCTGATAGGTCTGCAGGTGTACGATATTCTCGAACACGGACCATTTGCCGGGGATGACCTCCCGCCTGAATTGTTCTTCATTCAGTCCGTCAATAAGATCCACCAGCGATTTATGCTGGTAGTGCATCCGGGTCGTAAGCGATGAAGGTAATTCCACGTTTGGCGGTTTTAATTATTCATTACTCCACACTTTGGTGCCTTCCGAACAATTGGCGCAGATATCGATATTCCTGCGGCCTTGGAGTATTTTCTTTCTGAATGTACTGTATTCCCCGTTTTTCCAGATCTCTTTGAAGCTTTTTTTCCGCAGATCGCCCAGCTGGTGCTGCGCATCCTTATCGAAACAGCAGGGCGCCACCAGTCCGTCCCAGGTGATGACCGGATCATGCCAGAGCCGCCAGCAGTGGTTTTCAAGCTTTCCCTTGAATTCGTATCCTGTTTCGGTCTTGCGGTAGCGGCTGTATTTACCCTGCACCGGGATCAGGTGGTTGGGGTCGGTCCGGTAATCATAGACCTGCGCTGTTTTGAACCACACATCATCCACCCCGATCTCTTTCGCCAGTTTTTTGACGTCTTCGATCTGGTGTTCGTTGGGTTGCACGACCAGGAACTGGAAAATGATGAAGGGTGTTTTGCTTTTCAGTTCTTTTTTCCAGCGCACGATATTCTTCGCGCCGGCGATCACTTTATCGAGTTGTCCGCCTACACGGTATTGCTGGTACACCTCCTGCGTGGTTCCGTCGATAGAAATAATGAGGCGGTCGAGCCCGCTTTCGATCGTCCTTTTCGCATTGGCATCATCCAGGTAATGCGCGTTGGTGGAAGTGGCGGTATAGATCTTTTTCGCGGAAGCATATTTCACCATATCCAGGAAAGCCGGATTGAGATAGGGTTCCCCCTGAAAATAAAAAACGAGGTAGAGCAATTCTTTCGAAAGCTGATCGATCGTTTCGCTGAAGAAATCCTTTTGCAGCATACCGGTGGGCCGTGTAAAGGCGCGGAGTCCGCTGGGACATTCGGGACAGCGGAGGTTGCAGGAGGTAGTGGGCTCAAAGGAAATGGAGATCGGGTAGCCCCATTGAATGGCACGACCGGTCCACTTGCTCAGGTAATAACTTACCAGTACTTTCATGGCGTTCCAGCAGCGCCTGAATGTGAGTTTGGATAATAAATTAAAGGTGTCGTTGGTATTGAAGCGGGGCATGAGGAGTAAAGTTAAGTTGGTATATTGACATACATTTCATGACAGCCAAAACAACATACCGGATCTTTCCCCTGGGGGATTCAGCCATAACGGCGGACTGGGGTAATTGTATCAGTGAACCTGTGAACCGGGAAGTACTGGCACGGTTCCGTCAGTTATCAGAAGTACCGTTACCCGGCATGACCGAAGTGGTTTCCGCGTACAGCTCCCTCACCATTTATTATGATGTACTGGCGTTAAGGAAAAGGATCGCTCCCGGCACAACGGTATACGATCACATGCGGCAATTGCTGGAAGAGAGGCTGCAGCAGCCGGTTTCAGCGGATGCGGTCCAGGGCCGGCTGGTGCGGATACCGGTCTGTTATGAAAAACCCTTCGCGACCGATCTCCTTTCTCTCGCACTCGCCAAACATATTTCAGCAGAAGAACTGGTCCATATACATACCGCTTCCATTTATCGTGTTTACATGCTGGGCTTCCTGCCCGGGTTCACCTATATGGGTGAAGTGGATGAACGGATCGCTATGGCGCGTAAGCCGGTACCGGAAACGGTCATGCCCGGTTCTGTGGGCATCGCGGGCAGGCAAACCGGTGTGTATCCCCTGGTTTCACCGGGTGGATGGCATATCATCGGGCGAACGCCGCTGGCCCTGTTCTCGCCGGAGCGGGAAGAACCGGCATTATTAGCTGCGGGTGATCAGGTACAATTCTATTCAATCAGCAGGCATGAGTTTGAAAATTATTAAAGCAGGGATTCAGGATACGCTGCAGGATATGGGGCGTTACGGCCATCGCCAGCTGGGGATCAACCCCACTGGTGCCATGGATAAATTCTCCATGCAGGTGAGCAATGCGCTGGTGGGGAACGCGCCTGAGGAAGCAGTGATCGAAATGCATTTCCCGGCTTCCGTATTCATGTTCACGGAACCGGCACTCATCGCACTCAGCGGGGCCGACTTCCATGCGCATATCAATGGCGAACCGGTACCGCACCTGCATCCGATACTGGTGGCGAAGAACGATCTGCTTCATTTTAAACAACCGCATCATGGCGCACGCGCTTATTTATCGGTGCGTGGAGGATTTGAACACAAGACATGGCTCAACAGCAGCAGCACGCATCTCAAAGCCCATGCGGGTGGATTCAAGGGAAGACAGTTGCGTAAGGATGATGAACTTTTTTTGCGGGTCCCTTTGCCGGAAGGACTGATCGCCGCCAAACAGGAATGTTATGCGTTACCCTGGCAGGCGGATGTGCACTGGCAGGAAGATCCGCATGAGATCTACATCCTGCCCGGACATGAATGGAATTCGCTCATCCGTGAATCCAAAGAGAATCTTTTCATGACCGCTTTCGTGATCACCAAACATTCTGACCGGATGGGATACCGGCTGAATCATACGCCATTGCATACGCTCACGCATGAAGAAGTGGTTTCATCCGCAGTTGACTTCGGAACGATACAATTATTACCCGACGGGCATCTCATTATCCTGATGGCCGATCATCAGACCACCGGTGGCTATCCGCGGATCGGGCATTGCATCACGGCACATCATCACCGGCTGGCGCAACTCGCGCCCGGTGACAAGATCCGCTTCCGCCTGACGGATCAGTTAATGGCCGAGAACCTTTTGCAGGCACAGCATACGCACTTACAGCAGCTGGCTTATTCATGCGGCAACCGGCTGCAGGACTTCTTAAACAAACATCATGTTACACATTGATCTGAATTGCGATCTCGGGGAAGGGACCGGCGATGATGCAGCCATCATGCCTTTTATCAGTTCCGCCAATATCGCCTGCGGCTTTCATGCCGGCGATGAGAAAACGATGTGGCATACCGCGGAACAATGTGTGGCAGCAGGTGTGGCCATCGGGGCCCATCCTTCTTTTCATGACCTTGCAAATTTCGGGCGGCAGGAACAGGACCTTGCACCGGCTGCGGTGTATGAACTGGTGATCCAGCAATTATTGCTGATGGAAGAGATCGCGTCCGCTGCCGGCGGACATGTTGTACATGTCAAACCCCATGGTGCTTTATACAATATGGCGGCGCGTGACCGTGAACTGGCGAAGGCGATCGCAACAGCGGTAAAGAACTTCAACAGCCATCTTTGTTTGTTCGGACTCAGTGGTTCATTGCTGATCGATGAAGGAAAAGCTGCAGTACTGACCACGTTGAGTGAAGTATTCGCGGACCGTACCTATCAGGATGATGGTTCGCTGACGCCGCGTTCACAACCCGGTGCACTGATCACCGATACGGAAACGGCTGTGAAGCAGGCATTGCAAATGGTCAAAGAAGGAACCGTGACAAGCACGAGCGGCAAAGTGATACCGGTGGTGGCGGAAACGGTTTGTCTGCATGGAGATGGGGCACACGCGCTTGTATTCGCGCAAGCGATTCATGCGGCGCTGAAAGCGGAGGGTATTTCTATTGGAGCAACGAAGAATGAGTAGACCATGAAAAAGAACTCCGCCATATTAGGTGCCGCATTCTTAATGGCCACTTCCGCCATTGGTCCGGGTTTCCTGACACAGACCTCTTTGTTCACGGAACAATTACTCACCAGTTTCGGCTTCGTGATCCTGATCTCCGTATTACTGGATATCGGCGCGCAGCTGAACATCTGGCGCATTGTGACCATGAGCGGAAGCCGCGCGCAGGATATCGCGAATCAGACCTTACCGGGTCTTGGATATTTCCTGGCGGCACTCATCGCGTTCGGCGGACTGGTGTTCAATATCGGTAACATCGCGGGATGCGGATTGGGTGTGAATGTGCTGACGGGACTGGATCCGAAAGCGGGTGCCATCATCAGTTGTTGCATCGCGCTCGGGATATTCTGGTATAAGGATGCGGGTAAGCTGATGGACAATTTCGCGAAGCTGCTGGGTCTGCTGATGATCGGCCTGACTTTATACATCGTATTCTCTTCTCATCCGCCGGTGATGCAGGCATTGTACAGAACGGTGTGGCCGGAGAAGATCGATGTGATGAAGATCGTGACACTGGTGGGTGGAACCGTGGGTGGTTATATCTCCTTTGCCGGCGCGCACCGCTTGCTGGATGCGGGTATCAGCGGAAAAGAAAATCTGGGACAGGTATCGCGCAGCGCGGTGAGTGGGATCCTTATTACTTCATTGATGCGTTTCCTGTTGTTCTTTGCCGCGCTGGGCATCGTTTGGCAGGGCATTCATTTATCACCATCGAATCCGGCCGCGACTGTTTTTCAATCCGCTGCCGGTAAACTCGGATATGCATTCTTTGGTATCGTGATCTGGAGTGCGGCGATCACTTCTGTGGTGGGTGCCTCGTTCACTTCCGTTTCATTCTGGAAAACGCTGGTTCCTTTCGTGCAGCAAAAAGAAAAGATCGTCATCAGTGCCTTCATCATTCTTTCTACGGTCATTTTTGTTGCGGTGGGTAATCCCGTGAAACTATTGATACTGGCGGGTGCGGTGAATGGACTCATTCTTCCCATTGCGCTGGCGGTGATGCTGATCTCGGTCATGCGGAAAGGGTTGATGAAAGATTACAAACACCCTGTTCTGCTTCAGGTCATTGGCTGGATCGTGGTGGTGGCGATGGCGTGGATGGGGGGATTGACGATCATTCAGAATGCAAATAAGCTATAAGCTTCAAGCTGCAAGGGGGTCTAATGAATATTCTGTGAGCTTGATTATTTAGAGCTTCGTTTGGGATGGATATTGGGTAAAGCGATACAATTGGAAGTTCGTTGTAAACAGCAAGGAACACGGTTGTTTTGTATTCGTTGCGCCGCCGTGCCTTTGCGTCGTTGCGTGAAACCCTTCTGCGTAATCCGCGTAATCTGCGCGATCTGCGGGAAATAAAACAAAAAAGCCCAACCATAGGGTAAGTTGAGCTTTTTGTTATCATCCATCCTTGTTGTGTCCAATCAGTCGTTTAATAATTTTGAAGCATGCAAATAATTAACGCCTGGATGGTAGATAAAGAGACATGTTCCTTCTTTTATCGTATTAATAATAGAAGCCGATTCTTGTTGGGGTACGGCCGGACAACCGAAGCTGCGTCCCATTCCGCCGCCGTACCGGGCGCGGGCGGGATCCACGTAAGCAGCACCATGAACGACAATGTTGCGGCGCATCGCATTGTTATTGATACCGGGTTCAAGGCCGTCGAGTTTGAGCGACATACCATGTTTACCGATATAGGTTCCGCGCGTAACATAGAAGCCGAGACTGCTCTGCAGTGATTCGGGTTGGTTAGAGAACCGGGTGGCGAAAACGGAACCGGAGTTCCTGCCATGTGCAACCCAGGTATTCCTGACCAGCTTATTATTTTCAAGATCTATGATGTAAAGTCGCTTACTTCCGGAACCCTGGCTGAAGTCGCAGATCGTGATCATTCCCGAACGGGGGATCTTATTTTCTGCTACCAGCTTTTCATAACCCTCATACGCATACGAAAATGCTACAGAGGATAAACCGTAAGCTTCCAGACCACACCTATTATATATGGTATGTGCTTCAGCTTCTATTTCCGGACTTGTGATTTCCTTATTGACCGCTGCGGGGGAGAAATAGCCTTCGGTGTTCGTACTCACCTCTGCGGTTGCAGCGGGAACGACAGTGAAGGATAGGGACAGGAATCCCACGGATATTGGAATTAACAGATTTCTCACTCGGGTACGGGTTTCAGGATATCTAACGGACTACCTGCACAAAATAGTGTGCAGTAACGGAAAAAACAAGTAATAAAATGTTGTTTTTGAGCCTGTTGCGAAGTTTTACGAGTTCCCTAACATAATATTACGTGCAATTTTACGCGGGGTACAGGAAAACCCTGTATAGCTAGTTCTCCAAAATACGGGTGATGTCGCGCTGCTTGATCACGAACTCATTAGAGTAGATCTTGAGCAATAGCATGAACATGGAAATGAGCAGGGGTCCGAAGATCAGGCCGATGAAACCGAATACTTTCAAACCGATGATAACGCCGAATACAGTGGTCAGCGGATGTACATCACCGATCTTTTTCAGCAGCGTAAAACGAAGGACATTATCTACAGTACCGATCACACCGAATCCATAGATGGTCATAAAGATGCCCTGCCAGTTCTGTCCGTTCGCGAAGAAGATCAATGCAAGCGGTATATAGGCTACCGCCGCACCTACGACCGGCAACATACCCGCGATGCAGGTAACACCGAACCAGAAGAAGGGTTGAGGTACGCCGATGATCAGATAACCAATGAGACCCACTACACCCTGTGCGAATGCCACGACCGGTATACCCAGCGCGTTAGAGATCACCATCATGTTCACTTCCTTACTGATGCGTATCACATTCTCATCGCGCAGTGGAATGTATTCGAACAGTGTGGTCTCCATTTTGCGCGCATTGATGAGCATGAAATACAAAATGAAATACATGAAGAAGATCGTACTGAGCGAATTGAATGTGGCGCCGAGGATACCGGGCAGGCTCTCCGCGATGCCTTTACCCAGCTGATCGATATTCTCATTGCTCACCAGCGTGATGCCGAGTTTTGATTCCAGTGAGACCCCGAGTTTTTTCAACGCATCCATCAGTTCATTGGAGTGCTGCATGGCATAACTCACTTTCGATGAAAGCATGTTGACCAGCAAACCGACAGGAATCAGGATCATGATCAGCGATGCCAGCATCAGCAGCAGGGCAGCGAGTCCTCTTCTCCATTTTCTTTTCTCCGTGAGATAGAACATGAAGCGGTGCATCAGGATATAAAACGTGACCGCTCCCAGCAGTGCCGGCAGGAAACTGTACAACTCCAGGAAGAGCACTACGCCCAGCAACAGGATGAGTGCAATGAAGAAGAATTGTCTGATGCGGTTCTGATCGAAAACATTACTCATAACGGAAAGTTGATAATGGAAAATGGATAATGCGGTTCGGCCGGTAATTAAAATTACGTATTAATCACAGCGTGGTCCGCATTATCCATTACCCACTATCCGTTTTCCTTTAAACTTTGACTTGTTTCCACTTCCCCTTCCTGAAATAGTAATAACCAGCCGCGGCAATGACCGTTTCGGCGATGGGGATGGCGACAAAGGCGCCGGTGGGGCCCCAGCCCAGGGTTTTGGCCAGCAGCCAGGCCAGCGGGATCTGGAAGAACCAGAACCCGATCAGGTTTATCCAGGTGGGGGTGCGTGTATCGCCGGCGCCATTCAGCGCCTGCATCGCGACCATGCCGATACCATAGAAGATATAACCGCTGCCAAATACCTGCAGGGAAAGGATGGCATATTTCATCACGGCAGGATCATGGGTGTAGATGCGCACGATCGGTCCTGCGAAGAACAGGAACAGCAGCATCACGATCGCCATGAAGTATATATTGTAGCGCATCGTCAGCCATACGCTCTTTTCCGCGCGTTCGGGTTCTTTAGCACCGAGGTTCTGTCCCACCAGTGTTGCGGCTGCATTACTGAGTCCCCATGCGGGCAGGATGAAGAACACCACATTCCTTATGGCGATCTGGTATCCTGCAGAAGCATCCGTACCACCGGTGGTGGCTACAAGTACCGAAAGCACGATCCAGCTGCCGGACTGGATGATGAACTGCAGGGTGGCGGGCCAGGCCACCTCCACCAGCGTTTTGAGCACTTTGGTATCCCATTTGAAATGACTGGCTTTCACTTTGATGATGCCATCGCCTTTAAAGAGATGATAGCATTGATACAGCACACCACAACTGCGGCCGATGGTGGTGGCGATGGCGGCGCCTTTCAACCCGAGTGCGGGAATGGGTCCTGCACCATAGATCAGTAGCGGGCATAAAAAGATATTGATCAGACTGGCGATCCACAAACTATACATGGCCATGGCCGCATCACCTGCACCGCGGAAGATACCGTTGATGAGGAACAGCATCATGATGGCGAGACTCCCGCCCAGCATGATACGGGTGAATACCGCACCTTCTTTCACCACTTCCGGTTGTGCGCCCATGATACGGAGGATATCCGGCGCGAAGAAGACCCCGGCAGCGGTGATGATCGCGGTAAGTATTACCGCTACGAGTAAGGACTGCATGCCCGCATGTGCCGCGGCATCCGGGTCCTTTTCACCGATGCGGCGTGCCACGACAGCAGTGGCGGCGGTACTGAGACCGATGGCGATGGAATACACGATGGTGATGGAACTTTCGGTGAGTCCTACGGTGGCAATGGCATTGGCACCGAGCTTACCTACAAAGAACATATCGACCACTGCGAACACACTTTCCAGACTCAGCTCCAGGATCATGGGGATGGCCAGTAATACGATGGCCAGCCGGATACTGCCACTGGTATAGTCATGTGCTTCACCGGACAACGATCGTCTGATGATGGAAAAGAAATAGTTTGCCTTACGGCTATTGTTGGTTTGGGTCATTTGAAATACGTATTGAATGTAAAGAAAACAATGAATCTGCCCGCCTGAGAAGGCCGGCATTGGATGAACGGTCGGTAAGAATGGCTCCCTGAGCGGGAACCTAAGCGATTTTCATATGCGTGTGAATGAAGGAGCGAAATTATATAAAATCCCGGAATAATTATGGAAGCCATGTCCATGGCCTGTTTCAGCTACCTTTAGTGCCGGGATGTGCGGAAAATGGAATACAGGATATCTTCAAAATTTCTTTATATCGCTGCGGGTATTTTCGTGGCGCTCTGGTTCTTACATGCCGTCATCGGCGTAGTGCTGCTGCTTTTCTTCGCCATTGTGATCACCATTGTACTGAATGCTCCGGTGACCTGGCTGCAGCAAAGAAAAGTTCCCAGGACCCTCGCCGCGCTGATCGTTTTCTTCGGTGTACTCGCAATTTTCGCAGGGATCGGCTGGATGGTGTTACCCAGGATCGTTACGCAGGTAAGACTCCTGATCGCTAATCTGCCGGGTTATCTGGATAAACTGAATCTGCAGGTGGCGGAATGGTTAGGGCAATACGGTTCCGCGCAGCAGAATGCCGTAGCATCCACCACACCCGTTACCGATCAGCTGTCCTCTGTGGTGAGCCAGGTGGGCGTTTACTCCATGGGTTTTTTCCAGAACCTGCTAACGGTCATCTTCTTTTTCTGTCTGGTCATTTATATGCTCATCGATCCGCGCCCGTTATTGCAACTATATCTTTCCTGTTTTCCGGATGCAAAAAAAGAAAAGGCAAGTGTGGCATTCTCCAATGCCTCTGTGATGACGATCGGATGGATGTGGTCCAATATCCTGGCCGGTGCCCTGCGTGCCGTCATTGTTTGGTTCTTTCTTTATTTCATGGGTATCCCCGGTGTGTGGATTTGGGCCGGCATCACCTTTTTTGCAGAGCTGATCCCCAAGATCGGATTCTACATCATGTCGGTTCCGCCCATACTCATCGCATTCTCCATTTCTCCTTCTACGGCGCTATGGACCGCTGTTTTTTTACTGGTGCTGGATGAGATCATCGGTGATTTCGTTATTCCGCGCATCCGTTCCAATACGATGAACATACATCCGGTGTCCATATTGGTGATGTTACTGGCCATGACGGCGGCATTTGGCATCATGGGCGCATTCATTGCGGCACCACTGACCGCATTCATGAAAGCTTATTATGAAGCGTTCTATCAGCGGCCGCAGCATCCTGAAAAAACGGAAGCATTCATTGACCGGATGCTGTTCAGAAAACCGGCCCGCACGGTTTGATATTTTGCCGAACGCATCCGCGGAGTTTTCCTAAATTCGGTTCAAACATCCTTTTGCCGCTGATCATCCTTGCCATATCGATCCTTTTGCTGATCCTGCTGATCTCGGCCGTAAAGCTGAATGCCTATATCTCACTTTTGATCGCCGCACTTTTTGTGGGTTTGTGCAATGGTATGGATGTGCAAAAACTGCTGGCTTCCATTACAGAGGGGATCGGGTCCACATTGGGCTCACTGGTGCTGGTGCTGGGTTTCGGGGTGTTGCTGGGCAGCATCCTGACCGAAACCGGCGGCACCAAACGGATCAGTGATGGATTGATCCGTGCATTCGGTCCTGCACGTGCGAAATACGCCATGGTACTGACCGGGTTTGCCGTAGGTATCGCGCTTTTTTACAATGCAGGATTCATTGTGCTGATACCGGTCGTGTTCGCTGTTTCAGCCGCAACCGGAAAACCATTGGTGTATCTCGCGGTAGCGATGGCCAGTGCTTTATCCATCACGCATGGTTTTTTACCGCCGCATCCGGGTCCGGTAGCTATCTCCATACTTTTCAAAGCGGATAACGGGAAGATCCTGATCTATGGGTTGATCGTTGCCATCCCCGCATTGCTGGCAGCCGGTATCCTTTTTCCTGAAACACTGAAGAAGATCGTTGCTCATCCGCCAGATGGCATGTTCAGTAAGGAGATCATATCTGATAAAAAACCACCTTCCTTCGGCGTCAGTCTTTTCATCGCCCTGTTACCGGTGCTGCTGATGGGTACTGCAGCCTTCGGGTCCATGCTGTTCCCGGATCAAAAGCGCTGGTTGACGATGATCTTATTCTTCGGTGATGCACGGATCTCATTACTGATCGCGGTCCTGCTCGCCATTATCCTGCTCGGTGTCGTCCGTGGTATTTCTGTTCAGACGCTGATGGACCGTTCTTCGCAATCGCTGCAGGCGGTGGCGCTGATCATCCTGATCACCGGTGCGGGCGGTGCGTTCAAGCAGGTACTGTCTGACAGTGGTACGGGCAACGCGATCGCCGAATGGTTCAAGGATTCGCAATTATCACCGTTGTTACTGGGCTGGCTCGTGGCCACGCTGATCCGCATTGCCGTAGGATCCGCCACTACTGCGGGTTTGACGGCGGCAGGCATCATGCAACCGATGGTCGCCACGATGCATGTCAAACCGGAGCTGATGGTCCTGTCGATCGGCGCGGGCAGTCTGATGTGTTCGCATGTGAATGATACAGGATTCTGGATGTTCAAAGAATATCTGGGACTGAGTCTGAAAGATACGTTCCGGACCTGGACGCTGATGGAAACGATCATTGGTGTAACGGGTTTGTGCGGTGTGTTGCTGCTTAATTTATTCGTCTAAAGAATTTCACACGGATGCAATATCATATCGGTATCGATATCGGGACCAGTGCGGTCAAGGTGATCGCTTTTGATGCGAATGGAGCGGTCATTGCGCGGGTTTCAAAAAACTATCCTTTGCTGCAGCCGCAACCCGGTTACAGTGAACAGGATCCGGATGCGATCTGCACTGCCGTGATGACCGGGTTGCAGGAAGTATTGCAGCAACGATCACCGGCTGCACCGCAGTTCATTGCTTTCAGTGCCGCCATGCATAGCCTGATCGTACTGGATCAGGATGACCGGCCATTGACAGCGTGCATCACCTGGGCGGATCAGCGTGCTTCGAAGATCGCAACAGCACTTCAGCATACGGATACAGGGCGTTCATTTTATGAACGTACCGGTGTGCCGGTTCATTCCATGTCGCCTTTCTGCAAGATCCTCTGGTTGAAAGCGTACCTGCCAGAACTGTTCAACAGGGCTGTAAAATTCATTGGGATCAAAGAATATGTGTTGTTGAAACTTAGCGGTGAATTGCTGACCGACACTTCAATTGCTGCGGCCACAGGACTCATGAATGGCCATACGCTGCAATGGGATGATGAGATCCTGCGATATGCTGGTGTCCGTACTGCACAATTTTCTGAGGTCGTATCTGCAAGTCATTCGATACCATCAAAAAAGATATCAGCCATTCCTTTACTTCCCGCAGGCACTCCATTATATATGGGGGCGAGTGATGGTGCCTGTGCCACGGTGGGTTCCGGTGTACGTGATCATGATGTGATGTCGGTAACCGTTGGCACCAGTGGTGCCGCCCGGATGCTGGTGAAAGGGTTTCAGCCGGATGCGGAGATGCGCACCTTCTGCTATCATGTGAAGAATGATGATTATATCGCGGGTGGTGCCACCAATAATGGAGCGATCGTGCTGGATTGGTTGCGTGATCAGTTACTTCACCGGGAAAATGATATGGATACATTGATGAAAGAAGCGGCACTATTACCACCAGGCGCGGATGGATTGTTATTGCTTCCTTATTTACTGGGAGAAAGAGCACCTTACTGGAATGCGGACGCGCGGGCCGTTTATTTCGGACTCACGTTACGGCATCGTTCCGCGCATCTGGTGCGGGCAGCGATGGAAGGCGTATGCCGCGCTGTTTACAGTACCGGCAGGATACTGATGCAGCGGTATCCGGTCAGGGAGATCCATGCATCAGGTGGCTTCACGAACAATGATCATTGGGTGCAGATGATGTCCGATCATTTCAATCTGCCGGTCGTTACAGATGTAAGTCCCGATGCATCCGCAAGAGGTGCGATCCTGATTGCCTTACCCGGTGCGATCCCGGATGAAACATCAGGTAATGGCAGAAGATTCGAACCTTCCGCAACAGATCACCGGATCTATCTTGCACAGACGGAGAAAGCCGCACGGCTGTATGGATCATTGAAAGCCGAGATGCCGGAGACTGATAACGGGTAGCAGAAGGAATGACGAACGTTATCATACTTACAAAGTCACTTAGATAAACAATAGGTGGAAACACAGAGCAGGCAAGGGTTTCATGATTTTGACGACGATCACACTTTTCGCTAATCCTTATCATTTTATACGGCATTGACCTGAGATACTTTTGTACAAATACTTGTATGGAAAAGATCTTACTGGCCATTGATGCCATGAACCCCGATAAAAAAGCACTTGATTTCGCTTGTTACCTGGCGTTACTCACCAAATCAAAAGTAACCGGTGTGTTCCTTGAAAACCTTGTAACGGAAGAGAAGCCGGTGATCCGTAAAGTACTGGGCATGGCCTCCGTTGGCTGGGAAGTGGATGAGTTTGCGGTTGAAATGAAGGCACGTTCTGAAGAAACGGAACGGAACATCAAAATGTTCAGGGAAGGATGTATCCTTCGGGAAGTTTGTTTTGATGTGCATCATGATAAAGGCGTGCCGTCAAAGGAGTTGGTCCGGGAAAGCCGTTTCGCGGACCTGATCGTGGTGGATGCGGAAACCTCATTCAATAAAGTATATGAAGGAACGCCTACGGGTTTTGTGCGGGAAGTGATGCGCCATGCGGAATGCCCGGTGGTCATTGTTCCCGGTAATTTCAACGCGATCGATGAAGTCGTGTTCACCTATGATGGCAGTGCCTCATCCGTTTTCGCGATCAAACAGTTCACGTATCTGTTCCCGCAGTATTATAATAAGAAGATCACCATCCTGCAGGTGAATGAAAGCGGTGTTTGGGAAGAGCCTGACAGGAGACAGTTCAGGGAATGGCTGCAGGACCATTATACCGACCTTCAGTTTGAAGCGATGAAAGGAAAACCGGATGACACTTTGTTCAGCAAGCTGTTCAACCGGAAGAACATGTTCCTTGTCATGGGCGCCTATGGCCGCAATGCGATCTCACAATTCTTCAAGCAAAGCAGTGCAGATCTTCTGATCCGTACCGTAGAGCAGCCGATCTTCATCGCACATCAGTAACGAACAAATGATAATAAAATGCTGATGAGCCCGGATTACAGGTAACTTCATATCATGGATTCGCTCACCCATCTTGCCCTGGGCGCCTGTATGGGCGAAGCTTTTGCCGGACGCCGGCTGGGAAAGAAGGCGATGCTGTGGGGTGCACTGGCACAGAGTATCCCGGATATCGATATGATCAGTTCGCTATGGTTGAACACCTCCTCTGACCTGCTTTCGCACAGAGGCTTCACGCATTCTTTTTTATTCGTTGCGCTCATCACACCGCTCTTCGCTTATGCCGCGGAACGATGGCACCGTCCGCATGATATACGACTGAAAGAATGGATGCTGTTCTTTGGCACCGTGATCTTCATTCATGTATTCATCGATGCGTTCAATAATTATGGAGTGGGCTGGCTGGAACCATTCAGTCACCGCCGCATTTCATTCAATGCCATTTATGTGGCCGATCCTTTCTTTTCCGCATGGCCGGGTATCGCAGCGGTGGTCCTGTTGCTGATGAAAGCGCGCGTTCAGCGGCGGCGCAAGTGGTGGCGTTTCGGTCTTGGTCTGAGTGCGCTTTATCTGATGTATTGTCTCACCAACAAAGCGCGGATCGATCATGATACGCGGCAGATCCTGCAACAGCAGCAGATCAGTTATACCCGTTATTTCACCACACCGGCACCATTACAGAACTGGTTATGGTTCGTGGTGGCGGGTGATGACAAAGGTTATCATGTCGGATTCCGTTCCATCTTCGATAAAGAAAAAAATATCTCCTTCCAGTATTTTCCGCGCAATGATTCTTTACTCGGACCGGTGGCCGATCATAAAGACCTGCAACATCTGATCCGCTTCTCACAGCAATTTTATACGGTGGAAAGATGGAAGGACACCCTTGTGTTCAATGATCTCCGATTCGGTCAGATCATTGGCTGGGAGCAACCCCGGGGCCGTTTCGTTTTTCAGTATTATCTCACCCATCCGGATGCGAATCAGCTGGTGGTCCAGCGCGGCCGCTTTCAGGGCTGGAACCGGGAGTCCATCAAGGCATTCTGGAAGCGGATACAGGGGCAGTGATGCATGGAGATCGCTTTCACCTTCACCGGAATTGATACCTGTCATTTTTATTGATGCCTGCTGTCATTCATATACCCCTGTATACTTCGCTAACTTGTTACTGTTCGTTCACCTTTAAAAAGAAATGTATGAATACTACCGGAAAGATCATTACAGCAGTAGCGGCAGGAGCCGCTGTGGGAGCGATTTTGGGAATACTGTTCGCTCCGGATAAAGGCACGGAGACCCGCCGTAAGATCAGCGAAAAAGGGCATCAGCTGGCTGATGGTGTAAAAGAGAAATTCCAGGCAGGTAAGCGCAAATTCAATGACCTGAAGGAAGAGATCACAGAAGCCGTGAAATCGAAAGTGGAGGAGTACGCTTAAAGAAAGCAACGGCGGTCATCAACTGAAAAAATTGTACCATGGAAAAAGCATTGGCAGCAGCCGAAGAACTGACCGTGACGGTCCGTGAATATGTTCAGAACGGAATGGATTCCGTACAACTGCGCGTTGCGGAGCGGGGTTCAGCCTGGATCGCACAATCTGTCGTGATCCTGCTGGTATCCGTGGTACTTTTTCTGGCGGCCGGATTCATAGGTGTGACCCTGGCAATACTGGTGGGCATGTGGACGGGGCATATGTGGGCAGGATTCCTTGTTGTGGCAATGTTGTATACCGGTATCGCGGGGCTGCTCTGGCTCAGGCGTGAAAAGGGCATCCGGCTGCCTCTTGTAAATTATTTCATTCAGCAATTCACTTCCGTGCATGAAAAAGATCAGTAATTATCAGGAGCTGATGGCTGAAACAGCGCGGCTGAAAGAACGCCGCTTGTTCCTGGAAGCCCGGATGGCAAGCCAATGGACCGGACTGAAAGAACAGTTACAGCCTTCGAGTGCCGCAAAAGTGCTGGTGGATACGATGTTCCGCAGACCACCTCAGACCGTTAAAGGCACATTGTTACGGAGTGCCCTTGCATTTGGAGTTGGGTTACTGGTTGAAAAGGCCGGGCCGGGATGGTTGCAGGCATTGCGCAGAAAAAAGAAACAGGAGGTACATGTGTAAGACACTGATAAATCCCATTTTTGCCGGGCATCATCAAATCGGCTGATGATGGTCATTTCTATTCCATAGCGGTTTACGGAACTTGTATAGGTATCATCACCAATACAAAAACCGGTATGCGCACTGCAGTTCCTGATAAGGTTCGCCGGACGAGATCCGGTATGCTTCGCGGCAGATCACCTGAACTTGCTGACAAAACACATTCCTGGAAGGATGCGATCGTATCCAATGCCGGTTCCATGATCATCGTGACCGATACCGATGGTGTTATACGTCTATTCAATCCGGAAGCCATTCATGCAACAGGCTATGCAGCGGATGAGATCCTGGGCAAAGCCACTCCGGTCCTATTACATGATCATGAAGAGCTCGAAATGTTCAGGAAAGAATTACGTGAAAAGTATGGCATTACCGCGAAGAACGATTTCCATATTTTCATTGAAAAAGCGAAACTGAACAGACACAAAGGCGTGGAGTGCACTTTGATAAAGAAGGATGGCAGTAAACTTCCGGTATTACTTTCTGTAACGGAGTTATACGACCGATATGGAAATGAAGATGGTTTTCTGGGTGTGGCGATCGATATCAGTGACCGCAAAAAAGCCGAAGAAGACCTGATGCGTGCACTGGAAAAAGAGAAAGAACTGGGCGAGATGAAATCACGTTTCATTTCCATGGCCTCTCATGAATTCCGCACACCCCTCAGCACCGTCCTTTCTTCCGCATACCTCATTGAAAAATATAACAAGGCTGAAGATCAGCCCCAGCGAGCGATACATCTCAACCGTATCGTTTCCGCAGTGAGTATGCTGACCGGCATCCTGAATGATTTCATGAGTGCCGGCCGTATCGAAGAGGGCAGGATCAAAGTCCGGAAGACAGATGTAAACATCAGCGACTGGATGTTCATTGCGATCCGGGAAATGGAAGGGCTGCTTAAGAAAGGGCAGCATATCATTTATCACCACTCCGGTGAATCCATCTTTGAAACAGATGCAGCATTGCTGAAACAAATGCTCATCAACCTGGTCTCCAACGCCGCTAAATTCTCTTCCACTGATACGAAGATCTCGATACGTACAAAACTGACCCCCCGCGAATTCATGCTGGCAGTGAAGGACGAAGGGATCGGTATTTCCAAAGAAGACCAGCGGCACCTAATGGAAAGATTTTTCAGAAGCGCTTCAGTTGATCATATTCAGGGAACGGGCCTGGGTCTGCACATCGTTTCCCGTTATGCTGAATTACTGGGAGGAAAGATCCATTTCAGGAGCAGTCCCGGCAAGGGCAGCACCTTTATGGTGAAGATCCCGGTAATTATTCCCTGCTGATCAGCATTCCTTTTCACCGGTTCCTGTATCAAGGAACCACAAAAAAGAGAATATGAAGAACATTTTGCTGATCGAAGACAATGAGGATATCCGTGTCAATACCGCGGAGATACTGGAAATGTCGAATTACCATGTTGCTGTGGCTTCGAACGGAAAGGCAGGTCTGGCCATGGCCATCGAACAACAACCTGACCTGATCATCTGTGATATCCTGATGCCGGTACTGGATGGCTACGGGGTACTGCACGCGATCCAGAAGCACGAAAAGACGCGGAATACGCCATTCATATTCCTCACGGCAAAAACAGAGCATGCCGAGATCCGCAAGGGAATGGACCTGGGTGCGGATGATTATATCACCAAGCCTTTTTCCGCTACGGAATTGCTGAATGCGGTGGACAGTCGTTTGAAAAAGATCGATACGCTCAGGCATGATCTGGTGCCTGCACCTGAAGGTTCTTTAAGGTCATCCGAAGTGAGTACGGACAGGGAAGTGATGGGTTCACTGACCGAAGGAAGAGTGGTCATCAGGTACAAGAAGAAACAGGTCATTTATCTGGAGGGCAACCATCCGAATAAACTGTATTATGTGCTGAAGGGTAAAGTGAAAGCTTACAAAGGGAATGAAGACGGGAAGGAACTGGTTACGGACCTGTATCATCCAGGCGATTTTCTCGGATATGTGGCATTGCTGGAAGGCGCCTTGTACCGCGATACCGCGGAAGCGATGGAGCCAACGGAACTGGCGCTGATCCCGCGGGAGGATTTTGAACAGCTGATGAATATGGACCCTGAAGTATCCCGGAAATTCATCCGGTTACTGGCCAGGAACATTTCTTCAAAAGAAGAGCAATTATTAAGGCTGGCCTATAATTCATTGCGTAAAAAAGTGGCCGATGCCTTGTTGTTATTATGCCAGGGTCTGCCTGAAATGAAGGAAGGGCCGCTGGAGCTGGAGATCAGTCGCGAGAACCTGGCTACCATCGCCGGCACGGCAACGGAATCACTCATCCGTACACTCAGCGATTTCAAACTGCACCACATCATCGATATCCGGGAGGGAAAGATCCTGATACTGGACAGAGGCAAACTGGAGCACATGGTCAATTAAATAAAAAACCCCGGCATAACTGCGGGGGTTTTTTTTATCAGGTTGAAATATGGTATTACTGATACAGGATCTTGTCTGCAAGAAAATCATGAAAAGATTCTTTCAACTTCCGGAATTTGACTTCCGCACCGGTGACCTGTTTGCGCAGTACGCCTGTTTTTGATTCCACATTATGATTCCGGTGTACATCGCCTGTTCGTTCCCTGATCAGGAGCATATTCAGTTCGGCCAGTTCGTTACGCAGCAGGATGATCCATTCGTCCGCTTCCAGGAAATGGGTTTGGAAATGTTCCAGTTCATTGAGCATACTGTCATCGAATCCGGCGCGGAGAACTTCAGACAATCTGGTTTTGAAACGGATGATCTCATCATTCATGAAGATCAGGAGGCGGCTCCAGGTCTCACTTTCATACTGCAATTGTTTTAGTTTCATTTCCTCCATAACATCGCTTTTTGCGGTGGGGTAAGGTTCACTTTCATCGCAGGTAAAGATATCCTATGCCCGCAGTGGCTGATAGAATATTCATCATTGAAAATATTGATGGTGGTCAGTCCTGATGATGCTTTTAACGCTCGCGTTTAAAGTAGAAGGTCAGAAGAGTGAACATAACGCGGATGAAATGGTAGGAAATCCAGCGCATGAGTTGTATGAATGGATTTTTACTATGGCGGTGTGTTTCGCGGGTAACGGGAATGCAGTCTTCGGCAATGATCCTGTCAAGCATGGCTTCCAGTTCTTGTGCTGTTGTGTTGTCCCGGACATCAAGGTTCAGTTCGATACTGGCGTAGGTGCTGAGATTATTGAGGTTGTAAGAACCGAGTGTGAACCAGGAGGAATCGCATACGGCGGCTTTGGCATGCAGAATGACGGGTTGATATTCATACAGTGTGATACCGTTGCGCAGGAGCCAGTCGTACATCCAGCGTTCCGCGTGTTTGGAGATCATCACATCGCTGGTGCCTGCTGTGATCACGCGGATGTTCACACCTCTTTGTGCGGCACTGCGCAGCAGACGACGAATGATCTTTCCGGGAAGAAAATAACTGCAGATGATGGTGATATGGTCCTTTGCGTGCCGGAGCATATCGATATAGGAGCCGGAGATCTCATTGTAACGTCTGACCCAATCGTTACGCCGGATCATCACTTTGTTGGTGTCCGAAGTTTCGATGCGTTTAATTTCAGGTATGCGTTCATTGTTCCATATCTGTTTGCAGAGGGCAGCGGTCTGAGCCGCGATCTTTCCGGTAACCAGCAGTGCAAGATCTAGCCAGGCGGGCTTTCCGGGCATATCATTGTAGCGGTCCGTGATATTGATCCCTCCGATGAGCGCGTATTGTTCGTCCGCCACGAAGAGTTTATGATGTAATCTTCTGCCAAAATAAAAATAGTGACTGCGGAACAGCGGTTCAAAAAAACGAAAGCGGATACCGGCGATGCGCATACTGCTGATCGTTTTCTGTTGCAGGTTCCTTGATGCATATCCATCGGCCAGAACAAAAACATCCACACCGCGTGCGGATGCGGCCTCCAGCGCATCGATGACCAGCAACCCGGTTTCATCATCATGCAGGATGTATGTTTGCAGGTGAATGGAGGAGCGGGCATTGCGGATCAGTTCCAGCAACAGACCAAAGAAATCGCGACCGCCGCGGATCAGGCGAACGGGCAGGCCGGGTTCCTGCAGGGATGCATCATATGGCTGTGAGGTTGTTTTCATGTACCAGGTCCTTACTGTTGAAAACAGGCAAGAGGCGGGATCAATCTCCGGTCCGGGTACTTTGTACTTCTAGTCTGTTATCAACAAAGGTAACTCCCGGATGCTGCCATGCGGTTTTTTCTGCTTCTTCCTTTTCAGAGAAGGAGCGAACGACACCTTTCAGTGTCACTTTCCCGCCGATCTCGTCCACTTCTATATTGTCCATTTCAATGGATGCCATACGTTGTAAGGCATAGATGATCTTCTTTCTGATCTCTTCCCCGCCTGTACGGTGTTTCAGGTTGATCGCGTTAAAAACAGCTTTAATACCTTCCAGATGTTGTACGGCGAGGACGGCTGCGACGCGCTGGTAATCCCATTCCACTTCGCCTTCCAGTTTCACCATTCCATTTTCCACATGGGCGGAGATCTTTTTATCCGGGATCAGGTTATTCCATTTCAGTGCCTGACGTACCGCGGAAGCGATCGCGCTGTCCTTATGTATATGTGCGGGGTTGAGTTCGATATGGAGATCTTCAATGATGATCCGCACACCGCGGACCTTCTTAGCGGCCTTTTGTGCGATCAGTTTTTGGGTATAGGTCTCCACGATACCAGACAGGGTGACGATCCCATCCTTTACCGTAGCCGTGATACGTTTCTTCGGAAGACCGGGCTCCCAGCTAAGTTGTTCCTGTACATCCCTTTGTATGTCAAGATCCATACGCATATTTTTCAATTTGTCATGTGTCATTCCGTGCCTCTATTAAGGTACAGCAGTGACTGTTTTTAATCAATGATGGGTATCAGAATTAAACTTGACGGCCATCACAGCAGCTGCTTAGGGCCAGGGTCTGTTCGTATTGTTTTTCGACGGATCTCAGCTAATGAGAATCATTGTGATCTTCAGCAGCGGATACATGTAGTGTGGACACATTGTATACACAGGCGCTGCATAAGCATTCACCTTTCCTCATACACTATACTACGTAACTGGTTTGCTTTGCTGCACTGAAATATTTCAGAAACAGGGTGATAAATGATATGCTGTGTGCAACAGGCGATATTTTTACAACCACGATCATCAACATCCGTAAGTTATTCCGGCGATGTAAGAACGAATGAATTCAATATCCTGGCTACATGGTGATCTGCAATTCGACAGGAGTTATAAAAAGCCCCGTTTCCCGGGGTTTTTTTTATTGAATTGTCCCTGTTTGCAGCCGTTTCAGAGACCTGCTGTCATATTTATCTTACAGCAGGTCGTATGAAGGCCTCGCAGCCCCGAAATCCTTTACTACAGCGGATCTTACGAAACCTTACAAGGGCCGTACGGACTAAGTATTCCTACCGAATACAGGCACCGTTAAACACTTGAATTGATAAATGATGTGCCCTGAAATTTGGAATGGGTACATGGTGCATAGTACCTTCATTTCAGAACGAACAACAAAGCATCCTTTGAAAACCAAAATGTCCAATGTCCTGAGAAACCGATCCAATCCTTAGAAAAACCAGATCCAGATCCGATCCTTTGAAAAACCAGAAAAAACCAAAATCCAGTTCCTGATGAAAATGACCGCTCTCTTATCATCCTATCCAATCCAGTGAAAAAAACCAGGCTTCCGCCCATGAAACTCAAAACCGATTCAACAACGAAGCCAAGATAAACCCCCGGACCATGTCCGGGGGCTTGTTTTTTCAGACTTTCCAGCATTTGAATACACCTGAGGCGGGCAGCGATTTACCTTCTTTTAACAGTGTACACCAGAAAGAGCCTGAGATCATCATTTGATTATTCTTTTCGATCGTATAGCGGAAGCTCTCCGCTTCCGCACGGAATGTATTTATTGCGTCTGCCGGCGCGTGGCTATCATTCAGATGCAGGTCATTTATACTGTAAGTGTCAGCGATCTGCCCGGGATGGCCGATCTGAATGCTGATATCGATGTTTTCATACAGTCCTGCCAGATTCGAGTGTGAATGTTCGATATACAGGGAAAGGTAATTCCGAACCTGGCCCTCCTTTTCACTACGATGCTGCGTGCCATACAGAAAAGGGCTATTACCAGGACCTGCGACGGTTTCCAGGATAAAGCGGGCCTCGTTATTGACTGTAATAGCGGTGATCCGGTTGATAGCTACCGGCTCCCGGGATTCATGGGGGAGGGGGGATAATAAAAGAACTGTGGAATGCATCATTTTCAGGAAACAGTTAGTTGGATGATTTCATTGGGGGTAGGGAAAACGGGCCTTAAAGTGAATGGAATATCCGGGCTGTTACCGGCGGGCAGGCAGCACTGAAGGATAGGTTTAATTTTAAAGGTTCAGAACAGGTCCTCAAAAATTTCGGACAAACTGATCTTAAGAGGTCTTGAGATCAGGTAAAGATGATATACACTTGTGTTGATCTTGCCACGTTCGATCCGGCTGAGCTGTGTATATTCCATACCTGCTTCCAGAGCCAGTTGTTCAATTGTCAAATGTTGTTCGGTCCTGAGGCTTCTGATCTTTTTTCCAATCGTTATTGCTATTTCTTCTTTTGTTCTCATCAATACTGTAAAGTTTAAGTTTAATAAGTTCTGTGACAATGGCAGATTTGCCATAACATTCATCCTTTTAATCTGCCCGAATCCATACCCGACAGGCATTTCAGAATCCATGCAGATTGATGAACAAAAGTTTTTTCGTAGATAATGTTCGAAGGAAAAGGGCTGAAAAAATACAGAACTGCGGAGAAAAAAAGAACGATCAAAATCAAAATACCACTAACGTGTTATTGGTAAGTGTTTGTTCTGTTAGCGTATAAAAAAAGTATCCGAACACATATCGGGCGTTGAATGTGTGAAAAGTATTAAGCTGGTTATGTCTGCAACGAAAAGTATACGCTGATACTCACCCGAAAGCGTACACGTTTTCGGCAACGCAATTTTTTAGGGCAATTATTTTACATTGAACAACATCCAGGGCCCTTTGTTATAAATACCTGTAAACGGCCTAAGTGATAACTAAGTATATATACCAGTTTTGTGCGGCTTTAAGTGTTTCCAGTTACTCTGTTGCGTAGCATCTGACAATGAGGTGCTGACATTTTTATATATTTTTAAAGGTTGAATAAGCGGCCTCATTCTTTCAGGGATCAGCCGTTGGCATACACGCTTTATGATCTGCTTTTCTTCAGGCGGAGCTATTCAGCATCACTTTTATAAAACGAACATGACATGAGGAGGGACTTACTCCTTTTATTGATATTCCTTTTTTCCGCAGCTACAGCGCATCTGCAGCCGATCGATTCGATGGAGCGGGTGCTCAGGAAAAACGATATGAAAGTGACCGACAGGATCAAACTCCTGAATCAGCTGGCACGTGATATCTCCTTCATCAATCCGATCAAAAGTGTGGACTTCGGCCAGGAAGCACTGCGACTCAGTCAGCAGGAAAATGATATGCTGGGTAAAGCCTACGCCTACCGGAATCTTGGCAGCGCTTATTCCAACTTCGGCAGTTTCTATCTTACGATGGATAACCTGCAAAAAGCAAAGGACCTTTTCACGGAACTGAATGACAGTGCGGGTATCGCCAGTTGTTATATTTCACTGGGGCATATTTACCGCAAGCTCAAGAACCGTCCGGAAGAACTCAAGAACAACCGCCTTGCATTCGAGATCTTTTCACGACTCGGTATCCCTGAAAGGATCGGCGTTACGGCACACAACCTGGGTGAAACCTATTTTTATACCGGCGCCTATCAACTCAGTCTTGCACTGACACGGAAAGCGATCGTCATCAATGACTCCATTCATAATCTTGCCGTACTCTCATCCTGTTATAAAGTAATGGGTAAGATCTATGCGGAAAGGAACCAGCTTGACTCCGCTGAGATCTTTTTCGGTAAAGTGCTGGAGATCTCAAAAGCGCTGGGAGAGAAGTCACAAAAGATCGCGACCATCGAATCCATGATCGGTATCGCCAATGTGTACGACCGGCAAGGCTTTCACGAGAAGGAGCTGAAGATGATCATCTATGCGGTCGATTTTGTCAGGACCAATAACCTGCCGGATTATGTGGAGAATGTGTATACGCAACTGATCCGTGAATACCTGGTCCGTAATATGAATGAGAAAGCACTCGCCATCATGGCCGAGTTCAAAACAACGAAGGAACAGATCAATGCGCAGCAACTGCTGGAAAAAGATAAGATGACCGCTGGTTTCATTCAGTTGTTCGAGATCGAAAAAAAGAACAACCAGCTTGAAAAGGAGAATCAATTGCAACAGGCAAGGGTGAAACTCCGTAACCGCATCGTGGTCATCGTTTCCGCATTCATGCTCATTCTGGTGATATTACTGGTCATGCTGTTCCGGAACATACGTAAGCTTCGTTCTTCATACGATAAACTGCTGTATCAGGAAGCAGTGATCCGTGATCAGAACAAGAGGCTGGAGGAACTCAATGCCAACAAGGATAAATTCTTCAGTGTCGTATCACATGATATCAAGGCACCGCTCAATTCACTCTGGTCCTTCTCCAATATCCTGACCAACCAGCTGGATAAACTCAGCCGGGATCAGCTCAGTCGCCTCAGTCAGGAACTGAACCGCCAGGTAGAAACCACCACTAAAATGGTCGATAACCTGATCACATGGGCGCGACTTCAAATGAAGAACGCGGAAGCGGTCCCGGAAAAGATCAGTGTGGCGGAAGTGGTGTATGAGGTTTCCGGCCTGTATCAGGATATCGCAATGTCTAAACAGATCGAGTTATCGATCGATACCTGTTATGATTGTAATATATGGGCCGACAAGAATCATACGGCATTCATCATCCGCAATCTTGTCAACAATGCCATCAAATACACACCCAAGGGCGGAGTTGTTTATATCCGTGCGGAAAAAGATGATGCGGATCGGATAAAGATCACTGTCCTCGATACCGGTAATGGTTTCGATCATACCGTCCTGGATAAGCTCTTCAGCGCTGAGCCGGTGCAAAGCAGAAATGGTACCGCAGGTGAACCCGGTACCGGACTGGGTCTCCGGCTTTGTTACGAATTCGCCAGGCTGAATCATGCGGAGATAACCGTTGAAAATGAAGCCGGTAAAGGTGCTTTGTTCACCGTCTTTTTCCCTTCCCATGCTCCATTAAAAGAGCCTGGAAGCCCCGTCTGACGCTGAAAGGATGATCCCTGTCATTGCATTTGGCAGAAATAGTCACTATCTTGATAAAGACCGATGTGCGATGAACCCTGTAAAACAACTCCTGTGACAACACCATTCAATACTTCCCGCATACTTTTTCTCATTGGCGTGATCGCACTGCTTGCCGGTGTGATCGATCCGCTGGAAGGTTCCTTCGCCATTGCTGCAGGTTCCGGACTCGTTACTTTATCTGCATACATGACGCATGACAAGCATCGTGAGAATTTCCTCTTCTCTTTCATACTTATCATCTTCGGTGTGTTCTTCCTGTTCTTCTTTTCATCACTGGGAGGATTTGGTGATGGTGCGGTGCTCTCCTGGTGGTGGGCTTTGCTCATCTTACCTTATCCGCTCGGATGGCTGCTGGCGATCGTACTGGTGGTAGCGCAGATGCTGCGGAAACCGGCCCGGCAAAGGACCTGATCATCCCTGTTCATCTCATTCTGCTAATGCCGCGAATACCCTAAATTCGTGAGCAGTACTATTCATTTAAAATCAACAGCACGTGAAAAAAAGAGCGGATTATATTTCATGGGATGAATATTTCATGGGCGTGGCCCTGCTTTCAGCCCGTCGCAGCAAGGACCCCAGTACGCAGGTAGGGGCCTGTATCGTGAATGATAAGAACAAGATCGTTGGTGCGGGGTACAACGGATTACCCATGGGTTGTGATGATGATGAATTTCCCTGGGAGAAGAAAGGCGATTTCCTGCAAACCAAATATCCCTACGTCTGTCATGCTGAACTCAATGCCATCCTGAACAATATCGGCATGGACCTGCGGGGTTGTAAGATCTACACGGCTTTATTTCCCTGCAATGAATGCACCAAGGCCATCATTCAGTCCGGTATTTCCGAGGTCATTTATCTCTCCGATAAGTATGAAGGAACGGATGCAGCCCGGGCTTCCCGCATGATGCTGGAAAAAGCGGGCGTCACCTGCCGCAAGGTCACGGCTGGTATCGATAAGCTGGTACTTTCTTTCAATGAAGCCGATGTATAAATGATCACGGGATCGTATTAAAAGCAAACACCCCAGGATATGATCCCGGGGTGTTTTTTTATTCCACATCAATCTGCTCAGGTTTGATGGTTCTTATACATGACCCTCTGCCAGCATGGCGTCAGCAACACGTACGAAACCAGCTACGTTAGCGCCTTTGACATAATCAATGCTGCCGTCCTCTTGTTTACCATAACGGATACATTGTTCGTGGATCTGCTGCATGATGACACGCAGTCTGGCTTCCACTTCTTCCCTTGTCCAGGAAAGTCGCAGGGAATTCTGTGACATTTCCAGTCCGGAAGTGGCTACACCACCCGCATTGGCGGCTTTACCGGGCGCATACATGATATGATTGTCTTGCAGTACTTTGATACCGTCAGGTGTTGTAGGCATATTGGCGCCTTCCGCCACCAGTTTGCAACCGTTCTTCACCAGCAACGCGGCGTCCTTATCGTTCAGTTCATTCTGAACAGCGCAGGGCAGCGCGATATCGCATGGTACGTTCCAGGGTTTTTCGCCCTCGAAATAATGGCAGTTGAAATGTTCGGCATATTCGGAGATACGTCCGCGGCGGTTGTTCTTGAGGTCCATCAGCCACGCGAGTTTTTCACGGGTGATACCATCCGGGTCATAAATGAAACCGTCGCTGTCAGAAGCTGTCAGCGGGATACCACCGAACTGAATGGTCTTTTCAATGGCATACTGTGCCACATTACCGCTACCGGAGATCAGCACTTTCTTGCCTTTCATGCTGTCGCCTTTAGTCTTCAGCATTTCTTCAACAAAGAACAGCAGGCCATAGCCGGTTGCTTCGGGGCGGATGAGACTGCCACCATAAGCATAACCTTTGCCGGTCAATACACCGGTGAATTCATTGGACAGCCTTTTGTACTGGCCGAAGAGGAATCCGATCTCACGTCCGCCTACACCGATATCACCGGCAGGTACGTCCGTGTCTTTTCCGATATGGCGATAGAGTTCGGTCATGAAGCTCTGGCAGAAGCGCATCACTTCATTATCTGATTTTCCTTTGGGATCGAAATCAGATCCGCCTTTTGCGCCGCCCATCGGGAGGGTGGTGAGTGAATTTTTGAATACCTGTTCAAATGCCAGGAATTTCAGGATGCTGAGATTCACATTGGGGTGGAAGCGCAGACCGCCTTTATAAGGTCCGATCGCGTTGTTCATTTGTACACGGAAACCGCGGTTCACACGGAATTTTCCGGCATCATCAACCCAGGGAACACGGAAGATGAGCACTCTTTCGGGCTCGATCATACGTTCCATGAGATTGGCTTTCTGGTATTCGGGGTGTTGCTCGATGAAGGGGATAACGGTCATCGCTACTTCGTGAACGGCCTGGTGAAATTCGCGTTCAGCAGGATTGCGTTTTTCTACCAATTGCATGAATTTGTCAATGGCAGATCGTTTTGTGGAGATCATACGACAGATTTTATGGTGAAGCAATCGTTATATCCCGGCTGTATTGTCAGGATTCTCAAAATTAGAAAGCTCCCCAGCCGTGTGTAATGACGGCCGTCAGTATCACTGCTATTTATGGGTATGGAGCGGCTTGACAAACATCCTGTGAAATGCAGGTACGTGCTGCCGCTCCGCTTTTTCTCTCCTTATAAAATCATGTTATTTCAATGTAAAAGGGCTTGTCGGATATTGCCTTTTGTCAAAATGCAGGGTTCTTTTTTCTTGAATGCCGTATATTCGGATAAATAATTTCAAATAAGTCATATGAAAAGTTTTTCCATGCGTGTATCCCGGATCTCAGCACTCTTCCTGCTGTCCGGTGCAGTAGTCGTATCACTTTTGTCATTCAAACCCCGCCAGATCAGCCATGCACCGTTTGATGCCAGCCCTGCCATTGGCCGCTGGGACCTGACGGTGAATATGGGCGATCGTGTCGCCCCTTCCTGGCTGGAAGTGAAACTCTCCGGTGTCAGCACGCTGGTCGGTTATTTCGTAGCGGATGGTGGCAGTGCCCGCCCGATCTCCAAAGTGAATTTCACGGATGGGAAGATCAGCTTCAGCATTCCGCCCCAATGGGACCGCAGCGATAAGGATATGTCTTTCGAAGCCACACTTAAAGATGATAAACTGACCGGAACCATTCAGGCCAGTAACGGAAAGACCTATACGTTCACGGGTGAACGTGCGCCCTTACTGAAACGTGATAAAGCACCAGTTTGGGGAGCACCGATCAAACTCATCACCGGAAAGGATACGAAAGGCTGGCATACCGACCGCCCCGATAACCAATGGGTGGTGGAGAATGGTGTACTGAAGAGCAGCCGTTCAGGTGCCAATATCATCACCGATCAGAAGTTCAATGATTTTAAACTGCATGTTGAATTCCGTTATCCAGCGGAAAGCAACAGTGGTGTATATCTCCGCGGCCGTTATGAAGTACAAGTAGAAGATGATAAAGGAAAAGAACCCGCTTCCAATTATTTCGGCGGTATCTACGGCTTCCTCACTCCGAATGAAATGGCCGCGAAAGCAGCCGGCGAATGGCAGTCCTATGATGTGACCCTGGTTGGCCGCATCGTTACCGTAGTCGCCAATGGCAAAGAGATCATCTGCAAACAGATCATCCCCGGTATTACCGGCGGTGCACTCGACAGTAAAGAAGGAGAAGCCGGTCCGATCATGCTGCAGGGAGATCATGGTCCGATCGAATACAGAAATATCGTGATCACGCCAGCTAAATAATAGTCAGTAGTCGATAGTCATTAGTCGTTAGTCCAATAAAGCAGGACGAGGCTTACTGAATAAAAAAACCCTGACGATGAGCGTCAGGGTTTTTCTTTTCAGCAGGTTTCTATTTGATAAACAACAGCACCCGGTTAGTTTTAAAAATTGTTAGCACTGACTACAGACTAACAACTAGCGACTACTGACTGTTTCTGGGGTCGCTGTTCGTTCCAAACTGATACTCCTTCGGCGGATCGATACCTAAGAGGTTCTTCACGAAATAATCCCAGCGGCGGCGCATCATGTAGGTGGAATATTGTCCGTAACCATGTGCGGCATTCGGGAAGATGACGAGGTCGTAATCTTTATTCGCTTTTTCCAGTGCTTCGATCACCAGTAAAGTATTGTAGGGTGGTACATTATTATCCATCATGCCATGTGCCAGCATCAGCTTGCCTTTCAGGTTCTTTGCATAGATCTGATTGGCCTGCGTTTCATAGTTGTCTTTTCCATCGGCACCTTTTGTCAGCAGTCCAACATAACGCTCGCCCCAGTCATCTTCATAGTTGCGGTTATCGTGATTACCGGATTCAGAGATACCCACTTTGAAGAAATCAGGATAGCGGAACATCGCGCAGGCAGTAGCAAAGCCGCCACCGGAGTGACCCCAGATCCCGACACGTGTCGTATCCATATAAGCATATTGCGCGGCCAGTTGCCGGATGCCACCTACCTGATCGGGTAAGGTGTTCTCAGCCATGTTGGGGAAATACATATCATGGAAACTCTTGGAACGTTGCGGATTGCCGGTACCCTCTAAGAGTACAACAATGAAGCCCAGTTCAGCCAATGCCTGATTATCGCCGCGTGCCGCACTGAAACTCCAGCTGCCAACACTGCCGCCCTGCGGACCCGGATAGATATAATCAATGACCGGATATTTTTTAGCCGGATCGAGTTTGGAAGGCGTGAACATAAGGCCATAGATATCCGTTTTGCCATCATGTGCTTTTACGGTAAAAGGTTTGGGTGCTTTCCATCCTGTAGCCTGTAAGCGGGATACATCGCCGCGTTCCAGCTCCACTAATTGTTTTCCGTTCATATCACGAACCACGGTTACCGGTGGTACATCAGGCTGCGAGTAAGTATCCACGATGTATTTTTCATCCGCTGAAAAACTTACCTGATGATTACCAGTGCCGGGTGTCAGCAGGGTGCGGTTCTTTCCATCGAATCCTATACGCCAGAACTGTGCGAAATAGGGATTCTCGGTCTCTGTGCCGGTGGTCATGAACCAGATGGTGCGGGACTTTTCATCCACTTTGATCATGCGTGTTACCACGAATTCACCTTTGGTGATCTGGTTCTTCAGTTGTCCGGTAACGGCATCATATAAATAAAGGTGTCCCCAGTCATCCCTTTCAGAATACCAGATGATCTCTTTGGTTTTGGGAAGATAGCGCCAGTTGATCGCGCCTTGTCCGGATTCATATTGTGTTTGTACATTCTCTTCGAACACATCGCGCACTTCACCGGTGGCTGCATTGGCGATGCGGATCCTTTCCTGTTTGTGATCGCGGGAGGTGGAGACGAAAGCCAGCTCGGTCCCGTCCGGGTTCCATTCGATATCATCGAACGTGCCGCTGCTGGAGATATTATCACTCAGTGTGGCACGATGAGGATCAGGAGGAATATTGAAAGCAATGACCTTCGGGGTATCCACGTTGATCACCACGCGTACGATCATCGGAATATCCTTGTCACCAGGTAAAGGATATTTCCAGGCGCGTAACGTGGGATGCCCAACATTGGTAGTAGCGAGATACATATCACCAACTGCGCGCTGATCCTGTTTGAATGTGGCGATCTTTTTAGAGTCGGGTGACCAGCGAACCACGGGTCTGTCACTACTGGCCCAACCGGCGTTATCGGTGGCATAACCATAATCCTTCGTGCCATCCTGTGTCAGTTGTGTTTGCTGATTCGTTTTGGTATCACGAACCCATAGATTGAAATCTTTGATGAAAGCAGCGCGGCTGCCATCGGGCGACATTACTTCATTCCCGCGTCCGCCGCCACCACCGCGGAACCCGCCGGGTTGCGGTTGCCTGTCCGCACTTGCAGTTTGTGTGGTATCTGCAATACAGGTATTCAGTTTCGGATCATATTTCCATGCTTTGCCGCTGGCACGGAAACCCACCGTACCATCCGTTGCGATATTGATAGAAAAGAAGGGAAGCATATTGGCGGAAAAGGTCTTACCGGAAGCAGAAGACAATGCTGCAGCCAGTTTAGCATGATCGAATGCAGGAGCCTTCGTTCCTTTCTTCGGATCGGCCAGGATGAATTCACTTCCGTTAGCGGTGAGCGCCCGGTACCACAAGCGGTTATCAGGCAGCCATACCGGAGCGATGTTCGAACGGTCGATCAGCGGCTGTGTGTTGTAAGACATGAAACGTTCCGCATTTTTATAATCAGCGGGCGTCAGTGCATTGCTGTTCTGTGCATAGCTGACGAATAATAGCAAACAGGACAAAGCAGTCAGTAGGATCTTTTTCATACGAAGTAGTTGAGTGTGTGGAACGGTCGTATATGACCGTGATCTTAAAGTTACAATATTGATCAGGGAAGCGGACCGCAATTCTATGAGCGGGCAAGGATCAGCGGATGAGCTGAAAAGTTCCCTTCATCTCCGGCGTTTTGTCGGGGAACTGAATAAGATATACGTAGGTGCCAACGGGCTGAGGACTGCCTTTCTTCGTACCGTCCCAGTCCACTACGGCCCCTTTTATTTTATAGACCACATTGCCCCATCTGTCAAAAACTGAAACAGTAGCATTGCGGAACGGATCGAGGTAGGGGATCTTCCAGTGATCATTCACGCCATCGCCATTCGGCGAAAAAGCAGTAGGGACAAAGACGCCTGCAACAACGGTCACATACATGGAATCTGAGCTGAAGCATCCGCCGGCAGTGGAGGCGGTGAACTGATAGCCGGTGGCATTGCCCGGCGTGAATACAGGTTGCAGATCCGTTGTACCACTGAGAAAATCGGGTGGCGACCAATTATAGGTAAGCGGATCTTCACCGGTGGCGGTGGCCTGCAATGTGATCTGGTTCCCTTTCATAACGGTACGGTCGGGCCCCGCATTGACCAGCGGAGGGGTATGCACATTTAACTTCAATACGTTCGATGCGATGCGGCAACTGCTGATACCGCTGTTACCGCTTTCAGCGGATGCAAGCCGGTACCAAAAGGCGCCGGTACTGCCGGGAACGCGGGTAAAAGTATTGGTATTGGCACCGGGTATATCCGTCCAGTGCGCACCGGAATCAGTACTCACCTGCCATTGATAAACAGGGTTGTTGAAACCGGGTGAGATCGAACCGGTGAAATGATAATCGATCTGATCCTTTTCACAAACATCAACAGGTCCGGAATTGCCGATGATGGAGCTGATGAGTGAAGGACCGCAGGGACGAAAGGTGATATCATCCAGACATATATCATTGCCGATACCACCGGGTGCATTGTTGGTGATGCGGAGTACGACATCGGTCAGTCCTGCCGAAGTGCTGAAATAAAATCCGGATTCTTCCCAGGTAGGGATGTAATGCGCCTGAATATCGCCGCTGTTATAAGTTGCCAGTACCGTACCGGACGGGGATTCGATGCGGAAAGTAAGGTTGGGCAGGATGGAGGTGAAATTCTTATTGATGTTCATCACCCATGCAGAGAACTGGTAGTTCGTATTCGGGCAAAGACCTGAAACGCTGGATACGAAAAAATCAGCGGGTTGGTAAGAAGCATTGACCAGCATGAAAGCGCCACCGCCGGTATGATCGGTCCTGACGGTATGCCAGTTGCCGCCAAAGCAGTCGCTGGAAAACGATGTGAAAGTATAATAGCCATCGTTGGGGCAGGAGGTATTATCAAAAGTATAACCGGGAGGAGCGGTGAAACCAAGACCGGGACTGGCCGCCGTTCCGAAATTGATATTCACAACAGGATCACCCAGGCTACCGGTACAGAGCTGGGCCTGAGCGGGAGCTATGAAAAGCAAAATGAACAGGCCGGAAAAGATAAGGTTCCAAACGCGCGTTGTACGGGTCACTGCAATGAATTGAAGTATAAAGGTACTTTCTTTCAGCTAATGGTAAATCAGTGATCATAAAGGAGACTATTTTTGCCGCATGGATCACTTGTTAGACAATCCGATCTGGAATGCATTGAATACGGAACAATCCCATTTCAACTGCGGAGATGTGCAACTGAAATATTTCGATCCCGAAGTTTCCCCGTTCGTCGCCATGAAAAATTGGGATGCCGGTGATCTTCAATACCTGGATCAGCAGCTACCAGCGGACAGGAATTTCTTTCACATCATCGCGCAGCCGATTGAACTGCCCGCCTCCTGCAGCATCCGTTTCAGTATCCCTTTGTATCAGATGGTCTGCCCCGCGCTGCAACCCTTTGCCGCTGCGGTTTCCGGCCTGCGTGATCTCCGGGATGCGGATATTCCCGCGATGGTGGAATTAACAGCTTTGACGAAACCAGGCCCCTTCATGAGCAAAACGTCCGACTTCGGGCATTATACCGGCATCTTTGAAAAGGAGGTGTTGGTTGCTATGGCCGGAGAACGGCTCAAAGTGCCGGGCTATACCGAAGTGAGCGCTATCTGCACGCATCCTGATCATACCGGAAAAGGATATGCGGCCTTATTATTATCGCTGGCTGCGGAAAAGATCATTAAAAAGGACAGCATTCCCTTCCTTCATGTACGGCATGATAACGAACACGCCATCCGCATGTATGAAAGGGCGGGATTTGAGATCAGAAGGGAAATGAATTTCGTGATCTTCCGGAAGGACTGATCATGGCTGTTTTGTTTTCACCGGGATCCATATTTCTTCTTCGGACTCCGGATCCCCGTTCCTGTATTTTTCTCCCAGTATTTCAAAATGAGGTCTGTCATCCAGTTCATATCCCGATCCGGGCAACCATGCAGTGAAAATGTATTGAAAGATGCGCGTGTCGGTGTTCAATCCTTTATAATCGAACACGGCATACAGACCTGCGGGTAATTCAAATATTTCCATGGCTTCCGGAACAGGGTCAGATGAACGGATCTCAACCGCCGCCCATTTTTCAAACACCGTAACAGGGTTGAATGATGAATGATAATCTTTCGGGTAAACCTGTAAAGAATAGCGTTCGCTGTTGTTTTCAGTCTTCAGTTCATGCCTGCGGGTCATGAAAGTTTTCCATAACAGGCCTGTTTGGTTTTCGGCCAGCGACATTTTCATACTTATCCCTGCCAGCCTTTTTTCAGGCAGCAATACTATCCTGGGCTCAATACCGGGCGCATCATCATTGATCGGCATGTTCCAAAAGTCAAACAAAAAAGCCATAATTTCATCTGCTTTCAACTTTAATTGCATGGTCATCAAACGTGTAACTGAAATGGATGAACTGCAGGGTATCAAAGACCTGCAGACAGCCAACCTGAAGTCCAGACTGGGTAAGGACGAGATCGAAAAAGAAGGATTCGTCACTGCTGAATATTCACTGGAACTGCTGGAACGGATGAATGCCACCGAACCGCATATCATTGCAAAGGATCTGGATCGGGTGGTTGGTTATGCATTGGTGGCTACTCGTTCGGTCATTGGCGGACATCCCTTGTTGGATGATTTTTTCAGGCAAACGGATACACTCACCTATAAAGGTGAGGCATTACGCGATGTGAATTATGTGGTCGTGGGTCAGCTTTGTGTTGCAAAGGATCACCGGGGGCAGGGACTTGTCAAAAAAATGTATGATCTGTTCAAAGATGAACTGGCCGCCACGTATCCATTCTGCCTGACGGATGTGGATGAAATGAATCCCCGCTCCCTGAAAGCACATCTCAACAGTGGGTACGAGGTCATTAGCACCCTTGAATATGGCGGCAGTAAATGGTATATCGTGATCCGCGACTGGAACGCATGAACCTTTAACTGTTGGCATTTTCACAGCTTTTAAATAGCTTACTTGTTCATTCATCATTCAACTGTATGAAAAGATATTTCTACCTGCTCATGCTGGTCGCTTTATTTTCCCTCGAAAGTGAAGCGCAAGCTGACAAAGCCGAAGCCGGCATCGCGGCCATTATGAAAGAATATCCGGTCACCGGACTTTCCGTAGCCGTGGTCAAAAAGAATAAGATCGTTTACATGCACGCATTCGGGGAGAAGGACCAGGAAACGCATGCACCGCTCGCGACGGATAATATGTTCCGTATCGCTTCCATCTCCAAATCATTTTCCGCCACTTCCATCATGCAGTTGGTAGAGGCGGGTAAACTTTCACTGGATGATGATGCGGGTAAACTGATCGGTTTCAGGTTGCGTAATCCGAACTATCCGGATAAGGTGATCACACTGCGCATGCTGATGTCGCATCTTTCTTCCATCAACGATTCTCAGGGTTATTTTTCCTATGATGCGATCAACCCTGATAAGAACCCTGACTGGGCCAAATGCTACAGCAATAACGAACCGGGCACGCATTATGATTACTGCAACCTGAATTATAATATGGTCGGCGGTATCATTGAGAAAACAGCGGGTGAACGTTTCGATCAGTATGTGAAACATCATGTGCTCGATCCGCTGGGATTATATGGCGGGTATTGTGTGGATTCGCTGGACAGATCGAAGTTCGCTTCCATATATGAATACAACCGTGATTCCGCGAGGTTCATTCCTTCCCCCAATGCTTATGCCCCGCGCAGTGCGGAGATCGCGGCTTATGTATTCGGACAAAGCACTCCCATCTTTTCACCCACTGGTGGTATGAAGATCTCGGCCCCGGACCTGGCGCGGTACATGATCATGCATAAGAATCTGGGCAAAGCAAACGGTAAGCGGATCATCTCGAAAAAGAGTGCCATCGAAATGCAGACAGAATTATCGCCTGATGAGCATTATGGTCTCGCTATTGAAACCACGCAGAAGATGATACCGGGCATGACCATGATCGGCCATACCGGTTCTGCTTATGGGCTGTACAGTGCCATGTTCTTCAGTCAGGACAGGACATTCGGCATCGTTGTGATCAGTAACGGATGTGATATCGGTTACACGGAAGGATTTAATACGGTGATACGGAGGACGGTGAATTGTTTGTACGAGAGTTTGATTAAGAGATAGCTGCAAGCTATAAGTTTCAAGCTGCAAGGGGGTTCTAAGCACTATGACCTATTACCTGTAACCTATTACCTTTTTAATAATGCTGTTGGCTAATGGCTGCTGGTGGCATTCTAAGGAACGGAGATAGCTTCAAGCTGCAAGCTACAAGTTTGTACTATGCAGCATTACCTCTTACCTGTAACCTTTTACCTCTTAACATTATCCATTCTCCACTATCAATTATAAACTATTCAAAGCGTTTTCAAGATCGGCCAGCAGATCGTCAACATTCTCAATACCTACAGAATAACGGATCAGGCTTTCAGGAATGCCGAGTTGCGCGCGTTGCGCTTCGGTCAGTTCAACGTGGCTGGTGGTGCGGGGTGGTCCGGCTAATGTACTGACGGAACCCAGACTGGCAGCGAGGTGTACGAGTTGGAGCTTTGTCAGGAATTGGCGCACCATATCATAATCACCATTCAGCGCAAAGCTCATCATGCCGCCGAATCCGCGCATCTGGCGTTTCGCGATATCGTGCCCCGGATGCGTCTCGAGTCCGGGATAATACACATCCTTCACTTTCGGATGTGCCTTCAGGTATTTCGCGATGGTGAGTGCCGATGCATTCTGCCTTTCGATACGCAGTTCCAGCGTCTTCATCCCGCGTGCGATCATGTAAGCGGGATCGGCCTGCAGGCTGCCGCCATTGATCTCGCGGAAGTGATATACATGCTGTACCAGTTCTTTCTTACCCGCCAGCAATCCACCCATGGCATCCGAGTGGCCGCAAAGGAATTTGGTGGCACTGTGCACCACCAGGTCGGCACCCAGTTGCAAAGGATTCTGATTGATCGGTGTCGCGAATGTATTATCCACCACCACCACAGCGCCTACGGTATGTGCGGCTTTGGCGAGGCGGGCGATGTCCACCACTTTCAATGTGGGATTGGTCGGCGTTTCCAGATACAGCATATCACAACCTTTCGCGATCTCCGCTTCCAGCGCTTCATGATCGGTCGTATCACAGAGTGTTACGGATACATTGTATTTGGGAAGGAAATCCAGGAAGATCTTACTCGTGCCGCCGTAAGTGTCTTTCAGGGAGACCACTCTTTTGCCTGCGGTCAGGAATGCGAATAATGTATTGCTGATCGCGGCCATACCCGTTGCGAAGGAAGTTGCGGCTTCCGCACCTTCAAGCAGCATGATCTTATGCTCCAGTGCCTGCACGGTGGGATTGGTATTGCGACTGTAGATGAAACCTTCGGCATTGCCGAGTGAAACCTGATGCCAGACATCGAGGTCATGATACGAAAATGCGACACTGTTCACGATCGGTGTGGTCACACCACCGGTTCCATTGTTCTCACCTTCACCAGCCCATACAGCGGTGGTTCCTTTTTTGAATTTGGAGAAGTCCATTGCAGTTGATTAAGGTGCTGAAGATACGAATGAAATACCTCAACCACTTGTCAGAACCGGTATGTATGTCATCGCTTATTTGAACAGATAGATCATCTGCCCGGTATGACTCGCCAGGTGCGTGGTCCTGCTGACCAGGATATTCAGCTTATTGCGGTGCGGCTCCTTTGCGAAATCTTCTTCGGATACCGCGGTGTGGCGGGAAAGCCAGTCTTCGGTGCTGAGTGTTTTGCAGTGATTGTTCACTTCATTTGTCACTTTATGGTAACGCGCTTTCAGATCTGCGGCGGAAGGGAATTCTTTTCCTGACTTATCAGGGGTTTTGATGAACAGCTCGAACAGTTCAGGATACATCTTATCACGGAAGCCCATCAGCTTAAGCATATTGTCGGTCACAGCAACGATATGGCCCAGGAGATAGATGCCGGTATTACGGCCCGGTGCGGTTTCCAGCATCAGTGCTTCTTCCGGTAATTTATCGAGCAGGTCGGCGAATTGTTTATTCTGTGCTTCCCAGGCGGAGAAATACATTTTGATGATCAGGTCAGCTTGCGGGTTACTCATACAATGAATTTGAAACGGAAAGGTAGTTCAATTCGGGATTTTGGTTTTGCACAAATAACCGACAGGTCATTTGACAATGGTACCTGATAGTCCGATCATCACCTCTTCCCCGTTATGTACGATTTTGCTGAAGATCGTTTTCCCTGCATCAGTGACCGTTACTTTCAGTTGTGTTCCTTCCCGGTCCACGGTAATATCCAGATCGGCACCAAAGGCACGGATATGGCGCATCCGCATGGAAGGCCATTGCTGCGGAAGCCTTGGTGTGAACCGGAAACTATGAAGCCCGGTCGGTCTGATCCCGAATAAACCTTCGGTGTAGATCCTGCAGTAGAGCGCGCTTTCAGCGGACAGATGCCGTTGATTGCCCTCCGGGTATGCTTCAACCGGGTAGGGTACATGTTCACCCAGCAATCTGCGGTTGGAATAATAATGCAGGAATGTCAGGGCCTGGTCCGTACCACCAGCGGCCAGTACACCTCTTAAAGCATACAATGTGGAACGGTCCCAGAAGGTGCGGTCACCGGCAACACTCGCCAGTCCGTCTTTGGTCCAGAGTTGTGGTGAGAACAATGCATCGATGGTCGCCTGACTACGCGTAAAGATGCCCATGGTCAATGGAATACAGATCCAGGCACGCAATGTATCATTCTCCTTATAATATTTATAGGTGTTGAAGCCACCGATATTGGATCCGAAATATTTTTCGATGGCCAGTTTCAGTTTAGCAGCCTTTGCCTGGTATTGCATCAATTGTGTTTTGGGTTTATCCAGTGATTTTCCCAAATACACGGCTGAGTTCAGTGCGTCATAATATAATGATGAAGTGCATAGATTGGCGGAACCCGCGGGGAACCTGCCTTCCAGCTCATCAGCATCGGACATAACCACGTCTTCCGCATTCAGTTTGCGGTGGCAGTATTCCAGACACCATTCGATCAGCGGCCATAATTGCTCCGCCTGCGTTTTATCACCACTCGTCAGGGCGTAACGGGCGGCACCATATGCGATCATCGCGCCATCACCGCGGTCACCGGCCCCGTTCCAGATATCCGTTCCCTCTGCAATGATGGAACTCGGTATCGGTTTGTATTCGGGATTCATGAATCTGGCGAAATGCAGGTAGGCATTCAATGATGCTTTGTTACCGTAATCATAACCGAGATAGGGAAAGAAAGGTCCAGCGTATTCCGCCTGATCGTTGGCCCAGATGGCCGCGTAATAAGCTTCACCGCCGGGACCATGCATGGGTCCGCCTTTCGTTGCATAAATGCTTTCTGATGCGCGGATCTTTGCGAAGGCGAAAGCGCGGTTCAGCACCGTATCGGGTGTTTCGAGTACCAGGTCATTCCACACTTGCCTGATGAATGCGAGACGTTTTACTTTTTCCTCTTCCAGACGGAAAACGGGTTTCTGCTGTTGGCCTTTGCGACCTGTGTATATGACAGGAAAACGGAATGCACTGCCTGAAGGCACATTGAGTACATAAGTGCTGTTCTGGTCCATATTGATGAAGTAACTGCCATCCGTTCCTTTTGACGGGTCCGTATTGTATTCCAGATGGATACTGGGGATCTCGATCACCGCTTCTTTGCCCGATACGTTTTTGATGGAATAGATCTCGCCATATACCGGCTGATCGGTGGAGGGGAAGAATTCTCTTGTCAGTTCAAATCCATTCGTCGTTTTGCTGTTCACTACCAGGGTTCCGTTCAGGGTGATGCTGCTGACTTTTTCACCGGTAATGGGTTTGCCGTTCAGCAGTACATGTGAGAATCCATCCTCTGCGAAGCGGCGCGTGAGGCTGGCATGGGTGTTGTTCGGGATGGTGCGGAGCATGGGCCAGACCAGACTGCGTGTGGCATGGAAAGAACTGTCGGCCCCTACGCCATACCGCAATACACAGGAGATCTGTTTGCCGCTCATTTCAATATGGTCATCATGCGGAAGGAGTTGCCCGATCGTCCAGGTAATGGATCCGTCATCATTCATTTGCCAGCGGCGCGGATCCTGCGCTTTCAAGCTCATGCTGAATGTTATAAAGAAAAAAGCGACAATAAAAGTGTGCGATGATCTTTTCAGAAAGGATCCGTTCATGGCCTGTATAATTTATGCGTGGTCGATCGGCGATTAAAAATATCCATAATTTCATGAATAAATAAAAACAGGAACATGCCAACGATCACCGTCACCACCACAGTCAACGCCCCGCTCAGTAAGGTGTGGCAATACTTCACACAGCCGGAGCATATCATGAACTGGAATAACGCGAGCCCGGACTGGCATTGCCCGGCTGCTACCAACAACCTGGTAGCCGGCGGTGAATTCCATTATACCATGGCCGCGAAGGATGGGTCTTACAGTTTTGATTTCAATGGTACCTATGAAGGACTGGAGAAAGAAAGTGTCATTGTTTATTTCATCGAGGATGGAAGAAAAGTGATCGTGACCTTTGAAGAAACAGCGGAGGGGGTCCTCGTTACCGAGGTCTTCGAGCCGGAAGAAGTCAATTCCATGGAACTGCAAAAAATGGGCTGGCAGGCGATCCTGGACAATTTCAAAAAATATACAGAGAGCTGATCAGTCCATCATGCGCACCATGCACAGTACATCATTCATGCCCTGATACCATTCCACACAATACGTTTGCGGATCGATACCTTTTTGCACGATGAGGTCCGTGAAAGCGTAGGATATGGCAGGGATGTTCTTCCTGAAATCTTTAATGGCAATGCATTGATACGTCCCTTTGCGAATGATGAGGGAGGGCAGGCCATGCTTTGCATATTCACCCGGCACCAGTTCTTCAGCGGCCGCTTTGTAGTCGATCTTGCCGTGTTCAGGTCTTGACACACCAAAACACCTGCGCGCCGTATCAAAGGGATACATTGCGTGCAGTTTTTCATGTGCGGCCACTACGCCTTCCGGAAAGGAAACGGCCTGAATGTAGTATACGCGTATGTCCTCTGTGAGGGTGAATTGTTCCATTATATCTGTAAAATTGAAAGATCGGAGATCGTTGCCGGAATGGACATTATAAAAATAGCACAAAAGTAAATTCAACCCGGGAAAGGCGCATTCAGAAATTTCCCTGTAACTTTTGGCATACAGGCACGTTACAAACAACCATGAAAAGACTTTATTTTATCGATTGGCTCAGGGTGCTGGCTTTTTTTACCCTGATCCTTTTCCATTCTGCCATGCCCTTCGTGGATCACCCGTGGGAGGTAAAGAATGGTGATCATTCAACTGTCCTGTATACTTTCATTACCTGGTTCCACCAATGGCGCCTTCCCCTTTTATTCTTTATTTCCGGGGTGGGCATTCATTTCTCCCTGCAGAAAAGATCCGTCTTCCGGTTTTTTATAGAACGGGTTCAACGACTTTTCATTCCGCTATTGTTCGCCATGTTCTTTACGATCCCGCTTCAGGTATATGTTGAGTACCTGCAAAAAGGAAAGGTGCACACATCTTATTTCAAATTTTATCCTGAGGTCTGGAAATTCATTCCGTATCCCGACGGGGCGCTGAGCTGGAGCCATATGTGGTTCGTGGTATACCTTTTTACTTTTATCTTCCTGCTTATTCCTTTGTTACTGCTTTTTAAGACCAGGGTGCTCAGTACTTTTAAAACTAAATTCAGCGCCTTCTTCAACAACCCAATAGCATTGCTTGTTCCAGCCTTTGTGATTTTCGTGATCTATCAGCAGAATTTCCTGAAATACCCCGAGCAGGGAAGCCTGGTGGATGATTGGTTCGTTTTCTTTTCTTCCGTATTTTATGTACAGGCAGGTTATTTTTTCGCGGCCAGTGAACGCTTCTGGGAGGGTTGTGAAAAATACAGGGTTATTTATTTGGTAACTGCGCTTACGGCCACCATGGTTTTACTGGTCAGGTATTATACACCGGTCCGGATACCCCGTGAAGAAGGGCCGGGGACAACTTTTTATTTTGTTCTGGTAACACTGTTGATCTGGAACACGATCCTGTCCGCGATCGGTTATGCAAGAAAGTATCTCAATAAACCCTCTGCATTGCTGGCTTACCTGAATGAAGCCGTGTTCCCGTTCTTTATCATTCACCAGACGGTCATTGTGGGATTGGGGTATCTGGTCGTACAGCTCGATCTTAACTTATGGATCAAGTTCTTAATGCTGAGTGCAGGCAGTGCGGTATTGATCTTTTCCTTCTATCATTTTATCATCCGCAGAACCCTGATCACAAGGTTCCTTTATGGTATGAAATTGAAGCGGGGCGCTAGTTCTGCTCAGGCCGTTGTCCGAAATGAATGATGTTACCGCTGTTATCCAGGATGCTGAATTGTTTCAGTCCCCAGGGCTTTTGCTCCAGTTTTCCGTTGGGATGCACGATGTTCAGGTCTTCACATTCTTTGTATAGTGCTTCGATCTCATTCACGTACACATAACAACCCGTATTCTTCGGAATGGAGGGGTCATCGCATTGCCATAAGTGGATGCTGATGCTGTCGCGCTCACACATGATATAGCCTTTCCAGCTGGCATTACAGTCAAATCCGAACTTTGAATAGAAGGCAACGGTTTCATCTGTATCCAGAAAAGCGAGGATGGGGGTGGCGGTGAGTAAAGGCATGGTTGAAATTAATGGAAAAATGATAATGGATAATGGAGAATGGGGGGAAGAGGTAATAAGTAATAGGTTAGAAGTAAAAGGTAATTGGTCTTGTTCTTGTTTTTTCTCTGTGTTCTTTTCTTCTCTGTGTACCTATATGTCTATGATCCTATGTGGTTAAGCTTTCACTCACTTCCCCATCCATTTTTTTGTCAGCCATTTCCTGACCGGTACATCATAGAACCGGAAGCAGAGCCAGGCCAGTGTGATGGAAGATACCAGTACGCCAATGCCTGCGGCCACCAGCTTCAGCAGATCCGCTGTACTGCCGCTTGTGACCAGTTCCTGATGATGAGAAACCCATGCCGTGAAAAAATAAATGATCGGATAGTGTGTGATATAAAGCGGATAGGAGAGATCGCCCAGGAATTTAATGATGCGGGATGGTTGCGCTTCTTTTTCATCCGCGCTGGCACCCATATACACGATGAGCGGGAACAGCACGATGATACTGAAAGCCACGTACAGCCCGTTCATCCATTTATGGTCCACACCACCGATGCGGGGAACAGAAAAAATGATGACGAGCAAGAGACTGCACCAGAGAAAAGCATTGGACAAGCGACCGGGCTTCACGACGCGGGATAATAACAATCCTGCAAAAAAGGGATAGAGCAGACGAATGAAGCCGAGCTTGAGCTGGACAGGGTCCAGCGACCAGCCACCGATGACATCTCCCTGCGGACCGAATACCGCGAAATGCACAAGTGCCGCACCACAAAGGGCAACGAAGATCCCGAGGATCCAGTTGGGTACGAAGCGGAAGATGAATGCATATAGGATATTGCCGATGTATTCAAAGAAAAGCGACCAGGCCGGACCATCCAGTGGATGCATTTCAGTCCAGCCCCTGATATCCATGGAAACCGGTACCGGCACCAGCGTGAATCCGATCAGCATGATCAGCAGCATCCGGGCAATGGATGTTTGCGCGATGGCAGGCATCCACGGACTTTCCTGAAAGTAGAACAGGATGGCGCCGACGATCATACCCGCAATGATCATGGGGTGCAGACGGATGAGGCGGCGTTTGAAGAATCCGCCCAGGGTCATTTTACCCCAGCGGTCATCATACGCGTAACCGATCACGAAACCGGAGAGTACAAAGAAGAAGTCAACAGCAAGGTAGCCGTGATTGATGATCTGTTTCTGATTATCCCCACCGGTAAAGGTCTCCATGACGTGGAACATGACCACAAGCACCGCGGCCACACCGCGCAGGCCATCCAGCACAGGATAGTGTTTTTTGGAATCAGAGAAGCCGGCACTGCCGGTGAGGTTGTTAGCGTTGGTCATTGGACAGCAATAGTTAAATAAAGTATCGCATGATACAAAAAAACAGGGAAGGATGGTTTGATAAATGTCAAATTTCCTGAACAGGCATTAATTATAAGCGAACGATAATTGGGTCTTACTATGTGATCTTTTTCTATGTGCCCCTATGTGCCTATGTGCCCTATGTGTTTAAGCTTTTCCTTCTGTGTTCTTTCATAAAGCAAGAAAGCCCTAATCTTGCTTACAGAAATACAATAAATGTCTTACCCGCTTCAAATAGCGAACTTCCCCTACGGTCTTTCACTCTTCATTCCGGAACCGGAAAAAGTAAAGCCGGTCTACGAATCATTGCTTGCCAAAGATCCAACCACTCCTTTTCCTTTCTGGGCCAAACTCTGGCCCGCCGCCCATGCCATGACCGTCTTCCTGCAACAGCACCTGGAATATATCCATGGGAAACAAGTCCTTGAGATCGGCGCGGGTATTGGCTTGCCGGCCTTCACGAACGCATCAATAGCTGGATCGGTGATCGTAAGTGATCACGCGACTGAGGCGGTAATGCTGATGGAAAAGAACATCGAACACCTGGGTCTTACCCATACAAAAGCCATGTGGCTCGACTGGAATAATGTGCCTGCCGGTCTGCATGCGGATACGATCTTATTGAGTGATGTCAATTACGATCCCACGCAATTTGATGTTCTGCTGGCTCTGATCCGGCGATTTGTTCAACAGGGATCAACGGTGATCCTGGCGACGCCGCAAAGGATCACGGCGGGTCGATTCACAACAGATCTGAATGTTTATATCCGGGAAACGGAAACGATGATCAAAGACGGGGTGGATGTGGGTATTGTAGTATTATCACTTCAATAAAAAACTGATGTCGGAAAGAGGGAGAACGTCTTTCCCTTCTTTGCTGAAGATAAATCCATTCGTTATGCCGTTCAATCTCAGTTCTCCATTTTTCATTATCAATGCCGTCCCCTCCGGCAATGCAACGATCTTCAGTTCCGGATTCACTGCAATGAATTCCTCCAAACGCTGGTCACGCGTTTCGCCGTTGAAACCTTCAGGTTTGATATTGTAATAATGCGGATTGATCTGAAAGGGGAATGATCCCAGTGCTTTGAAACTTTTCGGTTCCATGATGGGCATATCATTGGTGGTGCCGATTCCCGGTCCGAGGATATTGGATCCCGCGCTCCAGCCGATATACGGCGTACCGGCTTTTACTTTTTCACGGATCAGGCTGAGCACATCGCATGCATACAGGTCGTGCAATAATTTGAAGGTGTTACCACCACCCACCATGATCACATCGGCACTGAACAACAGCTCCTTCGCGTTTTCAGGGGTAACAGCATGAATCGTATGTGGCGAAGCCTGTAGTCCTTCCTTTACTTTATCCGCATAGGCTTCCGCGCTCAGATCGGCCGAAGCAAAAGGCACAAAGGCGATATTCAGCGGAGCATCGCCCAGAAAAGCAGCGATCACCGGAGCCGCCTCTTGCAGATAACCTCCTGTGCCGACCCTTGAACTGCTGAAAGCGAGTATTCGTTTTGCTGGCATATTAAAATGATATACCGCAAAGATAATCCCAACCCCGGCAATGGTTAATTTTGCGGACAGCTCATAGGCAAAACATTTTCACTCATGATCGAACAAACAGCTCTCGAGGTCTTTACCTGGAAATACCAGGAGCCCGCTAACATGGTATTTGATGAAAGCAAACTGACCAGCAATCTGGAATTTCATGTGCAGAAAAGGCGCAATTCAGAAAAGAAAGGACTGGCCTGCCGCTTCAGTTGTGTGTTCATGCTTGATGGTCACATGCTGTTGGAATATGTGGCGGGGGATACCTATGTGGTCGACTTTGAGGATGTGGTGGACTACAATGAACTCATGACCATGGTGCGTAACAGCTTTGAAAAGTTCAAGCAGACCTTCGACCTACGCAAACTGCTCACGATCCTGAATACCAAGACCCTGACGCCTTTCAACGATAGGGCGTATGACTGGGAGCCGGTGCTGGAGCTTTTGAAATAAGGTTGACTTGATTCAAGGGTCAGCAATGTTCATTTTTTTGAATGATCCGCAGCGCATAAAAAAAAGTGCTGCGGATCATTCATTTTATTGTCCGGATACCTGAGGGCCTGTGAAAAACAGGAATATACCGGAGGATACAAATCGGCTATCCAGTTTGTCACTGCATCCTGCTACAACAAAACCACCATAACGTGAAATCATTGGCCGGCCTGTATTATTATAAATAGAATTGGGCAATGTTATTATTTTCCCTGTTCTTGTATGCTGCAGAATGATATTCCCTTTGGGTACACCGAGATTGGATGCACTGGTATTATAACAGATCCAGTTGCCATCATGTGAAATGCCAACTCGGCCAGCCTGATCAACAGGGCTATCGCCATCACCTTCTGTACCGTTGGCAGCAGTACTGATCCTTCTCACATCTCCACCATCTGAATTGCAAATGAAAATGTCCTGCAGCTTATTATTATCACTACTTACCATATTGGTTGCGGATGTAGCATACACGATATAGTTTCCGTTGCCGGAAATAGATGCCATTACCCGACGGCTTGCACTTTCATTACCCTGGTCGTGTTCGCCACCGGATGCGGTCATACTGATCCGTTTCAGATCCGGCACACCTCTTTGCCAAAGAAAAATATCCCAGAGATTGTTGTTGTCATTATTCACCAGATTGGGTGAGAAGGAAGAAAACACTACTTTGTTTCCGTCCTCTGAAATGGACGGAACGCCCCCGCCAACACCTTTTTGGGTTTTCATATCCTTTGTCAACAACAGGAGCTGGCCTGCTCCGTCAGTGATGAATACATTGACTGTTGAGGTCCCATCCACACCGGGGGTGAGATTGGAAGCATTTGAGCTGAAAGCGATCATGGAACCATCACCTGAGATCGCTGGTTCATAGCTTTCTGCATTCCCGAACCCGGCCGCGCCTTTGCTTACCGGTGTAATGCCACTACCGGTTCTCCATACATAAACATCCCGTACAGTATTGTTGTCAGTTTCAGTTGAAAGATTGGTAGCATAGGATTCAAAGGCCACGGCACTTCCATCTGCGGAAATGGATGGTGCAAAACTGTCTCCGTTGCCTTCGTTGCCACTGGGAGAACGACTGATCATTTGGGTCGTGCCCGTTTTCATATCCCTCAGTACTATCTGACGGTATTTTCCACTCGCGCCATCCAGCCCTGTTCCATTTGATACAAAGGCCACATACCTTCCTTCATCTGCACCTTTTCCTCCAATGACCGGTGTTACTGTTTCATAAAAAGTGTTGAAGACTTTATCATCCGAGCTTCGGCTCACCAACTCAATGGCCGGACTGCAAATGATATTGAATTCGCTGCTGTCAACCGGAATGACCCCTGATGCAGCAGGCAGTATGGCAACATTAAAATTTGGCGGAGCGGATGTAATGCTGACTGAATAAGCCGCTCCGCTTTCGTATTCATTGGGGAACCTGAATCCGGTACCATTGGATCCATTCGCAGATGCTGCCACCGTGAGTTCTTCGTTCGCTTCATTGCGAATAGTGACAGATGATCCTGGAGGACCTGTAAAAGTTCCGGCCAGATTTGTTTTTACCGGCTGCGGAGGCGGAGGTGGCGGAGGTGGTTCACCGCAATTAAGATTCACTACCAGGTTTTCCCCCGCTACTGTTGGAATTATATAATAAGGCTGAAGGTTACAAGGTCTGGGTCCCAGAGACCGGGTAATGTTCACTGTATCCCCGGGTTTAAATATATCTGAAGTGGGAACATTGCTGAGATAATTGGATTCTGTAACAGTTGCCAATGAATAAACAAATCTGTTATTTCTGGTTACTCTGAAAACAAATGTCTCGCCCGGCCCCACTTTATTCAATTTGAAATAAACGGGTACCGAAGGCTGCGGAGGCGGAGGTGGCGGGGGCGGTTCACCGCAATTAAGATTCACTACCAGGCCTTGTCCTGGTTCTGTGGGAATTACATAGTAAGGCTGGAGGTTACAAGGTCTGGGACCCAGAGACCGGGTAATGTTCACTGTATCCCCGGGTTTAAATATATCTGAAGTGGGAACATTGCTGAGATAATTGGATTCTGTAACGGTAGCCATTGAATAAACAAATCTGTTATTTCTGGTTACTCTGAAAACAAATGTCTCGCCCGGCCCCACTTTATTCAATTTGAAATAAACGGGTACCGAAGGCTGCGGAGGCGGAGGCGGCGGAGGTGGTTCACCGCAGTCAAGATTCACTACCAGGTTTTCCCCTGCTACTGTTGGAATTATATAATAAGGCTGGAGGTTACAAGGCCTGGGACCCAGAGACCGGGTAATGTTCACTGTATCCCCGGGTTTAAATATATCTGAAGTGGGAACATTGCTGAGATAATTGGATTCTGTAACGGTAGCCAATGAATAAACAAATCTGTTATTTCTGGTTACTCTGAAAACAAATGTCTCGCCCGGCCCTACTTTGTTCAATTTGAAATAAACGGGTACCGAAGGCTGCGGAGGCGGAGGTGGCGGTGGCGGTTCACCGCAATTAAGATTCAATACCAGGCCTTGCCCTGCTTCTGTGGGAATTACATAGTAAGGCTGGAGGTTACAAGGTCTGGGTCCCAGTGACAAAGTGATATTCACCGTATCCCCGGGTTTAAATATATCTGAAGTGGGAACATTACTGAGATAATTGGATTCTGACACAATTGCTTTTGTGTAAACAAATATTTTAGTTCTGCTTACCGTAAAGGAAAAGAACTCGCCCGGCCCTACTTTGTTCAATTTGAAATAAACGGGTACTGAAGGAGGTGGGGGTGGGGGCGGAGCCGGTTCGCCGCAGCTGAGCGTCACTACCATGTTCTTTTTTGCTGAAGTGGGTATCACATAAAAAGGCAGCAGATTACAAACCCTGGGTCCTTCCAACTGGGTGATGATAATAGTATCACCTGGAAGAAAAACACGTGCGGTAACAACAGTACCGAGGTAATTACTTTCGTTCGCTATAGCTTCTGATACAGGAGAGCCACTTTTGCTTTTCACCTGAAAGCGAAAGGTCTCGCCCGGGCCCACCTTATTCAGTTTGAAATACACCGCAACGTTGATAAATGAAGATCCGTTAGGGTTTGGCGGTATTTCTCTGGCGAAAAGAGTTGAAAAAAAACACATGCTAATGCAAATCGTAAAAATGACTTTTTGAATTTTCATAACAGTTCGTTGGTTAGATCAGGGGGCTAGTGTTTGGTGGAGCCGTTAAGTGGGATACAGCTACAAATCTGGCAGAAAACACGGAAAATACTCATCCCACAAATGTGGGATTACTTCCTTTTAATTGGGCATCATTCCGGCTTGCAGGAAACCTGGAAGAAAGTCACTGAAATGAGAGGGAAGCAGCTGGCTGTTAGCTGCCAGCTGCTGGTAATACAGTGATACCGGAAGGTTCCGTTATTTATTAAAAAATGAGTTGCCGGGGGTTAACTCCATTCAAAACTCAAAACTTAAAATTCAAAATTCTCTTCATATCCCGACCGCAAGCTCCACCCAGATCAGCAAAAAGACAATAACACAAATAGCGATATAGAGCACGCGCTTGCGCACGTTCTTGTTCCTGCGCCGGATCAGCTCAATGCCGGTTCCGGTGATCAGTAACAATGCACCCATCGTAATGAAATCAAAAGCGGTCCATTTCACTTCATCTGTGAATTGCATGGCGATGAGCGGGATCAGCAGTAAGGAGACTGCAGCAAGGGGAATAAGGGGTAGTTTGGTTTTCATGCACTTCGGGTTGTGTGGTGAAATTTGAAGGGTTGTCTCATAAGAACATACAACCCGCTACTTTCCATGCAAATTGATACATTTATCATAAATAAACGGTGATGAAATATATAAGCGGTTTGATTTGCGGACTTTGTTTGCTGATGTTCGGGGCTGAAGCACAAAAACAATTTGCCGGTAACCCGGTCTTAAAAGGCTGGTACGCCGATCCCGAAGCGGTTGTATTCGGAAAACAGTACTGGATCTTCCCCACCTATTCTGATAAATATGAGAAACAGGTTTTCTTTGACGCCTTTTCTTCGAAAGATCTGATCCAATGGAATAAACATGAACATATCCTGGATACCAGTGTCATCCGCTGGGCTCATCGCGCTATGTGGGCACCTGCCGTGGTGAAGAAAGATGACAAATACTATTTCTTCTTTGCCGCGAATGATATTCAGAATAATCAGGAATATGGCGGCATCGGTGTGGCGGTGGCCGACAAACCCGAAGGTCCGTACAAAGATCATTTGGGCAAACCCCTGATCAGCCAGTTCTACAACGGAGCACAACCCATCGATCAGTTCGTATTCAAGGATCCTGGCGGCAAATACTATATCATTTACGGAGGATGGCAGCACTGCAACATCGCGCAACTAAATGATTCTTTCACCGGATTCGTCCCCGATTCATCCGGGAATATCTTCAAAGAAATTACGCCCAAAGGTTATGTGGAAGGGCCCTTCATGTTCGTTCGTAATAATAAATACTATTTCATGTGGAGTGAAGGTGGCTGGACCGGACCGGATTACAGCGTGGCATACGCGATGGCCGACAATCCATTCGGCCCCTACGAAAGGATCGGCAAGATCCTGGAACAGGATGCCACGGTGGCCAGGGGTGCGGGACACCATTCCATCATGCACAATCCCAAGACTGATGCCTGGTATATCGTCTATCACCGGCGCCCGCTGAATGAAACCGCTGCCAATAACAGGGCTACTTGTATCGACAGGATGTACTTCGATAAGGATGGAAAGATCCTGCCGGTCAAACAGACATTTACCGGAGTAGCGAAGCAAAGATTGTGAGGGATAGATAAAAGGGGCAGCTTCATTTACGAGAAAGCGTTTTCAGCTTTTTGATCGCAGCGGGTCCCATGCCATGCCATGCACTGAGTTCATCGAGTGATTTCTTACGCAACGTTTTTACTGAATACACCGATGCATTGACCAGCGCCCTGAGTGCTGGCCGGGCCAATTTCAGGGCAGTGATCTTTGTATCGATCTTCCGGATCTCTTCCTCATACCAGGCGGCAGTTTTGAGATCTGATTTCAGGATGCACTTTTTCATTTTGGGGTAAGGCGATTATTAATACAATTATAATTCTTTTACGTGTATTTCAATTTGCTATTGGTCTCAGCATCATTTCGTTTTGTTCTGACACCTGATCATTTTTTCAAGAACACCACCAGGAACAAATTTTGGATCGATAAGCATTTCAATGAGTCTCCGGCTCTTCTGTTGTTTAATGAATTTTTCAAGATGTATTGCATTGCTTTCTTCGTCACAAGAAAAAACAGCTGCGATCTCCCAGGGTCTGTATTTTGAAGTGAAGGTGTTAAAGGGTTTCGTATTGTGTTCTTCAACTCTCCTCCATGGATCATTGGAATAGCCAATATAGTACTTGTCATGTTTTGCAGAAAAGAGGATGTAGATGTAGTATTGATTTTTCATGAAGCAAAAATCAATATTGACGGATGGGATAAAATGAGAAAAACCTCAGTATTTACTGAGGTTTTTCTTTTAGTTGCTCCCCCTGTTGGACTTGAACCAACGACCCTCTGATTAACAGTAATCATTTGAATATCAAGATTATAGTTGGAAAAATCAATATTACTTATAATGGTGGGACACCTTTTTTGCCACCTTAATTTGTTAATCTGCGTTTATTGGTTGTTTCTAACCTTATCCCGATACTGACTTGCTTCTCTGTAGGTATCAAACACCATACTCTCCTTTGATATGACTTTTGCATTGGCATTTGAAGGAGTGCCTCCAGGTATGCTGTTTTCGTACTCAATTCTTCTGGCGGCTTCATTTAAGGCAGGCCTTACTTTCTCTTCTTCGTACCGATCAATTTCTCTATACCTTTTATCTTCATCATAATCGTCTATCTCGATTACATCAGATGTATATAAGAAATATTGAGAGGTTGTTTCTTTATAATAAGTTGTTTGCCCAGGATGAACTGCAGGAGGAATAACGCCACCGGTTTCACGATCAATGGTGGTCGGTGTCTCAAATTTTTGTGTTTCAATTCTTGGCTCATCTGTTTTAATCAAAACAATTAAATATTTTTTTACAGAACTAGAATTCCGATATGTAGGCCTAGCGGTTGTGTCCGCATACTTAATAGGTTCGTAAATAGAGTTCGTTTCTGAATTTGATTTTGGTTTTGGAGTCTCCTCGCAAGAAATGAGTAAAAGCAAACCCAAAAATGCGCAAACAAAGGAGTATTTACACATAGTTGATGATTTAAGTTTAGGGATATTATTGCCAGAACTTCTTCTATTCCAGAGATTAGGAAGCAAAAGCTTCTTAAAAATAAGGCAAATTTGCTCTAATCTGAACGGATTGGATAGGTTCATTTTGTCCAGTGTATTACCGGGACGAGAAATTCATAAAAAAATTTGGGCAGAGGATGAGAGAGATCCGGAAGTCAAAAAAGGTTAGCCAGGAAAAACTAGCCTTTGATAGTGGATTCGAACTCAGTCAGATAGGCCGTATTGAAAGGGGAGAAGTCAACACTTCTATCAGCCATGTTTCGGCAATTGCTAAAGCCCTTAAGGTCAAACCTGAAGAACTTTTCCAGTTCTGAATTTTCTTCAAGCTAGAAATTAAGAAGTATACATAGTATCATCAGCCCCGTACATATAAATAAGAGTGTTTCAACACTATTATTAACTGGCTTGCTTTTATCTATGTTGTTGAGATAATAGTACAGCAATAAAAAGAATAGTATACTGATAATTCCACCTGCCACAGAAACTATTGATTGCATATGTTCGGTAATAAAAGAATTTTGAGTTAACTTATAATATTCCTTCGTCAGCAAAACTGTAGTATCCTTCCAAAGAAATGATCAAATGATCCAGAAGTGTGATGTCCATGAACTTCGCAGCTTCTTTAAGCTTTGCGGTCAACTCAAGGTCTGCCCTTGACGGCTTTAACTCACCGGAAGGATGTGTATGTGCCAGCATGATGTTACATGCCAAGGCTTTAAGTGCAATGCCTAGGATCAATCGAGTGTCAACTATAGTTCCTGTTATTCCGCCAGAGGAAACCTTATAAGCCCCAACGACCCTGTTTCCACGGTTCAGGTAAAGGACTGCTGCTTCTTCTTTTATATTTAAAAGATTTTCATCGAATACCTGTCTGAACACTTGTTGTGCATCTACGGAGGAGGAGATCCTTGGCTTTTTTGAAACGGGTAAAAGCGGATTGTAACTGATTTGTATTTCAGAAATAGTAAAAGGTGAGTTTTCCATATATTAATTTTAAGGTGGAAAGTCTAGAAAAATGAGCGACACTATAAGGTAGGAGCCCCAATTTTTATTTTTCAGAACATTATAAAAATCAATTGTATAATATTTAATGGATAAAATATTTGAGCAATATTTATCGCTCTTTTCCGGGCCTTTAAAACGCTATAGTTTAGAGGAATTTGTAATGGAGGAAATCACCAAAGGAAATGTTGCGAAAGACCGTATTTCAATATTGAATTATTTCAGTATCTTTTTTCAAGACTCAATATCTCATTTAAGCACTATAATAAATAACGAGGCCGAGTTTTCTTCAGTGAAAACAGACTTGCTGCATTGGTCAGTATCTATAGAAAGGCAGATGCTCCATAAAAAAGCTAACGAACTTTGGGGCCGGTATCTAGAGAGTTGGATAATTTCTACAAAATTTCAGTACAACGGAAATGGATGGCTGAGAACAAATTATAATGCCTGTTGCAGTGAATGTTATTATACTCATAGGATATATCTTGAGTTTGATCAAGCTTTGGAAATTATGCTCTATCCATATGATAAATGCATAAATAGGTTTGGATGTGTTTGTGAATATGTTTGGAAATCTAAAGATGAGCCAATTAAGAAACATCCTTGGTTTCCCAATTCTCAATGGCGCTTAGGGGACAAAGAAGAATAAGCATCAGGACGTACCAAATAAATGCTCGGCAGTAAAATGCTTGAAAACCTTAGTTTTGCATTAATTTGTAACTATGTTTTTAGAAAAAATACAATATAAACAGTACACGGACGAGCCCCGGAAGTGGGAGTTAGCTGAAATAGATCTTGGTAGGATCAATCTGTTGGTCGGAAAGAACTCTTCCGGGAAAAGTAAAACAATTGCTATCATCAATGGATTATCAATACTGTTAAGTGAATTTGTTAAACTACCTTTTACAGATGGTGATTATCATGTTACATTTAATTTAGATGAGGAGCACTTTCGATATGAATTAGAATATAAGGACCTTAAAATTAATAAAGAAAAACTTTATAAGGATAATTCGATTTTAATTGAACGTGAGCCAGACGGAAGTGGGAAAAGCCTCGCTTACAATGGCACTTATCTAGAATTTAAAATACCTCTTGATGAATTAAAAATAAATAGAAGGGACGAAATTCAATACCCATACTTAGAAGCATTCAATTTTTGGGCAAGACATGTTCGAAAGTTTGATTTCAACTCTCCAATGGGGAAAAACACTTTAGGGTATGTGGACAAAGTGAATAAAGTTGAGATAGATTTTAATGTAAAGAACACAGAAAGACTTATTGATACATTTATAAAAGGAAAGAAAAAACACGGAGAAGTTTTTTTAAATAAAATAATTGAAGATTTCAATTTTATAGGTTTCAATATCACAAATATTGATTTTGGCTCTCCTTTAAGCGTAACGTTTCAAGTTAACAATCCCAATGTAGAAATTGTTGGTTTAAGGATTCAAGAAAAAGATCTCCCTTGTATGACTGATCAAAATGACATGTCTACAGGAATGTTTAGGGCTTTAAGTATTATTATACATTTCATTTTTTATGAACTGGAAAATATTCCTGGCTGTATATTAATTGATGATATAGGGGAAGGTTTAGATTTTGAGAGATCAACAAAACTCCTTCAACTTCTAATTAGAAAGGCAGAAGAGAATAAACTTATTCAACTTATTATGTCGACAAACGATCGGTTTGTGATGAATTATGTCGATTTGAAATATTGGCAAATAATTGATCGAGAAGGAAATACAATCAAGTATTATAATATCAGAAATTCACAAAAAGCTTTCGAGGATTATAAATTTACAGGGCTTAATAATTTTGATTTTTTCGCTTCTGAATTTTTTAAGAAGGGATTTGAAAAATGAAACGTATCGCTTTTTTTGTGGAGGGTCTTACAGAACAACTGTTTCTAATAAAATTCATAGAAGAGGCCTATGCTAAATCGCGCATTGCAATAGCCTCAATAAAGGGTTCTGGGGGGAATAAAACAGGCATTTCATTTACGACAATCACTGCAGCTTCAATCACTGCGCAAACAAGTTATTATATATTAATAGTGGATTGTGGAGGGGATGCGAATATAAAGTCATATATACTTGACCAAAGGTTAAGTCTAATTAGTGCGGCCTATTCAAAGATTATTGGACTTAGAGATGTTTATCCTATTGCAAGGGCAGACATTCATAAATTAACTACTGGATTATATTTTCAACTCCCACAAACAAGTGTAAGAATTGATTTTATTTTAAGCACTATGGAGGTTGAAGCATGGTTTCTATCTGAGCATACCCACTTCAATAGAATTGATAGCAAGCTTTCGCCAAGTGTAATTCATGCTAATTTGGCGTTTTCTCCAGAGACAGATGACATGGAATTAAGAGATACTCCTGCAGAAGATTTACATAATTCTTATCGAATAGTCGGAAAAGCTTATAAGAAAGACAATTTTTATATACAGAGAACAGTAAACGCAATTGATTATACTGAACTCTACTTCAATACAAAGCCCCCAAGCCTTATACAATTGAAAACAGAATTAGATTCATTCTTCATTTAGGTTTTATAAGCTGAAGTATCTCGATTTGATGTGGTCTCAATTTTTATAAATTACAGTAAAGCCACCCAGAATAGGGTGGCTTTATTGTAGGTTAAATACCAACAATCTCCTTTCTGTTCCAGCCCCCTCCTGATCTGTTCCACCATTTCAAAGGCATTTACTCCTCTTTCCAGGAAACTGTCAATATAGCTGGACTTATTTACCCCTGTGAACAGGTTATAAAGCTTCCAAAGGTTGATGTTACCCTGATTGTCCCTGCAAAAGCTACCATCTCGGTAAAAATCCTTTACCACTGCTCCCATCTGCTGATCCCCGAATAGGATAGGCGGGATTTCAGCTTTCAGATGAAGGGGTAAATGTGGATACATACGACAGCGCCCAACCAGGTGTGCAAACTGTTGCTCAGTGATTCCAAACTCAACAAGCTTCTTCAAATGAAAAAGATGCAAATTTTGATTATAACCGTCTATGAGGGTGTTAATAGCGGCCTTTAACTGGGGCAAGGATTTTACTCTCAGGTCATCCATATAGCCATCTGTCCAGACACACAAATTGGTGCAGACCCGGTTCTTGAATCCAATAAAGAACTTGAAGTGCTGGTCACAGACGGATTTGCTATAAAGATTATCCAGGTTATAGGCCTTTACGCCCCCGATGGTAAGGGAAAGTTCATTGCCGTCAATCGTGTCGCGGATGGAAGGGATCTCGATGACAAACATCATCCGTTCATAATAAACGGTTTTTTCACGTTCCATGAGCTGATTGGCGGGTTTGTCTTTGGCTTCAGGGATTCTTCCTTTTACTGGGTGGGATAAACGCACCTTAGGTTGAAGGATTTGTTCTCCATGGAATATATCAGCCGCAATAGAAGCTGCTGATTCGATAAAATCGGTCTGCGAGATCAATGGCTCATTATCCTTTGTAAATACGGGAATAATATGACGGCTCCTGATCTGTTCTAAGGAGGATTCAATTGTATTTGCGGTTATAAATGGGTTGGCTGCTTTTTCGCCACCATCAACCTTATTAGACTCTTCAATTTCATCGATGGGGAGCAGCATGCTTTCATTCTGTTCCATTTTTGTTGATTTTCTGGTTAGCAATCTTCGATGTTATATCCTGGCTGATGAGGAGCCTTCGTTTCTGAGTTTCGTATTCAGGTTTAAGAGCTTCTTTAAACTGGGGAAACATATTGTACAGGCTCAATAATTCCTGAATGGACTTGCATTCACCGATACGGACCGTTATATCGTCCACAGAAACCTCCTTACCTCGGTTACACCATTCAAGAATCGTTTTTCCAGTAGCGGTGGTGATCTTAAATTCAGCAGTATCGATGAAAAGAGCCGTCCTGTCCTTAGTGGCTATTGCATTGTGTTTAATATCCAGTTCAAAGACTAGGGTGAACTCATAATCCATTCCTTCACGGGTAACTCCTTTCAGACCGACTTTCTCGGGTACGGTTTTACCATTCTTGTCAACCAGTACATAGTCCTGTTTTGAACGGATCGTAGCAATTATATGGACAGGGCATTGAAGGATCTCCTGTACAAAATCATTATGCCGGGGAGTTAATTTCCCCCACGCTGTAAAGGAGTTACCACTCATCCGTGAATGCGTATCTAAAATTCCGCCCGATCCTTCCCACTCATGACTGATGGAATCAATGATGATGACTTCAATACCCGCAGTAACACAGGTCCTGATCGCCTCTATGTACCGCTCAGGGGTAAATGGTGCTTCAAGTGGCAGGACATTAAAGCCCCCCAGGTGGGCATACAGGTTTGAAGAGTGGTTTTCGGTGTCAATGACCGCTACTTTGCTCCAGTCTTCTATAAGACCAAAGGCCAGCAGGAGCGCGCTGTAGGTTTTACCTGACCCGCTGGGGCCTTGCAAACCCATCTTAATATGGGCCCGTTTTCTTTCAGCTTTTTGTAGTTGCATATAATGCGTTTTAAAGGATAAAATAAAAGGGCAGAGATTATCTCTACCCTTGATTAACCGGCTATTGATAGCCTTTACATCACTTCCTGTTCGGCATTATGGGTTTGCTGCATGAGTGACTCATCAGGGACATATTGATAACTGTGTTCCAAAGTGAGCATCTCCCCCGATTCCGGAAGTGCGTATTCATAGGGGTCAGTTTTTACCCGGACAATATTGCCTGGTAGTTGACTTCCGATTGATTGCCTGGCAGTTTCGATATCAAGAGTTGATCCGATGAAACAACGTCTCGCAGTTACATAGAACCTGCCAGTATTTTGTGATTGAACTATTTCAACACTTCCCTGAAGCTCAAGGGAAACATAATGTCCTCGTTCGCCCTTCCTTGTATGGGCATTGATGATTTTTACCATTTTAAACGATTGTGGTGATTAAAAAAATAGAGAAGCACCCCGGGGGTACCCCTCCTTGTCGAAGTGCCCCGGGCGGTTTCTGATGGGGACCCCCTCTGAGTCATAAGTAAAAACTTAATTCGTTGTACCGTTTTTTCATCACAGGATCGTGAGGAAAAGACGGTAAAAAGATGAGGATTTCACTTGATTTTGGAAAAAATAGTCTTTCAACTTTACTGTAGAAATAGCAATGAGAAGTTGCAGATGAGTTTGACTATATAGGAATCACATTTAAAAAAGTATGAGAAAAATCAAACTATCAAAAAAAGTAATTCAAAAACATACTACAGACGCATCACAAATAATTATAATTCATCAAATTGGCTTGTAGTATTATTTTTTTGATTTTTCTGAGTACCACAAAGTGGTATAGGTGAGATCAAAATCCTTTCTCAACTTCAGAAAAGAATAACTGGTAATGAGTATATCAGGATCCATTGATCAAAACCTTAACCTACTTCAAAAAGCACAGATTCTCATTCTGGCTTTACTCTTAGGACTATGTCCTCTTTCAGCACAATCCAAAATTGACTCTCTATTCGGAAAGCTCGATCCTCAGAAATGGGCTGCGGCTGTCTCAAAGAATTCGTCCAGGCTTGAAGACAAGATCATTTCAAAAAGTGAGAAAACACTTCGCAAACTTCAAAGGCAGGAAGAGAAGACCTACAAAAAAATGCTCAATACTAAGGATTCTCTGTTAGCAAAGGAATCATTAGAACTTGTCAGGGCTCAATATGCAGGACTAAATGAGAAACTAAGGACTAGCCCCAATTCTGTTTCAGCTTCAAATATCAAGGAGTATATACCACACCTGGATTCAGTTCAATCTGCTTTGAACTTTTTGGGACAGTCTGGATTGACAGGTAACATTTCTCCGGCGTTATCTAAAATACAGTCCTTGAACGCCCGGATTCAGCAAGCAGGTGATATCCGGCAGTTTATTAAAGAGCGTAAGCAAGAACTTAAAAGGCAGCTTGAAAACCTTGGGTTGGTTAAACAACTCAAGCAATTCAATAAAGAAGCCTATTACTACAGCCAACAGATCAGAGAGTATACGGCAATTCTTAAAGACCCAAAGAAAATCGAGAAAAAGGCGATCTCATTACTAGCCAAAACAAAGATCTTCCAGGATTTCATGCGGAAGAACAGTATTCTGGCAAGTATGTTCAGAATTCAGGGAGATCCCAATGACCCAGCTTATCAGGCAAGCCTTGCAGGATTGCAAACAAGAGCACAAGTAAATAACCTGATCCAGCAACAGTTGTCTGCAGGTGGTCCAAATGCAATTCAGCAGTTTCAACAAAATATGCAGCAGGCTCAATCTCAGCTTAATCAATTGAAGGATAAAGTACTGAAATCAGGAGGTGGAGCGAGTGATGAAGACATGCCAGATTTTAAGCCTAACACCCAAAAAACAAAAACATTCTTTGAGAGGTTAGAATTTGGCACAAATATTCAATCGCAACGGGCTACAAACTATTTCCCAGTGACGAGTGATATCGGCTTATCTATAGGGTATAAACTTAAAAACGGAGTAATTGGTGTTGGAGCCTCTTATAAGCTTGGGTGGGGAAGGAGTTGGAATAACATAAATATCAGCAGTCAGGGTGTTGGTCTCCGTAGTTATCTCGACTGGAAGATAAAAGGTTCTTTATGGATAACTGGAGGTTATGAACAGAACTACAAGAGCGCATTCAGTGGTTTTAATCAGCTCAGGAATTATTCAGCATGGCAACAGAGCGGATTATTGGGTATTTCAAAATCAATGCCTAAGAAATCAAAATTCCTTACGAGAACAAAAATTCAACTCCTTTGGGACTTTTTAAGTTACCAAGCATTCCCAAAAACACAACCTGTAATATTTAGGATTGGGTACTGTTTCAAATGACTTTTTCAATATTTCTTTATGAATAAAATAAGAACACTTGTTTCGGTATTGGCCCTTCATTTATTTTTTTATAACATAACATTCAGTCAAAGTAGCCAACGTATTGATCAACTTAAAAATGTTATACCACCGTCTCCCAATTCTGCAAGCCTTGGAAAATATGGTGATTGGCCTGTAAGTTTATATACTGGATTAGTAAGTATTAATATTCCATTAGTCGAGTTAAAAGGAAACGAAGGTTCTGTCCCAGTAGGCATTAGTTATCATGCATCTGGAATAAAGGTGGGTGAAGTTTCATCAAACGTTGGATTGGGCTGGGCTTTACAGGCTGGCGGTGTAATTACACGATCAGTAAAAGGGCTTCCTGATGAAGATCCTGCAGGGTATTTTCAGACACGCAACTTATTCAATAATCCTGGGGACTTATCTCAGGGGATGATAAACCCCTCATTAGATGAACAAGTACAATCTGATATTGCAAGTGGTGCTCGGGACTTAGATCCAGATTATTATGTTTTTAATGCATTGGGGAAAGCTTTTGTTCTTTTTTTTGACGGGCAAGGAAATGTTCTAACGCAACCATATAGTAAAATTAAAGTAACTGTTAATTTTGTAACAAAGCTATGGGTTGTTACTCTGGAAGATGGTACAAATTTAAAATTTGGAGGGGGTGAAAATTTTGTTGAAAGAAATATTTGCTCATGCTTTGGCGAGTCATCATCAAACTACATATCCTCCTGGATGCTTGAGTCTGTCACATACCCGAATGGAGAAAAGTTTTCATTTACATATACGCAAACAGGTTTCCAAAATGACATGCCTTATTATGAAGATATGATGAAAACTGTTTACAAAAGCATTGATGTTATTTCACAGAATATTTCGACTATAGAATCAAATCTTGGAAGGATTGATTTTGTTTATAATTCTACTAACAGACAGGACATAAGTAATGGAGGCGCACTTTCTTCCATTAAACTATTCTCGAAAACTACAAACCAATATATAAGGCAATATAATTTTATTCAAAATTATAGTCAGGCAGCGGTCGGTAATTACTACTCAAATAATCTTTCGTATTTTAATTTTCGTTTAAAACTTTTGTCAGTAGAAGAAGTTTCTCCAGAAAATACGACAGTAAAAAATGCTGTATGGCAATTTCAATATAATGCACTTAGCCTTCCGAGCAGACATTCTTATGCACAGGATCATTGGGGATACTATAATGGAGCTACAAACAATACAACACTATTGCCTCAAGCTGGACCATTTAACCCGCCAACATATATAATTGCAAATAGAGCACCTGATGCAAATTTTATGCAGGCCGAAATGCTTGTCAAAGTAATTTACCCAACAGGAGGCTCATCTCAATTTGAATACGAGCCTAATGGGTATTCGGATATTAATGGTTTTCATATTGTTGGTGGGCTTCGAATTAAAAGTACTATAGATGTAAATGATATAGATGTTTCAAAGAACATCAAGAAAAACTATTTATACGAAGATCCGTACGTCTTGCATGATTTTCAACCTGATGATTATCTGTCAGTTGTCACTATGAAAACATTTGATTGTGCACATATACCACCTTATGAAACTGGTAGCGCTGATGTTACTTTTAGGAGTAGTTCTACAAAATCGGCACTTGGCTCTATTCAAGGAGGCAATATAGGATACGGTAAAGTTACCACACAATTTGGAGACAATGCTTTGAATGGGAAAATTGTATCAGAGTATTCTAATATAAATGACTTAAATGCAGATGCTTCAAAAGTATTTCCCTATCCATCAGCGACATCAAGAGAATGGCGGAGAGGTTTGCTTCTTTCAGAGTCATATTTTTCAAGCTCAGGAATTAATCCAATTAAAAAAATTACTAACTCTTATGATTTTATAAACAAAGCAAATATTATCACATATAAAGCAGGTTTCAGAATAACATCAATATCTGGGTGCCTTCCATATACGCAAGGCCTTATATCTTCTATTATAAACCGTGTTTTTTATAGCACAATAACAGAGCAAGTTCGACTTATTTCATCAATAGAAGAGAACTATGATAATATTGGGAATAAGCTTTCAATTACGACAAATTATTTTTATGACAATCCAAATAATCTCAGCCCTACAAGAGTTGAATCAATTGATAGTAAAGGTGTTGTTACTAAATTGATCAACAGGACACCATTAGATAAAGCTGAAATCAATGCAGTAACTCCGTTATCATCAACTGCGTCGATTGCAATTGATAGTTTGGTTGCAAGAAATAATATTTCTACCGTATTATTGAAGGAAAACTATAGAGCAAATATCCTACAAACACGTTCAATCATAAACTATAGAAATTGGGATGCTAAGATTACTTTACCTGAAAATATACAAATTCAAATAAAGAATAACCCTCTTGAAACAAAGATCCTTTTTAATAAATATGATGCAACTGGTAATTTACAAGAGCAGCAGAAACTAAATGATGTTAAAGAGTGTTATTTATGGGGGTATAGTAACCATTATTTAGTAGCAAAAATAATTGGAAAGTCATATAATGAGACGATTGCACAGAGTGGGATTGATATCAATGTTATAAATAACCCTGTGGATGAAAGTACACTTAGACTTGAATTAAATAAGTTGAGAAATCTAACAGATGTTTTCGTTACAACATATACACATCAACCACTTATTGGTGTTTCCTCGGAGACTGATTCTCGGGGTAAAACTCTATATTATGAATATGATGCTTTTAAAAGGTTAGCATTAATTCGGGATCAGGATCATAACATACTTAAAAAGATATGTTATAATTATGCTGGCCAACCTGAAAACTGCAGTTTTTTCGGAAATCCACAAATGTCACAAACATTTACTAAAACAAACTGCTCCTCAGATTATGTTGGAACTTCAGGGACTTATACAGTTCCACCAAATAAATATTTTTCGGCTACAAGCTTAAATGACGCGCAAGCTCAAGCACAAAAGGATATTGATTTGAATGGGCAGACTTTTGTGAATAACAACTCTTCCAGCGGGGCTACTTGTATCCCAATGGTTAAATCAACTAATACAGGGACAATACCTTATACCGTTTCTATTACTAATATTGCTACAGGAACAGTTAGCACAGTCACCGCTTATCCTTCATCTTCATCGGTACAAATTGGTCAATTAACTCCTGGAAACTATAACATTACACTTACACCATATTCAGTAACGACTTCACAGATTTCTCTGAATGGTAATACCCAGACAGGAGGCACGATTAGCTTCAGCAATGTCGTAGTAAGTACTCCGATTCTTATAACAATCACACCAGTATCGGGCGGGCCATGCTCTTTTACAATGAATTCAGGATATAGCAGTCCATCAAATAATATAACAAATAATGGAACAACTGTTTCGTTTTATATGATTTTCTACTCTACTAGTGTTATGGTACAAGGAAACAACTATCAGGTTGCTACTATAAATGGGAGCTGCAGGCCTTCAGCAATTAGAACTATTACAACATCAGTTGGTGGTAGAAACTGGACAATTACAATCTATCCTGATGGGCGAATGTTTTGGCAGATGGCTTACGGGTCCGCACAATTAAACCCATATTCTACAGTAGGAACTAGTACATTGACTTATAGTTTATAAATAATAATTATGAAATATAAAGTAACAAAAATATTAGCCAGTCTTGGACTATTAGTACTAGTCGCAGCCCAAAACTCTTTCGCGCAGAATAATTCAGCTGCTATCGCAGCAGCTGATAGCACGCATTTTACAGTGAACAGTTCGGGCGGTTGGCAGATGTATAACTCTTATGTTGCTGCTTATGGTATCGATAGTGTTCAACTTGAAATTATTATTCAGCACAATAACAATATTAATTGGAGCGAAGAGCATTATGTAGGAAAGGTAAAGCAGTCAAGTTTATTTCCATCAGCAAGTCAGATTGTTGTGTTCAACCTGATTTCTTCCAATTTTGAACTGAGGATTGATAGTACTGGAAAATGTTATTTACGATTATCATCAGGGGTCATTCAAAGCAATGATCCTGTTGTTATTCCTGTGAAAATTAACTTTAGAAAATAAACTATTACTTGGAATTACTACTCAACTTAATGGCGGTATTTACATTTAATAATATAAAGAAATGAAGAAGATTTTATCTTTCTTTTGCAGTGTCATGTTGCTTTTTATAGCAAGCAACGAGTTGTTAGCGCAGGCGCAAATTCCCCCACCATATAGCAATGCAAATTTCAGTTATATACGCACATGGGACGCTACTGCTCCGGAAACCAATCCTAATGCATTTATGACTAGACCCCTCAAGGATGTTAAACTAGTTACGCAGTATGTAGATGGTTTAGGAAGGCCGCTACAAATAGTAATTAAAGAAGGGTCACTAGAAACTGCTACACTTGCCAAAGTGGATATGGTAAATGCAGTTATTTATGATAATCAAGGAAGAGAGATATATAAATATTTACCATTTGCATCTACTGCAACTGACGGAACCCAAAACAATGGAAATTTTAAGTTAAATCCATTTCAGCAGCAAGCTTCTTTTATGAGTGCTCAATATGGGGCACAAGGGGAATCATATTTCTATGGAAAAACAAATTATGAAGCATCTCCGTTAAATAGAGTTACCGAAAGCTATGCACCTGGCATAAGCTGGGCCGGTAGTGAAGGCACCGTTTCACCTCATTCAGTTCAAGAAAAATATTTCAATAATACAACAGTTGATGATGTAAAAATCTGGAATGTTACAGATGTATTAAATGCTTTTGGTACATATTCAACAAGTGCATCTTACGGGGCTGGGCAGCTATACAAAAGTATTTCTATAGATGAACAAGGGAAGCAAATTATTCAATTCATGGACAAAGAAGGCAAAGTTGTTTTGAAAAAAGTTCAGTTAACAGCTATAGCTGATGATGGAACTGGAAGGGATTATATGGGATGGTTGTCTACTTTTTATATTTACGATGATTTAAACAACTTGAGAGCAGTTATTCAGCCACAAGCAGTTAAACTCATGTACGAAGCAAGTAATTGGGATTTGACGGCATACTTGAATGAACAATGCTTCCGATATGAATATGATGCAAGAAATAGGATGATTATGAAAAAGGCACCCGGTGCAGGGGAGGTATGGATGGTTTATGATTTACTAGATAGGTTAGTTATGACACAAGATGCAAATATGCGAATTAGCAATAATTGGTTATATACCAAGTATGATAATAAGAACCGGCCTATACAAACTGGCATGATCACCGATCCTGCAACTTCATTTTTGGCCCACCGTCAAAATGCATACAATAGTAATAGCTATCCTTCTACAACATTAGGTGATATTTTGTCGGAAACATTTTACGATAATTATGCATGGTTGTCATTATATGCTACTGGCTTGAGTAATACAATTGATAATACTACAAGTGGTACTGGGAATAGCAATTTTCTGACTGCTCAAAATGGGAATTTTCCTTATCCTCAAGAAATGACTAGTTCAACATCCTTAAACGGGATAGTGACAGGATCAAGAACTAAAATCCTGGGCAGCTCAAATTATTTATATTCAGTTATCTTTTATGATGACAAAGGAAGAGTAATCCAGCTACAGAGCACTAATTTAACAGGTGGAGTTGATATTGCTACCACACAGTATAATTGGGCAAGTCAGCCATTGGTATCGTTGCAAAAACAGCAAATATCTGGAAGCTCAAATCCGCAATTTCATCTGCTGGTTAGTAAATATACTTATGATGATTTGGGTAGGGTGCTGAATATTAAAAAAGTGATTAACAGTACCATCAATTCGGTCGTAATTAATAAAGTTGAGCAGACAATTGTTCAAAATGAATACGATAAACTGGGGCAATTAAAGAAGAAAATATTTGGAGCAAATAATCTGGAAAATTTGAATTACGAATATAATATCCGAGGCTGGATGCTAGGAATGAACCGTAGTTATTTAGCGGCAACAGGACAAAGTAGCACTAATAAATTTGGCTTTGATCTTAGCTATGATAAACAGGTTGGCATAAGCGGACGAAATTATTTTACATCACTGTTCAATGGCAATATAGCAGGTATGACCTGGAAAAGTGATGGGGATGATGTAAAAAGAAAGTATGATTTTACTTTTGATCCGGCAAACAGGTTTTTAAAAGGAGCTTTTGAGCAGGAAGATGGCATGAACACCTGGAACAGTATTTCCATGGATTACAGTTTGCAGATAGGTGATGGCATTTCTACAAATTCAGCTTATGACTATAATGGCAATATTAAGGGAATGATACAGTATGGCTGGAAATTAGGGTCTCCTGCAGGACAAATTGATAATTTGACATACCTGTATCAATCAAACAGTAATAAACTTGCAAGAGTAACAGATGCCATTGGAGTTGACAATAAGCTTGGTGATTTTAAAGATGGTGCTAATGCCGGATCTGATGATTATGGCTACGACAAAAATGGGAATCTTGTTACCGATATGAACAAAGCCATAACTGGGTCGATAGGGTTAGATATCACAAGTGGGGGTGCTATTACCTATAGTTATTTAAATCAGCCAGCAGTAATAAATATCCAAGGGAAAGGAACTATCACATACACTTATGATGCAGTGGGAAACAAACTCCAAAAACAAACTATTGATTACAGTACGGGGGGGAAAACAATCACCACAATTTCAAAATACATCGGTGGCAATGTGTATGAAAGTAAAACCACCTCACCTTTAGATGCGAATAATCCTGACTATACGGATATTTTGCAGTTTATTGGCCACGAGGAAGGCAGAATACGATTGGTGATGACAGGTATAACGCCCACTTCTTTTGAATATGATTATATGCTCAAAGATCATTTGGGAAATGTTAGAATGTTACTCACGGAACAGCAGTTATCAACACCGTATATTGCGGCTACATTAGAACCTGTAACTATTACTAATGAAAGCATTTTTTATGGAAACCTGACATCTATGCAATGGGACAAACCTGGCTGGTTCAGTGACCCGTTATATCCATCCAATTCTAAAGTTGCTAGGGTTAAGAATGATGCCAGCTCTCAAAAGATAGGCCCTAATATTATTTTAAAAGTTATGGCTGGGGATAGTTATAGTATAAGGGTAGCCAGTGGCTGGAGCGATGGTAATTCAGCTACGAATAACAGCGCACCAGTATTAACTGATTTATTAAATTTATTGAGTTCTAGCATTTCAGCACAAAGCGGAGGTAAAATTACACAGGCTAATTTGCAAAACCCAAGTAGCGGATTAAATTCAGCACTTAATAGCTTTATGAGTAGCCAAAGTGCCACAGGCATAAAGCCGAAGGCATATATCAATTGGGTTTTATTGGACGAGCAATTTAGAATAGCTAAAGATGCTAGCGGCAACTTTATTGGCTCAGGATATAGTGGGTTTGAACAGGTTGGGGCTAGTGGAGTAATTACAATTCACACCAAGCCAAATTTAACAATAGCCAAAAATGGGTATTTGTATATTTATACAAGCAACGAAGCAACGAATATTGATGTGTTCTTTGACAATTTACTAGTAACGCACACAAGAGGCCCGATATTAGAGGAAACTCATTATTATCCGTTTGGGTTGACGATGAGTGGAATCTCGTCTAAAGCTTTAAATTTTGTACGACCTGATAATAGGGTGAAGTATAATGGAAAGGAAGAACAGAGGAAAGAATTTAGTGATGGAAATGGGTTAGAGTTGATTGACTATGGTGCAAGAATGTATGACTGCCAAATTGGAAGATGGCAAGTATTAGATCCATTATCTGATCAAATGAGGCGCTTCTCGCCCTATAATTATACATTCGATAATCCAATTAGGTTTATTGACCCAGATGGGATGAGTCCACTTACTAATTTTTATGATATGCAAGGGCGTTTAATTGGTACTGATGGTATAAACAATGGGTTAAGAAAAATGGCATTAACGGCTAATGCAGAGAAAGAAGTAAAAGACTTACTAACAAATGGGCAAACATATTACTCTTATTCATTCTCTGGTGTTAATAAAAGTTTAATCAATACCCCAACTACTCAGGAGATGGCAGCTTTTGATAAACTTTATTCTAAAGGGGAATTGGGGATTTCTGAAGAAGCATTTGCTGTTGGAAAAAATACTCGAGGAGAACAAGTTATTGTAGACGCTCCATCTGGTAATTCGGAGCATGTTACTGTGGGAATTGCCAACAATCAAATTACAGATGAAGGGGGGACAGTTTATTATAATGCTCATTTGCATCCTTGTGAAATGTCAAAAAAAACAGCTGATGGAGCAACTTACGTTTCTATGCCTACTTCTTCAGCAGGGGATAGAAAGAATCCTAACACAATCCAGGCAAAAGTTGTTTTGGGATATGATATTTCGCACAACACATCAAAAATTACTCAAAAAGAATTTAATGCAGCCAATGCCGCACCAGATAGTTGGGTTCCTTTAAATACGGCAAATTTTCCTAAAACAATGACATTCTATCGGAAATCAGGCGACATTGTGACTTTACTATATTCTAATTTTAAGGCTGCTGTTCAGTCTATTTATGAGCAAACTAATCCCCCGAAACATCTATAATATGAAAAAAATACTTTTGTTTGTTTGTTTGATTAGCACGAGAGTGGAGGCGCAAGTTTTATGTATTGATAAACTTGTAGCAAAAATATATTATTCAGAATTGAATATCCAGAAAACAGATACAGTTGCATTTGTACGCCCCCAAAAATCTAATATAATTTTCGCATGCGAAAAAAATAGTAACCGTGGATTTGTTTTTTTTATTTATGATAGTGACACTAAATTTATTGATTTTCTCAGGGGAAATAAAAGCTGCCTTCTAATTAGAGTTATAATTCTAAATAAGACTCGAAATACATTGAAACTTCGACTTCTTTTTAGTAGTACAAATTTTGAAGCATATACAAACCCTAATGGCCCGATTTTAGGGGAAATAGATGACAGAGAGATTACTCTCATTCTGAACAAAAAAAAATGCCAGTGGGAGTAATTGGTTTTAAGTTCTCGGTCTTCCTCCCTTGCTACAAAAACACACGACAGTAGATCTGACATGGTTTTTGTTTACTTTCATTGGTACCTTGGGATCGTTTTGACGAGCTGACTTTCTTTTACAAAAATTAACTTTAGCTATATATATAACGCCTCTCTCAGTTCTAGCCTGAATTTTTGGGTGTAAACTGAACTCAATGGCACATTTCCGTCGATAGCTGCTAATCCAATTTTTAAATATCCTCTAGGAGGAAAGGGGAAATGGGTTTCTTTATCTGCTGACTGCCCCCGAAAGCTTAACTGACTTAACCCAGTTAACTAACTTTTTAAGAGTTGTTTTTGAGTTAAGCCAGTTAAGGCAGTTAAGAGGTTTAAGGCCGAAATGGCGTCTTAACTTGCTGCATGCAGCGAGTACACTCCTTCCCTGATCTTTTGGATCCTTTTGGCATTTTGAAGCCTTTTCAGGACCGCGTAGAGTGTCGGTTTGCTCATTACCTCCGTATCTACATAAGCCTGAATCAACGCCTTCACCTGTATTTCAGGGGGAGATCCGCCTGGCTCGGCATTTAAAAAATGCCCAAGTACAGTTTGGTCGCTTTCATTCAGCTCATTGGTACGTGCTAATAGCGTCGTTTCATACTCAGCTCCCTTCTCCTGGACCAGCAGGCTGTCGTTGATAGTGAATGTTAGGACCTTTTCCGTGTCATCCGGAGCATACCGATAGGCAACGTCCTTCATATAACGATCATTGGCCTCGGTCCGGTTAATTCCGATCATAAAATCCATTTCCTGCCCAATGACGCGTGAACCTGCCAGCGTTGCCAGTGTTAAGGGCCGGTTTTCGATTTTCTGGGTATGATGGATGATCAGAAAAACGACATTCTGCCGGTGCGAGATTTCCCTGAGCCGTCTCATCAAATCATTTGCCACGGTACTTTCTTCGATCGGGTCAACCGTTAGCCGCGTCAGAGAATCTATCATGACAATTGCAGGTTTTACTTTACTTATCTCTGATTCCAGCAGTCTCCAGTCAGCCTCAGAGCGAAAATATCTGGGGAATTGGTCATCGGCCACGAAAACGTTATTTACCCATTCTGGGTTTAGGCCGTGTGCTTGTGCAAGATATTTCGCCTGTATTCCATTCCGGCGAATCCGGTTTCGATAGAACTCTTCAAGCCCAATGATCATTACCTTCCTTGACGGACTGTATAACCGTTCCCCCATAAAAGTTTCCTGTCCAGAGGCTATTGCCATAAGGAGGCTTTCCCCGGTTATGGTCTTTCCGGATTTCGCAGGACCGAAGATTACACCCACAGACGGGTGGATAATACCTCTGAATACATATCGGAGCTCTGGAGCCTGTGAAACAATGTCAAGCATCTGTCCAAGAGGTAAAGTCGGACCGCTAGGAGAGTCGCTTATCTCAACAGGGTCTTCATCAGGGTCACCATTTACAGCTTCAGATGTAATATAGCCCTCCATCTGTATAGGGTACTCTCTTATCCGCAAATACTCAGGCCATTCAGAAATGTCCCCTCCATGACGGTCAGAAAGCTTCAATTCTTCTACTTGAAATGATCCCAGTTGCTTGACGAAGACTGGAATTTTAGTGTTTCTGCAACTTTTTACAACATCCTCAATCCAGGAAAGCTCGCAGGTCCTGAAAAGATAGTTGCCAGTTTTATTCCCGGACTCGCCGCCAACAAGAACCCAATGAAAACTACTAAGCTCAGGGACACTCGTAAGATCCAGTTTCTCCAGTATTGGCTCGGCTGATATAAACCGATGCTTTGCCGGAACCTCTGAAAGCGTTTTGATTCGGTGCAGGGTGTCATTATTCTCCACTGTTACACCTAACCAAACATGATCCCACCCTTCTCCCCAATCGGGAGGCAGGCATTCTAAAATTCTTTCTGGCCGCTTGGTTAATATCTGCCATCGGTGATGAGGTGTTTTTCGTATGACTTCCCACGCTTCTTTTCTCCACTGATCGGCTTCCTCGATAAAGAAGTCGCTCCAAGAGCAAGTGAAAATCAGTTTTGGTTGTTGCCATTTTAGCGCTTCTTTGAATTTTGCATCAGAAACACGGGATATTTTTTCAGGATTCTGCCCATAACGTTCTTTATCTCTGAACATATAACAGTATTTACATCCGGCAGACACTTTTTTACATCCTGTCCAGAAGTTTATAGTGGCCTGCGTCCATTGTATTTTGGACTTTTCCATAATAAATTGTTTTTGCTATCAAATGATAGCCGGTAAATAAAAGGAGTTACGCCCTTGAAGGGCGGCTTCAGGACTGGCTCTGCCATTGGAAACTATCCCAAGTGGCCAGCTGAAGTTTTGCAGAGACTCTTAAAGTCGGTAGCCCGCTAAGTTCATTGCTCAGGAGGGGCCTCATAATACCGTTACACGGTGTAGCTTTTAGTTCGGCGGTCCGAACGTTAGTGGCCATGATTCAATTTCTTCAGGCCGAACTGCAAACTTACGACGGGCGTTAGCATTTTTCTTTCACTTTTCCTTTTCACAATCGTGAATAAGACTTCTTGTAAACATTTTTCATTTGAAATTCATGGCGTTATGCCGCCAATAATTTTATAAAAAAACATAAATGATTTGCGCGGGATTTTGGAAACGGGCCCCTGAATCCGTATATTATAATGAAGGGGCATCCATTAATAACCAAACCGAAATCCATGAAAACAACTACTCAATGGAAGCCTGTAGTTGGTTACGAAGGGCTCTATCAGGTAAGCAGTGAAGGGCATATTCGTAGCCTGCATCCCCGAAGAAAAGGCCAGATCCTACCTCAACGAATTGAGCGCGCTGGATATTTTGAAATTCAGCTCAGTAAAAAAGGGGTAAGCACCTATTACTACGTTCATCGTCTTGTAGCAGCCGCATTTATTCCTAACCCGGAAAACAAACCGTGTACGAATCACCGTAATGGGATCAAGACCGATAACCGGATCGAAAATCTGGAATGGGTTACGCATTCTGAAAACATGATCCACGCAGCGCAAAACAACCTTTGTTGCTGGGGTGCCCGCAAACGGGTTGTTGATGAATGCTCGGGAACTGAATACCCAAGTATCAAAGCAGCAGCCGCAGATTATAAGCTCCCTTATTCGACCTGCAAGAATTACCTCAACGGTAACAGGTTCAACCCTACATGCCTAAGATTGGCAGTTTAACCACACATACTCCAAGGTTTCCACCATTCTTTCCCTGCAATGCATGTGCAAGTTGTGAAAAAGAGTGAAGACATACAGAAACCGGTCTTCGTCGGATAAAACCCTGGCTGACCGGCTATAGGACCGTGAAATAATCTCGCTCTGACTTACCTGTGTCAACGAGTGCCTCCAGAATGAACCAAGGGCTACACAACACGGGACCTCGCGCTATCAGTAGTATTCGTTCGCAACCAGTAGCCTTTGGACTAACGGGATGAATACGAGGGGACGCGGATCTGTAGATTCTTGAGCGGAAGGGGCACATGAGCTACTCCCCCTTCCGCCTTCTCCAAGAAAATTTATTTATCAGCACCATGGATCTATCCTCGGTTGATCTGAAGATAAAAACACCTGGAGGGGAAGACCAGGTTATGCAAACCCAAAACGAAAAACATGCACCAGTTGAACAATTGGACCCCCATCACCGGCTTTGAAAGCTATGAGATAAGCATTTCAGGAGCTGTTCGCAGCCATTATAAACGGAGTGCAGGGAAACTGATTGCTCCTCGTACAGGGAGAGATGGGTACCTGACAATAAGGCTAAGCAAGAATGGTAAGTGCCATACCAAGTATCTACATAGGCTCATTGCTCTGGCGTTCATTCCCAATCCCCATAACAAACGATTTGTCAACCACATCAACGGAGATAAGCTGGACAATTCCATTGAAAATCTGGAGTGGGTCACCCATTCTGAAAACATAAAACATGCTTATCGTACGAATCTTATCACGCACAATGTCAGGCCACTCATTGACGTGTGCACCGGAATGGTTTTTTCAAATTCAAAAATTGCCGCTGCTTATTTTGGGATTAATTATAACACCCTGAGGAACTACCTGAATGGAGGTATCAGGTCCAACCCTACATGTTTACAGTACATGTAAACCTTACTTCCATTTTTCAACTTCCTGACTGATGATACCCTGTGTTGTAATGGCGTATATCCGTTGGGTGATGATCGTATTGGAGTGACCCAGTATCTTGGAAATAACGTTCAAGGAAATTCCTTTTGTGAGAGCGATGTTCCCGAACGTGCGACGCCCAACATGTGAACTAAGCTTTTTATTCAAGCCAACCAGGTCGCCAATTTCTGTCAGGTACTGGTTATACTTCTGAATACTATATCCAACGAAGATGGGGCCAGATACGCGTTCACCCTTCGAGTATCTGTTTATCATCTCAAAAGCCTTTGGCAATAATGGGATCGTACTTGTGATGCCCGTTTTCTGCCTGACTTTAATAATCCATTGCTTCCCGTGATGATCGCTGCTGATATTTCTGCTAGTTAATGTCATCATGTCCGTATACGCAAGCCCAGTGTAACACTGGAACATAAAAAGGTCCCGTACCAACTGATGATTCGGTTTAGTCAGCCTGGCATTGTATAATCTGGCAACTTCTTCCTCACTTAGGTAAATCTGCTCAGTATCTTTATATACGGTCTTGTAGGGCAGAAATGGGTTTACAGATATTAGCCCTCTCATCACGCAAACGTTCATGACCCGCTTTAGGTTCAGGCAATATTTCACTGCCGTGTTGTGCTTGTTGTTGTCCTGTACCCTTAAGTAGTGATCAAAATCCATGATAAATCTGGTGCTGGCATCTTTCAGCAGGATATCCTTCTTCCTCATTGACTCATGAATAAACGAGCGCACCTTATCACCCATGAACTTGTATTTCTCATACGTTGAATATGCGAAGTCCTTCCCAACCCGTTCTTTCAGATCATTAATATGTTGTTCAATAACCCCGAGTAAAGTTGGCTCATCTATGGCCTTCGCGAACAACCTGTCCATGAGGGTAGGTAAGTGGACATTTTCAACGGCAGCAGTTCCAGTATTAATGGCAGAGATCTTTGAGAACACGCTGTTAATCCAGCCATTGATTTCTGTGGAGGTGTCTTTATTTCCTTTTACACGCTGCTTTTCAGCATTCCAGAGTTCTTGTTTTATATAATGTCCCGTAGCCCTGTCCAACCTTTTATTCTGGAAACTCAGTCGGATCATCAAAGGTGCTTGCCCCAGTTTATTGGCTTTTGTTTTACGCAGCCAGAAAAGCGGTTTAATAATATTTGCCATCGGTTTTGCAATTATTGGGAGGAAACAATCAGTTGAAAAGAAGAAGGAGAGGGCATTTGAGGATTGAAACCATGCCTCCTTTTTTGCCACCTTTTGGGGTAATTTTGGGCAAAAAAAAGCCTCGTAAGTGATTGACTTACAAGGCTGATTTTGTTCTTCGCTCCCCCTGTTGGACTTGAACCAACGACCCTCTGATTAACAGTCAGATGCTCTAACCAACTGAGCTAAAGGGGAGTCTATGTTAGCTGCTGGCTTTTAGCTGCTAGCCGCTAGGCAGCCGCTGAAAGTTCGAAGCTACCCTCAGTTTCCGTTTGGTCGCTAAGGGGTTGCAAAAATAGGGATTTTTGGGTTTTCAACAGACTGTTCACATCCAAATTTTTAGCGGAAAATATTCCAGAAGCCGCCGGCCGGCTCCAGGCCGATCCAAAGCCCGTCCGGCCTGCATTCCACGGGCCAGTTCTTCAGGTAATAACCCTCCCCGCTAACGTTCCGGCCGTTCCCCATGCTGAATTTGTAGCGGTGCAATGGACAAACCACATTCCCCAGGGCATCGATATAGCCGTCGGCCAGGATACCCCCGGCATGCGGACACTTATATGCAAAGCCGAAATAACGGTCGCCCACCCGGCCAATGCAGATCTTCTTCTCCCGGACCTCTGCCACCGCAATGCCGTTATCGCCGAAGTCCAGTTCATCCGGACTCTCCGCGATCTGCACCCAGTCGTATGCTTTGCCGGACATCAGTAAAAGAATTCTGATTTATAAGGATAACGCTTGCGGTACATCTCCCGCACTTTTTCCAGAATGGAAGCGCGCAGCTGCTCCAGGTTCCGCTTTTCTACCGCGGATACGAACACGGCATTGTTGCCAGTCTCGTGCTGCCAGCGTTCATACAGATCGTTAAGGATGTCCTGCTTCGTTTCCGGTTCCAGCCACTCATCAAAAGTGTGCTTTTCGTACAGGTCCATTTTATTGAAGATGGTCAGCGTGGGCTTTTCAAATGCATTCAGTTCCTGTAATGTCTTATTCACCACACCGATCTGCTCTTCATAATTCACATGGGAAATATCCACTACGTGTAATAAGATATCCGCTTCGCGCACCTCATCCAGCGTGCTCTTGAAACTCTCTACCAGATGGTGCGGCAGCTTGCGGATGAATCCTACCGTATCACTTAATAAGAAAGGCGTTGTTTCAAAAACCACTTTACTCGTGGTGGTATCCAGCGTCGCGAATAATTTATTCTCTGCAAACACATCACGCTTGCTCAGCAGGTTCATGATGGTACTCTTGCCCACATTCGTATAACCTACTAATGCCACGCGTATGAATTCACCGCGGTCCTTTCTTTGTGTGAAGGCCTGCTTGTCGATCTCCAGCAGGCGTTTGCGCAGCAATGAAATTTTATCACGCACGATACGACGGTCCGTTTCAATTTCACTTTCACCGGGACCTCTCGTTCCGATACCACCACCCAAACGTTCCAGGTGTTTCCACATCCCGCGGAGTCGTGGTAAGATATATTGATACTGCGCCAGCTCCACTTGTGCTTTCGCCTGTGCGGTCTTGGCACGGCGTGCGAAGATGTCGAGGATCAGGTCACTCCGGTCGATCGTTTTGGCGCCGATCTCTTTTTCAATATTGTTGATCTGCGCGCCTGTCAGTTCATCATCGAAGATCACGACACGGATCTCTTTCTCCTTCACATATTTGGCGATCTCTTCCAGCTTGCCCTTGCCTACAAACGTGCGGCTGTCCGGGTGCTGCATTTTCTGTGTGAATCTTTTCACGGTCACCGCGCCCGCGGTCTCGGCCAGGAACGCCAGTTCATCCATGTATTCCTGTACCTGGGTTTCTGTCTGCTCCTTGCTCACGAGTCCGACGAGGACTGCGGTTTCTTCCTGTTGTATTTGTTTGCTCTTGTCGATCATTGGAGTGTAAAATTAGTTGAAGTTTTCACGCAACGGCGCAAAGACGCGGCGGCGCGACGTATTTATTAGTGAAAGAAAGAGGAGTTAATTTTTTTGGCCGGAAAGACGGAGAGTTACGCGAAGAGATTTTGAAGTTTTCACGCAACGACGCAACGGCGCGGCGACGCGACGAAAGTAACCGGGTCTTCACGATGAACAGCGCTCAAGATGATGCCCAGGCTTTTGGTCTTAGCACAAGGATGTTCATGTTGTAGAAAATGATTTCAGAACATTGGGGTACTCCTCCCCTTCGGGGAGGCTGGGTGGGGCTTTTCCTGCGAAGCCCGGAGGCTTCGCAGAACTATTGTAAATGCATTTCATGAGATCGCTGCAAGCGATAGAATAAAAAAGCGCGACTGCAAGTCGCGCTTTTCGTTAAAACATTTTATCTGATCTTATTTCGTTGCGCCGTCGCGCCGCCGCGTCGTTGCGTGAAATGTATTACTGCGGTTAAAATTAAATGCCGCTCATCGTCAAACCCACCGAGAAAGGCCGCATCACCGGTCCTTTACCGTCTTTCAGCAACGGCGTCAGACTGTAATTGGCGAAGATGCTGAAGTGACCATAACCCACGCGACCCTGAACGGAGAGGCGATTGGTGTTGAAGAATTTCTTGCTGTATTCTTTTACAACATAAGAGTTGATAGAGGAATTGCTTTTGTTCACGAGGTCCTTATTCTTCACGTGCGCGTTCAGCAGCGTACCTACTTTCACACCCACGGCGAATTTGAAACCCTTGCCCAGCGGGTCTTTGGAATAACGGAATTCGATCGGTGCTTCCAGCCAAACAGTGGCCAGCTTGGTTTTTTTGAAATGGTTCGTATCGGATACATCCGTGAAGCGAAGGGTAGTGGTCAGATCTTTGATACCCACATTCGTTTTATCGAAACCGATCTGATCGCTGGCGATACCAGGACCAAAGGCCATACTCATATGAGGATTCGTCTTGAAGGGATAGTCCATCATCAGGTACACGTTGATGCTTTTGGAAAGTCCGCCGGTAACGATCGTATCCGGTTTACCTGCCAGGGAAGTGAGGCCTAACTGAACCATGAAATGATCGCCGTTGCGGTTGGCAAGGCTGATGACTTCTTTCTTTTTGACGGGTTTCGGATCTTCCTGGGCGAACAGGGACAGGGACAAAAGCACACAGGAGCTGAACAGTAAAATCTTCTTCATAAATGATTGACTAAGGAGCAAATGTATTTTCAATGCGGTTAAGAAAAGGTTAAAGAACCCCCTGATAATATAATGTCCCGGGACTGAAACCCGGGACGCCATACTGTATGGTGGACCCTGTAGGATTTGAACCTACGACCCTCTGATTATGAGTCAGATGCTCTAACCGTCTGAGCTAAGGGTCCCGACTGTAAACAGTCAATATCTGAATTACTTATAATAAGAGCTTTCCGTTGTGAGTGTTATCACATTTTCCGGGTTGCAAAAATAAATAAAACGGCTTGAACCGTTTCAGATAATAATTTGAAGGAAAACAGTAGATTTACCCCCTGCTTATTGCGATGCCGGAGAATATACAGTTAAAACGATTGCTGAACCGGGTGGCTGTTTACGAAGATCAGGCTGCCTACAAGGAGCTGTTCGTGCTTTTGCACAGCCGCCTCCGGCAATTCGCGTTTTCCATCGTCAAGTCGCATGAAGAAGCCGAAGAACTGGTTTCCGACGTTTTTATCCGGATCTGGGAAAAGCGTGACCAGCTGCATATCATCGAATCTCCCCTCCTTTATTTCTATACCAGTGTCCGCAATCTGGCCTTTAACCGCCTGAAAAAGCAGAAAAGGATACCGCCGAATGTGGGCGAGGAGTGGCTGGTACAAATGGACAGCATCTATTTTGATCCGGAGCGCCTGATGGTAACTGAGGAGATGGTGGCCCAGATCAGGAAGGCGATAAACGACTTGCCCCCTCGTTGTAGATTGATTTTCAAGCTAATAAAGGAAGATCAGCTCAAATATAAAGACGTGGCCGAGCTGCTCCAGCTCTCTGTAAAGACCATCGAGGCCCAGATGGCGATCGCTCTGAGGAGGATCGGAAAATGTATTCAATTGGAAATCAAGGCTTCACCCCAAGCCAGTATTGCAAAAAAAAGTTAAATTTTTTTTAGGGGTAACTACTCACTTTTGTTGTCTTAATGGTTTACGCACAACCAACGATTGCATGCGCCAGGAAATGTTTTGGGTTTTACTGTCTAAAAAACTAGCAAATGAGGCTACCGCAGAGGAGCTGAAGGAGCTGGGTACCCTTATCCTGGACCATCCGGAATGGCAATACGCCATTCAGAACCTTGAGGAGCTCTGGAAACAGGAGCCAAACGTTGATATCATGCAGGGCGAAGACGCTTTCATGCTTCACCTGCACCGGATGACTGAAAACAACGATTCCACATCAAATACTGATACTGATCCTGAAGCAGCGCCTGTCCGCAGGTCAAAACGCTGGTATTGGGCTGCTGCGGCGGTCCTGTTTGCGATAGCAGGCTTATTCCTGTTCCGCAACCTGTTTTCAGGTTCAGATGATAGTACTTCCGTTGCCCGTCAGTTGAATGAGATCTCTACAAGACCCGGATCCAAGTCGAGAGTCAAGCTCCCCGACGGGTCCGTTGTCTGGCTGAATGCAGGAAGTAAGCTTACTTATAATAAAGACTTTGGTATCGAAACCAGAGAAGTGGTACTGACAGGTGAGGGGTTCTTTGATGTAATGAAGATGAAGGAAAAGCCTTTTATCATCCATACTTCAAGTATCAATATTAAGGTACTGGGTACGGTGTTCAATGTGAAGGCTTATCCGGAAGACAAACAAACGGAGACCAGTCTGATCCGCGGCAGTATCGAGGTGACGATCAAGAATCGCCCGAATGACAAGATCATCCTGTCCCCCAGCGAGAAGCTGGTCGTTGAGAATATCGCTGCTTCAGAGCAGTTTCATGCAGCGAAAGCAGAGAAAACAGTGTCCCCACTTACGATCAATACACTTGTTGCGATCAACAAGCTCAAGTATAACCCGGTTGACAGTACAGTGGCAGAGACGCAGTGGATCGACAATAAATTCGTATTCCGGGATGAATCGTTCAGTGAGTTAGTAGTGAGGATGGAAAGGTGGTATGATGTGGAGATGGAGATCGATGATGCAGCGCTGCAGCAAAAAAGGTTCTCAGGTATTTTTGAACAGGAGACGATCGCCCAGGCGCTGGAAGCTTTAAAAATTACTGTGCCGTTCAAGTATGAACAGGCTGGAAATAAAATCATTATTCACCGCTAAGATTGCTGCTTATGTATAAGAACAATACTTCTTAAAGGTGCATAAAAAAGGGACAGTAGATGCTGCAACATTTACCGTCCCGAGGTTGATCAAATGCAGACCGGGTCTCAATTGGACCCGGATTCATAACCCTTCAATTGTAAATTATGAAAAAAAATGGAACGACTGCTTTCTCAGGAAAGGGCATGTTCTACTCAAAGATTGCCAGAATTATGAGAATGATGATTGCTTTACTGCTGTTCGCCTGCCTCCAGGTATCCGCTAAAGGATGGTCCCAGGAAAGGATCACCCTGAAAATGGACGGGGCAGAGATCAAAAAAGTTCTCTTCGCTATTGAAAAGAAAAGCGAATACCGCTTCCTCTTCAACGAAGAAATGATCAAAGGAAAACCCCGTGTTAATCTGGACGTTGTTCAGGCTTCGCTCACGGATGTACTGGACCGTATTCTGTCGAATACCGGTGTCAGCTACAAGATCCTGGGTTCGAACCTGGTCGTACTGAAGGACGGTGCTGATGCAGCAGCCCTGACCGATGTAAACGACATCAGAGTGACCGGTAAGGTAGTTTCCTCCAATGGTGAACCCCTGGCGGGTGTTTCCGTGTTTGTAAAAGGTTCCCGCTCCGGTACCACTACAGACGCAAATGGTAACTTCTCCATCAGTGTTCCCGACAATGCAACCCTGGTATTCAGCTACGTTGGTTTCGAAACCACTGAAGTAGCGGTTGCCGGTAAAACCACACTCGGTATCACCCTGCAGCAATCGACTAAAAAGATCGATGAAGTAGTGGTGATCGGTTATGGTACCGCCAACAAAAGGGACCTGACCGGTTCTATCGTTAAGATCGCCGGTAAGGAAGTTGCAGACAAACCCAACACCAACCCCGTGGCTTCCCTGCAAAGCAAGGTGCCCGGTCTGTATGTAGTGAATAATGGTACGCCCGGCCAGGCTCCTGATATCAGGATCCGCGGTACCGTATCCATCGGTCAGGTACACCCCCTTTATGTAGTGGATGGTATCCTGAACGATAATATCGATTACCTGAACCCCAACGATATCGAGTCAATCGAGATCCTGAAAGACCCGTCTTCACTGGCGATCTTCGGGGTACGCGGTGCGACCGGTGCGATCGCGATCACTACCAAGAAAGCGAAAGTGGGTCAGACCATCATCAACTTCAACACTTCTTACGGTTTCAAGAAACTGGTTGATAAAATTCAAATGGCGAATGCAGGTCAGTTCGATCAGCTGTTCGCTGAAGAGAATGCAAACAACAACGTAGCTACGCCGAGTTACTCTCAGCTTACCTCAAATACGGATTGGATCAGTGCGGTAACACGTACAGGTAAGTTCAATACGGACAACCTGACCATCTCCGGAAGCACAGAGAACAACCGTTTCTCTTTCGGCCTCGGTTATCAGTCCGATGAAGGTATCATCAGGCATGAGAAACTGGAGAAGATCCTCCTTTCTTTCAGCGATGAATTCAAAGTGAACAAGAACATCAAGATCGGCGTAACCCTGAACTCAACACGCCAGCACAATCCTTATGGTGCAGGATGGGTACTGGATGCTGCACGCAAAGTAATGCCGCACGTATCTTCCCTGACCAAACCCTTCCGCGTGAAGAATCCTTATGGTTCTGACAGTATCAACGCCAACCTGTACTCAGGCCTGAACGTTGCCCTCCAGAACTCAGGTGTGGTGAATCCTGTTCTTGAGATCGAGAATACATGGGACAAAACCATCAGCTACGAATTCCGTAACGTAGGTAGCGTATACGCTGAAGTGAACTTCCTGAAGGATTTCACTTTCCGTGGTAACTGGTATGCGGATATGAGCAATGTAAGCACACGCGTGTACAGCCCACTGTACTATGCTTACAACCCGATGAACAATACACCTTATTTGTATAACACAAAGACCAGTGTATTCGAGTCCAATCAGAATTACAAAAAATTCCAGCAGGATTATCTGTTGACTTACAAGAAGAAATTCGGCGATAACAACCTGACCGTACTGGGTGGTTTCACCACTTACTATAATGGCTTTAACGAGCTGTTCGGTACATCTACACAAGGTTCAGGCGCTGCGGATCTTCCGATCCCCAACGATAAAAGACTGTGGTACCTCAACAATGGCTTCGGCTATGTTGGTCAGGCAGGCGCTTCTTCCAGCCAGACAGAAGGAACTACCGTTTCTGCGCTGGGTCGTTTCCTCTACAGCTTCAAGAACAAGTATTATCTGAACGGATCTTTCCGTGATGATGCTTCTTCCCGTATCGCTACCGCTAACCGTCACCAGAAATTCTGGTCAGTAGGTGCGGGCTGGGAAGTTTCGAAAGAAGATTTCATGGCTAATCAGAAAGTCATCAATTACCTGAAATTAAAAGGTTCTACCGGTGTACTGGGTAACCAGTCCAGCTACGGTTTTGCCGGTGACTATCCGACATATCCCGGTCTGAGACCCGGTACCGTTGTTCCTTTCGGCGGCAACCTGGTTACGGGTGCATTACCCCAATACCGTGTGAACCCCGACCTGAAATGGGAAACTGTGAATGCAACGGATATCGGTCTTGAACTGACCGCTTTCAACAACCGCCTGCATTTTGAAGCCACTTATTATACTAAGGTCACTAAGGACATGATGACCTATGTTGACCTGAGCTCACTCGGTCTGGATAACAAACTCGAGAACGGTGGTAAGATCCACAACTGGGGTGAGGAACTGTCTGCAACCTGGACACAGAAAGTGAACAGCGACCTGACGATCAACGTTAATGGTAACATCACTTTCATGAAGAATAAAGTACTGGGTGTTGCGGAAGATCTTCCCGGTGGTATGATCATCCGTGGTTTCATGAACAACGGTTCTGCAGAAGCCCGTACCGTTCCCGGTTATGCGATCGGTTCTTTCTGGGGTTATGTTGTAGAAGGTCTCTATCAGAGCAATCTGGATATCCTTTCTTCTCCCCCGGCTTCTTCACTTGGTGCTTACCGCGCGGGTGACCTGAAGTTCAAGGACCTGAATGGTGATGGTGTGATCGATGCGAAAGACCGCACATTCATCGGCAACCCTTCTCCTGATTTCATGTACGGTGGTAATATCAACGTTGTTTACAAACGCTTCAATCTGTCTGTTGACTTTGGTGGTGTTTACGGTAACGAGGTCTTCCGCACATGGGGATCACTGGAATCTCCGTTCCAGCGTGTTAACTATCCTGCTTTCAAACTTGACAGGTGGCATGGTGCCGGTACTTCCAACTGGGAGCCCATCATCAGCCAGGCTGACCGTTTCAACTATAATGGTTCTACCCTGAACATGGAAGATGGCAGCTACTTCAGGATCAGGAACGCCCAGATCGGATACGATGTTGATCCGAAGGGTCTTTCTAAGCTGAAGATCAAAGCGTTGCGTATTTATGCGAACGCTCAGAACCTGAAAACATGGAAGCATAACAATGGCTATACTGCAGAGTATGGTGGTGATGCAACCGGCTTCGGATTCGATAATGGTGGTGGTGCCATCCCGATGGTGACAACCTTTGGTCTGAATGTAACGTTCTAATAAACTACTAAAGTGGATTTAATATGAAAAAAGCAAATAAAATTTTCTGGAGTTTTTTACTGGTAACTGTCGCGTTTGCGGGTGTTACAAGCTGTAAAAAATTTCTTGACAGAAAGCCACTCTCCGCAACGTTGTCCGATTATGGCAGTGTAGTTGACGGACAGGCGATCGGTATGTATTCCGTATTCAACAGCTGGGCTGGTTTTGCAACCCTTCCCTGGCTCGACTTCAACAGCATCCGTGACGATGACGCGCAAAAAGGTTCCAGCGCAACGGATGGTGCTGAGATCAATACAGAGTTCGAAACATTCCAGTACACAAAGGATGATTGGGCAACCAACACCTACTGGAACGACCACTATTATATGATCAACAAAGCGAATCAGCTGCTGTACTTCGCTGATTCTCTCAATCTGACCGACGACGCTTCTCAGCGCAACGTGGGTGAAGCACATTTCTTCCGTGCTTACTCCTACTTTGAACTGGTAAAAGCTTACGGTCCCATTCCGAAGATCGACTACTTCTATACGAACGCCGCTGATGGTGTCCGCCCCAAATCTCCTGTGGCTGATATCTATGCGCTGATCGACGCTGACCTGCAGGCTGCTTCAACTCAGCTACCCGCTTCCTGGTTCAACAGTACAACCGGCCAGAACCCCTTCCCCGGAAGGCTGACCAGCGGTGCTGCTAAAACACTGTGGGCTAAAACTTACCTGTTCCGCGGTAACTGGGCTCAGACCCTGGCGCTCGCCAATCAGGTGATCGCTTCAGGTCAGTACTCCCTGCTTCCCAAATTCACCGATGTATGGAAAGATGGTGTAGGTGGTGCAGGTAAGAACAGTTCAGAATCTATCCTCGAAATGCAGGCATATCTCGGCTCCGGCGGTTCTCCTGACTACGGTTCTTTCTGGGCCGTTTCTCAGAACGTTCGCCAGGGTGGTGCATCCAATGCATGGAACCTCGGTTGGGGCTGGAACACGCCTACCGATGTACTTGAAACTGCATGGGATCCCACTGACCCCCGCAAAGCTGCAACGATCCTGTACTCTGGTCAGTCAGATGGCGGAACTGCAACAGGCGGTTACGGTGCAACCCTGCCCGCTTACGCTCCCGGTTCTTCTTTAGACCAGAAATACTGGAGCAAAAAAGTTTACTCTGATCCCGCAATGCGTCAGTACACTGGTACTACAACTTCCGGTTATCCCGCATGGATCAACCACAGGATCCTGCGCTATGCAGACGTGATCCTGATGAAAGCTGAAGCTGCCAACGAACTGGGTGACGGCGCAACTGCTGCTGCCAACCTGGAACTGATCCGTGCCCGTGCACGTGGTGGTAACAACGCTGTTCTTCCCGCTATTCCGTTCACAACTCAGGCCGCTATGCGTACTGCGATCAAGAACGAACGTCGCTGGGAATTCGCAATGGAAGGCTATCGCTTTGATGACCTCGTACGCTGGGGTGATGCTCAGGCCGTACTGGGAACACTGGGTTATACTGCCCGTTGTAACTACTATCCCATTCCCCAGAAAGCGATCGACCTGTCTGGTGGTGTGTTAGTACAAAACCCGCTTTGGTAAAATCTATTAATACCAATTTTTAAAACATAAAGTATGATTGCAAACATGAAATTATTCAACAGCCTGGCAGCGATCGCTCTGGTAACAGGGATGATGAGTTGTCAGAAGATGGACAGGCCGGCGCTGGGTGACTATCCGAAAGACCATACGGTGAGCCCGACGACCCCGCTCCGTTTTTATGCTAATTTCGATTCTACCAACGCAGATGGCAAGCAGATCAACATCCGCTTCGGTGACAGTATCTCGGGTTATCCGAGCTTCTTCCCGAACAGTGCTATCAAAGTGGGTACGGGTATTCGCGGTACCTCTTATGTAGGTTCCGGTGGTGCTGCCCTGCAGTACCTGAATGCGAATGACTTCAGCAAGTCAACATCTTTCACCGTTTCTTTCTGGGAAAAGAACTCTGTTCCCACTGGCGGTAAAGCTCAGTTCGCGTTCACCCTGCCTGATAAAGACTATTGGTCCACAACAGCGATGTTCATCCTGTTCGACCACACTGGTTCAGGTGCAACAACCGACTCAGCTGTTGTAAAATTCTATGTGAACGATAACGGCGGCGACCACTGGTTCGAGCTGGTTGGCGGCAACCGTATCCCCCGCATCTATGATGGTAACTGGCACCACCTGGTGTTCTCTTACAATGAAACTACTTCTAACATGAAGATCTATCGTGATGGCGTCCTGATCAATACCCTGAACTGGGGTGGTCACGGCCAGATCAAACTGACCGCTTCCAGCGTATTCAACCTGGTTGTGGGCGGTATGAACAAACACGTAGGTCTGCCTGGTCCTACAGACGACTGGATGGAGTCCTGGAAAGGTGGTATCGATCAGTTCCGCTTGTACAACAAGGTGCTGACAGATGCTGAAGTTCTGGATCTCTTTAACAATAAGCTGTAAAGCAGTTTTCTAAGTTGTAATAATCGTGTGTATCAGAAATGGGCTGACTTCAATGTCAGCCCATTTTCTGATTTTATACAGAAGCTCCGGTGACCCTTCCCGCCTTCCCTTCATTATGGCAATACTTAAAAAGGTCAGCGTTTCCTACCTCGTCATTCTTGCGATTGTAACCGGTACATTCCTGCTCGTTCGCTGCACCGCCAACAATAACAAGAAGGAAACGGTCAATGATAAATACCCGTCATTCGCCGGCTCCGCTTCCTGTGCGCCCTGCCATAAAGACCTCTACGAAAAACATCTCCGCACCGAACATTTTCTTTCTTCGGAGCCCTCCAAAGAAGATAATATCCTGGGTAGTTTTGAACCCGGACATAACGCATTTGCCTTTAACCCCATGAACAAAGTAGTCATGGAAAAAAGGGACAGCGGCCTCTTTCAGGTCGCTTATATCAACGGCCAGGAAAAACGTGCCGGCCGTTTTGATATCACTGTCGGCTCCGGCCGCAAAGGACAGAGCTATCTCTCCTGGATCCGCAACAGCCTGATCCAGATGCCCATCACTTATTTCTCCCCTGAAAGTACCTGGGCCAACAGCCCCGGCTTCGATCCTAAAAAGATCGTATTTAACAGGGTAGTTACTTCCCGTTGTCTGGAATGTCACATGACCTATGCATGGAAAACATCCGACACCGCCACACGCCCCGAAACATTCGACCACAATCAATTCATCTACGGTGTCGATTGCGAACGTTGCCACGGCCCTGCCGCGGAACACGTGGAATTCCATACAAAGAATCCTTCCGTTAAAGAAGCGCGCTATATCGTCAATACCGGAAAGCTGTCACGCCAGCGGAATCTTGACCTGTGCGCGCTTTGTCACGGTGGTCAGCTCAATAAAACAAAACCTTCATTCACCTATATGGCCGGCGACAGCCTGATGGATTATTTTTACAGGAGCGGAACACCGGCAATGGCCGATAATATAGACCTTCATGGTAATCAGTTAGGCCTGTTGGAGATGAGCAAATGCTTCATGGCTGGACAAATGACCTGCCTGAGCTGTCACAATGTGCACGAGAACGAAAGAGATAAAGTGGAAGTCTTCTCACAACGCTGTTTGAATTGTCATCAGCAGGGGAAAGAGAAGGATTGTAAACTGCTGGCTACCGCAGGTCCAGTGATCAAACAGAATTGTGTGGATTGCCATATGCCGAAACAAAAGTCACATGCGGTCGCGGTATTCATGGAAGGCGCGGAGATACCCACCGCTGCATTATTGAGAACGCATTATATCAAAGTATATCCGGAAGAAACAGAAAAAGTGATGAAACTGATCTCTGGTAAGCATACGACCATGAGTTCAGTTGCCGTTAAAATACACTAATGACCATGTCAAGTAGGTTACGTATCAGTGCAGCTGCCATTGCCCTTGTGTTCGTGCTGGGATCCTGTAAAAAGAGCCAGACTCTTTTCACAACAATGCCCTCTTCGCAAACGCATGTAAACTTTGTCAACAAGCTGGAGAACAAACATCTTTTCAGCATCCTCTACTATCTCTATTTCTATAATGGTGGTGGCGTATCCACCGGTGATATCAATAATGACGGTTTGCCGGATATCTATTTTACCGCCAATTCCAAAGGGAATAATAAACTCTACCTGAACAAAGGCAATTTCCAGTTCGAGGATATCACGGACAAGGCCGGTGTGAAAGGTTTGTCCGACTGGTGCACCGGTTCCACCATGGCCGATGTGAATGGTGATGGCTATCTGGATATCTATGTGTCCACCGTCAGCAATAAATACGGACTGACCGGCCACAATGAGCTTTACATCAACAACAGGAACAATACGTTCACGGAAAGCGCTGCGGAATACGGACTGAACACGTCCTGCTTCACCACACAGACCGCCTTCTTTGATTATGATAATGACGGTGACCTGGATTGTTTCATCCTCAATCAGTCGCACCATCCCCACGCCAACATCGTGGATACCAGCAACCGCCACAAATATGATTCTTCTTCCGGCGACCGCCTCTACCGCAATGATCTGAATACGCCTACACATAAATTCACGGATGTATCGGCACAGGCCGGTATCTATCAGAGCAATCTCGGTTATGGACTCGGTATCGCGATCGGGGATATGAATAACGATGGCTGGGATGATATCTATGTGGGTAACGACTTCCACGAGAACGATTACTATTACATCAATAACGGCAACGGTACTTTCACGGAGAGCGGCGCAGACCATTTCAAACATTACAGCCGCTTCAGCATGGGTAATGATATCGCGGATTATAATAATGATGGCCAGCTGGATGTGGTCACGGTGGACATGCTGCCGCCCGATGAAAAAACACTCAAGACCTATGGCAGTGATGAGAACATGGATATCTATAAAGTGAAACTGCAGTACAAGGGTTATCAGAACCAGTATTCCCGTAACACTTTGCAGCGCAATAATGGCAACGGCGACAGCTTCAGTGATGTGGCCCTGGCCAGTGGTATGCCGGCAACGGACTGGAGCTGGTGTCCCCTGTTCGCGGATTTTGATAATGATGGAAATAAAGACCTTTTCATTTCCAGCGGTATCGTGAAACGCCCGGTGGACCTGGATTATGTGCGTTTTGTGTCCGACCTCAAAATGAAGGGCATGGACAAGACCGACGCGTATGATGAGCCGGCTATCAAAGCGATGCCCGATGGTGCTTCGCATCCGTTCCTGTACCGGGGCGATGGCAAAATGAAATTCGCGGATGTGAGCAACGACTGGGGTACCGGTAAAATGAAAGGGTATTACAACGGATCTTCTTATGCCGATCTGGATAATGACGGTAACCTTGACCTGGTGATGAACTGCATCAATTCAGAAGCAGTGATCCTGAAGAACAACGCACCGAAAAAACATTATCTCACCGTTTCCCTGCACAGCGACAGTGCCAATCATTTTGCTGTGGGTGCCAAAGCCTACCTGTTCACCAAAAGCGGTGTACAGTACAATCAGCTGATGCTGACACGCGGCTTTGAATCATCCTGTGAACCCCGCCTGCATTTTGGGATGGATACTACTTCGGTGGCAGATAGCCTGGTTATCGTATGGCCCAACAAGAACGTTCAGGTGCTGAAAAATGTAAAGGCCGATCAGCAACTGTCGCTCAAAGAATCGGATGCCTCTGTGGGTTTATTCCGCAGGTTCAATACCTTTTTCCCGGAAACAACTCCGCTGCTCTCTGATATCACCGCGCAAGCCGGTGTGAACTGGAAGCACAAGGAAAATGATTTCATTGATTTCAATATTCAATACCTCATCCCGCATGAATTGTCCACCCGCGGACCCAAGATCGCGGTGGGTGATGTGAACAATGACGGGCTGGATGATATCTATGTATGCGGCGCCAAGCTGCAACCGGGGGCCCTGATGGTGCAGCAAAAGAACGGCAGCTTCCAATCCATTGACACATCCCTGTTCAGTCACTTCGCGGTATGTGAGGATGTGGATGCCACTTTCTTTGACGCGAATGGTGACGGGTTCCAGGACCTGTGGGTGGTGAGTGGCGGCAATGAAATGCCGTCGAGCGATGTATCATCGGCCGACCGTTTGTATATCAATGATGGTAAAGGTCACTTTTCGCTGACCATGAGCAATATTCCGCAATTGTTCGAGAATAAATCATGTGTAACTACGGCAGATGTGGATCATGATGGTGACCTGGATGTATTCGTGGGTTTTCTTTCTGACCCGATGAAATACGGATTGCCACAGAGTTCTTATCTCTATCTCAATGACGGCAAGGGCAAATTCGCGATCGCGCCTTCCAAAATGGTCAACCTGATCAATGTGGGCATGGTCACTTCCGCCTCCTTCGCGGATATCAATAAAGATGGGTGGCCTGATCTGGCCATAGCAGGTGAGTGGATGGGGGTGAAGATCTTCATCAATAATAAAGGCGTGTTCACACCGCAGGATATCCCGCAGTCAACGGGCCTCTGGCAATCCCTCTATGCAACCGATGTGAACAGTGATGGCTATCCGGACCTGCTGGCGGGTAACTGGGGACATAATTCCAAACTCTGGTCCGGCAAGAACGGTCCGCTGAAATTATATGTAAAGGACTTCGACAATAACGGCATGGTGGAACAGATCATGTGTTATACGATCGATGGCAAACAATATACTTTCCTGGCCAAGGATGAACTGGAGCGCGCGCTGCCCGTACTGAAGAAAGCTTATCTCACGTACAGTGAGGTGGCGGGTAAAACGGTGCAGTACATGTTCTATGACCTGTTCAAGGATTACAAGGAACTGACCGCTGAAGAGCTGGGTTCCTGCTGTTTCCTGAACGATGGCAAGGGCAATTTCAAAAAAGTGCTGCTGCCGGAAGACCTGCAGTTGTCGCCCGTCTTCTCCTTTGCGCCCCTGCAGCCCGGAACCACCGGAAATTATGTGCTGGGAGGCAATTTTTACGGGGTAGTGCCTTATGAGGGCCGTTATGATGCCCTGCCGCTGAGCGCCTTCCAATTTAATGCGAAAGGGGGCGGTTTCAGCGTGGAAAAGGGCATGCCGCGTGTGGACGGGGAGATCCGGGACAGCAAATGGGTGACGACGATCAATGGAAAGAAAATGATGGTCATTGCCCGGAATAACGGGACTTTAGTTTTTTTGCAATGATAAAACCCTGCGGGGTGTAGCTTTATAAAAATAATGTTATGAGACCCTTCCGATTTTTAGTGCTGGCAACCGTGCTGGCCCTGGGCAGTTGTAAACAAAAACCTGCCTATCATGATGTGTTCAATGACCCCATCCTGTTCTCCAAAACAGTGAAGCAGCTGAACAATGTGGTGATGCAGAATAATTTCCCGCCCATCATCGCCAGCCGTAACTACACCTATGCTACCATCGCGGCGTATGAAGTGATGGCGCTGGGCGACGGAAGGTTCCAATCGCTGGCCGGACAGATCAAACACCTGCCCGCCATCCCCAAACAGGATACCGCCAATGTGAATTTCGGTTATGCCACTATGTTAGCTTTCTGCAAAGTGGGCGAGGCGGTGACCTTCCCCGAAGGCAGCATGCAGGATTATGTGAAGGAACTGGATTCCATCGCCACCGCGAATGGCATGACGGATGAGATGAAGAAAGCCAGTAAACAACTGGCGGATTCCGTAGGTAACCACATCCTCCGCTGGAGCAAGAAAGACAATTATGCGCAAACGCGTACCGCTGAAAAATACCATATCACGGAAGAAGAAGGCCGCTGGGTACCCACGCCGCCGCAGTACCAGCAAGCGCTGGAGCCGCACTGGAATGAGATCCGTCCCATGGTGATGGACAGTGCCGATCAGTTCCGGACCCCGCCGCCGCCCGCTTTCAACATGAAGGATAAGAACAGCAAGTATTATCAGGAAGTGATGAAAGTGAAGATCGCGCGCGACAGCCTCACCAAAGAACAGCAGCATATCGCGGAGTTCTGGGATGACCTGGGTACGCGTATGATCGTGGAAGGTCACGTGATGTTCATGGCCAAGAAATTCTCCCCTCCGGGTCACTGGATGAATATCGTGGGCATCGCTTCCCAAACCGCGAAAGCCGATTTCGGAACAACGGTATGTGCGTATGCTAAAACAGCGATCGCCGGTTTCGACGCGTTCATTCAGTGCTGGGATGAAAAATTCCGCAGCAACTGTGTACGTCCTGAAACCGTGATCAATAAATACATCGACCCCAACTGGGCGCCGTATCTGCAAACACCGCCGTTCCCTGAATATACCTGCGGACACAGTACGGTTTCTGCATCCTGCGCGGAAGCGCTGACCAGTGTGTATGGTGATCATATGGCCTATACCGATACTTCAGAACTGGAGTTCGGCATCGCCAACCGTTCTTTCGAATCATTCCGTGCCGCGGCGATCGAGAATAACTGGGCCCGTTTTTATGGTGGTATCCACTTCCATAATTCATGTCTGGTGAGTACGGAATACGGCACCAAAGTGGGTGACCTGGTGGTGGATCGTTTGAAAATGAAAAAATAAAATCATGATAAAAAGGAAAGTGCCGGTGATCCTGCTGCTGAGCAGTCTGTTCATCTTCGGTGTGTGCAAGAAAAAAGACAATGGTGGCGGTGGCGGCGGTGGCAACAATCCGCCTCCCAATTCCGGCACCAATGATGTGGATGCATGGATCACTACGGGTGACCGCACTTCTGAATTGCAGAAGCAGAGCACCACGCTTTCCTTTGGTACCACTGCTAACAGTTTTCAGAACATTACGGTGGATTCCGCCACTTCTTATCAGACCATTGATGGATTTGGGTATACCCTCACCGGTGGCAGCGCGCAGCTCATCATGCAGATGGGTTCCACGGAACGCGCGGCGCTGTTGCAGGAATTATTCGGCAATACCGGTACCAGCATTGGTGTGAGTTACCTGCGTGTCAGCATCGGTGCTTCCGATCTGAACCCGACGGTATTCAGTTATGATGATAAGCCGACCGGACAAACCGATCCCACCCTCGCAAATTTCAGTCTGTCAAAAGATACGCTGGATGTGGTCCCGGTCCTGAAACAGATCCTGGCCATCAATCCCAATATCAAGATCCTCGGCTCACCCTGGAGCGCGCCGGTATGGATGAAGGATAACGGTAATTCCATGGGCGGTACGCTGCAGTCGCAGTATTATAGTGTATACGCGCAGTACTTCGTGAAATACATTCAGCAAATGAAAGCGCGCGGTATCAATATCGATGCCGTGACGATCCAGAATGAACCGCAGCATGGGGGTAACAACCCGAGCATGGTGCTCAGTTCCGGACAGGAAGCTGATTTCGTGAAGAACGCGCTGGGACCTGCGTTCCAGACTGCGGGTATCACGACCAAGATCATCGTTTGGGACCATAACTGTGATAATCCGAATTATCCGATCGCGGTACTGGGTGATACGGGTGCGAAACCATTCATTGATGGTTCCGCCTTCCATTTATATGGTGGTGATGTGAGCGCGTTGTCAACCGTGCATAACAACTTCCCCGATAAAGCACTTTATTTCACGGAACAGTGGACGGGCGCGAACGGCACTTTCAATGGTGACCTGCAATGGCACGTGAAGAACGTGATCATCGGCACCATGCGCAACTGGAGCCGCAACGCTTTGGAATGGAACCTGGCGAGTGACAATACCTACAGCATCCATACACCCGGTGGTTGTACAGAATGCAAGGGTGCGATCACTATCAGTGGTTCCAATTTCACACGTAACGTGGGTTATTATATCGTAGCGCATGCATCCAAATTCGTACCGGCCGGTTCTGTACGGATCGCCAGTAACCAGGATGCACCGATCTTCAATGCCGCATTCAAAACACCCGCGGGCAAGAAAGTGCTGGTCACGATGAACGACAGCAACGCGCCTGTGAGTTTCAATATCAATTATAAAGGGAAATGGGTCACTGTGATGCTGCCTGCCGGCGCCGCGGGAACCTATACCTGGTAATTAAATACATAAAAAAGTACACATGCATAAATTCCTGCTTGCCGCAGTGATAACGGGATTGGTTTCCTGCAGCACTACTTCAGAAAAAGAGAAAGCCCCCGCCTTTTCAACGGACGGAAAAAAAGTAAAGGTCTTTATTACGGCCGACAGCAGTAACCTGCGCCTCAGCGCGGTGGATTCCGTGGCCTTTACGGATATGGCCCAGCCGATGGAAACACAGATCTGTGTATTCGTGGATCCTTCCAAAACGTATCAGACCTATCTCGGTATCGGTGGTGCGCTGACGGATGCATCTGCGGAGACTTATGCCAAACTCCCGGCCGATCAGCAGCAGGCTTTGCTCAATGCGTACTTTGATAAAGAGAAAGGCATCGGTTATACCGTGGCCCGCACCAATATCAACAGCTGCGATTTCAGCAGTGATATGTATACGTATGTTGCTGAAGGCGACAAGGAACTGAAAACATTCAATATCGACCATGATAAAAAATACAAGATCCCCTTCATCAAAGCGGCCATGAAAGCGGCGGGTGGCAAGCTGACCTTGTTTGCGAGCCCCTGGAGTCCTCCGGGCTGGATGAAGGATAATAAAGAAATGCTGCACGGCGGTAAACTGCTTCCGGTATACTACGACAGCTGGGCGATGTATTTCACCAAATTCGTCAAGGCTTATGAAGCTGATGGCATTCCGGTATGGGGCATCAGTGTACAGAATGAACCCATGGCCAAACAAACCTGGGAGTCCTGCAACTATACTGCAGAAGAAGAAAGAGATTTCCTGAAGAAGAGCCTGGGCCCCACGATGGAGAAAGAAGGTTTGAAAGACAAGAAGATCATTGTTTGGGATCATAACCGCGACCTGATGTATCAGCGCGCGCAAACTTATTTCGATGATCCCGAAGCCGCCAAATACATCTGGGGTATGGGTTTCCACTGGTATGAGAACTGGAGTGGCGGAACCCATATGTTCGAGAATGTGAAACGTGTACATGAAGCATATCCGAACACCAACCTGTTCTTCACTGAAGGTTGCGCGGAGCGTTTCGATTCCACCAAATATGCCAACTGGGCACTGGGTGAGAAATACGGCCTGAATATGATCAATGATTTCAACAATGGTATGGTGGGCTTCACGGACTGGAACGTGCTACTGGATGAAACCGGCGGTCCCAACCACGTGGGTAATTTCTGTTACGCGCCTGTGCATGCGGATACACGCAGCGGCAAACTCATTTTCACGAACTCCTATTATTATATCGGTCATTTTTCCAAATTCATTACACCGGGTGCCAGCCGCGTCAGCAGTGCCGCGAGCCGCAGTCAGTTACTCACTACTGCTTTCCGCAACCCGGATGGCAAACTGGTAGTGGTGGTGATGAATACCGGTAAGGACAAGTTCCCGTATTATCTCTGGATCAATGGCAAGGCCGCGGAGATCACGGCGCTGCCGCATTCCATCAGTACGCTGGTACTGTAAAAACAGAAATATGAATCCAACGAAAGCTGTCATATTGTGCGGAGTACTTTTCGTACTGGCATCCTGCAGGAAGAAAAAAGATCCGCCGCCTGTAGTAACGCCGATGAGCCTGACCAACTGGAGCATCACGAATAACAGCAATAAGCTGGGCACTTATTATGACGCGTCTGTTGGTATGGCTGTTCGCTTTCGTTTCAATGCGCCCGTCAAACGCAGTACGGTAACCGGTATGGTCACTATAGCGAATGCCGGGGGAGGTAATATCTCCTGCAATATCAGTTATGAGGCGTCTGACAGTGTGATCGTCCTGAAACCCGCTTCCAACCTGAGCTTCCTGACCAAGTACAAAGTATCAGTGGTCAATAATATCACTTCCGCTGCCGGTGGCGCTTTGCTGGCCGGTACGGAGATCACTTTATATACGAGTATCGATTCTTCCCGCAAATTCCCGGTGATCAGTGATAACGCGTTGCTGGACCTGGTGCAGCAGCAAACCTTCAAATACTTCTGGGACTTCGGGCATCCGGTGAGCGGATTGGCCAGAGAGCGAAACAGTTCCGGTGATATCGTTACTTCCGGTGGTTCCGGTTTCGGGATCATGGCGATGGTGACGGGTGTGAGCAGGAATTTCATCACGCGTGCGCAGGGACTGACCCGCATGCAGACCATCGTATCATTCTTAAAGAATACGGCACAGAAATTCCATGGCGCGTTTCCGCACTGGCTGAATGGTGCTACGGGAACCGTGGTGCCTTTCAGTACGAAGGACAATGGCGCGGACCTGGTAGAGACTTCCTATTTAATGGAAGGCTTGTTATGTGCCCGACAATACTTCAATGACCCGGGTGTGGCCGAGACCAACCTGCGGAATGATATCAATTCGATCTGGAATGGCGTGGAGTGGGACTGGTTCCGCCATGGCGGACAGAATGTGCTGTACTGGCACTGGAGTCCGGATTATAACTGGGACATGAACATGCCCATCCGCGGCTGGAACGAATGCCTGATCACTTATGTGCTGGCCGCTTCTTCCACCACGCATGGCGTGCCGGCAACTGTATATTCACAGGGTTGGACAGGCAATGGCAGCGCGGGTTTCACGAATGGGGGCAATTACAATGGATATGTGTTACCGCTGGGTCCTCCGGGCGGCGGCCCCTTGTTCTTTGAACATTATTCTTTCATGGGCATCAAGCCGGTGGGCCTGAGTGACGCGTATGCGAACTATCAGACCCAAACGGTGAACCACAGCAAGATCAATTATGAATACTGCCGCAGCAATCCCAATTCATGGTTCGGATACAGTGATTCGGTATGGGGATTAACGGCGAGCGATATCCAGAATGGCTATACGGCCAGTTCACCCACGAATGATATCGGCACCATTGCACCTACGGCAGCTCTCTCCTCATTTCCTTACACGCCTACGGAATCCATGAAGGTGATGAAATATTTTTATTATGTACTGGGTGACAAGATCTGGGGTGATTATGGCTTCTATGACGCGTTCAACCTGAAGGATCTCTGGTTCGCGAATTCTTACCTGGCCATTGATCAGGGTCCGATCATTGTGATGATCGAGAATTACCGTTCCGGATTATTATGGAATCTTTTTACCAGCTGTCCCGAAGTAAAAAATGGGATGCTGTCGCTGGGATTCAGCGCTCCATATTTGTAAAGGGATTAAAAATTAAAAATTTAAAATTCAGAATTTGGAATTGCGTTTCCCAATCCGCTAAATGTATAAAATCAACATGCCGTCCCGATCGTACTTCCCTATGCTACCAAAGCATCATGGGTGGAAACCAGTGCCCTCAATTTTTAATTTTTAATTCTTAATTACTAATTCCCTTCTAACAACATATGTTTAAGCACCCTCTATTTCTTGTTGCGTTTTTTGTAGCATCCGTTACAATCCAAGCCCAGTCCAGCATTCCGTCTATGATGGACCGTCCCGCCGGCCTGAGTGATTCCGCATTATTGGATCGCGTTCAGCAACAAACCTTCCGTTATTTCTGGGATTTCGCGCATCCGGTGAGCGGACTGGCCAGAGAGCGCAGCAATATCGCCTATGAATATGGCGATGAAGTATGCGCGGTGGGCGGAACGGGATTTGGCGTGATGAGTGTGATCGTGGCGACGGAAAGAAAATGGATCGGCAGGGATACGGCGGCGAAGTTCTTACTGAAGATGGTGAACTTCCTTTTGAAGAGCAATTCCTATCATGGTGCTTTCCCGCACTGGCTGAACGGAGCTACGGGTAAGACCATTCCCTTCAGCAGAAAAGATGACGGCGCGGATCTGGTAGAGACTTCTTACTTATTTGAGGGATTGCTTTGCGCGCGGCAGTATTTCACAGGTGATAACCGGGTAGAACGCGATCTGCGCAACCGCATCAACTGGATGTGGAGTGATATTGAATGGAACTGGTTCACGCAGGGCGGCAAAAATGTATTGTACTGGCACTGGAGTCCGAATAATGACTGGGCGATGAACAATGCGATCCATGGATTCAATGAATGCCTGATCACGTATATCATGGCGGCGAGCGGGGAGCGTTATCCGGTGCCGGCATCGGTGTATCATGAGGGCTGGACGAACAGTAACTATTTCAGGAACGGTAAAAGCTTTTACGGCATCAAACTCCCGCTGGGCTTTGATTACGGCGGTCCGCTCTTCTTCTCGCATTATACTTTCCTGGGTATAGATCCGCATGGATTGAAAGATCAGTATGCGGATTACTGGGAACAGAATACGAATCATACGCTGATCAATCGTGAGCATTGCATACGCAATCCCAAACAATACAAGGGTTATGGTGCGGATTGCTGGGGATTGACGGCCAGTGATACCTACAATGGTTATGCGGCGCATTCACCGACGGAAGATCTGGGTACGATATCGCCCACCGCGGCATTGAGTGCCTTTCCGTACACACCGCAGTACAGCATGCAGGCGCTGAAACATTTTTATTATGATCTGGGAGATAAGATCTGGTCGCCTTACGGATTTGTGGACGCCTTCAATGAAACGAAGGGATGGGTGGCGAAGAGTCACCTAGCGATCGACCAGGGTCCGATCATCGTCATGATCGAGAATTACAGAACAGGATTAATGTGGAAGCTCTTCATGAGCTGCCCCGAAATACAAAAAGGATTAACCAAACTCGGATTTGAAAGCCCATGGATAAAAAAATAAAAGCGGCGCTACTGCTGCCGGTCCTGTTCAGTGTCTTATTCGCACATGCTCAGGAGAAAAAGAAATTTGCGCAACCCCGCAAGGGTTTTATTACACCGGTAGGGATCATCCAGGATCTGTCGGATTCAGCGTTGCTGGATGTGGTACAACGGCAAACCTTCCGTTTCTTCTGGCATGGTGCGCATCCCATCAGTGGTATGGCGCTGGAGCGGGACAATACGGTGAAGGCCGAGCATTACTGGGATTATATCAATGAAGCCTGGGATGAACCCAATTTCAGCAAAACGGATTTTGGTCCGGATGCCTGTGCTGTGGGCGGTACGGGATTCGGGATCATGAGTACGATCGTGGCCGTGGAACGCGGTTGGATCGGGCGGGATACTGCCGTGGGACGGCTGATGCGGATCGCGGACTTCCTGATCAATGCGGATTGTTACCATGGCATCTATCCGCATTTTATGAACGGGCGGACGGGCAAGACGATCCGGTTCGACAGACTGGATGACGGCGCGGACATTGTAGAGACCTCATATTTGCTGATGGGATTTTTATGCGCGCGTGAATACTTCAAGAGTGATGATCCGCGGGAAGTCTATCTCCGCAAGCGTATCAACCAGATGTGGGGTGCGGCCAACTGGAACTGGCATACGAACGGACAGAACAAATTGTTCTGGCACTGGAGTCCGAATAACGATTTCGATATGAATTTTCCGGTATGGGGATGGAATGAATGTCTGATCACCTACATCATGTCGGCTTCTTCACCCAGTCACCCGATCTCCAAAGCCGTGTACGACGGCACCTGGGCGGGGAGTCAGGGCTTTAAAAATGGCAAGGAATATTACGGATACTGGTTACCGTTAGGTAATTATGATAAGGACAAGGGCGGCCCGCTCTTCTTTGAGCAGTACACCTTCCAGGGCATTGACCCGAACGGGTTGAAAGACTCTCTCGGCAATGATTATTTTGAACAGGGCCGCAACCATACACTGATCAACCGGGCTTACTGCATCGAAAACCCGCATCATTATAAGGGTTACAGCGAGCAGTGCTGGGGCCTGACGGCGGGCGACAGCTACAAGGGTTATGTGGCGCATAGTCCGGAGAATGACCGTGGGGTGATCCAGCCCACGGCGGCGATCTCTTCATTGCCTTACGCGCCGAAGGAGAGTATGCAGGCGTTGCGTTACTTCTATTACAACCTCGGAGATAAGATCTGGGGTCCTTACGGCTTTGCCGATGGCTTCAGTATTGAGCATAACTGGTATGCGAAGACGCACCTGGCGATCGATCAGGGGCCGATCGTGGTGATGATAGAGAACTACCGGAGCGGGTTGCTGTGGAAGTTGTTTATGAATATACCGGATGTGCAAAATGGATTGAAACGGTTAGGATTCAGCAGTCCGTATTTTAAATAACGCTTTTTTTAACCACGGAGGCACGGAGGAATTATATTCGAGAGGTGGGCAAAAGCGGGCAGGGGACTAGAGGACACGGCCCGCGCGGGGCGCAGGAACGAGGTAATAGGGGACAGGTATAAGGTAACAGGCAATAATTACTTCGTAGGAAGTTTGGTTTAATGGATAGAAGATAATGGATAAAGGATAATGGGCTTCGAGTAAACTATTTACTCTTTTCTAGTAGTAGCACTCTTTAAAGACTGGTCGACAGGAGCCCGAATAATTAACGGTGACGATCGGCCTCGGAAAAATTGCGTTAAGAAAATTGGGCAGGAAGCCGTAAAAGCCGGCGCTGTTTGAGCCCAAACGGATGATGACGCGACAAGAAAGTAAGTGGCGAGTTCGCCGGGTTTAGGCTGACGGCACAATTTTTAGCAAATTTTTCCGCAGCCTTGATTTTTTTGTTACTTTTTTTATCAAGAAAAAAAGTAAAATGAAGAAATACTACAATAGCCCCACGATGATTGCGGTGTTACATCAGCACAAAAAGCCGGGTTCCTTGCGAAGCTCGGAAGGACAGAGGAAAGCTGCTAGCTGTTAGCTACTAGCCACTAGTAGACCCGTTGCATTTCATCGTTTGGTATAACAATTCATCAAGGTTCCTCGCCTGGCTCGGAATGACAAGCGCTGCAGTTTAGGGGGGCCGCTGCAGGAAAGATCAATTTCAATTGAAACATTTCTTACGCAGCGCGACAGTCAACTGGTTACCCCTTTTGTTCTAATGTCGTTTGAACCAGTAACATGTAATTGTTGAAAGGTAATAGATGAAGAAGCATCACATATGCCAGTTAGAAGGTACTGGCAGCCCGCCCGGATGAACCGTTCGGACGGGCTAAAAGCCAGTAGCTGGCAGCTTTCTCTCAATTTGCTGTTACTTTTTTTTATCAGGAAAAAAAGTAAGGAGAAATAATACGAACGTATCTCCAATTGACATTATTGGCTATTCGCCCGGATCCAATCCATCCAGTCATTTTGTTCTTTCTGCGACAGCTTTAACTCACTGAAGGTGCTCTTTAGTTTTGCTTCATAATTTGAATAGTCGGCCGACTGATACTTTTTCATCAACGCGAGTAACTGCGCGAACAGGTTGATATCTGTGGGCTGCAGCTCTGCTTCCGTCCTGAGTAATGCGATCGCCTCTTTTGTTTTATGCTGTTTAACCAGCTCATCTGCCAGAATCGTAGCGAATGGATGGATCGAAACAGGGATACCGAATCGTTGTTGTATGCGCTGCTGGTAACGGTTTACAGCTGCCGGTGAGGTGTTTCCATTCGGGAATAGACTGTCTGTTGTTAATTGCCAAAGGGAGGGGTCGTAAATAAAATGCAATCCCTCGGGGATGGAGAAATAGGGGCTTTTTCCGTGGCCCAAAGTTTTGGAACTATTGAATTGGAAACGGAAATTATTTACAGCATTGCTCTTGCAGGATTTAACCAGTGATTCTGAAAAGTAGCGGAAGCCCTCTTCCGTGTTATCGTCTTTGAGATAGGTAGTGGAAAAAAACAAAGCCTTATCGTGGGGCAGTTTTGTATGTAAGAGCATATCGAATCGGGCAAGGATCTTATCTGTCAGCTTTTGCGGAAATGCCGGACTGGCCGCGATGATGGCATTGAACAGATCCGGTTGGCTGAGCAGGGTATTGATAGCGAAACGTGCTGCCAGCGAATGCCCGATCAGGATCCTGTAGGGAACGGTCCTGTAATGAGCATTTACATAAGGAATGAGTTCTTTTTCCAGGAAGGACTGGAACAGCGGGGATCTCAGGCTGTCGCCAAAGTCATCCCAGCGGTCTTCCGACTGCTCAATGCCGATGATGATCGATTCCGGCGTATTGAAATCAGAAAGGTCAACCGCATTGTGTTCCAGGAATCTTTTAGAGGCGACCGTATATTCAAAAAGCGATCTGTTATTGCCATCCAGCAGGAAGATCAGGTGCAGGCTGTCTTTCCGCAGTTCATAATGTTCGGGGGTGTTCACCCATATTTTCCGGTCTGCATTTAAGTATGATGAGTGGAGTGATAGTTCTGTAGTGGTTTGCCCGAACAGGAGTGAGGGGAGGAAGTACAGTATGATAATGAATTTGTGCATGGGTGCTTGTTCGGTTTCATGACTGTTCTGCAGGGCATATCCCTTTTTTCATTCCTGAATTTACCTTTTCTCCAGCATTCCGGGCCTGGCGGGGAAACTGGCTGTATATCGGATCGGCCCGCTGGTTTACCATGAATATTTCAACACACCTGCCTGCCGGCAGGGAGATACAGAGGGCACAGGGTAACACGGAGTTCAATGTACGCTCTAACGCTGTGTTAAGCCGGCCGCAGGCCTCAGATGCGGTGATTAACCTCCTTATTCTCCTCATTTTACCCCCTAAACTTGAAAATGCGGTAAATAAAGGATATATTCACCGCATAAATTGCGGAGAATGCCCATCTACATATATCAATTACCACACTGGCCCCGTTTTACCTGGGATCAGGAGCGGGTCGGACAATTATTAGCCGGGATCAGCAACCGGCAGGGAAGATTATTGGGCCGGATGGAAGCAATGGGTTTTCAGCTGAAGGCTGAAGCCAGTCTCCAGACCCTGACGATGGATGTGCTGAAGTCGAGCGAAATAGAAGGAGAATTACTGGATGCAGGACAGGTCCGGTCCTCCATTGCCCGTCGCTTAGGAATGGAAATAGCCGGGCTGGTACCCAGCGACCGTCATGTGGACGGTGTGGTGGAAATGCTGCTCGATGCAACGCAACAATTTCAGGAACCGTTATCTGCAGAAAGATTGTTTGGATGGCATGCCGCACTTTTCCCAACGGGCAGAAGTGGGATGCATAAAATAACGGTTGCTGCCTGGCGGGATCATAAAAAAGATGATCCGATGCAGGTGGTTTCCGGAGCAATGGGAAAACAGCAGGTGCATTTTGAAGCGCCGGATGCAGACCGTCTTGAAGAAGAGATGCGGCAATTCATCAACTGGTTCAACGAGGACAAGCATATGGATCCGGTCATCAAAGCTGCGGTAGCGCATCTTTGGTTTGTGACCATCCATCCTTTTGATGATGGGAATGGACGTATTGCACGGGCTATTGCAGACATGCAACTCTCCCGCGCTGATCGGTCATCCCAGCGTTTTTACAGCATGAGCGCGCAGATACGTAAAGAAAGAAGAGAATATTATGAGATACTGGAAAGCACTCAAAAAGGTTCCATGGATATCAGCAACTGGATCATCTGGTTCTTAGAGTGCCTTGACCGTGCCCTGGAAGCCAGCAGTGAAACACTTTTCGGTGTACTGAAAAAAGCCCGGTTCTGGGAAAAATATGCTGCTACAGATCTGAACCCCAGGCAGCGTATCATACTGAATAAATTGTTAGATGGCTTTGAAGGAAAACTGAATACTTCCAAATACGCGAAGATCACGAAAACCTCAACTGATACGGCTTTGAGAGATATACAGGACATGATGCATAAAAATATACTGGTGAAGGAAGAGGGAGGAGGGAGAAGCACGAGTTATAGAATAGTGGAGTAGGTAATAGGTATTAGGTAATAGATAAAAGTTGCTTCGTAGGAAGTTTGGGTTAATGGATAGATGATAATGGATAGATGATAATGGATAAATGATAATGGGCTTCGAGTAAACTATTTACACTTTTCTAGTAGTAGCACTCTTTAAAGACTGGTCGACAGGAGTCCGAATAATTAACGGGGATGATCGGCCTCGGAAAAATTGCGGTTGGAGCAGGTAATAGGTTGCAGGTGAAAGGTAATAGGTGTAGAAGCTTTACAGGATGCCTGTTAGAAGGTACTAGCAGCTAACAGCTAGAAGCTAGCAGCTTTCTTTTGGCTGACGGCACAATTTTTAGCAAATTTTTCCGCAGCCTTGATTTTTTTGTTACTTTTTTTATCAAGAAAAAAAGTAAAATGAAGAAATAATACAATGGCTCTTCGTTTAGTGCTGTTTTACTTCAGAACAAAACAGCCGGGTTCCTCGCGAAGCTCGGAATGACAGGAGGTGCAGTGTAACGGACGCTGCGGGAAAGATCAATTTAAAATGAAACATCTCCTACGCAGCGAAAGTGGATTTGCTTTCTTCTATGTGTCCCTATGTGCCTATGTTTCTATGTGTTTAAGCTTTCGCAGATTCACTGTAGAACACATAAAAAGCTTAACCACATAGGCACAGTAGACACATAGGGACACATAGTTGAGGTACATAGGGTACACATCTGAAAAACCAGACGAAAGCTAAATATGAAAAAATCGCCCGAAATTTAACAGCTGCTACTTAGCACGCCCCAGCAGCCCGCCCGGATGAACCGTTCGGACGGGCCAGTGACCAGAAGCCAGCAGCCATTACATATGAAAAAGCTCCTCCTCCTCATCACGCTCATCCTATCCCTTCAGCTAACGGCGCAACGCACCCCAAAAGTCATCTTCATCATCGCCGACGGCATTCCCGCCGATCTCATTGAATCCCTCCCCATGCCCAATCTACACGCTATTACCAAACATGGCGGCTACACCCGCGCGCATGTAGGCGGCGAGAAGGGAGGTTATTCCGAAACCCCGACGATCTCAGCGGTGGGGTATAACAGTCTGCTGACGGGAACCTGGGTGAACAAGCACAATGTGTGGGACAATGATATTGCCGCCCCGAACTATCATTACTATAATATCTTCCGCTTACTGAAAGAGCGGCACCCGGAGAAAACCACGGCGGTCTTTTCCACCTGGCTGGATAACCGCACGAAGCTGGTGGGCAGTGATTCCGCGGATGCGGGGAAGATCATGCCCGAGTATTATTATGACGGCATGGAGCTGGACACGGTCCGTTTTCCGCATGATACGGCCGGGTATTTTTATCATGTCATTGATGAGGCGGTGACGGACAGCGCCGCTGCGAATATCAGGCGCCACGCGCCGGACCTGAGCTGGGTGTACCTGGAGTATACGGATGAATTGGGGCACAGGCACGGGAACAGCAAGGAGCTGACCGATGCGGTGAAGATGCTGGACAAGCAGCTCGGCCGTATCTGGGCGGCCATTCAGTACCGGCAACAACATTTCAATGAAGACTGGCAGATCTGGATCACCACCGATCATGGCCGGGAGGAGAACGGCTATGGACATGGCGGCCAGGGCGACCGCGAGCGTACCACCTGGATCGCTACGAATGCAAAGCGACTGAACAGCTATTTCAAAACCGGCAACCCGGGTATTGTGGACATCATGCCCACGATGGCGAAGCACTTGCGTCTCACAATACCCCGGACGGTGGAAGTGGAACTGGACGGCATACCACTGACGGGCCGGCTCTCCGCCATCCATCCGGTCATTACCGTACAAGACAGCATCCTGACCATTCACTGGACACCCCTGTTAAACGAAGGTATCGCCCGCATCTGGGTCAGCACGACCAATGAGTTCGGCAAGGGTGGAAAGGACCATTATTTTCAGATCACGAGTGTGGCAGTGAGTAAGGGGGAGGCATCATTTAAGCTGAAGGATATGCCTTCGGATTTTTATAAGTTGGTGGTGGAGATGCCTGAGAATGTGCTTACAAAGTGGTATCTATTTGCAAAGTAGAAATAGATCTATTTTAATATTTTATTCTACTGGTTTCTTCTTCCAGTTCTTGCCTCCCAGTTCTTTATACTTTATATCTTGAAGTGGATACAGCCAGATTTCGGTTAAATCAAAAAGGGATTGTGCTGTATTATGATCTGCAAGAAGCAGATACTCTTTATCGGTTAATGGGTATGCCGTCACCAATTTTTTTATTGCCTTTGAATCGTATAAAAATATGTTGCATTTTCTTGTACAAAAAGACTGCCTGAATTTATTAACGAAATCCTGCAGAGACTGTTTGTCAGTTTTACTATTCTTATAAAAGATGTGAAAGTTTTCAACCGCCTGATTGTGGTTAGTTTCTAATATTTCGTAAGTAGAAGAATCTGGCTTTTCAACATCTGATAGACTGTTTTCTGCATTGTTATGTAGCTCCTTGACCCTTGATTTGATGCTGCTTTCAATTTCTTTTTCGAGACTGTCTTTATGAGCAAAATTAATAGTTAAAAAAATATCTACACCATCTTTGTTAATCAGTTTGAATGGAATGGGATTATTTAGTTTAGTGTTTGAATTTTTACTGAATTCACTGCTAACAGATTGAGAAATACAAAATGTTGTATATGCTTGTAGATAGGCCTCGGAGTCGCTATTAGCTTTTAAAGTTATCGGATCTTTATAAGTAATACCTGTTTCAGAAGTGCCGGCGCTTTCATAATATTTATATGTTTTTTCTGATTTGCATGAAAATAAAACCAATAATAAAAGGAGTCGTTTGTAATATTTAATCATAAACACACATTTTAGATGTTACGATTTATTCGAGATATCAATCACCTCGCCTCCGCCAACCTATTCACTCCCTCAATCAACTGCACCACTTCATTTGCCTGCTGCTGATTAAATACACCCAGTAAACCATTGGAAGCGATTTCTGTAAAGGGGGGCTCAAATAGTTTATCGGCATGAATGATTCCGTTGGTGGTAAAGTACTGGATGATCATATTCACAAAACGGATCTGGGAGGCATTCATGGAGGGTTCGTTGATGAACTTGCTGAATGCTGCATTGGTAGCGGTTTGGTCCATTCCTACAATAGAGCGGATGAAGACTCCCAGCGGCTGTTCCCCGTAAGCTTTCACAAATTGCTCCTGCGTTCCGAGTTCTCCCTGTTCAAATAACATACGTTCCAACCCTTTGAATTCCTGCCTGGAGATAGGCTGATTGGTGCGGAGCTTATGGATTGTGATATGGTGGCGGTTCTTCTGAATATATTCTGTAACCCGTTTCCGGTATGCTTCAAGGTTTTGAGAGAGAAATACGGGTTTTACTTCCCCGGTTATAGGCAAGATCTCATCATCAAAATCTGAGAAGTACAGAATCCCTGATGTTTTTTCAATAAACCGAACCAGTCCGCGTATATCTTTTCTCAGCGATTCAAATTTCTCAACCGACTGCTCCTGCCAGTATGCCGCTGTCTGTATCAGGCGGATCAAGTCCATTTTGGCACCCACTAAGGGAATAGCACCGCGTTTACTGAGCGCGGCAGCAATTACAATGGTTTCATTCATCCATTGATCCGCCACGGAACCCTTTTGTATGTAATCCAATTGTAGGTTATAGCAAAGCTGGTCAAAGCGCTTGGCCTGTTCATCATCTCCGGCTTCATAGATCAGCGGTGCCAGGTGATCCAGTATTTCTTTTACCTCCAGTTCATTCAGCGCATTCCAGCGGAAGATATCCCGGTATTTTTCAACAACACGCCAGTGCTGCCTTACCAGGAAGCTCTCTTCACTGAGCTTATTGATCTGATCATGCATGAATGCCTTCAACTCTTCTGCATAAGCCAGATATGCATCACCGCCTTTCTTCTGCAGCAGGTGTGTCAGTTTCAGCCTTTGTTCAAATAAGCGCTCTGTGAGTGATTTGCCTTTTTTTGTTTCTAAGCCCTTGGGCTTATTGCCGAAGAATTCAAAGTTTTCGCAGAAGTCAAATATGATAAAGTTCTCTTTGTCTTTTCCGGGACCGAACAAGTCTTTACACAAACGGGTACCGCGACCAATCATCTGCCAGAACTTGCTGCTGGAGCGGATCGGCTTATAAAATACGAGGTTCACACATTCCGGTACATCAATACCCGTATCCAGCATATCTACTGATACTGCGATATGTGGCATTTTATCTTTTTCACTGAATGATTTCAGAATATCATACGCATACTCCTCGTAATTATCGATCACTTTGCAGAAGTGACCGCCTAATTGGGGATACTGCCTGTCAAATCTTTCCTTAATAAACAAGGCGTGCTTGTGACTGCGGGCAAAAACAATGGTTTTGCCCAAGCGGTCACCTCCCGCTACTTTGATCCCGTTTTCCATCACATACGCCAGCACGCGGTCAACCGTATTTTCATTGAATAACCAGGTGTTGAGTGCGGAACTGTCAATCTCATCCGGGAATTCACCGGTTACCGGGTCTGCAAACATTTCTTCATAGCGGGTCCGCTCTTCCGGACTCAGTTCATGGTATTTGATGCCCTGCCGGTGAAACTTCACGGGCACTGAAACACTCAGGGGTGGTACGAGGAAATGATCTCCCACCGCCTGTTCCAGCTCATAGGCATAGGTGGGCATGTTGGGCTCCAGTCCGAATAAATGATAGGTATCCCGGTCACCTTCGGCTTTGGGTGTGGCGGTGAGGCCTACCCGGTAACCATCAAAATACTGGAAGATAGCCTTGTATTTATTGTACACAGAGCGGTGGATCTCATCAAATATGATCAGGTCAAAATGCCCGATACTGAAATGACGCTGACTGCCATCATACTCATTATCGATCAGATTGATCATGGTCTGGTAAGTACTAAAGACGATCCGCGCATGCAGGTTATCCTTTTCTTTGGTAAGATCAATGGCGGGCAGGTTGGGCAGTAAATTGGTAAACGCGTTTTTGGCCTGATAGACCAGTGCATTCCGGTCTGCCAAAAAAAGAACACGCTTTACCCAATTGTGTTTGCTCAGTACATCGACCAGTGCTGCGGCTGTTCTGGTTTTCCCGGAACCTGTTGCCATGACCAGCAAAGCCTCCCGGCCCCGATTCTCCAGTACTTTGCCAACACTGCGGATCGCTTCAATCTGATAATACCGCTCTGCAATGGAAGGATCCACTGGTGCCTGCGCCAGCGGGAGTCTTGTATTCTTGCGCTGAATCAACAATTGCAGTTCTTCTTTTTTATAGAAGCCATAGATCTCCCTTGCGGCGTACCAGGTATCATCCCAGATATAGGTTTCAAATCCGTTAGTATAAAATATTATCGGACGCTGGCCGTGCATTTGTTCCAGACAATCAGCATATAGCTTGGCCTGGTTGGCGCCTACTCTGGAATCACGACTGGTGCGTTTGGCTTCCACTACAGCCAGTGGTTTACCGTTATCTCCCCACAACACATAGTCCACATAACCAGGACCATTGTTCTTTCCGTCACCGGTGGGCATACCAGTTACTTCATATTCCGCCACATTGAGACCTTTGGGATCCCATCCGGCTTCCTGTAATAAAAGGTTGATATAAATCTCACGAGTTACCGCTTCATTGGGATCCGGTGGCGGCGGTGTTTTAGCATGTTGTTCCTTGATCTGGTGAATCCGCTGCAGTTCGTTTTCTTTCTGTCTCAGCAATTCTTTGGCCTGCTGGAACTGCGCTTCCAGTTCACTGATGCGGTCCTTGTATTTGGCCACCGGCGCTTCACGGGGTATCAGTGAGGCATCAAAGGCAGGAATCTCAGGTTTTGTTTCACTGTATACCCGCATCACCCATGCGGTAAAACCATGCATGATCTGTAAAGCGTGCAGAGCCTGCTCCGGATAAATTTTGCTTGAAGCATGCACAGCATCATTGCCCAGCTTGCGCACCAGGTTCACCTGTTTGAATAAAGACGGTGCTAGTAAATTCCTTAAATCCTGATTATGTAATAATGAATTGAGTGAAGTATCATAAGGTTTTTCAAGGTCCGCATCATTTTCATAGAGCCAGCGGATCCATTCTTCGAGACTTTTGCGACACAATACAGCGGCATAAGGTGGAGCAGTAAAGATGTGTTTTTCTGCATCCAATAATGTTGGAGAGAGTGGTTTATAAATTGATAAAACTATATTTATAAAATTACTTTTCAACTTAAAAATTTAGAAATAAGGCTTTGAAACAACTCTCCTCCTTTTTCATCAGAAACGCTTAATGATTTTTTCATATCGAAAATGCGTGAAATTTTTTTTGAGAATTCATTTTGAAGCTTCATGCTTGGAACTCGGACTTTTAATTTTTTGAGTTTTGACACATTTATCCCTGCCATTATCGCACCGTGACTAATTTTTGTTATCTCTTCCTTAATTTTATTATCAAAACGGAATTGATATTGCATAAAAATATTATTAACTAAATTAGAATCTACCCTTAATCTTAGAAGGTCTGAATGCATTATTCCAGGAGCTAAATGATTTGGATAAATGCACACATTTCCAATTGTACCTTTTCGTGTCATTACTAAATCACCTGATTTTATATTATAGCTTTCCAACTCTTTCGCCTTTTCTTCCGATACAAACTCAGTTGTATTAAACGAAAAGTGTTTGTTTACATGTTTAATACCCCACAGAAAGATACCTTTCGATTGAAATTCCGTTGCTAATAACTGTGTACCAAAGGGACCACATTTTATTCCATCTTTACCTTCTGCTAGTTCAATTAAACTCACTTCTTTGCTTTCGACTGAGTTGATAAATTGGAAATAAAGTGCTTTCTCCAACTCTTCATATTTCCGCAGTAATTGCTGGTCTTTTTTGCGAAGGGCATCGGCTTTGTCTAATGTGTCGGCGATTTTTTTCTGAACATTTAAGGGCGGAAGCAGGACTTCTATTTCCTTAACATATTGTTGACTTATGTGTTTCTGCGCCCCACCATATGCATCATTAAGTATTTTAGGTCTGATCGAAGAAAGATAATAGTATAAATACCTCGGTTCATGTTTCTGAGAAGGTAGTATGCCTGTAACAGACTGATTTGCGCTAGCTTCAAAAGTGAGATAGCCGGTAACTCCTGTTGTCGCACCTGTTAAAGCAATAAGTACTGTATCAGCAGGCATCATCTTTGTTGATGAGTTTTTCAAGCCAGCATTAGTAATATAGTTTGAACAAGAAGTTACTAAACCTTGATTTAATTCACCGGAATTAAGCCAAGGTATATTCCCATTATCCCAGTATTCTGAAACACTTGTTGAGGGAGTGCCTCCAGTTACCACAGATGCAAAATCTTTGATTTTCAACTTTTCCCACTTCATCACAACTCTTTTTTTTCATTATCAAAATCCGCAGATAAGATTTTCTTCAGCTCTTTTAGTAATGCTTGTCGTTCTTTATCCAATTCTTCAATCTGTCCGATAATCAGTTCTGGCCTTTCATATATCTGCTCATCATGTACTAATTCTTTGTAGCGATTATTGCTGAGATCATAATTGTTATGCCGAATATCTTTAACCGGTACCATAAAACTTTTATCGGTACGGGTGCGTTTGTTTTCGGCTTTGAGATTATCCCAACGATGAAGAATGTCGGGTATATCATTATCAGTTATGGGGTTCCTTTTGTCATCCAGACTGAACCCATCGGCAGTCATATCATAGAACCATACATTGTCTGTACCGCCGCTGTCTGTTTTTGTGAATATCAAAATACCGGTGCTGACACCTGCATAGGGCCTGAAAACCCCGCTGGGCATAGAGATCACCGCTTCCAGCTTTTGTTCATCAATCAGCCTTTTGCGGATTACCTGATGGGCTTTACTGTTTCCAAAAAGTACGCCGTCCGGTACAATAACTGCTGCGCGGCCACCCAGTTTCAGCCCTTTCAGAATCAATCCCAGAAACAAAAGCTCTGTTTTCTTGCTATCAACAATATTCAGCAGTTTGGTATCAATAGCTTCACGGTCCAGGCTGCCTTTGAATGGCGGATTGGCCAGAACAATAGTTGCTTTGGAGGAAAAGTCCTGATTGCTTTCACTCAGCGCATCCACCATTTTCAGATTCGGCTGTTCAATGCCATGCAGCATCAGGTTCATGGCACCAATACGGATCATGGTAGGGTCAAATTCCATTCCCATAAAGAGTTTTTCCTGAAAATGCCTTTGTACGGCAGGTTTCAGCAACTCTTTGGAATAATGCTCGCGCAGATATTCACCTGTCATGACCAGAAATCCCGCGCTGCCGGCAGAGGGATCGCAGACAATATCTTCCGGGGTGGGTTTTACCATGGCCACCATCAGTTTAATGATATGGCGCGGTGTGCGGAACTGTCCGTTTTGTCCGGCAGAAGCTATTTTACTGAGCAGGTATTCATATACATCACCCTTGGTATCCCGGTCGTCCATGTCGATCTGGCTGAGCATATCCACTACCTGTGCCAGCAGCCGTGGAGTGGGGATCATGAACGTGGCACCTTTCATGTAGCTTGAAAAGGCACTGTCGGTAGCACCCATATTTTTCAGGAAATCAAAGACACCGTTTTCCTTTGTGAATTGTCGGAACATGACATCCGGATCGGTATTCTTGAAATAGCTCCAGCGGAGTTCATTTTGCCCTTTACTGAAAATAGGCTGATCAATAGGCTTCTTGAGGAAATTTGCTTTCTGTTCCCGCTGGGTATGGATATCATCCAGGCGGCGGATGAACAGAAGGTAGGTCATCTGCTCAATAACCGTGATGGGATTTGAGAGTCCCCCGGTCCAGAATGCTTCCCAAACTTTATCGATTTTACTGCGTAAGTCTCCGGTAATCATAAATTTAGAGAGGAAGGTTTGGTGAACTCACTCAAATATAGAGAGAAATGGGGGGAGTTGCAAAGGAGAAAGAAAATAGGGATAAGAGTTGAATATATTTTCCTGTAAAGAAGATGGGGATTATTTTTTCTTTTCCCAACTTTTTACCCTGGTATTCATTTCCGCGATAAGTGTACGGTTATTCTGATAGATTATGTTCTCAGTAAAGAGAGTATTAATTTTTTCAATTGCTTCAGATGGCTTTATCATACCCTGTTCGACTAACTGATCAAAAATCCATAGCATTCCATGATATTCTATGGCTTTGATTTTAGCATTATGTCTTACAGGTTTATCACTACTTAATAGTATAGCCTGGTGTTTTTCTGCCAGAAACAAAACAGTTTGGTCGCTTGATGAGAGCGTTTTAGGATATTTTGAACTAAGGATTTGTTGCCTTTCGTTATCAGAGATATTGTGTACTGTAAGCTTGCCGGTTGACTGATATGCCTTTAGGATGGCAATTTGTGTAGCATTCAGTTCATTGATTACATCTAATGACGTATGCACTTCAAGAGAAAGTTCAAAGAAAGGATTTATTAAACCAAGTTCCAGAAGGTCAATAAATATACATGCATCTGTAATTGCAATTCTCAATTGGCAGCGTTTTGGATAAGGTTATTACCAAAATTACGAAACCTTCAAATAGGCTTCTTTGAATTCAGCCAATGATAAGTTGGTTAAAGATGCGGCTTTGCTGACAGAAATCACCTCTTCAGCTAATGCTCTGAATAGTAACTGTTTGAATCTATTGGTCTCTTCACTGCCGGTATATTGATATTCTTCCGGTTCAGATACTTTCCATCCCATTTGATTCAGGAAAAAGAAAAATTGTCTGCAATAGCTTTCAGAGATGATGCCTAAATCCTTTGAGCGCATTACGATTGCTTGTATTGAAATACCATATTGCTTTTTAAGAAGTCCTAATTCCTGAATAAGGATTTTAGTCCTTTCTTTTCCCAGTTCAATTTTTGCAGCGTCTGCTGGTAATAGTAATGCTGCAGCAAACTGATGGCAGTACTTTTCTTTGCTTTTTTCCGGATGTCTTGAAAGATCTTTTATTAAAAGATGACAAAGTTCATGTAGTAAAGTAAACCGAACCCGATCGGGAGATTTAATTTTATCCTTATTTATTGCAATTACAGGAATGTTATTATTAACCCAGGTTTGCATTCCGTCAAATCCATCAATTCCTGCATTTACCTCAATAACTTTTATATGTTTATCTTCTAAAAGCTCAATTGAGTTAGAAATGGGGTCGTTCCCTAATTTCCAGGCACTTCTAAGTTTTTTTGCAGCTTCTTCAATATCATCAAAAGATTTAATTTCTCCAATGTCCTTTAAAGGGTTATCAAATGCAGATTTAATATTTAAAATTTCTTCAAGTTCTAAATACCTGGAAAGCTTATCCTTTACTTCTTCAATGATTCTGTTTTCCTCTTTAGCAGGAAGATTTCGGAGTTTTCGGAATTCAATTTCACCAAATTCAATTTTGGTATCACGCCAGAAAAAATCAGGGCTTACATTAAGCGCTTTGGCAAGAAACCCCAGCATTTCACTATCAGGCATGACATCCCCCCTTTCATATTTATGTAAAGCCTGCCGGGACATTTTTTTTTCAAGTTTTTCTGCCAGGTCTTGTAGTGAAAGTCCGTTGAGCATACGAGCAGATTTCAACCTCTCGGTAAAGAGTTGCGGCATAAGGAAGGTTTAAGAATAGACGGTTTTGGTGCTGAATTGGTTTACAAAAGTAGGTTAAATAATATCTAAAATGAAACAAATTGTAAACTTGTTTTCCACAAATAAAACAACTAAAACATTGTAAATCAGTTATTAAATATATAACTTAGCTTTTCTGAGTTGTCATATATGGTTTACAAAATGGCATTTAATATAACATTTTGTAACTTGCAGAGTGTTGTATTATTTTTTAAATTTTCATTTAAAATCCATAAAACATGGCAAAAAATGGTAAGACCGGTGATGGTCACAGAAACGGAGCGGTGAAAGACCGTAGCCAGACTTTTAACCCTAAAACTGAGAAATGGGTTAAGCGCGACTCAGACACCGGGCAGTTCATTGATCAGAAATCTGATCAAAAGCCTTTTAAAGGCGTTACAAAAGAAAAGTAATGTCTTATGAAAAACCTAAAGCCCCCGGGTGAGAGCGGGGTGATTTTTTACTCTTAAATATTTAGTATGAATAAATACTATTTAACAGAGGAACGGGCTACTGTATATGCAGGAAAGACCAGTGTAACAGTTTATGGCGAAACAGCCAGATTCGTTAACACTGTAATTGTGGCGACTGTTTCAATTGCAGCAATTGCATTGCTTTGCAAAATGCTCAAGTAAAAAAAAGGGGTAAGAAAATAATTGTTTTTTTCTTACCCCTTTTTTTGTTCTCTAAGTAATTAAGTAATGGTAAGAAGATTTTCAGAAGTGCAATTCCCCGTTTTATCAAACGCTATTAATAGCGTCGATAAAAAGCTTGCTTGCCATAAGTTTCGGGAAATAAGCGAATCCCTGGAAGTAGATATTTGGGATAATATTAGAAATTTGAAACCTTTTTTTGCAGAAGTAGCCGAAAAGGGATTTGGCTTTAGTTCTTGTCAATTTCGAGAACACTGGGAAGTTAAAAAAATCATTGTTTTTAATATCGATAACATGGTTCGGGCCCGGCTTTCTGAAGGTGAAATAATGGCAATTTTATATCATGAGCTAGGTCACCTTGTAAACTTCCCAAACCTATTCGTTGTCCCTACTATGGCTGTTTGTATGGAGTACGCTATTGAATATAGCAAGGAGAAAGAAGAAGCTGCGCGAATTGAGAACGCAATTTTAATGGAAACTTATGCTGACTCATATGCTACTCAGCATGGGTATGGACCTGCATTGATTTCAACATTCGACAAACAGAATCAATTTTTTAAACAACAGATGAATTACTATCAAATTCGTGTTCAGAAAATCACCGAAAAAGAAAAACTTATTGGAGGGATCATGCCGGAAGATGCAGTTGGCTGGTAGATGATTTGAAAACGCTTAATTTGGGTCTATTAAGTATTCCTTCTTAAAACCAGCCTCATGCCGCGTCTTGCCTTCCTAATAATAATCACTGCCTTATTGATTCATCTTAACACAATTGGTCAGATCAATAATTCAGGCTTGGTAACCTCCACGAAACCCACCCCCTCCGGTTTCTCCGGCAAAACCACCAACTCCAATTTTGATATCCGGACTTATAACGCCAACATATACCGCATACGCCTCACCTCAAAAGGAAAGTTCAGTGAACTAAACTACGCCCTTGCCGGCAAAGAACCCGAACCCCCACAGGTAACCAAAACAGAAACCAAAGACAAGCTCATTCTCGATAATGGCCCCGTAAAACTGGTCGTCGAAAAATCCCCCGCCTTCCGCGTTATCCTCTATAATAAAGAAGGTCAGGTGATCACCGAAGACATGCCCGGTGCAGCATTGGGCACGGCATTCATGGGTGATAAAGTGACCGTGTACCGGAAAATGCAGGAGGGGGAACGGTTCATCGGACTGGGAGAGGCATTGGGAGATCTGGATCGCAGGGGGAGCGGGGTGACGCTGAACAATACCGATAACTACAGGTATGATGATGTGCGCGTGCCCATGTACAGCAGTATTCCTTTCTTTATTGGATTGCACCACGGACTGGTCTATGGTATTTTTTATAACAACAGCTTTTCGGCTTATTTTAATTTCGGGATCTCGGCGGATGAATTCAGTTCGGTGTCCTTCGCGGGCGGGGATCTGGATTATTTCCTGATCACGGGGAATACGGTGGCGGACATCATTAAGGAGTATACATCACTTACCGGACGCATGCCCCTGCCGCCGCGCTGGAGCCTGGGCTATCAGCAGTCGCGCTGCAGTTATTATCCGCAGTCGGTGGTACAGCAACTGGCAGAAACTTTCCGCAACAAACATTTCCCCGTAGATGGCATCGTGCTGGATGCCGATTACCTGCAGGACTATGAACCCTTCCGCATCAATACCCACCGCTTTCCGGATATGCCGGGTCTCGCTAAGAACCTTGCAGCTATGCATATCGAGCTGACCGCCTCGGTGAATCCGGGCATCAAACTGGATTCAACCTATGTGGGCAATAACGACGGACTCAAAGAAGATATCTTCCTGAAATATACCGATGGCCGCCGCTTCGTGGCACCCATTGCACCCAGCACCAACCATTTTCCGGATTTCACCGATCCCCGGGCCCGGGCCTGGTGGGTGCGGCACATGAAATTTCTGCCCGATAACGGTATCCACGGTTACTGGAATGATATGAATGAACCGGCCGTGGGCGGATCTTATCTGCCGGATAATATAGACTTCAACTTCGATCGAGACGCTAAAGGTCTCGACGGTGCTACTGACGCGCAGAGCGGTCAGCACCGCAGTGCAAGTGTCGGGGCCGAAGGCCGAGGCCGTCAGCGCCTCGGTGCGAATACGCCGGAGGCTAAGAACTTATATGGCATGCTCATGGCCCGCAGCAGCTATGAAGCAGCAGTGGCCAATGGCGGCAACCGTCGCCCTTTTATCCTCACCCGGAGCGGCTTTGCGGGCGTGCAGCGATATTCCGCCATCTGGAGCGGCGATAACCAGGCCAAGGATGAACACCTGCTATTGGGTAACCTGCTCAATAACCAGCTCGGCCTTTCCGGCGTGCCCTTCGTAGGTGCGGACGTAGGCGGTTATATCGGGGACGGTACCAAAGAACTCTTCAAACGCTGGATCGAGGTGGGGGCCTTCTATCCCTACATGCGCAATCACAAGGAATTTTTCGCCACCGCCAATGAACCCTGGAGCTACGGGGAAGAAGGCGAGGCCATCGCCCGCAATTATGTCGGCTTCCGCTACAAACTGATGCCCTATCTCTATTCCGCTTTTTATGAAGCTACGCAGACCGGTATGCCCGTCGCGCGCAGCCTCGCCATCACCGATCCCTTTGATGATAAAATATACGATCACCAGTACCAGTACGAGACCCTGTTCGGTCCTTCCATTCTCCTCGCACCCGTGACCAGCAAGGAAAAGATCAAGAAGCTCTACCTGCCCAAGGGGGAATGGTATGATCTGTATACGGATGCAATCATCAGCGGCCCGAAGGAATGGATGCAGGAATTTCCCGTCTATCAGTTACCCCTGTACGTAAAAGCTTCGGCCATCATCCCCATGCAGCGGGCGGTGGAATCCACCCAGGATCATCCGGGGGACACGCTCTTCGTTCATGTCTATATTGGCAGTGAAGTAAACAACTATGTTTGGTATGATGATGCGGGGGATGGGTTGGAATACAAAGAGGGAGTTTATGCAAAGCGTTTATTAAGTTTAGATCCCAAGAGCAAAACAATTGAAGTGTCTGCACAGGAGGGGAAGTTTAGTTCGCCGTTCAAACAGCTTTGTTTCATTCTTCACGGGTTCGGAGAGAAGCCATTCACAATTGAGGTCAATGGCGTGAAACAGTCTAGTACAGCGGTCTCCAGGCCGGTGCTAGATGTTTTAGATAATATGCAGGAGATCTATGATCCTTCGTATTATAAGTCTTTAAGATCAGCGGAAGTGCATCCTGTGCAGCAACAGATTTCCGTGCAGAATATTACAGGCAAGATTATACTGCGTTATTAGTTAAGAATGAGTGCTCGTTATATTTTTTACTGAAGTGACCTTTTTCTCTAAGTGTATCTAAGTGCCTATGTGCCCTAAGTGTTTAAGCTTTTGCTCAGTGCACTTTTGAAGGACACTAAGTCAGACTTTTAAACACTTAGAACATGTAGAAACTTAGATACACTTAGAGAAAAAGGGCACAGAAGTATCGAGCTACTAAAACAGCCAGGTTCCTCGCGAGGCTCGGAATGACAGGGTATATCGTTATTAGGAAATCGCTGCGGAAGCTCTTTCAAAATTTTATGCTCTCGTGAGCAGCGTACGAGCCTGCTTGCAGGCCTATGTGTCCTCTAAAAAAAACCTGCTGCTTTAGTCATCTTCCTATTACATTTCCTATGTGCCTATGTGTTAAGCCCGCCGCAGGCGAAAGCCGCTACAAAACGGGAATATTCGTAATATCGTAGAAAATATCACAGTACATGAAGCTTGCTATTCTCGGCTCCGGATTCATCTCCCGTTTTTACGCCGAATCTCTCGTCGCCCAACGACGAAAGGACGTCGTCACCATGGTCTACTCCCGCACCGAAGCCAATGCCAAAAAATTCGCGGATGATTATAACATCCCGCACTATACCACAAGTATACACGAAGCCGCTGCTCATCCCGATGTGGATGCCGTCATCATCGGCCTCTCCAATGATATGCACCTGGAAGCCGTCCTGGCCTGCGCCGCCGCCGGTAAGCACGTGCTTTGCACCAAGCCCCTGGGTCGCAACGGCGCGGAGGCCTTACAAATGTTACGTGCCGTGGAAGCAGCCGGCGTGGTGGGCGGTTACCTGGAAGACCTTTGTTATACCCCCAAGTTTTTGAAATCACTCGCGGCCATCAAAGCCGGCAGCATCGGTGAAGTGACCTGGGCCAAGAGCCGGGAAACACATCCGGGGCCGCACAGCGACTGGTTCTGGGATAAAGAAAAATCGGGCGGTGGCGCGATGATCGACCTCGGTTGTCATTGCGTGGAGATCAGCCGAAATTTCATCGGCAAACATATCCGTCCCGTAGAAGTGATGTGCTGGGCTGATACCCGCGTGCACCCCATCGATGCGGAGGACAATGCCATCGCCCTCGTGAAATATGAGAACGGCGCGATCGGACAATTTGAAGTGAGCTGGAGTTTCCGCGGCGGCATGGACCTGCGCGATGAAGTGATGGGGACCGAAGGCACCATCTGGGCCAATAATTTCCTGCGCACCGGATTTGAAATGTTCACGACCGGCAAGGGCACCAACTATGTGGCCGAAAAGGCTGAAAGCAGCTCCGGCTGGCTCTTTCCCGTGGGTGACGAAGTACATGAACTCGGCTACAGCCATATGTTCACCGATATGTTCGATGCCATCGATCAGAAACGTGAACCCGCGGAAAATTTCTACGACGGCTATGTGGTGAACGCCATTTTAGATGCGGCCTATCTTTCCGCGAAAACAAAAAAATGGGAGCCGGTGCAGCTGGCCGACTGGCGCGGCAAATACGAACAGGTGCAGAAACAGTATCAGTCGTTCGACGATAACTATTACCTGATCAAGGAAGAAGTACTCCCCACCGGTGAAAAGAAAAGGATCCTGAAACATAAAAAGACGGGATCCATTGAAGTCAGATCATGAGTCAACTTACCAATAAACATATCGTCATCATCGGCGGATCAACCGGCATTGGCTTGTCGGCGGCCAGGGCATTCATTGCTGAAGGTGCCAGCGTGGTGATCGTGGGAAGGAATGGAACCACGGTGAGCGCGGCGGGCACGGAGTTGGGTAATGCATGCCGCACGTTGGTGGGAGATGCTACTGATGCAGCAACAGCGAAGCAGGCGATCAAGCTTTGTGTATCTGCTTTCGGCAGCTTTGACGGATTGTATCATGTGGCGGGTGGCAGTGGCAGAAAGATGGGTGATGGTCCGCTGCATGAACTGACATTGGAGGGCTGGGATAAAACTTTACAACTGAATCTGACTTCACTGATGCTGTCGAACCAGGCAGCGGTGAATCATTTTCTGGAAAATAAAAAAGGCGGCACCATCCTGAACATGGGATCGGTGCTGGGTTTCTCGCCCTCGCCGGAATATTTCAGTACGCATGCGTATGCCGCGGCCAAGGCGGCGATCATCGGGTTCAGTAAGTCGGTAGCGGCTTATTATGCGAAGGATAATATCCGCATCAACGTGATCGCACCGGCGCTGGTGGAAACGCCCATGGCGCAACGGGCGGCGAAGGATGAGGAGATTTTGGAATTTATTAAAGGCAAGCAGCCGCTGGATGGGGGCCGCATCGGGCAGCCGGAGGATCTGGATGCGCTGGCGGTGTATTTTATGTCAAATGGTTCGGCTTATACGACGGGGCAGGTGGTGGCTGTGGATGGCGGCTGGTCGGTAACTGAAGGATAAATTTAACCACGGAGGCACGGAGATATTAAATCGGGAGGCGAACTATAGCGGGTAGATTTTTTTGGAGGACACAGGCCTGCAGGCAGGCAATACTTGTAGCTCGCAGCTTACAGCTTGAAGCTTTCACTTGTCATTCCGAGCTATGCGAGGAAACTGGCTGTTAAAATTGATGCTTGGGCCTGCGGCCGGCTCAACACAGAGATACAGAGTTACTGAGGTCACTGAGCTCTGTGTTATTTTGTGCGCTCTGTAACTCCCTGCCTGCCGGCAGGCAGGTGTGTTGAAAAAACTAAGTGCCCTTAAATAATCTAAGTACCTAAGTGGTTAAAAAAAATTGAAAAACGCATCACCCATAACGATCGGTATCGACCTCGGCGGCACCCGCATCAAAGCCATCGCTATAGATGCAAGCGGTACCGTCCTGCAGGAACTATACACCCCCACCAACGACGGTGACGACAAAGTCTGGAAACAGGCCGTGCAAACCACCGTCCACGATCTCTGTAAACAATTCGATCAGGGAACCGTACCGGTGGGCCTCTCCGCACCCGGGCTTCCCAATGCCGATAACTCTGCCATCGCCTTCATGCCCGGCCGCATGCAGGGTCTCGAACATTTCAACTGGTCGGCTTTTCTGGATCAGCCCACATTTGTACTGAATGATGCCGTGGCCGCCATGATGGGCGAAGCGAAATTCGGCGCTGCGAAATACAAAAAGAACGTCGTCATGCTCACGCTGGGCACCGGTGTGGGCGGGGCTATCCTCATCAACGGTCAACCCTATCAGGGACAGTTCAGCAAAGCGGGACATATCGGTCACATGGTCATTGAACCCGGCGGCGAACCCGATGTCACCGGCATGCCGGGCAGCCTGGAAGAATGCATCGGCAACTGTACCATTGAGAAAAGAACGAAGGGAAAATATACATCGACTGCTGCGTTATTGGATGATCACCGTAACGGAGACGAGTATGCGACAGAAGTCTGGCTGCGTTCCGTACAGCACCTCGCACTTGGGTTAGCTTCTATCTCTAATATTCTCTCGCCGGAATTAATTGTATTAGGTGGCGGCATCGCTCAGGCCGGTGACGCACTCTTTATTCCCTTACAACGCTACATGGATCAGTATGAATGGCAGCCGGGAGGTTCCAAAACACCGATCGTGAAAGCGGTGTATGGTGATATGGCCGGAGCTATGGGTGCTGCGGCATTCGCCATGCAGCGCAGTTCCTCATGAATTTTTGGGAGTCAGTAAAGATTCCGCCGCCGCATCCACCGCAATGATGCCATTGGGATGCAATTGCATGACGGTGGCCGGGAAATCCTCATCCGGCGCACCTTCTATGGCTGCCTTGATCACTTCCGCTTTGGCTGATCCATCTGCTAACAGGATCACCTGCTTCGCTGCCAGCAAATGTGCGAAGCCGAGCGTGATGCCCTGATCGAGGGTTTTTCTTTCCTGAAAATATTTTTGTCCCACACTGGTCGTGGTCTCATGCAGTTTGATCACATGCGAACGGTTATTCCAGCTGGTGCCCGGTTCATTGAAACCGATATGCCCGTTCATGCCGATGCCCACGATCATCAGGTCGATGCCGCCCTTCACGCGGATCACTTCATCCATTTTGAAGCATTCCTGGCGCAGGTCGTCCGACAAGCCATTGAACAAATGGTATTGCGAAGTTGCCATGTTGAGCGGACCGAACAGTCGCGTCTGAAAATCATTGGCGCAGCTGCCGGGGGTGCCGGGTTCGAGGCCCACCCATTCATCCAGCCCCACAAAGAAGAAACGGGAGGTATCCAGTCCTTCCGCTTTGGCTTTTTCCGTGAACTCCGCGCAGGTCAGCTTGGGTGAATTGCCGGAAGCCAGGCAAATGACCGAATCCGGTTTTTGGCGGAGCTGTTCGATCATGGTTCCGGCCACAAATTCAGCGAGGGCTTCGGGATTCGGGAAAGTATTCAGTTTCATACTGATGAGTGTTAGTAGTAAATGACCGATAAGGTAGCAAATATCAATCAGTTAACGGGTCCTGAACCAACAAATTCCTGTAAATTTAGTCGCCCGCAAATTTCCCGCATTAACCGTGTTGCCATGAATGTGATCGGCTCATATCTTGAAAAATGTTCATCCATTATTGAAACCGTCAGCAGGCAGGAAGCCGCGCTGAAAAAAGCCGCCGGCTGGTTCGCCGAAACGATCCTTGCCGGCAGAATGGTGCATGTATTCGGATCCGGCCACAGCCGCATCATGGTGGAAGAAATGTGGCCGCGCTATGGCTCCTTCCCGGGCTTCAATCCTATCGTTGAATTATCACTGACCTATCATAATAATGTTGTGGGTGCGAACGGACAACGCCAGGCCATGTTCCTGGAGAATGTACCGGGTTTGGCCGACCGCATCCTCCGCAATTTCGGTCTCGACAAAAAAGATACCGCACTGATCATCTCATCCAGCGGCTGCAATATCGTGCCTATTGAAATGGCGGAATTGTTTCAGCAACGCGGGATCAAAGTCGTGGCCGTGGTAACGTCTGAACATTTAGCGGCGAGTACCAGCAAAAGAGCGGATGAGAAGAAACTGTCCGACTTCGCCGATCTCGTGATCGATACCGGCGCACCGGCAGGCGATTCAATGGTGATGATACCCGGACTCGAAACACCCGTTGCGCCAGGATCCACCGTGGGCGGGGTGTTGATCATCAACAGCATCAAGGCGGAGTTAGCGAAACTGCTGACCGAAGCGGGACAACCCCCGAAAGTATTAACAGCAGGTTGTGTAGTGGGGACTGAAAAAGCGACCGCCTTATTCGAAGCGGCTTATGATGAACATGCGCACCGGGTAGCGGAACTGTACCGCAACGCGGGCAAATAATAAATTGAACAACGATCGTCGTATGAAGAATATTCCCATCAGGACCACTGTCGTCGGCAGTTATCCTTTCCCCGGCTGGCTGGAATTCGCCACACAAAACCTGAAAAGCTTCGGCGCTGCCGATGTGGAAGAAATGATCGAAGACGCGGTCATCGCCGCGATCCATGATCAGGTCACAGCCGGACTCGATGTGATCACCGACGGGGAACAGACCCGCCTCGATTTCAACCTGTCTTTTTACGGCTACATCAAAGGCATTGAGAACAACGAGACCGAAACCCGCAAATTCGGTCCCCCGGCGCATGATCAACGCGGGAAGAACAATATCGTGGGCGAGCTCGTGGCTCCCAACGGACTCGGGGCGGTGAAAGAATTCCAGCGCTTGAAAAAACTCGCGCCTGCAGGTCCGACCCTCAAAGCCAGTGTGCCCGGTCCCTATACATTGAGCGGACGGTTATTCCCCAATGAAAAATACAAGACCCGTTTCGATATCACGGAAGCCCTGCTGCCGATCGTCCGCGCCGAGCTGCAAGCCCTGGTGGAAGCGGGTTGTACGGAGATCACGGTGGATGAACCGAGCATGAGTTGTTACGCGTATAAAGAAGACACCAAACGATTCGTCGATATTTTCAACCGCACCGTGAAACCGGTCGTGGGAAAATGCAATCTCAGTACGCATCTCTGCTTCGGTAATTTCAAAGGCCGTCCCGTCGGTTATCGCAGCATCAAACCCATGCTGCCGGATTTCCTGGACATGAGCGTGGATGAGATCCACATTGAAATGGCCAACCGTGAATTCGCGGAGATCGAACTGCTCGCGCCCTTTGCCGAGAAGATGCATGTGGCCGTGGGCATTATCGACGTGAAGAATTATTATATCGAATCGGTGGATGATGTGGTGGAACGCATCCATCGCTGTCTGAAATATGTGCCCGCCGAAAAATTATCCGTGGCACCGGATTGCGGCCTGAGCCAGACCGCCCGCTGGGCCTCCCGTCAGAAACTCATCAACATGGTGAAGGGTGCGCAAAAAGTGAGAGCCGGATTATGAGTCTCATCCCCGCGATAAAAAAAGACGCGGCACTCATCGCGGAAATGGACGCGATGCGCAACGATACTTCCGGTTATCAGTTGTGGTGGCTGGGGCAGAGCGGTTACCTGATCCAGTACCAGGGACAACGCGCCCTCATCGATCCTTATCTTTCTGATTCCCTCACGAAAAAATATGCGGATACGGCAAAGCCACACACCCGGATGAGTGAGCTGGTGCTGGATCCTGCTTTATTGCACGATATCACTGTCGTTTCATCCAGTCATAACCATACCGATCATCTGGATGCGGAAACCCTGGTACCTGTCCTGAAGAATAATCCCGGTATCCGTTTCATCATTCCGGAAGCCAACCGCGCGTTCGTCAGTGAACGGGTGCAATGTGATCCCTCATTTCCCATCGGGCTGAACGACGGGGATCACTGTACGGTCGGGCATTTCACATTTCACGGCATTCCCGCCAAACACAATGAAATCGACCGCGATGAATTCGGCAATTGCCGCTACATGGGTTATGTGATCAGCTTTGGCCCGCACCGTATCTATCACAGCGGGGACACGCTCTGGTTCGATGAAATGGTCCCGCTGGTAAAAGCCCATCAGCCGCAACTGGCACTGCTGCCGATCAACGGCAATGATCCCGCCCGTCAGGTGGCCGGGAATCTAAATATAAAAGAAGCGGTTCATTTGGCCCGGTCTTTAGGGGTAAGTTGTGTAATACCTTGTCATTATGATATGTTTCTCTTCAACACGGCCGATGTGCGCGATTTTGTGAAAGAAGCGGAACAGCAGAAACAGCCGTACCGGGTACTTCGGGGCGGTGAATTATTCAACGGATCAACGGTTTAAATCGCTGTCATATGTCTTTTTTCGCGCCCACTCCTGTCTTTATGCGTCCCGGCATCGCCGTGGTCCGGATCATCACCGGCACGCTGCTCATCTGGCACGGTTCGGAATGTTTTGACAGCGAAAAGATGCAGCTGTATACCGGCTGGTTCGTGGATAAACATTATGTGCAGCCGGCAGCCTGGGCCTACGCGGGAAAGATCGCGGAATTCCTGTCCGGCATCGGATTCGTACTGGGTTTCCTTACGCGACTGGCCGCACTTGCTTCCATCGCGGCCTTTTCGGGCATCATCTTTTTACTGGGCGATAAAGGAAAAGTGTTTGAAGGCGATCAGCATCCCTTCCTGTTCATCCTGCTCGCGATCGTATTCTATTGTACCGGGCCAGGCGCACTGGCGCTCGATAACATCGTATTCAAGAGAACATCGGTCTTAAAATAACTGACTATGCCGGATACCACGGGAACGCAATTCCAGCCCCACAACAGCGACGATCATCATTATGACGCGATCGTGATCGGCAGCGGCATCAGCGGTGGCTGGGCCGCGAAGGAATTATGTGAAAAGGGCCTGAAGACGCTGGTGCTGGAACGCGGCCGCATGGTGGAACACCTGAAGGATTATCCCACCATGAACCTCGAACGCTGGGAACTGCCGCACCGGGGATGGATCACCCAAAAACAGAAACAGGAGAATCCGCTCATCTCCAAAGCCGCAGGGTACGGGGAAGACACTTCCCATTTCTTCGTGAAGGATGCGGATCATCCCTATATACAGGAAAAGCCGTTCGACTGGATCCGCGGCTACCAGGTTGGCGGTAAATCCCTCACCTGGGGCCGGGCTTGTGCCCGCTGGAGTCCTTATGATTTCACCGCGCCGCAGCGCTATGGTTATGGCGATGCCTTCCCGATCGGGTATGATGATATCAAGGACTGGTACAGTCATGTCGAAACCTTCATCGGCGTTTGTGGTGTGAAAGCCGGCATTCCTTCCATGCCCGACGGTGAATTCTTACCGGGCTATGAACTGAATACGGTAGAGAAACATATGCAGCAGGTGCTGAAGGAAAAATTCGGCCGGCATTATGAATCGGGCCGCTGGGCGCATGTGACCGAACCCAAACAGATCCACCTGGACCAGGGCCGTGCGCAATGCCAGAACCGCAATTTGTGCATGCGCGGATGCCCGTTCGGCGGGTATTTCAGCTCCAATGCCTCCACGCTTCCCTGGGCGGCAAAGACCGGCAAACTCAGCATCCGCCCGCATTCCGTCGTGCATTCGGTGATCTATGACGAACAGAAACAGAAAGCAACAGGTGTGCGTGTGATCGATGCCAATACCAAAGAAGCGACGGACTTTTTTGCAGATATCATTTTCGTGAATGCTTCCGCGCTCAACACGAATCTGATCTTACTCAACTCCACTTCCAATCGTTTCCCGAACGGACTGGGGAACGACAGTGGCCTGCTCGGCAAGTACATCTGTCACCATAATTACCGCGGCAGCATGGGCGGTGATATCGATGGTTTTGAAGATAAATATTACAAGGTCTCCAAACCGGCCGAATGCATCATCGCCAATTACCGCAACGTGGAAAAACGCGATACTGATTTTTATGGCGGCTATGTGATCTATTCCGGCGCGTACCGCGAACGGCTCAGTGATAAACATGTGGAACCTGTGGTGGGTGCGGAATTCAAGGATGCGATCAGCGAACCGGGTACCTGGGGTGTGTACATGTACATGCAGGGGGAAACGATCGCGAAGGAGACCAATCATGTCCGCCTGAGCAAGGACAAGACCGATCAGTGGGGCATTCCCTTACTCATCACGTCCGTTGGCTATGATGATAACGATGATAAGATGGTGAAGGATTTCCTGGAACAGGGCCAGGCCATGCTGGAAGCGGCCGGCGTAAAGAATATCCATACGAATGACAACCATCAGGCGCCCGGGCTCGACATCCATGAGATGGGCGGTGTGCGCATGGGAAGCGATCCGAAGCGATCTTTGCTGAACGAATGGAATCAGCTCCACCATTGTAAGAATGTATTCGTGACCGATGGCGCCTGTATGACGAGTACCGGCAGCCAGAGTCCTTCCATATTATACATGGCCTTCACTGCCCGCGCGGTGAACCACGCGATCGAAGAATTAAAAAAAGGAAACCTCTGATGAAACATTACATCCTGATACTCTCTCTGCTTGTTGGATCTATTTTCCAAATAACGTACGCCCAACCCGGTAAACAGCCGGCAGTAGGCAGTAAACAGTACGCAGTAACCGGCAACCAGCAACCCGCAACATACTGCAACCCGATCAATATAGATTACGGTTATACTCCAATACCGAATTTCAGCGAATCCGGCCGCCACCGCGCCACCGCTGATCCGGTGATCGTGAACTATAAAGGGGATTACTACCTCTTCTCCACCAACCAGTGGGGTTACTGGTGGAGTCCCGATATGCTCAACTGGCATTTCAACTCCAAACGTTTTCTGCGGCCCTGGAATGCAGGCTACGACGAATTGTGCGCGCCTGCTGTGGGTGTGATCGGTGATACGATGATCGTATTCGGTTCTACCTACACCAGCCAGTTCACCATCTGGATGAGCACGAATCCGAAGGCCAACGACTGGAAACCGCTGGTGGATTCATTCGATATGGGGGGCTGGGATCCCGCTTTCTTCACCGATGATGACGGCAAACTGTACATGTACAATGGCAGCAGCAATGAATTTCCTTTATATGGCATCCAACTGAACCGTACTACGCTGAAGCCGATGGGTTACCGTAAGGAGTTACTGAAACTGCACGACTGGCGTTATGGCTGGCAGCGTTTCGGTGAGCATATGGACAATACCTTCCTCGATCCTTTCGTGGAAGGCGCATGGATGACCAAGCACAATGGCAAATATTATTTACAGTATGGCGCACCAGGTACGGAGTTCAGCGGTTATGCGGATGGCGTTGCTGTGTCAACAGAACCACTGGGTTTTCCGGAAAATCAATCGGACCCGTTGAGCCTGAAACTCGGCGGATTCGCGCGGGGCGCGGGTCACGGCAGCACCTTCCTGGATAATTACAACAACTACTGGCATATCAGCACCATCATGCTCTCGGTGAAGAACAACTTCGAAAGAAGACTGGGCATCTGGCCCGCGGGCTTTGACAAGGATGATGTGATGTGGTGCAATACCGCCTTCGGCGATTACCCTCATTATATCCCGGATGCTTCCAAACCGGTCACAGGGTACCAGCAAAACGGACAGAACACGATGTTCACCGGCTGGATGCTGCTGAATTATAAAAAACCACTGCAGGTCTCTTCCACACTCGGCGGCTACCATGCCAACAACGCGAATGATGAAGACCTGAAAACCTACTGGAGCGCAGCAACCGGTGACAAAGGCGAATGGATCCAGTCCGATCTCGGCACAGTTTCCACCGTCAATGCCATTCAGATCAACTATGCCGATCAGGATGTGGCGGATGATCGTCTCGGCAAGATCAACGGTCAGTTCCACCAGTACGTGCTGAAATATTCCGTGGATGGAAAGAAGTGGATCGTGCTCACCGATAAAAGCAATAACCAGACCGACGTACCGCATGATTATATCGAACTCGCGCAACCCGTGCAGGCCCGTTATATCCGGCTGGAGAATGTGCATATGCCCACCGGCAAATTCGCGCTGAGCGGCTTCCGCATTTTTGGCAATGGCAACGGCAATAAGCCCGATGCCGTGAAATCCTTTATCGTCCTGCGTTCCGACAAGGACAAGCGCGGCTGCTGGATGAAATGGAACCAGACCTCCAATGCCTTCGCCTACAATATTTATTATGGTACGGCGCCGGATAAACTGTACAACTGTATCATGGTGCTGGACAATAATGAATACTGGTTCCAGGGCATGGACAAACTGAAGACCTATTATTATCAGATCGAAGCCATCAATGAGAATGGCGTGAGTGAACGTTCGAAGATCATTAAATCAGAATGATGAAAAAACTATTCGGCAGTATCCTGCTTTGTTTCCTGCTGTTCAGTGTTGCGGCGCAGAACAGCAAACCGCCTTTCTGGGATGACATCCAGGCCTTCAAAAAGAAGGACAGCATCCAGATGCCTGCGAAGCATCAGATATTGTTCGTGGGCAGTTCTTCCTTCACCAAATGGACGGATGTACAGGATTATTTTCCCGGCTATCCCATCCTGAACCGCGGTTTCGGCGGCAGCACCCTGCTGGATGTGATCCGCTACCGGGAAGATGTGATCTTCAAATATGATCCCAAACAGATCGTGATCTACTGCGGGGAGAATGATTTCGCGTATGCGGACACCCTTTCCCCGGCCACCGCGGTGGACCGTTTTAAAGAATTGTTCGGGTATATCAGGGAACGCTACCCGAAAGTACCGGTGGCCTATGTATCAATGAAACCCAGCGCCAGCCGCGCCAAATTCCTGCCCCGTTACGTGATCGCCAACCAGGCCATCGCGGATTTCCTGTCCAAACAGAAAAAAACAGCGTTCATTGATGTATATCATGCCATGCTGGATACGGACGGGAACCCGATCGGGGATATCTTTGTGGAAGACCATTTACATATGAATGCCAAAGGCTATAAAATTTGGCAAAAGATCATCGCTCCTTATTTACTGAAATAATAAAAACACGATCATGAAACGTTTCTTACGATTGGCCTTGCTGGTTTGCCTGACCGCCTCATTGCCCGCGGCTGCACAGGATGCCAAAATGAAAGCATTTGTGGATGCATTGATGAAGAAGATGACGCTCACCGAAAAGATCGGACAGCTCAACCTGCCCGGTGCCGGGGATATCACCACCGGCCAGGCCGGTAATTCCGATATCGCGAAGAAGATCGCGGACGGACAGGTAGGCGGACTGTTCAATATTAAATCCGTTGCCAAGATCAAAGAAGTGCAAAGACTCGCCGTAGAGAAAAGCAGACTGAAAATTCCGCTCATCTTCGGGATGGATGTGATCCACGGTTATGAGACCGTATTCCCCATTCCCCTCGGACTGAGCTGCAGCTGGGATATGGACCTGGTGGAAAAAAGCGCACGCATCGCTGCCACCGAAGCCAGTGCCGATGGCATCAACTGGACCTTCTCACCCATGGTCGATATCGCCCGTGATGCCCGCTGGGGCCGCATTGCGGAAGGTAATGGCGAGGATCCCTATCTCGGTTCACAGATCGCCCGTGCGATGGTGAAAGGATACCAGGGCGATGACCTGAAAAAGAACAATACCATCATGGCCTGTGTGAAACACTACGCGATGTATGGTGCCGCTGAAGCCGGTCGTGATTACAATACCACCGACATGAGCCATCAGCGCATGTACAACGATTACCTGCCTCCGTATAAAGCAGCCGCCGATGCCGGTGCCGGTTCTTTCATGGCTTCCTTCAATGAAGTGGATGGCGTACCCGCGACCGCCAACAAATGGCTGATGACCGATGTGCTCCGCAAACAATGGGGCTTCAAAGGTTTTGTGGTGACCGACTATACCGGCATCAATGAAATGGTGGCGCATGGTATCGGTGACCTGAAAGAAGTGACCGCACGTGCGCTCAACGCCGGTATCGATATGGACATGGTGGGTGAAGGCATGCTCACCACATTGCAGCAATCACTCAAAGAAGGTAAAGTAACGATGGCGCAGATCGATAAGTCCTGCCGCCTGATCCTGGAAGCGAAATACAAACTCGGTCTCTTCGAAGATCCTTACCGTTACTGCGATGAGAACCGCGCGAAGACGGATGTCTTTACCGCTGGAAACCGCGCGGTGGCCCGTTCCGTGGCTGCGCAGAGTTTCGTACTGCTGAAGAATCAGGGTAATGTGCTGCCGCTGAAAAAAACAGGAACGATCGCTTTGGTCGGTCCCCTGGCGGATACCAAAGAGAACATGCCCGGCACCTGGAGTGTAGCGGCTGATTTCTCCAAACCCATTTCTGTATTACAGGGTTTGAAAGATGCGGTAGGTGATAAAGCGAAGATCGTTTACGCCAAAGGTTCCAACCTGGATTATGATGCCGCATTCGAAGAACGCGCGGGTATGTTCGGAAAAGCCTTCGGCCGTGATAACCGTCCTGCCGCCGAGATCATTCAGGAAGCGGTGAACATCGCGAACCAGAGTGATGTGATCGTGGCCGCACTGGGTGAGTCCGCTGAAATGAGTGGTGAATCTTCCAGTCGCAGCAATATCGAAATTCCGCAGGCGCAGAAAGACCTGCTGGCTGCTTTGCTGAAAACCGGCAAACCTGTGGTGCTGGTGCTTTTCGCGGGTCGCCCGATGGCGATCAAAGCGGAGAATGAAAATGTTCCCGCGATCCTTAATGTATGGTTCGGCGGTTCTGAAGCCGGCAGCGCGATCGCGGATGTGCTGTTCGGGGATGTGAATCCTTCCGGTAAACTCACCACCACATTCCCGCAGAATGTCGGTCAAGTGCCGATGTACTACGCGCACAAGAATACAGGTCGCCCCCTCGGTACCTGGTTCGAGAAATTCCGTTCCAACTATCTGGATGTATCCAATGACCCTGTGTATCCCTTTGGTTATGGCCTCAGCTATACTTCTTTCAGCTACAGTGATGTGAAACTGAGCAGCACGAATCTGAAAGGACAACAAACATTAAAAGCCAGCGTGACCGTTACCAATACCGGTAACCGCGATGGCAAGGAAGTGGTACAGCTCTACATACGCGATGTGGTGGGCTCTGTAACCCGTCCGGTGAAAGAGCTGAAAGGATTCCAGAAGATCGACCTGAAAGCAGGCGAAAGCAAAACCGTCACCTTCGACATCACGCCGAACGACCTGAAGTTCTATAATTATGACCTGAAATACGACTGGGAAGCCGGTGAATTCCAGATCATGATCGGTGCCAATTCACGCGATGTGAAAACGGCTTCGGTGAACTGGTCCAAATAATTGAATGCGCAAAAAGGCCGCTGCATGAAAACCCTGCTGACAACATGTTCCCTGATCCTGTTAACAGCCGCGGGTTTCGCGCAGCGGCCTTTGCTTTTGTATTCGCCGGATTCGTCATTGCGACTGGAGATACAAACGAAAGACAAGATCGCGTATACGTTGTATGCCGGACAGCAGGTGCTGGTACAGTCGCCATCCATTGACCTGCAGCTGGCTGGCGGAAGGAATCTGTCAGATGCATTAGTTATTACCTCAAAGAAATTCTCAACAGTCACAAGAACGGTTCATCCTCAATTAGCATACCGCAGCAGCACCCTCCCGGATCATTATAATAATCTTGCATTAACGCTGCAACAGCCGTTCATCCTGGAGTTCAGGCTGTATAACAATGGCATGGCCTACCGCATCGGCATGCGTTTGCCGGATACCGTGATCATCAAAAATGAAACGGCTTCATTCAGTATCGATGCCGGATCGGCTGCCTGGTTCGCGCATATCGACAAGCGTCCGGATCAGGACCGCTTCCATACCAGCTATGAAGGGTTGTATAAAAAAGAAATACTGAGACAGATCCCGGACACGATGATGACCTTCGCGCCGGTGACCCTTTCATTGCTCAATGGCTATCATCTCGCCCTCTGCGATGCCAACCTGAAAGATTACCCGGGCATGTTCCTGCAAAAAACAAAAGATGGGTTGCAGGGTGTATTCGCACCCTATCCGTTAAAAGAAGTGGCGACCAAAGGGGAGTTCCCGCAGTGGATCGTTTCGGAAAGAGCGGACTACATCGCACGTACATCCGGTACACGCATGCTGCCCTGGCGCGCGGTACTGGTAGCGAAGGAAGATGTTGAACTGCCCATGAATGATCTCATTTATTTATTAGGCGATGCGCCGGCGCAAAAAGATTTCTCCTGGGTCCGCTCCGCGAAAGGAACGGATGAATGGATCACGGGCATCAACCTGTTTGATGTGCCCTTCAAAGCAGGTATCAATACCGCTTCCTATAAATATTATATCGATTTCGCCAAACGCTTTGGTTTCACGCAGATCATGCTGGACGCGGGCTGGAGCGATTACCAGGATCTCTTCAAACTCAATCCGGACCTGGATATGCCGGAGCTGCTTCGTTACGGAAAAGAGAAGGGCATCAAACTCATGTTGTGGACGCTATGCTCCACCCTTGATAAACAACTCGACAGCGCGCTCGCGCAATTCAACCGCTGGGGCGTGGAATCGATCATGACCGATTTCATGGACCGTGATGATCAGCCGATGGTCAATTTTTATCACCGCATCGCTTCGGCCTGCGCGGATCATCATATCACCGTCATGTTCCATGGCGCGTATGGGCCCAAAGGCCTCAACCGCACATGGCCCAATGTGATCACGGAAGAAGGCGTACTCGGTTCGGAATGGAATATCTGGAGTGAGCTGCCCGGCCCCGAACACAATGTGGCCATCGCTTATACAAGGATGCTGGCCGGTCCTCTGGATTATGAACCCGGCATTCTCCTCAATGCACCGAAGGACCAGTTCCGTATGGTGGGAAAGAACCCGATGAGCCAGGGTACGCGCTGCCAGCAGCTGGCGATGTTTGTGGTGTATGACAGTCCGCTGCAGATCTTCAGCGGCAATATCAGTCAGGGTTTCAAAGAACCGGCCTTCATGGAATTACTGGGCGGCATTCCGCGCGAATGGGATGCCACAAGGGTGCTGCAGGGCAGGATCGGGGAATTCATCGTGACCGCAAGAAGAAATGGCAATGATTGGTATATTGCCGGACTGAACAATCATACCGCAAGGGATATTGAACTGCCTTTGGGATTCCTGAACATAAGCGGTTATACCTTTACGTTATGTAAGGATGGGGTGAATGCGGAGAGCTATGGAAGTGACTATGCAATGCAGCACGGAACACTGAACAACAAAGACAAGATCACGATACATATGGCGCCGGGCGGGGGTTTCCTGCTGCGGCTCGTCCAACAATAACAAACATGAAGATGAAACACCTGATCCTTTGCGCGGGCCTGCTCGCGTCCATGACCGTGTCCGCACAACGCAAAACCATTCCGCAGAAAGTGGACTCCGTGCTGAAACTGATGACCCTGGAAGAAAAAGTGGGGCAGATGAACCAGTACAATGGTCCCTGGGCCGCGACCGGTCCGCTGACCAATGACGATAATCTGTTATCCCAGATCAAAGACGGCAAGGTCGGTTCCATGCTGAATGTAACAGGTGTGAAACGAACCAAAGAACTGCAGGACATCGCGATGCAGTCGCGCTTAAAAATTCCCTTACTCTT
>JAKPSI010000018.1 GCA_029555415.1 Bacteroidota bacterium | reverse complement strand
CCGGACTGGGGCTATTTCGATCATCCGCCCATGATCGCCATGCTGATCAAAGCCGGCTACGCTATTTTCCCGAATGAACTGGGTGTTCGGTTTTTTCCGTTGCTGATGAGTATCGGATGGGTGGTCATCCTTGAAAAACTGACAGAGCGGAAAAATCCCTTTTTGTTCTATGCGATCATACTTTCCATTGCGCTGATCCAGCTGGGTGGATATATGGCTGCACCCGACACACCACTCTTATTCTTCACCGCGTTGTTCTTCCTGCTGCTCAAAAAATTTGGCGAAAACGGGAACCTGCTGAACGGATCACTGATGGGTGCCGTGATGGCCCTGATGTTATACAGCAAGTACCACGCGGTACTGGTGATCTTTTTCGCACTCATCGCGCAATGGCGGCTGCTGAAAAAACCGGCACTGTGGGCCGGACTCTTCCTGGCTTTCCTGCTCTTTGTTCCTCATTTGTTATGGCAAAACCATCACGATTGGGTGAGTGTACAATATCATTTGACGGAAAATAAAGTGAACGATCAATACAAGGTCGGCAACACCTTGAATTATATCCTCGCGCAACTCGTGCTGCCCGGGCCCTTTGCCGGACTGATCCTGATCCCCGCCGCATTCCTGTATAAATGGAAGAACGGTTTTCAGCGATCCCTTTATGTTACGATGACCGGCTTTTATCTGTTCTTTTTACTCACTACTTTCCGCGGTAAATCAGAGGCCAACTGGACATCGCCTGCGATGGTACCCCTCATCGTGCTTTCGTTCTTTTATCTTGAAGAACACCTGGCCTGGAAAAAATGGATGTTTCGTTTATTGCCGCTGACACTGTTGCTGATCACTTTCGCGCGTTTCGCCATGGTATTTGATTTCATTCCGCAGAAAAGACTCGTATTCCGTTTTCATACCTGGAAGGACTGGCCGAAGGCGATGGACAAAATAACAGCGGGCCGTCCGGTTGTTTTCAATAATTCCTATCAGCGTGCATCTAAATACTGGTTCTATACCGGGCGTCCAACCTACTCCCTCAACTGGTACAAATGGCGGATGAATAATTTTAATTTCTGGCCGCTTGAAGATTCTGTTTTAGGTAAACCCGCTTACTATCTGGATATCAAAAACCCCTTCGTCATGCAGGATTCGATCCCTTACCGGCAGGGATTCGTGGAATACAGGTTCGATTCCTGTTTTGCTTCTTATGCAAAGATCGACGTGAAGCTGTTGAATGAAGGAAATTTAAGATGCAATCCCGGAGGAATGATGCAAACAACGATACGGTTCGATATCCCGGATCACTATGCCGCATTCATCCGGCAACATCCGCCACAGAATGATACGATCCGGATCGGGTTCTTCAATGGCAAGACCTGGCTGAAAGATGTGATCACGGATCTGCGCTTATCACAAGTGAATGAAAAAAAGGAGCAAACGATCCGGTTCAGTCCCGGGCTTCCGGCCGGAAAATATTATATGCGCTTCGCCATCAACACGGGCATATACACACCGACACATAATAGTGCTAAGATAGACATAGTAATAGAGTAAAGGAGCCGGTTAATAGCCAATAGCTATTAGCTGTTAGCTGCTAGCTATAAGTTCGTACTAAATGGGTTGGGGTTCCACCGTTATCATTTACCTCGCGAAAGTCCCGTCACTCTTTGTATATCCGGATCGGGTTCCAGGAAACTCATTTGCCGCATGATGAAATTCGATCGCCCCATCACATAACCCGAAGCGGGTTTCACGATGAGTCGTTTGGGATTGGGTAAACAAGCGGCGATCAGCGCCGCTTCCTGCCTGTTCAGTGTTCTTGCCGAGTGGCTGAAGAATTTTTGAGAAGCGGCTTCCACACCGAACACACCATCCCCCATTTCGATCACATTGAGATATACTTCCAGGATGCGTTGCTTATTCCACAATAATTCGATCATGAAAGTGAAATACACTTCCAGCCCTTTCCGGAACCAGCCACCATGCTGCCAGAGGAATACATTCTTCGCGACCTGCTGACTGATGGTGCTGGCACCTCTTGTTCTGCCAGGCTTGCGTTTGTTGTATGCCATGGCTTTTTCGATGCTCTTCCAGTCAAAGCCACTGTGATCGGGGAACAATTGGTCTTCTGATGAAATGACCGCCAGGCCTGCATATGGCGAGATGTCGGACCGGTCCACGTAATCGCGTTTCAATCCATGCCCGGTCACCCAGCTCACCAGTTGTGTAATGGTAAATGGAGGATCTACCCAGCGCAGCACGATGATGTACAGGAACTGAAAAATGAAAAGGTAAATGAAGGCGCGCTTGAAGATGCGCCAGGCCCTGATCATAAGACCTTTTCCTTTTGAAGACGACCCGTTTGCCGGCTTTGATTTTGCCATGGGCCCAAGATACTATTTGAAGCGGAAATTGCGAGCGGTCAGATCCTTTTACCGTAAGCGATCAGTCCCCATATTAGTGCGACCCCGAATACGATCAGGATGATACCATTGATACGGTTGATGATATGGATATTATGCGGCGTAAGCCGGTTGCGGATCCTGCCTGCCAGAAACACTTTCAGGATGTCAGTACTGAGCATCCAGCCCAGGCAGGTCACAAAAATGACGATCCGGTGTTCAATGGTATGTGTAATGACCGCGGTGGATGTAGTGATCCAGAAGATGAGTACCGCGGGGTTGAGCGTGTTCATCAGAAAGCCCGACATGAAGATCTTCACATAATCCCTTTTGCGCGTGAGGAACACCTGCTTGCCCTCTTCATTCACTTTTACTTTTTTGAAGAAAAGGAAGTATACGCCCAGTGTGACGAGAAAGATACAGCCCGCAATGCCGACTTCGGTCTTGTATCTTTTGATGTTGTCGAAAAGCTGTGTAAAAACGTTACTGGTCAGCACGAGCGCGATATCACTGGCCGAAACGCCGAAAATGAAGGCCAGTCCGCCTTTGTGGCCATTGTTCAGACTTTGTTTGATGATGGAGAAAATCACCGGGCCCACCGAAATGCTCAGCAGTAAACCAAAGGTCAGTCCTTTCAGGAGCGCTTCCAGCATAAAAGCGGATGGTTGTTTTTTGGGGCGGTCTTTTTATGATCCCTTTTCCAGGCAACCAGCACTCAGGAATTGGGTCCATTCTTCCAGCATCTTGCCTTTCATGACACGGGGAAACTTGTGCTGGCTGCCAAGCTTGCCTTTCAGTTCCATGAACTTCATGAATTTCTCCTCAGGCAGTACTTCCAGAAAAATGTTCTTCAGCGCGCTGTCGCGTTCCACCGCATAATCATCATTCAGGATGCGCAGATGTGCGTCGATCCTTTTGCGCAGTGCTTCGGCATCAACTGCATCATTGCTGGCCACATACCATCTGTGCGCGAAGAAATTCTCATACGGAAAACCGACCACGGTATATTCGGGGATGCTGATGTTGAATTCTTCAGAAACGAGTTCGATCGCTTTGTTCATGTTCTCCACACTCAGGTGCTCTCCGGTCAGGCTCAGGAAGTGCTTGGTGCGTCCGGTGATCACAAGCTCGTGCTTTTCCAGGTCCACGAATTTCACCGTGTCACCGATCAGGTAGCGCCAGGCCCCCGCATTCGTGCTCATCAGCAATGCATATTCTTTTCCGAGCTCCACTTCATGGACCATCAGCGCCTCGGGGTTGTCAACTATCGCGCCCTCATTCGTGAAATTCTTCTCGTCGAACGGAACGAACTCGAAGAAGATATTGTTGTCGAGGATCAGCTGCATGCCTTTCGCGTGTTCGCGTGTCTTGTATCCGATGAAGCCTTCACTCGATAAATAATTCTCGATATAAACAATGGGCTTGCCCAGCAGTTTTTCAAATCCTTTCTTATAAGGCTCGAACGCCACACCGCCGTGAACGAAGAAGCTGAAATTGGGCCATATTTCATGGATATTGTTCAGCTTGTAATGTTCGATCACCATCTCCATGCACATCTGGCACCAGGCCGGAACACCAACGATATAACCGATGTCCCATTCCTTCGCGTGCTCCACGATCTCGTTCAGTTTTTGGTTCCAGTCGGACATAGCGGCAATGCGCCCGCCCGGTTTATAAAAGGTCTGGAACCAGAACGGTCTTTTCTTGGCCAGGATCCCGCTCAGGTCACCCGCGTACCAACCGGCCTTTCCTTTTTTAAGGTCCGTAGCGCCGCCCAGCATCAGGAAACCCTTGGTCATGGCCCTTTTGTTGGCTTCTTCATAACCAAGCAGACTGAACAGTTGCTTCAGGTAATTGATCGTGTTGCTCCGCAGCAATTCTCGGGTAATGGGAATATATTTACTGGCTGATTCTGAAGTGCCTGAACTCAGCGCGTAATATTTGATCTTACCGGGCCATGTCACATCGGGAACACCATCCAGTGTTTTCTTCCACCATTCTTCATAGATCTTATTATAATCATGAACGGGAACGAGTTCCTGGAATTTTTTTCCGGGATGGCGGTTCAGCAGCGCATCGTCGAAACGGTAACGCTGACCGAATTCGGTGAACCTTGCTTTTTTAAGCAGCTTTTTCAGCACACGCAGCTGCTGCCTGCGGGCATCATTGGGTGGGATGCGGAGGGCGGCTGCGATCGCGCGTGGAAGTTTTATGTCAATTAATGTTGCCATTAACGGTTTCGTCGTTGCAAAGGTAAAGAATGTTTATCCGTACAGGGTGCGAATATAGCTTTCTGTCCGTTCAATCGCCCAGCTTCCGGTATGAACGGAACACCAAACGAATATCGTTGACCGGTTCATAGTCGCGCGCATACCAGTAATCCAGCATGTGCAGGCTCTCTGCCGGGATCTGCTGCTTCACCGACGCGGGCAGTCCATTGCAGGCCAGCACCGGGTTCCGGAGGCCGGGCAGTTTTTTTTCATCCTGCGTATATCCCACCCAGGTCATTTGCATCAAAAGCACCTGCAGGGCCCTGGCCAGAAAGCGGAATGGTTTTCTGACCAGTATGAATTGTACCGGGAAGGTCAGCAGGAACAACATTGAGAATCCGGTATCGATGAGTCGCTTGATACGCCGGTAATAAGGGTCCGCCAGTTTGAGCGAGGTCTCCACTGAAACCGATTCACCTGAGCCATCCCGTGAATCACTGCCAACGATACTTCTGCTGCCGGCCGCATGGAATTTAACATGAACGCCTGCGGGCAGCGACTGTATGCTTTCAATGATCTGAGCAAACGAAAGTTTACCCTGACAATAGATGATCTCCCGGAACGGTACCGCATCGGGCAGTCTTTGTATTTGTTTCAGGTTGCCGATCGCGGTATTGTCCTGTTCCGAAACCGAAATGCGGCCGAGCACCCTTTCCTGCAAACCCGCTACCTGCATCAGCTCCAGCACATGTCTGTATTCATCTGTATCCGCTGCGATCAGCGTGCTGGCATTATCACGGTCCTCCGAATCGGATTCCAGCACACCGGTGCTGGTCAGGATATAACGAAGCACCATGATGAAGACGAGCCCAAGCACCGCGCCGAATAAGATGATCGCACGCGAAAAACGATATTGCTCCGGCAACAAAGAATAAGCCGCCAGCAGCACAACGCTTGCCACCACACTGGAACGGACCAGGTCGCTTCGCTTATAAGCGCGGTCATACAAACCGGCATAATAGGCAGTGATCAGGTAGAATAACGTATAGGCAGGAAATGCGATCCATAATTTATCGTTCTGATACTCCACATCAGACCGTACACTGTTCCAGAGATTCTTCATGAGCCAGAACGCAAGAAGGATCAGGCTTGCATCGATCAGTGGCAAACCAATGCGCCGGATGAAACGGCCCGTTGCGCTGAGACCCGCACGGACCCAAATGGCCAGATGAATGATGAGGTTGAAGAGGCCCGCACGGCTTCCGCCATAATGCTTGCGTACGAAAAGGCTCATGGCGCTGTAGAACATCCGCACATAATTCATGCTTCCTTTTCTTGTACTCTCTCCTTTGAAATGTATGATCGGGCTGTCAGGGAAATAATAATTCTTGTATCCGGCTTTCTGAATGCGGTAACTCAGGTCCACATCTTCTCCATACATGAAAAACGTTTCGTCAAAGCCGCCGGTCCTGTCCAGCACCTCTTTCCGGATCAGCATGAATGCTCCGGCCAGCACATCCACTTCATGTGGTTGCGAGGGATCCAGATGACCCAGATGATAGCGTGCAAAGCGGGGCGACTTCGGGAACAGCAATGAAAGCCCTGAAAGTTTATAGAAAGAGGTAAGGGGTGAGGGGAATGCTCTTTTTGATTCCGGCAGAAAACGGCCACTGCCATCCAGCATCTTCACACCCAGCGCACCGGCATCCGGATGTGCTTCCATGAAACGGATGCAATCCTTGAAACAGGATTCACCCACGATCGTATCCGGATTCAGAAAAAGGATGTACCGGCCCGAAGCCATCGCCAGACCCTGATTACAGGCTTTGGCGAAACCGCCATTTGCGGCGTTGGCCACAAAACGAACGGTGGGAAATGCGGGTTGCAGGTATTCAACGCTCTGGTCGGACGACTGATTGTCGATCACGATCACCTCACCGCTCATTCCGTTCAGCGCTTTTTCCACGGAACAAAGGCATTGTTCCAGGAAATACCTGACATTATAATTAACGATGATGACTGAAATTTCCATCCTGCAGTTTACCGTGCCAAAATACGAACAAATGCCCTCAATCCGGCTTTGTAGCAGGGGAAGCAGGCTGTATCTTTGCACATGCTCAAATCCACATTGCTGGAAGCCGCAAGAGCCGGTGCCAGCGAGATCATGCGGTTCTTTAACCACGAATTTACCATTTCGAATAAAGAAGGTGTCAACAACCCTGTCACCGAGGCGGATCATGCATCTGAAAAAGCCATTTTTGAAGTGATCCGCCGGAATTTTCCCGATCATTTCATTTTAAGTGAAGAGACCGGTGAGATCAAACAGGAATCCGCATACAAGTGGATCATCGACCCGATCGACGGTACCATCAACTTTGCGCATGGCATACCCTTGAATTGCGTATCCATCGGTATTGAACACAATGGAGAGATGATCATGGGCGTTGTATATAATCCGCACCTGAATGAATTGTTCTTTGCCGAAAAAGGGAAAGGCGCTACGCTGAACGATAAACCGATCCACGTAAGCGGACAGACCGAAGTGCTGCACGCCTGCATGGTAACGGGTTTTCCTTATACCTATATCAACATGAAGAACGGCCCGCTTGAAGTGTTCGAACGCTTCATCCGCAAAGGAGTTCCGGTCAGAAGGCTGGGTTCCGCGGCCATCGATCTATGCTGGGTCGCCTGCGGCCGCTTTGACGCGTTCTATGAACATAAACTGCAGGCGTGGGACAGCGCCGCGGGATATCTGATCGTGGAAGAAGCGGGTGGCAGGGTGACCGACTTCAACGGAGACAAGTATTCTGTATACCAGCACCGATTGCTGGCCACTAACGGTCTGATACACGATGATATGCTGGCCGTGATTCGTAACGAAAAACAATTGTAAGATGGAAGAAAGAACTGAGATCGCTGATCTGGGTGAATTCGGACTGATCGATCACCTGACAAAGAATATTGAACTGCAGAACGCTTCATCCATATTGGGTGTGGGCGATGATGCCGCCGTGATCGATCACTTCGGCAGGCAAACCGTAGTGACCACCGACCTTCTGGTGGAAGGCGTTCACTTCGATCTGATCTATACGCCGCTCAAACACCTCGGTTATAAAAGCGTGGTCGTGAACCTCAGCGATATCTACGCAATGAACGCGGTGCCGACACAGATCGTGATCAGTATCGGCTTCAGCAACCGCTTCAGCGTGGAAGCCCTCGACGAATTCTATGAAGGTGTGTACGCGGCCTGCAGCCGTTATGGTGTGGACCTGGTGGGTGGCGATACCTCTTCATCTCAAAAGGGTTTCATCATTTCCGTTACGGCTATCGGAGAAGTGAGTCCGGACCGTTTCGTGAAGCGCAGTACCGCGCAGAAGGGCGACCTGCTCTGCGTCAGCGGCGACCTCGGTGCCGCTTATATCGGACTGCTGTTCCTGGAAAGAGAAAAGAAGATCTTCATTGAAAGTCCGGGTGTACAGCCCGATCTGGAAGGTGAAGCGTATGTCATTGGACGACTCCTGCGTCCCGAAGCAAGAAAAGACATCGTGGAGTTCTTTGCGGCTCAACAGATACAACCCACGAGTATGCTCGATATCAGCGATGGTCTCAGTTCGGAGATCCTGCATATCTGCAAACAAAGTGAACTGGGTTGTGTATTGTATGAGGATAAGATCCCTGTTTCAGAACAAACACGAAACGCCGCTTTCAAATTCGAGATCGATCCGACCGCCTGCGCATTGAGCGGTGGTGAGGATTATGAGCTCGTGTTCACTGTGAAGCAGGAAGATTACGATAAGATCGTTCAGCACGAAGGCATCAGCGTGGTGGGTTATATGACCGAACCCGAGAAGGGTGCGACCATCATCACCAAAGGAGGTGGCAAACACGCGCTGACCGCGCAGGGCTGGAATCACATGAATAAATAATAACGGAGCAGTTGTATCAAACGGTAAAAATATTCTTTGTTCTGTTGTTCGCTGCTGCTCTGACGGGCTGTGGTGTAACACAGCATGCGTATAGTCCTGCAAAAAAATTCTCCCCCCAACAACTGCAGGATGACTATCATATTTACCGCACATTGCTGGAAAAACATCATCCCGGATTATACTGGTACATGCCGAAAGACAGCATGGACCAGTATTTCAGCGTAGGTCTTTCGCAACTGAACGACTCCCTGACCGAAGCCGGTTTCCGTAAAACACTTTCTTATGTCACTTCACATATAAGTTGCGGGCACACTTCCGTAAGGGGCTCTAAAGGATTTTCACGTTACAATGACCGGATCCGTTTTAGTAAAATGTTCCCGCTGAGTGTAAAGACCTGGTCGCCCGGCGATAAACCGGGGGATGATATCATGATCATCACGGCTACGCTTAACCGAAAAGACAGTCTCCTCAAACGCGGCACCCGGATCACCTCCATTGATGGCTTCTCTGTTTCTGCGATCAACGACAGTCTCTTTCATTTTCTTTCCACGGATGGTTATAACCGTACACATAAATACCAGACCCTGAGCAACCGTGGTTTCTTCGGGTCCACCTACACCGGTATTTTCGGATTAAAGGATAAATACACGGTTGGTTATATCGACAGCACCGGAAAAGAATCAGTAGCAACACTTGCCGTTTTCGATCCCGCGAAAGATACGGTGGGTCGTGCTATGATCCGCAACATGCAGCGGCCCGCGGTACCCTCGCGTAAAGAGATCAGGCGGGAGGAACAAAGCAGCGTACGCTTGCTGCAAGTGGATTCTGCGAATCACACCGCCATGATGAACCTGAGTTCTTTCGGCCGTAACTACGGTCTCCGGAAGTTCTTTCGTCAATCATTCCACAACCTGCGCAAACACAAAGTGGACCACCTGGTGATCGATGTACGCGGGAATGGCGGTGGCAGTGTCACCAACTCTACTTTGCTTTCACGTTATCTGACCGATCACCGTTTCCGCATCGGTGATACCCTCGTTGCGGTCAGTAAGAAAAGCGAATACGACCGCTATGTGAAAAATCATTTCTGGAACCGCCTGTTCATTGGCTTCTTCACGAAAAAGAAAAAAGACGGCCTCTATCATTTCGGATATTTTGAACGGCATCACTTCTCACCCAAAAAGAAGGATCACTTCAATGGCAAAGTTTATGTGCTCATTGGCGGTAATTCTTTTTCCGCTACCACGCTTTTCGCCAATGCGGTGCGTGCACAGGATAACGTAACGCTGATCGGTGAAGAAACCGGAGGTGGTGCTTACGGAAATTCAGCCTGGCTGATCCCCGATGTTACGCTGCCCAATACCGGCGTGCGTTTCAGGCTGCCGATGTTCCGGCTGGTGATGGATAAGGATGCACCGAAAACCGGACTGGGTGTTCAGCCCGAAATTGAGATCCGCCCCACCGTGGAGTCGGTTCGCCGCAACGCGGATTTTAAGTTGGAAAAAGCCATGGAGCTGATCAAAGCGGATAAAGCCGCGAAGTCCGGCGTGCATTGATCTTACGCATCAGGTTCCGGCGGTAATAACAGGAACCGGTCCGCATCCCGCCAGAAAGGGAATTTTTCACGAACGGCATCGAGCTCGTTTTTATCAAGCGTGATGGTATGTACATCTTCTTCGTCCTTCTTCGTATATAAAATGGTTCCCAACGGATCGATCACGGAACTGTCACCACTGTGATGAATATTGTTACCATCATTCCCCACACGGTTCACCCCCACAACATAACACTGATTCTCGATCGCGCGTGCCTGTAACAAGGTTTTCCAGGCCAGGCTTCTGCGTTCGGGCCAGTTGGCCACATAGATCAGCACATCATATTCCATTTCGCCATGCTCTGTTTGTTGCCGCGCCCAAACGGGAAAACGAAGATCATAACACACCAGCAGGTTGATCTTCCAGCCATTCACGGATGCTACCAGTCTTTTTTGTCCGGCAGTATAATGCTCGTCCTCTCCCGCGAATGCAAAGCGGTGGTGTTTGTCATACAATCCATATTGCCCGTTAGGCAACATCCAGATCAGTCTGTTGAAATAATTACCGTTCTCTTCAATGATGAGACTACCGGTCAGGATCACACGGTTCGCGGCTGATACGCGTTTCATCCAGGCAACCGTTTCACCTTCCATGGTTTCCGCCAACGCTTCTGGCCGCATGCTGAAACCGGTGCTGAACATTTCCGGTAACACAACGATCTCGGTCTTGCCCACGAGTGCTGCGATCTTTTCTTCGAACCGGCGCAGGTTCGTGGCTTTATCTTCCCAGGCCAGATCGGTTTGTATAGTGCTGATGCGTAAGGTTGACATGTTGCAGGATGAATCGTAAAATTAACTCAATCCGCTGAATGTAGTGGCGAGGTAACGCCTTTACGCCTGATATGTAATAAATGGCGGTAGGCGACACTGCCGAAAACCATGTTGTGACGCATGGTGCGGGCTTCGCGGGCCTGAGCGGTGATCGCAAGTGTGAATGATTGCTGTTTACCTGAAACACAAAAGCCGCTCTCTGCTATCCATTGCCCGTGTTGCAACGGGGCGGTGAACGGGCCTTTGTCATTCATGAACAATCCGCCCTGTACGGTCGCATTATAGACCTGGTATCGTAACCGCGGCCACAGATAAAAGAATATTTCACGTGATGGGGCATCGGCTCCAAGATTTGCCTCCGTAAAACAGCTGCTGACCAGTGGTTGTTTCTTTCCGAAACGCATCAGCACACCTGCGGTCAGGTCATCGAATACGGACCCGGTCCTGACCTGATAGTAAAAATGAGTGGCGGGTCCTGTCTTTTTTTGTTTTCCCGCGATGCTGAACCCTTCGGCCTCGGCGCTGATCGCTGCTGCAGTGCGCAGCTGATAATCCCATCCGCGCGTATGGATCAGTTTCATGATATCATGGAAGGTGTTCTGCACTTGTTTACCGCCGGCACCCTTGCCCGTTAACCCTGCACTGATACTGAGCTTAAGCGCTCTTCCGTTCTTATAGAACAACTGATATCCTTTTTGCAGATACAAATATGCGGAGAACGGCCGGTCGATCATGAACAGGAATTCATCATCGATGGATTCAGAAGTGAAGATCTGTTGTCCGATGCTGTACCATGATGTCGCTTTGATAACAGGTGAATGTGTCTTAAAATGCCGGGGCAGGTAGGAATAACGGATCAGTAATCCGTTCGTATAATAACCATCTTTCAGGTGCCCCGCGAAATTATCGTTGTCCGATTGCACAGTGACCGCATGGTCATACACCCGCTGTTGTGCACAGGCGCTGTGCATAAACAGGAGTATAAGAACAAGGATGGGTGCGGTTTTCATCATTCTTCGCCGTTTGCTCCTTTTCCGGTAAGCCGGGCCACGGCTTTATTCACAAGGTCGTGTTCATAACCCTTGTATATTAAGTGGTCGATCGTTTTCTTTTTCCGCACGAGGTATTGATCTTTTTTCAGAGAACGGTATTTTTCTTCCGCCAGTTGCCGCAATGTTTTCTCATAATCGGCTTCGTCTATCTGCTGCAATGCTTTTTTGATGCAATACGGACTCACCTGCTTTTGCTTCAGCGCATACGTGATCCGGGTGCGGCCCCATTGCTTCATCCGGAAATGCCCGCCGGCATAGGCGATCGCGAACCGTTCTTCATTCAGGTAGTTCTCTTCGATCAGCGTGGCCAGTATCGTGTCGTGCTCCGCCTTGCGTACACCCAGGTCATATAATTTCTGTACCACTTCATAATGACAGCGCTCCTGATATGCACAGTAGTGCTTCAGTTTTTGCAATGCCTGCTCCGGTGTTAGGTACTTTGAAAATGCCATGTTGGGTGCTTCACTATTCTTCCAGCCTGTCGGTACAACCGAACGCCTGCTTTAAATGATCATCATAATGGTCGGCTTTCCTGAATAGCTCGCGGAAAGCCTCCACGCCGTTCTCTTTCGTCAGGTCCATATCATACATGATGCTGTTCAGGACGATCAGCTGTTTATAACAACTCAGCACAAGTCCCTTCATGCGGTAGTTCTCTTCCAGCAGGAACTGATACAAGCCCTTGATGCGTTGCGGGTCCGCGGGCAGCTGACATAAATACGCGTTACCTGCAATGAAATAACTATCCGGGTTATATGTGATGCGGATCCGCGCGGAACCTTCTTTCACACTCCACACATTCTGGCCTTCGCGCGAAAGCCGCACATCTTTGCCCAGTTCTTTGAGTATGTCTTCTATGATCTTTGCTGCTCCTGTAGGCTCTGGTTCCTTCTCCGGGATCTCAGGCAATTGCACTTCCGTTCCGCAATTGGGACAATATTTATTGGAATCAATGGTCTTTTCCGTTACCAGTGAATCACAGCTGAAACAACGGGCGGAAGCCTGTCCTTTGTTCGGTTGATACAACTGCAGCGCCTCACGCAGATAATTCACCGGCAATGCAAATCCCAGATTATCTCCGCCGCGGATGATGAATGAATTCACGCCGATCACCTCGCCACTGGTGTTCACCAGCGGACCGCCGCTGTTCCCGGGGTTGATGGCGGCATCGATCTGAATATATTTCAATCCCTCCCTGATCCGGTCAACTTTTGAGATCACACCTTGTGTTGCGGTATAGTTCAGTCCATACGGGTGTCCGATGGCCACCACCTGATCGCCATCCTTCATTTGCTCATATTGTCCCAGGCGGATCTCCGGAAGTTCAATATCGGCGGGCGCTTGCAGAAAAGCCAGGTCGTGTTTTCTGTCCGTATACCAAACCCGTGAGAACGCTTTTTCGAATTCCTTTCCCGCGATCGTTACCTCTGCGTTATTATCCACTACGTGCTGATTGGTAACGATGAGGTCGAACTCCTTGACATAAAATCCGGTGCCGGTTCCACCCTGCGTCGCGATCTGGATCACGGCGCGCTGATATTGTTCTATGATCTGTTGCGGGTCCATATTATTTAACGTCAAGGTTTAAGTTGGCGATCTCTGCCGTGAAACTCAGGTTGAACAAAGTCAGGTTATCGAAACGGAGTTGAGCCGTGTTGAACAGCATCAGCGGATATTTCCCTTTCCATTCATTGGTGACCGCAATGATCTTCTCAATGATCGAACGCTGATCGAATTGGTTTTTTTGTCTGTCATAAAATCCCGGGCCATACCCGAGTGCGGAAAAATATTCCGGGTAATTGATCATCATGAACAGGTGATAGAATTCGGTCACCGGCCTGGGCATACTGTATGAATACTGACAATAAGAAACACCGTATTCACAGATCGCCTGTGCGAATTGCGGATAATTATTGTCCACATACCAGGTAGTATTCTGATTAGCGGCCGCGATGGAATCCGTTACCGCCTTATACGGTTGAGGCGAAACGATCGAAAATGTATACCTGGCGCGGAAAAAATTCCGCAGGGTCTCTTCTTTGGGCTTCGCCAGTATCTGACGGAACGCCACGATCATCGTATTGTTCTTTTCTGTAACCGGGCGCTCATCTTTCCTGAAATACAATGCAGCAATGTTTTCCAGGTCACTGAGCAGCCTGCCGTCGGGCGACAATAAATAATCAAGCCGGTATACCAGCGCCAGTAACATATAGGAAACACCTCCGGAGAACTTTTCCTGATCGATGCCAGCGATCGTATCCAGCACCGCAGTGACAGCATTTTGCAAAAAGCCGTACTTGATCTCTTTTTCCGCATCACTGACCGGACTGATCGGCCCCGTATCGGTCGTTTCCAGAATGGAAAAATCCTGCAGCAGCAGGTCGTCCTGTTTGTCGGCCCTCGTGGCCAGTTCTTTCAATCCGTAATACAGTCTGCTCGGGTTCGCAGTTTCAAATACCGAATCGAAGCGCATGCACAACCGGTCTTTATCCAGCGCACACCGGCTGTAATACAGGTTGAGGTTCATTTCCAGCAGGCGCCGCATCACCGGTACCGAGGGTTGCGGCATCCGGGCCAATGTCACTTCTGCACTGAGCTGTCCGCCTCCAAAAGTGCCGCGTACCACTCTTGAGCCCTGATAAAATTCGAATTTGCCCTGATCGCCGCTTCTTTCATAGATCACATTTTGTTCCGCATCGTCACGGACATAGTCGAAGAAAGCGTCAAAGGATTCGTTGTATTTTTTTTCCTTGAAAAGGTTATCGGCATCGGTCCACCTGCTGATCCGGGTCAGGGGTTTATTGTTGTCGGAATACCTGCCGAAGCGGATACCGGGATCCTGCTGTTCTTCCTTTTTCTTACCCCACCCGAATAGACGATCCAGCATAATTTGACGATTTTGGACACAAGCAAGATATAAAAAGAAGCGGGACGCCGCAAACCGTTCAGGACCACCCCGGGACACCCCCTTTTCCATTCAGGATCAAGTAATCCACCGCCCGCTTTTCCACGTGGTATGTATGTCAAAAATCAGTAGTTTCGCCCCAAACCGAAGTCACGATGAAGTTTATTGTATCCTCCTCAACTTTACTGAAACAACTGCAGCATATCGCCGGCGTGATCAATGCCAATACCGTGTTGCCGATCCTGGAAGATTTTCTTTTCGAAGTGGAAAAGAACAAGCTCACCGTAGTAGCTACCGACCTTGAGACCGTCATGCGCGTGCAGCTGGATATTGAAGCCAAGGACAGCGGAAAGGTTTGTATCCCCGCCAAGATCCTGCTCGATTCACTGAAGAACATCCCCGAACAACCCCTGACCTTTAATATCGACAAGAATTTCGGTGTCGAACTGACCAGCGATAATGGTAAGTACAAAGTGATGGGCGAAAACCCCGACAACTTCCCCAAAGAGCCCACGGCGGATGATACGACTTCATTCACCCTTACGGCTTCCGCACTGGTGACCGCGATCAACAAAACATTGTTCGCTACCAGCAACGATGACCTCCGCCCTGCGATGACCGGTGTTTTCTTTGAACTGAGCAAAAAGGGCATGCAATGTGTCGCTACCGATGCACACCGCCTGGTCCGCTACATGCGCAAAGATGTTACCTGCCCCAAATCTGATTCATTCATCGCACCCCGCAAGCCATTGAGCCTGCTCAAAGCCGCGATCCCTGATACCGACGAAACGATCACCATCAGCTACAACAGCAATCACCTGTTCGTGAAACAAGGCACTACGCAAATGAGCTGCCGCCTGATCGACGCCCGTTTCCCGGATTATAAAGTGGTGATCCCTACCGATAACCCGTATCGCCTCACGGTGGCTAAAAGCGACTTCCAGAGCGCACTTCGCCGTGTAAGCGTTTTCAGTAACAAAAGCACCAACCAGGTTGCTCTCAATATCAGCGGCAGTGAACTGCAGCTGGCCGCACAGGATGTGGACTTCAGCTTTGAAGGTAATGAGCGCATGAAATGCCAGTACAATGGTGAAGATCTGATGATCGCCTTCAACGCGAAATTCCTGATCGAAATGCTCAACGCTGCCGACAGCGATGAGATCAACATGGAATTGTCTACCCCCACCAAAGCGGGGCTGATCAAACCTTCTGGCCAGGATGAGAACGAAGAGCTGCTGATGCTCGTGATGCCACTGATGCTGAATCAATAAGCATTCAACTAATTCTGAAAACCCCGGCCATCCGGGGTTTTTTTATTCCCTGATTTGTTGTCACGTCATTACCCGTCTGTTCAGATTTTCCTTCGTAACTTTTAGGCCCAATCTTCAATATGAACGAACGTATTCTTGCCTATTTTCAAACCCTTGAGCATCACCCTTTGCAACGCATGGCGTTCCTGGTGGGTGGTTTGCTTTTTTTCTGGATCATCGAAGGCGCCATTCCGCTGCTGCCGATGCATTACAAACAGAACAAAGCACGGCACGCCGCCGTCAACCTCGGGTTCACCGTCATTCACCTGATCATACACACGCTGCTGGCCATTGTGATCGTGTTGCTGGCTGACTGGTGCCGCGACAATCATTTCGGGCTGGTCTACTGGCTGAATATGGGTGTTGGTTTCACCATCCTGACAGGCATACTGGCACTGGATTTCAGCAGCTGGCTCGTTCACCTGGTCATGCATAAAACACCACTGCTCTGGCGTTTTCATCTGGTGCACCATACTGATAATAATGTGGATGTAACAACGGGGCTGCGCCACCATCCCGGTGACAGTATCCTGCGTGGTATGTTTTTCATGCTGCTCATCCTGGTTTCCGGCGCACCGATGTATGCGGTCATGATGTACCAGACATTACTGGTGCTTGCCACCGCTTTCACCCACGCCAACATGCGGCTGCCGGCCTCACTGGATAAAGCGATCAGCTTTATCATGATCTCCCCGAACATGCACAAGGTGCATCATCACTGGAAGCAACCTTATACCGACAGTAATTACGGCGCGGTATTCGCCATCTGGGACCGGTTGCTGGGAACCTACAGCCACCTCGATGTAAAAGAGATCCGATACGGCCTTGATAAACATTACCCGAACGATCAGGATGAGGATTTCCTGCGTCTGCTTAAAAAACCTTTCGGCAAACTGGAAGAATAAATGAAGAAAATTGCGCTGATACCTGCCCGTTATGCCGCCACCCGTTTCCCGGCCAAGCTGATGCAGCTGATCGGAGGAAAGCCCGTGATCCGTTATACTTATGAACAGGTGGCCTCCATGAATTTGTTCGACGAAGTGATCGTGGTTACGGACAGCGACATTATTTTTAACGAGATCAGCTCCCATGGCGGAAAAGCGGTGATGAGCAAAAAAGAACACGAAAGCGGCAGCGACCGTATCGCAGAAGCCATCGCGGAAATGGATGTGGATGTGATCATCAATGTGCAGGGCGACGAACCCTTCATCCAGCAGGAACCGCTCGAAAAATTATTACGCCTGTTCGATGATCCCACTGTGGAAGTGGGCTCACTCATGAGAACGATCAGCGCCGGAGAAGCGGCCGATCCCAACATGGTCAAAGTAGTCACCGACCAGGCCGGGAATGCCCTTTATTTCAGCCGCAGCGTTATTCCTTTTCCGCGTTCAGGAGAAAATTTTTCAGGATACCATCTCCACGTCGGCGTGTATGGTTACCGCAAACCCGCGCTCATGGCCTTCACCGGCTGGTCGCCCACCCCGGCAGAGCGAACCGAAAAGCTGGAACAACTCCGCTATCTGGAACACGGTATCAGGATCAGGATGGCTTCCACCAGCCATATCACCATCGCCATCGATACACCTGAAGACCTGGAACGAGCGCGCGACTGGTATTCCAAAAATGTGGTCGCTTAGCTCCCCGAAGATTTATTAACTTTCACTCATATGAACGTCAGGCTGCAACCCGAAAAATATCTGCGTTATCTGGATCCCGGCTCCTGGTTCGGTTCAAAAAGAACCAAGGAGATCCTGCAGGTGAATCCGACCGTCATCCCCCAGCGGGAAGAATCCGCGGAAGTAGTGGTCTCTGTTTTCGATTATGACGCGGGTGGGGTGGAGGAAAAACAACTCTCCGGAGTAGAGGGTTGTTTCGCATATAAAACAAGCGGACGCATCACCTGGATCAATATCGATGGACTTCGAAAAGCCGATGTGGAGCAGGTTTGCAATCACTATGAGATACACCCGCTGATCATTGAAGACATCCTGAGCATCAATCAGCGCCCTAAAATGGAAGAAACCGAAACCGGTCTGTTCTGTTTGCTGAACATGCTGTTTTATAATGAACAGAATCATGCCGTAGAACAGGAACAGATCAGCATCATCCTCGGACCCGATTACGTGATCAGCTTTCAGGAATTCGCGGACCGTGATGTGTTCAATCAACTGCGCGAAAAACTGAAGATCGCAGCCAGTAAGGTGCGCCAGCGCGGTGCTGATCATCTTTGTTATTCCATGCTTGACCTGATCGTTGACAATTACTTCGTGGTCATGGAAAGGATCGGAGAACAGATCGAACTCCTTGAAGAAGAAGTGATGCGGGGCCAGAACCCGCGCGTGCTGCAGGCTATCACACAGCAACGGAAAGAACTCATCGTATTGAAACGGAACTTCTCACCCGTCCGTGAACTGGTGAACAGCTTCCTGCGGACCGACAGTCCGCTCGTGGACGCGCGCACGACCAAGTATTTCAAAGACGTTTACGATCATACAGTGCAGGCACTTGATCTGGTGGAGAACTATCGGGATGTGATGGTGAGCATGCAGGACCTGCACATCAACAACGTGAATCTGAAAATGAACGAGGTCATGAAAGTGATGGCCATCGTGACTTGTCTGCTGGCGCCGGCCACTGTGATCGGCGGTATATTCGGCATGAACTTCGACCAGATCCCTTATCTCCACAATGAATTCGGGTTCTGGATGGCAGTTACCATCATGCTGGCCATCCCGGTATGGATGATCATCGTCTTTAAACGCAGGGGCTGGTTCTGATCTACTTTTTCTTGAAAACAGGAACGGTACTGCAGGGTTCACCGTACATGATGCTTTTCACCACCGGGCGCAGGATGCGCGTCAACTCCATATATACATAGTCTGGTATCGGCGTTTCACCACAACCCTTTATGACCACGCGCTGGTCCGTATAATCATTCACCGGTATAGTGGAAAGGTGTTCGAGGTACAATTTTTTGTGTACTTCTTTTTCGTCTCCCATCGTCACACTCGCCGCAACAGGCTGCAGGCCGGCCGCAACAAGCATATATGCCCAAACGGGAATGATCGCGTCGGCAGAACAGGTAAGTGCCACATGCTGATCACGGAATTGTTCCCAATCCATTGCCTTCAGGGTTTCCCTGAAATCTTTTTCTTTCAGGATCAGGCCCATGAACAAATGGTCCTTCATATCGAACACACGGATCTGTTCCCGGGGAAAGTACTTCTCCGGATCCAGGGTGATGATCCCGCTTTCTGCGACTTTATTGACAAAGGGTTCTGACATCGTGAATGTAAAATTAACAATTTTGACGTCCCCGGGTTTGCGAGTTCCGTAAAACAAAAACCCCCTGTATCGACCTTTGTCTGCTACAGGGGGTTGATTATTTAAAGCGGGTCGCTCTTATAACTGAGGAACACTCGCGCGTTTGTCGGTGATGGTAGCCGCTTTGCGAAGCGAGCCGGATACGCCGTTCGGGTTGTACATCGCGCTTTGTTTGGATTGCATGTACATCGCCTTGCGCTGTTCTGCTACATTGGCGTCGCCGAGTGCGGTTGCGGTCACATCTTCCACGCGGACCACATACACGCCGTTCACACCATCCAGCACAACGGGAACTACCTTGCCTTTGTTGGAGGGGTTGAAGATCGCGCCGCTTACTTTGGGTTCGTATCCCATTTTGGTTGACATGGTGCGGGAGGTCATACGCAGACTGTCAAGCTGTTCAACGGGTTGGCCGAGCGCTGCAGATGCGGCCTCAAGCGTTGTTACGTTGCCAACTTTCTTCGCCAGGATCTCCGCTTTTTTCTGGTTGCGCAGCAGGGGCTCAACCAGCGGACGCGCTTTCGCAACGGATTTGGTTCCTTCTTTATTCACTTCGATCACGCTTGCAACAACATAATTGTCGTCAATACGCTGCGGAGCAAGTACATCGCCAAGGTCGGCTTTATAGATCTCTTTAATGAAGATCCTTGAAACGCCGATGCCGGGGATCTGGAACGCGTTCGGTGTGATCTCGGTAGCGATCAGTTTATTGTATCCTTTACCTTTCAGGTTCTTGTCAAAGTTGGTATCGAAAGATTTGGAATCCTTGCTTTCACCCACGAATTGGTTCGCTTTATTGTTAGCGTCATTATCTGTTTCAGCGCTTGTAACGATCGGGGTGGGGAGATAAACCACTTTATAGCCGGTGCTGCTGCCTTTTGCAGAAAGGATCTCGATATAGTGCAGACCGAATTCTGTTTTTACAACACCTTTTGTTCCTACAGGATTTCCGAAAATGAAATCGCTGAACTCGGGAACGAATCCGCCGTTTGCGGCCACGTTATCATATACACCGCCTTTGTCTTTGCTGCCATCATCTGAGATCTTGGCACAAACGGAATCAAAGGGCTGGCCATTTTTAATGAGTGTGATCGCGCTGTCCAGGATATGACGCGCCGTTGCGCTGTCACGGATGGGAACCATCTGGTTCTGCTGATTACGCTGAACAGTAGCCACCAGGATGTGACGCACTTTCACGGTATCAGGAATGGATTTTACACCCAGCAGTTTCGCCATGTTGAAACTCGGACCATCAGCATAAGGACCGAAAACACCACCCACAGGCAGTTTGAAGATGGAATCCTTTACAGCGATCTTGATCTCCTTGCCATTGATATAACCCTTGTAGGTCAGTGGCGCTCCCTGGCTGGCCAGGAAATTATCAACGTCTTTTGTTGTATCGAATTCTGCTTTGAGGTCTGTAAGTTTCTTTAACGCGTCGGATGTGTCCTTGGCACTCGGAGCAGCACTGAACAGCACATAAGAAATACTGCGCGTCTCTTCCTGTTTGAAATCTTCTTTGTGCTTGCTGATATATGCAGCGATCTCGTCGTCGCTGATCTTTACTGCGCTGTCCGGAACCGCTGTGTATGCCTGGCGAACCATAGAGGCTTTTGCCATCAGACTGTTGTCGGCATTCGTTTTTTCAACGAACCAGCGGGGATAGTTCACACTACCGTTGATCAGTGAGTTGAATTTTTCTACCTGACGGGAGAACTCCAGTTGACCGAGATAGTCGCTGAACTGTTGTTTTTGTTCCGCTGTTCCGCGTTTTTTAAGTTCGTTGATGGTCTGCTGGGCTTTCTGAGGATTGAAAACGCCGGTTGCAGGATCCGTACCGATCTGTTTGATGTCCTGGGGAGGATTCGCACCAAAAAGCATATCGTTGATCTCGCGTTTACCAACCTGCATGTTGAGTTTTCCCAACTCGGAGGTCAGCAGGATCCTGTCCACTTCCTGATTCCAAACGGATTCAATGAGCTGCTGACGGGCGGCTTCGCCGGTCTGGTAGCCCTGGGCCTTTTGGTAGTCTTCCTGTTGTTTCACTTTGGCCTCGAAATCAGTGAACTCGATCGATGTGCCATTCACACGACCCACGGTGGTGCTTCCGCTTCCGCTGAAAAGGTTCCTGCTTCTGCCTGAAATGTAATCGGTTAAGATAAAACCGATCAGGGAAACTGCGATAGCGATCACCGCCACCCGGGCGTACTTATCTCTGATTTTCTGTATAACTGACATACTCTTGTTTACGATTTAAAAAACGGATGGCAAAAATAGTGTTTTTCATTGAAGCCTCAAACCCCTAAAACCGGCTTTAGAAGCGGATTTTTAGGGGTTTAGGAGCCCATTCCGGGGCCGTTTTTGACCACCGGACCTGTTAACGGGACCTTTTGGGGCTATTTTTTCCGGGGGTGGACCAGTTTCATTTCTTTCACCAGGCGCGTCGCACCCGCATATTTGTCGATGATAAAGAGCACATAACGGATATCGACCATGATGTTCCTGCAAATGGATGGATCGTAGTTGATATCACTCATGGTGCCTTCCCAAACGCGGTCGAAATTCAGTCCGACGAGATTTCCGTACGCATCTAACGCGGGACTTCCGCTGTTACCACCGGTCGTATGATTGGCGGCGATGAAGCAAACCGGCATTTTTCCGGCCGCGCCATACTGCCCATAATCTTTGTTCGCATACAGGGTCCTGAGTTTTTCAGGTACATCGAATTCGTAATCGCCGGGTTTGTATTTTTCCATCACCCCATCCAGATAGGTATAATAAGTATACTCAACAGCGTCACGAGCTTTGTATCCTTTTACATTGCCATACGCAACACGTAACGTACTGTTCGCATCAGGATAGAATTTGCGTTCTTTCATCACATCCATTTGCGCCTGCATATACGTGCGTTGCAATTGATTGATCTTTGACTGCAGCTCATTCAGTTTTTTCACGACTGTAGAATTGAACGCGCCGGCCAGTTGTGTGTACAGTTTTACGGCGGGGTCAACCCTGAATAACTGTATGAACAGATCCGCGTCTTTATCAAGCCCGGTAAGGATCCTGGCGCTTTCGTCCAGCGCGGAAGAATCATATATTTCCGCCGCGAATTTCGCGTAATCGCCGTTGTATGATTTCGCTTTTGCCAGAAAACCGGCGTCCAGGAATTTCGGATCCTGGTCTTCCACGAATTTTTTCATCAGCACTTCGAACAGCTTGCGGTCAACAACGGGACTGTATTCCTTATAAAAATCGGAGAGTGCCCCCTTCGCAGCGGGCAGTGCTTTTTGAAAAGCCTCCGGACCGTTCTTCTCTCGGATCGTTGCCAGCTTATTCAGTTGTGTGTACACTCCGAATATTTCAATGCGTCCGACGATCTCATTGAAATAATCCCGGTGAAGTGCGTATGGTTCGAACTCCTTATAGAGTGCACTAAGGTCGGAGAGGAGGCTACCATATACTGCTTTCCATTTCGGGTCGGCGTCCACTCTTTTCTGAAACTCCGTTTCGTATGTTTTCTTTTTACCGACACCATCGGTCCTGTTCAGTCCCAACACTTCGCCCTGCCATTTTTTGAACGCGTTCTGGATCCCCGCATATTTGGCCGCGTATTGAATTTTGATCTGCTCATCTTTCCGCATAAAACCATCGATCACACCCAGCGCTTTATCGCGGATCGAGATCTTTGCCGGGTCATTCACCCGCATGATCTGGTCAACCGCCGGAGAAGGCAGATATTCGGTGGTTCGGCCCGGGAAACCAAAGACCATGGTAAAATCGCCTTCTTTCACGCCATCGAGGGAGATGGAAAGGGATTTTTTGGGCGTAAATGGTACATTATCAGGTGAATAATCAGCCGGTTTGCCATCTTTTCCGCAGTAGATCCTGAACATGGAAAAGTCGCCCGTATGCCTCGGCCAGCTCCAGTTATCGGTGTCTTTTCCAAAATTGCCGATCGCGGAGGGGGGTGCGCCTACCAGTCGTACATCTTTATAGGTCTCTGTAACGAAGAGGTAATATTGATTACCCTCGAAAAAGCCGCGTACAAAACTATCCTGGTAGCTTTCTTTTTTAACTGTTGTTTTCAGCTGATTGAGGTTCTTGTCTATCTGTGATTGTCTTTCGCTTTCACTCATGGAGCTGGAAACGCCGGCCAGCGCTTGAGTGCTCACGTCTTCTATGCGCACAATGAATGTTACGAAGAGTCCGGCATTCGGCAGTTCTTCGCCGTTGTTGCGCGACCAGAATCCGTCCCTGATATAATTGTGTTCAAGTGTGGAGTGGTTCTGTATCGCGTCAAAGCCACAGTGGTGGTTGGTGAGCACCAGTCCTTGTGAAGAGATCACTTCACCGGTGCAGAATCCGCCGAAGCTGACGATCGCGTCTTTCAGACTTCCTTTATTGATATTATAGATATCAGATGCGCTGATCTTCATCCCCAAACTCTTCATTTGTTTTTCATTCAGTTTTTCGAGCAGCAGGGGGAGCCACATGCCTTCGTCCGCGCGGGCGGCAGTGAATAATACGATCAGGATGGCGGTGAAAAGGATTTTTATTTTTTTCATATAGCATTCGTTTTCAGATAATAAAATTAAAGCTTTCCGCTCTGTGGAATCGGGTGGGTTTTTCATCAGCGGTATATTGATTAATTTTCAAAAAATCAGCCATGAAACCTGTATTACTTACGATCCTTTTTTACTTCGCATCTTTTCAGCTGAATGCCCAGTCAACGCCGGTTGTTCCGGCAGACAGTATAACAGATAAGGTGTTTGATAAGGTGGATATTGAAGCGGCTTTCCCTGGTGATATGAATGGCTGGCGCCGGTTCCTGGAAAAGAACCTGAATGCGAATGTGCCTGCTGATAATGGTGCTCCTGTCGGCATGTATACGGTCTTTGTGCAGTTCGTGGTCGATAAACAGGGTAATGTCAGTGATATCAAAGCTTTGACCAGTAACGGATATGGCATGGAGGAAGAGGTAATTAAAGTGATCAAAAGATCCGGTGCATGGACACCTGCTTCACAGAACGGAAGACCTGTAAAGGCCTACCGGAAACAACCGGTCACTTTCATTTTAACGGGCGATGATTTTGATGTGGAAACACAGATACCCTATAAACTGGTCCTGAATAAGGATAACCGTGTTGTTGTGAATGTAACGAAGGTACCTGCAGAAAATATTGAAGTATCTGTTCCGGAAGGCGTGCTGGTCAGGAATTCAGATGGAAGTTATACTATACATCCGGTGAAGAAAGGCAGACTAGTGATCACGATCCGCAATACTAAAAAACAAAAAGAGGTAGGGAAGGTGAGTTTTCAGATCATTGACCAGCCATAACGGCAATGCCTGAGTTATTTTCTTCATGCGTTCAGCCGTTCCACGCGTTTCACAGCAACAAGTTTTCCACCCACCTGTGTGGACACTGTAAAAAAGATGTGCATAACCCGGTGTGAAACGTGACTATGAAACAGGATTATTGGAAACGAAATGAACACTCCGTGACTGAATTTATTTTTTTGGTTCATAGTGCACGATTTATACTGCCAATATCCACACTGTCCCCGAAAAAATGTTTCGTTTTTTTATCCTGATGTTAAATGCACATCGCTGTGGATATCCTCAGCAAATCCAATACAGGCAGGAAAATTGATTGTGGATTTCGTATTTGAAATTGTGGATTTCTAACAAGTGAGAAGAAAGGGAAGCTGACTTTTCCACTAATTAACACCCGTAATAATAATAAAGGTTTTATATAAATATTGTATTAATACTATTAATACATTCAGAGAAGGGAAAAAAAGAAATTGATTTGAAAAGTTGCCGGATAGGGTCGAATATTGCCCTATCGAAAATTTTGAAGTCATGAAAAACGAGATACTGGAGGCGGCAAAGCAAAACGTGGAACGAAAAGGTTTTCTGGATATCGATCTGGATCCGGAGATGGATCTGTTTGCGGCGATCGAGCGGCTCAAAAAAGAAAAAAATGCGGTCGTACTGGCGCACTACTACCAGGAACCGGATATCCAGGATGTAGCGGATTACATCGGTGATAGTCTGGGTTTGGCCCAACAGGCGGAAAAGACTCAGGCGGATATGATCGTTTTTGCCGGCGTACACTTCATGGCGGAAACAGCCAAGATCCTGAATCCAAGCAAAAAAGTGGTGATCCCTGATTTCAAAGCAGGTTGTTCGTTAAGCGATAGTTGTCCGCCACCACTCTTCAAGAAATTCAAGGAGCAACACCCTGACCACATCGTGATCAGTTATATCAACTGCAGTGCAGGTATCAAAGCGCTGAGTGATGTGATCTGTACCAGCAGTAACGCGAAATTCATTGTGGAGAGTTTTCCGAAGGATCAGAAGATCATCTTTGCACCGGACCGCAACCTTGGTGCGTATATCAACAAGGTCACCGGCAGAGATATGGTGCTGTGGAACGGGGCTTGTATGGTTCACGAAATCTTCAGTCTGGAAAAGATCACCAAACTGAAAGTCCGTCATCCACAGGCCAAATTATTGGCGCACCCGGAATGCGAAGAACCGGTCCTGCGCATCGCGGATTATATCGGGTCCACAACCGGATTATTGAAATACAGTCAGACGGACAGCGCCAAAGAATATATCGTTGCTACTGAGACCGGCATCCTGCATCAGATGATGAAAGCTTCACCGGACAAGACTTTCATCCCCGCACCTCCCAATAATAATTGTGCCTGCAATGATTGCCCGCACATGAAACTGAACACACTGGAGAAACTTTATCTCTGTATGGAGTATGGTTCTCCGGAGATCCTGATGGATGAAGAATTACGGCTGGCCGCTAAAAAACCGATCGACAGGATGCTGGAGATCAGTAAACAGGCTGGTTTATAGATCAATTCACTTCCGCCAGGTAAAAACGCGTACACTGCGCTTCACGGGTGGAGGGGTTCAGGAATTTATAATTAAGTCTTGTGATCCAGTAGCGCTTCACGTCAAATATTTTTCCTTTAAAATGATAAGCTGAATCCGCGGAAGCGTAATGCGCTTTATCCGTGAACACCCAGATCTTCTTTCCGGATTTAAGGACCGAGTCGGTGACCGGCCTTCTTAAAGTACTCATGTAATAATTAAAGGAAGGGCTGTAACTGTTCGGTTCAAAGTAGATATCATCTGCATTTACTTTTCCTTTTACCAATTCAGACAAAGTATTACCACCCTGATATTGCAGCAGCTGTGGGTAGAAATTTGTATTCAGAAGAAAGAACAATAAAACCATGGTCGCAACCGGTATCAGCACCGCTTTTTGAGCATTTGTCCAGGCAGCTGATTTAAAGAAATACAGGACGACCGCCAGTAAAATAACCGTTCCTGTAATGATGAGGAATGAATGCACCGGAAATATCCATCCATTGGCCAGCGCGGAAGCCACAAGTATTAATCCTGAAACAATGAGCTGTAGTATAAAGAATACGCGGACCCATTTACTGTCTTCTTTTTTCCTGATGAAAAAGGATGCAGCAAATAAAGCCGTAAGCGGAAAAAGGATATTCAGATAATGCGGCAGCTTAAAATCTGACAGGGAGATCAGAATGATCATCACCGCAAAAACCCCGTGCGTCATCCAAAGTATTCCATTCCTGAATATGTTCTTCAGGCTATTAACGAATGCGATGAAGGCGATAAAACTCCAGGGTGCAAAGGCCCATGCGAAAGAATGAAAGAAAAAGAAACGATCGTTTTTACCCACATCTCCCATCTCTCCACTGAATCGCTCCACACTTTGTCCCAGCAGGATGAATTTAACTCCATTGAGATGATCTTTGCCCCGCACTACTTTTTCAGGATGAAGGTTGAATTGCAGATAGTAGGCATACACTTCGGGAATGATAAGTATCGCAAATAATACAAGCACCAGCAACCAGCGTACATCCAGCCACACCTTCATGCTCTTTTTGGACAACATATAGAACAAGCAGGCAAGTCCAGGAGTAAATACCGCGATATGCCCTTTGGTACAAAACCCCAGCGCCAGTCCCAACGCGGCACCCGCCACAGGCAACCAACGCCTGGAATCCACCATTTCAACCAGCTGCCAGGTGGAGAATGCGATACAAGCGGTCAGGATCGCGTCCATCCGCACATCGTTATTCGCCAGAATAAAAGCGAATGCCGATGCAATCATCAAAGCGGCCAGTTTACCCGACTCCTCACCGTATAGTTTTTTGCCCAGTCTGTAAACGGAATAAACACCACCGATCGTAAAAAGCAGCGAAGGGAATTTATATGCAAAGCTGGTTACTCCAAAGATCTTGTAAGACATGGCGCTCAGCCAGAAAAGGAGATGGGGTTTGTCCAGATAATCCTGGGAGTAATCATACAGGCTCACATAATCACCGGTGAGATGCATGCGAAGCGCGATGATGGCATGATGCGCGGAATCATTGTCCATCAACGGAACGAACAAGCCGGCGACATACACCAACCCAAGCAGGGAGAATAAAAAAAGATAGGTCCTGTCTGAAAGAAAAGGCTTGTCCAAAAGAAACGATTTCTGCAAAGTAAACCCCTTTTTGGTTTACAGCGAAGTCAGCAGGGTTTTCACTTTATCGCGCACCAGATCGCGCACGGCACGGAATTCTTCTTCGTTCATATGACGCGGATCCGGGATCTGCCAGTCGATGAACTGTTTAGCGGGCATCCAGGGGCAGGCATCGCCGCAACCCATGGTGACCACCGCATCAAACGGCGCGTATTGTTCTACTTCTTTAAGCGATTTAGAGGCATGACCCGAAAGATCATATCCTAATTCTTTCATAGCTGCTATAGCTTTGGGGTTGATCTTGCCCGAGGGAGCAGATCCCGCACTATAAGCTTCTACAGCATCTCCGCCGAGGATCTTTGCAAAAGCCTGACTCATCTGAGAACGGTTACTGTTCTCAACACATACAAAAAGCAGTTTCTTCTTCATGCATTGAATTTTTTCTGTTGCGCCAGGGCGAATCTTACCAGCAAGATCAGTACCGGCACTTCAATAAGTGGTCCGATGACCGCCGCGAAAGCAGCAGCAGAGTTGATGCCAAATACCGCGATGGCCACGGCGATGCCTAATTCGAAATTATTACCGGCCGCCGTGAAGGCCAGTGAGGTGGAACGGGGATATCCCGCCCCTGCTTTTTTAGCCAGATAGAAGGCTGAAAAGAACATGATCGAAAAATATAAAGTCAGCGGAACCGCGATCAATAGTACGTCCATCGGGATCTGTACGATGAGGTCGCCTTTCAGGGAGAACATGACGAGTATCGTGAACAGAAGGGCGACCAGTGTGATCGGACTAACGGCAGGAAGGTATTTCTGTGTGAACCATACTTCGCCTTTCCACCTGATGAGAACAGCCCGCGAGATCATGCCCGCGAGGAAGGGTATACCGAGGTAAATGAAAACGGAACGGGCCACATCGGTAATGGTGATATTCACTTCATATCCTTTCAAACCCAGCAGCGGCGGAAGTTTTGTAATGAACACCCAGGCATATAAACTATAGAACAACACCTGAAAAATACTATTGAAGGCAACAAGACCCGCGGCATATAAACGGTCGCCGCCAGCCAGATCATTCCAGACAATGACCATGGCGATGCAGCGGGCCACGCCGATGAGGATCAGACCTGTCATATAGCCCGGATGATCACGCAGAAAAATGACCGCCAGCGCGAACATCAACAAGGGTCCGATGATCCAGTTATGTACAAGGGAAATGCCCAGTATTTTCTTGTTCCTGAAAACAGAGGGCAGTTCTTTGTAATTCACTTTCGCCAGAGGCGGATACATCATCAACACCAGTCCTATCGCGATCGGGATATTGGTCGTGCCGGAACTGAAAGAATTAATGAATGTTTCTGCGCCGGAAAAAAAATGACCGATCGCCACACCAATGGCCATTGCCAGGAAGATCCAAAGGGTGAGGTAGCGGTCAAGAAAGGAAAGTTTTTTCTGCATGGGTCAGTAGCTTGGTTCTGGTTATATGTTTAACAGCAGCCGCTTCCGGGCGTACAGCACCCGCGTTCATCTTTTGCCTCTTTTTCCGCATAAACGGTGATACTGCTGATGCGCACTTTACTGTTTTTGTATTCCTGTATTTCTTCGGCGGAAAGATATTGTGTCAGGATCTCGTCCGGAATGATGATGGTTTTATCTTTCTGCAGCGTGATATTAGAAAAGCCAGCTTCCTGAATGATACCCAGGTATTCACGCTTTTGGATGGCACCCGAAACACAGCCGGCGTACAACTCCGCGATCTTCCTCCATTTTTCCGGGATCTCACCTTCCAGTACAATGTCAGAAATGGAGAAGTGTCCACTGGGCTTGAGTACGCGGTAGATCTCGCTGAATACTTTGTGTTTGTTGGGAACCAGGTTCAGTACACAGTTGCTGATGATCACATCGGCCTTATTGGATGTTACGGGCATGTCTTCAATATCACCCTGACGGAAGTGTACATTGGTCATACCCAGCTTTTCAGCATTGGCTTTGGCCAGCGTGATCATGGGTTCGGTAAAATCAATACCGATCACTTCCCCGGTTTCTCCAACGATCTTCCGTGCAACGAACGCATCATTGCCGGCACCGCTACCCAGGTCGATCACGGTATCACCCACTTTGAGTTTCGCGAATTCGGTGGGTAAGCCACAACCGAGGCCCAGATCGGCGTCCGGGTTATATCCATCTATGGATTTATAGTCATCAGCCATGATGGTATACACTTCGGTTGTGCAGCAACCCGTTGCACCGCAACAGGAGCTCAGGTTCTGCGATTTGGGTTGGGTAGCGATCTCAGCATATTTTTCGCGTACCGTTTTTTTGAGTTCTTCTGAGGTTGTCATACAAGGAAATATTTATGTTAACAGCATGATTTTTCGTTGGCCATCTTCAGGTTTTTGAAAAGGAACCCGAGTTCGGTGTTGAATTTTTCAAAGGCCTTCCAGTTGATGCAATAACAACTGCGGGGACCATCTGTTTCTCCTTTCACCAGTCCGGCGGTTTTCAATTCCTTCAAATGCTGGCTGACCGTACTCTGCGCCAGGGGCAGCACTTCAACGATCTCTCCGCAGATACATTCGTTTCGTTGCGCGAGCACTTTGAGGATCGCGATACGGGCCGGGTGGCTCATGGCCTTGGCGAAAGCCGCCAGGTCCTGTTCGCGTTGTGAGAATGCTTCTTTTTTGTGGAATGCCATTGTTTGATCTTATATCGCAAATATACGATAGAAGAGATCAAACCAACAAGAAGAAGTTGAAATTTATTTTTCTGCCGTTACGCTGTTCCTTTTAACAAGGGAAATGATCACACCACTGAAGATGATACAGCAGATCCCGGAAATGGAGTACCAGTCCGGGAAAGCATCGCCGAGCGCCATGCCGATGAATACAGAATAAATGATGTTGGAATATCCGAAAATAGAAACGATCCCGGCTTTATCGGCCCCATAGGACCGGGTAACAAAGTACTGACCGAACAACGCGGCCAGACCCATCAGCAGCATATAGAACCACTGTACGCCCTCCGGTAATTTCCATTCGATCAGGAAGAGTCCATCTGCCGGTAACCCGGTTCCCATGTGGATCAGCATAGAAACCAGTGGAAAAAGAAACCCGCTGAGCAGGAATGAAAGAACGATGACCCGCGGGTCGTAGAATTTAGCAAGGCGGCCCACCGTAATATATGCTACCGCGGAAGTGATACCGGAGATCAGGCCCGCCACATGATAATACCAGGGGAGGTGCATGACCGGTTTATAGATCAGCAGCATGCCGGCGAAACCCAGCAATACGGCGAACAGGACCCTTTTACCATGATATTCCCCGAAGATGAAAAAGGAGAACACGGCTATGAATAAGGCTGACGTGAGATTATAACTCATCGCGGTACCCAGCGGAAGATTCAATATGCAATACAGAAGCGTATAAAGCGCCAGCGTACCCATGACACCGCGGAATGCCAGTCTTCCGAACTTGCCACCTTCCTGAACAGGGGGCCGGTGTAATAAACCCGGCACCAGCACGATGAGTCCGATCAGATTGCGGTAAAAGACCAGCTGGCCCGCAGTAAAACTTCCTTTGAGTGATTTGGCCGCGCCGCCCATGACCGAGAACCCCAGTGCCGCAAGCAGCATGAACAGGATCCCCTTATAGCGGGCGTCGGGCTTCATCAGCATTTCATGAGTTTTTCAACAGCAGCTTCAAGTGTTTCGTTTTTCTTGGAAAAACAAAAACGGAGCACCTTATCATCTTTTCCGTTGTGATAGAATGAAGAAACCGGAATGGTCGCGATACCCGCTTCTTTGGTCAACCGGATCGCCAGTTCTTTATCTGGTTCATCACTGATACGCTCATAGGTACCGCAAATGAAATAACTACCGTATGATGGTTGTAGCGTGAAACGCGTTCGGGACATGAGTTTGGTGAAGTAGTCCCGCTTTTCCTGCATGAAGCCGGAAAGACCCAGATAGGCGTCACGGTGTTTCAGAAATTCCGCCAGCGCGACTTGTGCAGGTGTGAAACAGGAAAAACAATTGAACTGATGCACTTTTCTGAATTCCTTCATAAGAGGCGCCGGCGCCACACAATAGCCCAGCTTCCATCCGGTACAGTTATAAACCTTACCGAAGGAGAAACAGACAAAACTCCTTTCCAGCAGATCGGGATAGCGCAGGATGGACTGATGTGTGATCCCGTCGAATATCAGATGCTCATACACTTCATCACTCAGGATGAAGATGTTCGTGTCTTTGACGATCGATCGCAGTTCCGCGATATCTTCCGGCCCGATCACGGACCCTGTCGGGTTGTGCGGCGTGTTGATCATAATACAGCGCGTTTTTTCATTTACCGCAGCACGCACCGCTTTCCAGTCGATCTTATACTCCGGATAAACCAGATTGATGGGTACTGCCTTCGCGCCATTGATCTCGATATTGGGAATATAGCTGTCGTAGCAAGGTTCAAATAATATTACCTCGTCACCCGGGTTCAGGATCGCGGTCAAAGCGGAATAGATAGCATAGGTTCCTCCGGGTGTGATGGTGATCTCGGTATCCGGACTCACGTTACTGCCATACAGGAAATGTATCTTTTCCGCGATCGCCTCACGCAATGCAGGCCAGCCGGGCATCGGCGCATATTGATTGAAACCATTCTTCATGGCTGCAGCAACCAGACCGGTCAGTTCTTCGTTCATGGGAAAGTCGGGAAACCCTTGTCCCAGGTTGACCGCCTTGTGTTCAGCGGCCAGTGTACTCATAACAGTGAAGATATTGGTACCAACAGCGGGTAGTTTGGAGGCGATATTCAAAGTGTTCGTTTTAAGTATAGTAAAATTAACCGCAATTCATGAAACACAGTTCCCGACTTTTGTAAAACAACCACACACATGATGATCCTTCGCCGTCTTCAATCCTTTTTCAATCCGGAGCAATTTCAGGGCTGGGGTCGTCAGCATGATTATTTTGAAGGATGGTATTTCAAGGTAGTGGCCAAAGACGGAACACATGCATTCGCGGTCATTCCCGGCATCGCGATGGATAAAGACGGACATCGTCACGCGTTCATCCAGGTGCTCGATGGAATCAAGAAAACAGCTGTATATCATCGTTTTCCCGCTGAAGCATTTCTGCCAACGCCGGGTAAATTCGAGATCAGGGTCGGGGAGAATTATTTTTCTCTGGACAAGCTGGAACTCAAGCTACCCGGGCTTTCCGGGTCCTTACAATTTTCCGGACAGGTGCCGTGGCCCAAGCCTTTTTATTCACCCGGTATCATGGGACCTTATGCATTCGTTCCTTTTATGGAGTGTTATCACGGAATCATGAGTATGGATCATTCTGTTACAGGAACGGTCTTACTGGGAAGCGAACCCGTGAATTTTGACGGAGGCCGGGGTTATGCGGAAAAAGACTGGGGGCACTCATTTCCCTCCTCTTATATCTGGATGCAGGGTAATCATTTCAGCAAGCCGGGCGTCTCCATTAAATCATCTGTTGCAAAGATCCCCTGGGTGCGGAGTTCCTTTGTTGGTTTCATCGCCGGGCTTTGGATCGAAAACAAACTATACCGTTTTACTACTTATAACCGGACCCGGCTGATCACCTGCCGTGCCGATACACATACGGTGAGCCTTCAAATGGAAAACAGGAAATACCGGCTGCAGTTATTGGCGGAGCGCGACGAAGCCACATCCCTGGCTTCACCGATCCGGGGGATGATGGAGGGACGTATCGAGGAAAGCATGACCGCCAGGATCACCGTAACGCTAACGGATAAAAAAACCAACGAGGTGATCTTTCACGACATAACACAGAATGCTGGACTTGAGATCGCGGGCCCCGTTGCAGAACTTTTTACTTCACCGTGATCTTCGCGAAACGCAACTCTGTTTTAGCCATGGCATGCTGCCGCCACGACGGCACAAAGAAGTCGTTCCCCACTACCATGGCGTGTCGCGGCATCAGGACGGTTTCATCATCATTGGAAGCAATGAATTTCCGTGTCATTTTTCCGGTGGCCAGGTCGATCGACACACCATAGGCGTTACTGCGTTTCCTGAAATTGGCGACGCGCCTGACACGGTCCCCGTAATTCGGATTCACATTGTTGCTGGTGTGATCATTGAGCAGCAGGATCAGGTTGTTGTTATTGATCATGGAAGCAAACGATGAATAATAGGGCATGCCGCCGCTTCTGGCAAAATATCCGCTGTAGTCATATCCGTAGCTGGACCAGGAAGAAAAACTGCTTTGGCTTGAGCTGCTGGTCCTGATCTCCTCCAGTTGCGATTTGGCCACGGCGTTCACCCAGCGAATACCGCCATCCTTATCCGCATCGATCACCAGGATATCCTGATTGGTGAACCGGTGCACGTGATAGGTGGTGTTCGTATAACTGCGTGTGGTAGCATTATAAGATGTCGTTGTGTAAGTATAATATGTGTACTGTGAGATCTCGCTGGTGATGATGATGGAATTATCAACAGGATTGACGTCCACGGATTTAATGATGAACGCGTTCGGGAAATCTTCTTCGTCATCATTCGAAGCCGCCTTGCTCGCCTGTTTTTTGTTCTCTTTTGATTCATCATCATCGTCCCCATCATCCGCATAGCTCTTACCCAGCATTTCAGGTCCGATCTCTTTGTAGCTGCTGAGCGTCAGCAAGCCCTGCACGGGATCCACTTTATTGATGAAGAAGCCGCTGAGCGCGTCTTTCTTCGGGCTGTTGCTGTAAAAGCCCGCCAGCAGCAGATCTCCGGTGTTCTGCTCGATCAGTCTGCCGCTGATGATATAGCGGCTGTCGTTTTCCAGTACCACATCTTTATCCTTCACACCTTTATTATCATAGATCATCATGATATATTGCTTGAAGACCGTACGTTTTCTTTTACGCTTGCCCACCTGCACATCTTCATATACTTTTCCGAGAATGACGATCTTATCGCTTTTGGTGTATACAACGTCCTGTAAGGAGAAGTGGTCATCATCAAATTCCAGTCTGATCACCGCCGATTCCTTCTTCTTAAAATTCTTATCCAGCAGATCTACACCCAGCGTGATCCTGTCGTTCCCGGAAATATTACTTACGAGCAGGAAGTTCTTTCCACCCAGCACCGGCGTCATCTTCATTTCATAATCATCTTTTTTACTCTCCAGGTTATAACTGCCGAGTTCTGCAAAATCTCCCAAAAGATCGCCGCTCGTCTTGTCGATCTTCGAGCCATACACTTTGAACGCCTTTTCTTTTTTGATATAATCGGTCGCAAACAGATACAAGTCGTTGCCGAGCGTCTGAAAACTGTTGAAATCGAGCCCTTTCAGCTCTTTCTTATATTCCTTATCGAACACTTCACCGAAATTCTTATCGACCTTATACAATTTGTGATCGTTGCCGTACGTGGCGCCGATCAGAAAATAGCTTTTCATCCGAAGCCGGGTTTCGGTGAAATACAGACCGGTATTATCAGCCGCCACAATGTCCAGGTCGGTCGTGCCTTTTTTGAGTTTCAGTTCTTCGCCCATGGTCAGGCGGTAGTTCTGGGAATGCGCAACTGAAACAACCAGCAGGATCGCTGATAAGAGGAGTGTTTTTTTCATGTCCGTGTACCTTGTTGTGCCTGCAAAATAGAAAGATTGGCGGTAACGGAAGATGAGAGCAGAAAAATTAGAGAATTCTTAAGGGATTATTTCTTCTTTTTTGGCGCTACAAGCGTATAAGAGTGATCGATCCACTCGCGCAATTGTTTATCGTTGACCGATCCATCCACCATCACTGTATTCCAGTGTTTTTTATTCATGTGCCACCCGGGAAGGACACAAGCAAAGCGATCGCGCAGCTCTATGGCCAGATCGGGATCGCATTTAACGTTGAAGCGGAACGTTTCGCTGTCAAGGCCTGTCAGCAGGAACACCTTTCCCCCGACCTTGTATACCAGGGTGTCCGGTCCGAAGGGAAGCGTTTCTTCCACATCCGGCAGGGAGAGGCAATAATCACGGAGGGATTCAATATTCATATGATGGCAGTGGCTTCTATTTCGATCAGGTATTCCGGGGCGATGAGTCCTTTTACTTCGATCATGCTGGTACAGGGTCTGATATCCGCGAAGACCTCACCATGTGCACGCCCGTATTCTTCCCAGCGGCTGATATCGGTCACGAACATCCTCGTTCTTACCACATCTTTCATTTCGGCTCCGGCGGTCTGCAGAACGGCTCCGATCTTTTTCAGGATATATGCGGTTTGCGCATAAGCATCTCCCGCACCCACCAGCTCATTGTTTTCATCCACCGCAACCGTACCGGTTACTTCAATAGTGTTCCCCACTTTTACAGCTCGACTGTAACCCACGATACTTTCCCATTTGGCGCCCGAGCTGTAGTTGGTCCTTATGCTGACGTTTTTCATTTGATCTCTATGTTTTCGGGTTTAATGGTTGGCTCGCCGTTCATCCGCAGGAACACCTGCGCTGCGGTGAGCACATCTTTCTGACAATACACAACGATCCTGTCCACATCGCCTTCGGTCCAGTACACGCCGCCCACTTTGCTTCCGTCGATATCATCCTTGGGTGTAGGGATCCCCAGTGCATGGGCAAGCAGATTCAAGGATGTATAATTCTTGAAGTCACCGAATTTCCATAGCTCCATTGTGTCCAAATGTGATACCTCCCAGGGCTTCTTTCCCGCGGTGTTCAGGATGGAAGGGATCGCAACACCATTGATGATCATCCTGCGGCAGAGATAAGGGAAGTCGAATTCTTTACCATTATGTGCACAAAGTTGTTTGGGTTCGCCGGCACTCCATTTCTTCAGCATCTCAGCAAAGCCTTCCAGGATCTGCTTTTCATCGTGTCCGGCGAATGATTTCAACGCCAGCTTCTTTCCAGCCCCGGTTCCCTGGATCACCCCGCAACTGATGCAAATGATCTTACCGAATTCAGCATAGATGCCCGCCCGCTGGTAAATGGATTCCGTGGTTTCTCCTTCGTGATGCTTCAGCAGAGAGGCGGCCTTGGTGTTCCATAACTCTTTCCATTCATCCGGTACCGATTGGTAATCGGGGAACTGGGATACGGTTTCAATATCCAGAAAAAGTATGTGCTGAAAAGATGGGGTTGACATGTCAGGAGATTGACGCATGCTAATTTAGTTATTATCCGCGCAGCCGGTTTTACTAAATTAATCGCTGTCCGCTGTTCCGGATGCGTGATTTGAACAGGATCCGCCGTTTTTTCAACTAGTCGGCGCCCTCAATTAGCCCGATATAATTCCCAAAGGGATCCCTGACCGTTGCCACGAATGTGGGGCCGCCTACATTGGTTTTGGGTTGCGTGATCTCGCCGCCAATTGAAGTGAGTTTACGGAGTGATTCGTCAATATTATCGACGGACCAGAACGGATAACACTGATTACCCGGAGTGATGCCTGTGTTATCAGGGTCCAGACCCAGCTCGAATCCGTTGATATTAAAGCCTACATAAAAGGGCTCATCAAAATAGGGGGTCACGCCGGTGGCCTCGGTATACCAGGCTTTGGCGGCCGCCAGGTCCTGAACATGATAAACGGCAGTTCTGAGTTTTTTGAACATATTACAGGTATTTATCGCCCCTGTTACGCTTCACCTCTGCTACATATTCCTTGATCTCCTGTTCTTTCTCTTTTTTGCAGATCAGCAGCACGTCTTTAGTATCAACGATGATATAATCGTGCAAACCCTGCAGCAGCACCAGTTTCTGATCGGGAACATGGACCATGCAATTGTTGGCATCAACGACCATCACTTCATTACCGGAAACCGCATTGCCGAAATAATCCTTGTCCATGCTGTCCCACGCCGCGTTCCACGTACCAAGATCACTCCATCCGAAAGATGAAGGGATGACGAATACATTATCGGCTTTTTCCATGATACCAAAGTCAATGGAAATATTGGTGCACTGGGGGTATACCTCCTCCATCATCTTGTTCTCGCCTTCCGTATTGAAGCGTTCTTTTTCAGCGGCGAACAATTCATAGATCTCGGGGAGATATTTTTCGAATGCGGCCAACACATTCTTCACCTGCCAAACGAAGATGCCGGCATTCCACAGAAAATCACCACTGGCGATGAATGTGCGGGCCAGTTCGAGGTTGGGTTTTTCGGTGAACGTCTTCACTTTGTATACGCCCGGCACCGCTTCTGCCGTATCGTGCTGAATATAACCATAACCGGTATTCGGGTGTGTGGGTTGAATGCCCAGTGTGATCAGGGCGTTCATATGATTCACGAATCCGAGTGCCTGATCACAGGTAGCCTTGAATTTTTCGGGTTCAAGGATCAGATGGTCTGAGGGCGCAACGATCAGAGACGCCTGCGGATCTTTCTGTGCCAGCTTGAATGAAATGTATGCGACACAGGGTGCGGTATTCTTACGGGAAGGCTCACCGAGGATGTTCTCTTCCGGAAGGTCCGGCAACTGTTTCTTTACGATGTGTATGTATTCGCGGGAAGTGACCACATAGATATTCTCGGCCGGAATGAAGTTTGCGAACCGGTCGTATGTATGCTGGATCAGGGTTCTGCCTGTGTTCAGGATATCGAGGAATTGTTTCGGGTAATCAGTACGGCTCATTGGCCAGAAGCGGCTTCCGATCCCGCCTGCCATGATGGCTACATAGTGGTGTTTGTTCATTGCTTGAGGGCTGGTTGTTTTTTTCAGATCAATCCTTCACGGAAAAGATCATGAAAATGAACGATACCCAGGTATTTGCCATTTTCGGTAACAACGGCCTGGGTGATATTGTTTTTTCTCAGTAATTCCAGTGCAGTAACAGCGAGTTCATCAGGACCGATCGTTTTCGGTGTCCTGGTCATGATGTCATCCGCTTTGCAGCTTTCGATGGCTGCATTCTTTTCGAGCATACGGCGAAGATCACCATCGGTGACGATGCCGAGCAACGTGTTTTCATCATCTACCACTGCGGTTATGCCCAGTCTTTTGGCGGTCATTTCCATGATCACCTCTTTGAGCGACTGTCCGCTTTTCACTTTCGGCTGTTCGTTGTTCTTATAAAGATCGGAAACACGCAGGTATAATTTTTTACCAAGGGTGCCGCCCGGGTGGAACTTGGCGAAGTCCTCGCTGCGGAAGCCTTTCATCTCCATGAGGCAAACCGCGATCGCATCACCCATCACCAGTTGTGCGGTCGTGCTGCTGGTCGGTGCCAGGTTATTCGGACACGCCTCCTGTTCAACCGTACAGTTCACAACATGGGAAGCGTTACGTGCAAGATAAGAATCGGTATTGCCCACCATTGCGATCAGCGTGTTGCCGAAATTGCGGATCAGCGGCACCAGCACTTTGATCTCCGGACTTTCTCCGCTCTTGCTGATGATGATCACCACATCATCCTGCTGCACAATACCCAGATCACCGTGAATGGCGTCGGCCGCGTGCATGAAAATGGAAGGAGTGCCGGTTGAATTGAAAGTAGCAACGATCTTTTGCGCGATGACGGCGCTTTTGCCGATACCGCTCACCACCACACGGCCTTTTGTTGCCGCAATAGCTTTGACGGCAAGTTCAAAGGCGTCGTCCGCATAGGCGGCTAAACCGGAAACAGCCCTGGCTTCCAGTTCGATCGTATTCAATGCAACCTGTTTAATAGAAAGGGCCATTTTGTGCCTGATCCCCGCATAAAAGCGGTTATCGGCCGCAAATTTAGAATATTTGGCCGGATGTCCCCGTTATGCAAACGATAGTGTTCAATTTTAACTGTTTTCGGCCCGGAAATGACCCTTTTCCGGCGTAAATTCGCCGTCCTCCTGCCAAAAAGCAGGGCAATTGGGTTAAGGCATACGGATCTGTTGGTTTTTTAAGATCTCTGATTCTCTTTCATCACCCTCCGCTCTCCCGGGTAAACACTTAAACACCGGAAATCTTTCTGTCAGGAGTAAATTTTGTGGCGCTGCTCATAAGCAAGACCGTCAAAATTGAGTATCTTAAATAATTCGGTAAACGTGTGAATGGACCGCACATTCTGTTGCAAAACAGGCGGTGTGGTGAAATTTCTTGAAATGGGTACAACTACAGCAAAAAAGGCCGCTCCCAAAAAAGCGGCGGCATCAAAAGAAAAGAAGCAGGATCCCCAAAAAAGGTTCGATCTGCATGCGGCCTTACAGGAGCATTTTGGTTTTAATAAATTCAAAGGCACCCAGGAAAAAGCCATCGAATCGCTGCTGGCCGGCCACGATACATTCGTGATCATGCCAACGGGTGGCGGAAAAAGCCTTTGCTATCAACTGCCCGCCATGATCCTGGACGGGGTGGCGATCATCGTTTCTCCGCTCATCGCGCTCATGAAGAACCAGGTTGATCTGGTCCGCGGCTACAGCAGCAATGACGATGTTGCACATTTTCTCAACTCCACCCTTACCAAGAAAGAGATCAAAGAAGTACACGACGACCTGCTCACTGGACGTACGCGCATGTTGTACGTTGCGCCTGAAACGCTGACTAAACAGGAGAACCTCGAATTCTTCTCCGATCTGAAAGTTTCTTTTTTCGCTGTGGATGAAGCGCACTGTATCTCTGAGTGGGGACATGATTTCCGTCCGGAATACCGCCGCCTCCGCGAAATGATGATCCAGATAAATCCGGATGTACCTGTCATCGCATTGACCGCAACCGCTACGCCGAAAGTGCAGAGTGATATCGTTAAGAACCTGGACTTACGCGAACCCAATATTTTCATTTCTTCCTTCAACCGCCCGAATCTGTACTATGAGGTACTGCCCAAGATCAAGAAGGCACAGACCGATGAGAACATCGTTCGTTTCATCAAGACCATGAAGGGCAGCAGCGGGATCATCTATACACTGAACCGCAAGACGACCGAAGAGCTGGCGGATATCCTGATGGCAAATGGCATCAAAGCGGTGGCTTACCATGCGGGGCTCGACAGTAAGCTGCGTGCGGAGCGTCAGGATCAGTTCCTGGGGGAAGACATGCAGGTGATCTGCGCCACCATTGCGTTCGGTATGGGTATCGATAAACCCGATATCAGGTTCGTGATCCATTACAACATACCCAAGAGCATTGAGAATTATTACCAGGAAACCGGTCGCGCCGGCCGTGATGGCATGGAAGGGAAATGTATTCTCTACTATTCACATAAAGATGTCAGCAAGCTTGAACACCTGATGCGTGACAAACCGCTCAGTGAAAGAGAAGTGGGTGCGCAGCTGATCAACGAAACGGTGGCCTATGCGGAAAGCGGGGTTTGCCGCCGTAAGGTGCTGATGAGTTATTTCGGAGAAGAATATGAGAAAGCGAATTGCGGTGAATGTGATAACTGTAAGCATCCGAAGGAAAAGATAGAATCGAAGGAAGAAGCGGTGATCGTACTCAAGGTGATCAAAGCGCTGAACGAACAATTCGCTACCAATTATGTGGTTCAGATCGTGAGTGGCAGACTAACGCCGCAGATCCAGATGTTCCGGCATGATGTGCTGGATGTATTTGCGAGCGGCAATCATAAAGACGCTTATTTCTGGAATTCACTCGTGCGCCAGCTGATCCTGGAAGGCATGCTGCTGAAGGATATAGAAGAATATGGGGTGCTGAAGTTCACGAAGAAAGGGGAAGCCTTCCTGAAGAAACCGAAATCATTCAAGGTGATCCTGAATCATCTGTATGATGAAGCGAATGCGGATGATGAAGAAACAACGGAAACGGCGACCGGATCCGCTACGGACGAAAAGCTCTTCACGATGCTGAAGGAGATGCGTCAGAAAGAAGCGAAGCGCAAGAACCTGCCTCCGTTCGTGATCTTCCTGGAGAATTCATTGCAGGATATGGCCACGTTCTATCCCATTACACTGGAAGGTCTTGAAAAATGCCAGGGAGTGAGCAAGGGCAAAGCACTGAAATACGGGAAGCCCTTCGTTGAACTGATCAAGAGTTATGTGGAAGAGAACAACATAGAAAGACCGGATGATTTTGTGATGAAGAGTGTGGTGAACAAGAGCGGTAACAAGGTTTACATCATTCAGAATACGGATAAGAAAGTTTCACTCGAAACGATCGCGAAGAACAAGGGCTGGAGAATGGATGAGATGCTGGAAGAAATGGAGACCATTGCGGCCAGCGGCACCAAGCTCAACCTGGATTATGCCATTGATGAAATGCTTGATGAGGACGACCAGGATGAGATCATCGAGTATTTCAAAGGTTGTGAGACCTCGTCTCTGCAGGTGGCCCTCGAAGAGCTTTCGGAGCATAATCTCAACTGGGAGCAGCTCAAGATCATGCGCATCAAGTTCTTAAGTGAGTACGGGATGTAGGCTCCGGAGCCCGGATTTCAGGCGGAAAATCAAAGTTTTACCTCATTTTCTTGTGGATTTCTTGTGAATTCCCTCTATATTTGCAGCCCCGAAGCACAAAAGCGAGGCTAGGCTTCCACTTACCGAGCCGATGTGTTTCAGGAATGGTGCGGTAGCTCAGTTGGTAGAGCAAAGGACTGAAAATCCTTGTGTCGGCGGTTCGATCCCGCCCCACACCACATTAAAACAGAAAGCCCCAAGATTGTTGTTGGGGCTTTCTGTTTTAGTGGCTTTAAGACAGCCGTCTGTTTGGTTTAGTACCCGAAACACATTTTCGGTCCGACGATGGCTTCAGTTAGAAAACTCAAAAGCTATATCCTGCTGTAATGCTTATTCCTGTTCTTTTTTGGAAGGAGGGCTCTTCTTTCAGTTGGTTGAAAACATCGTTTATCTGATAAACCAAACCAAGCACAATCTTATCTGGAGCCCCTTCTTTACCAAGGAAACAACCGACACCTAAATTTTGTCGTGAGAAGTCACCCCCAAGACCACCTCTAAAATATCCCCCCAGGCCAACACGACCCTTGAGACATGTTGGGAAAACAAGGTAGTCCATGTTAATCTTAAGCATATTACCCTCTTTGTAATCTCCACTGAAACCAGACTTTTTATTTGAAACAACAATTGTGCTGGGAGTGGAGCTGTTGTCTATACTTGATTTATATCTCTCTACAGCGGTTAGATCATCAAGATTGTTGTAAGATCCAAATTCTGAGGAAATGCCAAATAACGTTGTCGATTTTCCCCAGGCGCCCAACCGGTTAAAACCAAGCTTGATACGCCAGTTAAAAAAGGAGGTTTTTTCAAGCTTGTTCAGTGTTTGTTGGGATAGTAAATTAAAAACCGAGTTCCCAATATCTGTACCGTAATAAATACTGTTTGATGAAGATTTTGACGAAGATTTCATGGCGCGTCCTTTAAAAACACCTAAAGTGAAACGGGGCATAAAATCATACCCGTCTAATAGAGTTGAAATTCCGTCGTTGGATTTTAGTTTAACCGCCCAACCCCAAAAGGTTTCAAGACCATTGTTTTTTTTGGGCGTTACATTGCTAAATGAAAAGCCCGCTCCAATGCTGGCGTCGCCGCTGTTGAATAAAACAGTCTTATTGTTACTGAAGTTCAAAGAGGTTTCACCGCTTTTATCTTGAACGATTGATGTTTGTGAAAAAACCGATAATGGTAATATAACTATCAAAAAAAAGATTTGTTTCATACTGGCGGTTTTAGGGGTTTACAGATTTGAATATTTCTGAATAATTTGGAATTCCGCTACTTCCGGTTTGTCCCTCTTCTTCCAACACGGCCTTTCCGGATGTTTTATTTGTAACAGCAAACTCCCATGCTGTTCCGGAAATTGCCTTGCATGACATACCCACCTGAAGCTGACCGGATACATTGACAATTACATTATCATTAATCCATGTTTCTCCTCCATCAGTGCTCCAGAGGTTGATTTGAATACCCTCAAGTTTAACGTTAGGTTCATGAAGTTGTGATTTGCCCTCAAGTTTTACCTTATAGGTTGTTTTTTCCATACAAATTTTTTATTTGCCTACTCTTTAATCCCGTTTTCGGCTACCCGGGGTCTTTTAGTTTTGATTTGGGAACATCTTTTTCTTTGCCCACATCCATATGTCTTCGCTATAGACGGCGGCAATAAAACAAACAAACAACACGAAATAGGGATTAGTGTAGTTCTCGGCGTTGCTGGTCAAAACCGAGATACCTCCCTTTATGGATAAATAGGTAAGGATCGAGGCCGAGAAACTTTTAATAATAGTTGTATAAATATTGTTGATGATCTCGGTACGAGTTGTAAGGTCTGGCGCATTTGAAGACCTTCCGAAGGTGCCAATTACTGCTCCTAATAGGCCAAATCCGATCAGGCCAACTAATATTGCGAGAGTTTGCGATTCGTCCCTTACAACAAAATTTGAAATTGGGAAGGCCCAAAACACCGTCCTGTTGGTCAGGCTGTCAAAGCTCAAAACCATTGGCGGTTTATATGATCCAATCCTCATCACATCGAGAAGCTTTGGAAACTCGCTTTTCGAGACCCTGTAATTTTGAGAGGTATCGTTTTTGACTATGGCGTAAAGCCTGTTGATGTCGATCCTGACTGCATTTGTATTGTTTAAGAGTTCATCTTCAGCAACAGAGCAGGCGTCTTTGAATTTTTTTAAGAGGAAGTACCTGGCTTTCTTTTTGGCATTCATGCCCAAAAGATTAGCATTAAGGTAATTGTAATAATAAAGATCTATCTGGTTTTCCAGTACAAATTTCTGATCGCGTATCCTCGTGTTAAGTACTGCTTTCAGGCTTGAACTTGAGTTATTATACTTCAGTATGCTGTTTATGCTGTCAAACCTGATCAGACTGGATGTATCATAGCTCAATTCATTGAGATGATTGACAAAATTAATTTTTATTGATGTCAGCTCCTCTTTAAGTGTAATGCTTAATTCTTTTGTTTTTGATTTATCCTCATCAATTTCAGGAATTGCAAGTAGTGAGTTTATCCCTAGATAAATTCCTGTGGCTATGAAGGTGGTTAAAAAAATCGTTTTGGCAGATGGCATGTTGTCTTGTTTGTTGGTTTTTTTGATGCTCTTTGATGGAACACGGGTATAAAAGGAAACCGATCGGATTTCCAACTTCCCTTGTATAAACCAAAGATGAAGCTCAAAAACCCCTCAGGCAACGGGACTTAACCCATAGAAATACGGGGTTTTTCCCGGTACGCCGGTTGAATCAATTCGGCATATTTGTAACACACCATCCTAAACACTTTAAATTTTATTTATGGGAAACAAGAACCTGATGAAGGTCAACGGCAAATCTGTCGGAAACGAGAATGCATATCTTACGATCAACCTTGCCGATGATAAGGCCGAGGTAAGGGGCTTTGGAAAGCCAGTTACAAGAGACCGGGCTGTACAAATGGCAGAAGATTATTTCAAGGCCTGTGAAGCCGGCTGGGCAATCGTTCAGGAGATCCAAAACAACTCAGCGTATTTACCTCTTAAGAATCATCCCGGATTTACTCAGTTAAAGGAGCTTATTGATCCGGTCAACCAAACGGTTTCAGGGGTCTTCGGAAAGGAGATCATACTCCAGATCCTGTCCATGCGAAATTGTGAAGGCCTGAGGTATGTTTATGGAAAGGACGAAGGGAGAAACACCGTGATCTTGATTGGCGTTTCGGAAGCCGGGTTCAGAACGGAGTCTGACGGGACCCAAAAAGCAATTTCTGCACCGGTGCAGGTATTAGCTACAGAAGCGGCTGATATACCTCTGGATGGAGAAGTTCACGATGACAGTCTTACAATTGAGGGAGTAAGGCAAATGTTAGCGCAGAACGCTTCTTTGGGTAATCAGCCCTCAAATGTGTTATTCGGACCATACTAGAGCTATGCTTACAAATTCTGATATCATCTATTATTTAGTGTATGGAACATGTTTAATCTTTTCATTCAGGGCCAGGGGTGTAAACATCCCCGGCCTTGTTTATTTAAGACTAATACTAAGTCTTGGACTTGTAAATGAAATGGTAGTTGAATCACTTCAGTATCTGCATAAAGAGGAGAACCCTTCCAATTACATTTACATACCCATTGAGTATTTATTATTGGTTTTGTTTTATAGTCAAAACACCCATAAAAAGAGATTTAGAAAAGCCTTATACCTGTCCATACCGCTTTATATGATCGTTACGGTTCTTTTTATCGTTTACCGATACCATTTTAAGGGCTATCCATCGGCTATCTATAATGTAAGCTGTCTCTTGAACACAATTTGGCTGGTTCGGCTTTTTCTGGATATTGAGGTGGTTGACCATTTACCCGTATTTAAATTGCCGCTCTTCTGGCTTTATACTGCACTGCTCATATTTTATTCCGGATTATTTTTTTTCAATGGAGCGTACGGATTCTTTGTAGATCACGATTCGAAAATTGCCGAAAGTCTAAGGGGCTATATTGCATTAGGACTAAATTATATATTATATTCGGTACTGACCTATGCGTTCATATGTTCAAGGGCTATGAAGAAATATTAGTTACTGTTATTATCGGGGTTGTACTGATCCTGTGTCTTGTTATCATTTTTATTCTTTCGATCGTACGATATAAACAAAGGATCGCAAGGGATCTGAAAGAAAAAGAAAACATGATGAAAAGGTATGAACAAGAGCTGTTGCAGTCTAAGTTGGAGACCCAGGAACAAACCTTCCAGCAGATCGGAAAAGAACTTCACGATAACGTAGGCCAGTTGCTGAGTTCATCAAGAATGTTGCTGGGTCTTACCGAGCGCAGCATGGAGAACCCTCCGGACACCCTGCTGAGCGCCAACGCCACACTGGGTGAAGCTATTGGCGAATTACGCTCTTTGTCAAAATCACTGGATAAGGAGTGGCTTGAACAGTTTTCATTTGCTGACAACCTGCAGACCGAGATCAACCGTATCAATTCAGGGAACAAGGTCAAAGCCTCCTGTACACACCTTGATAAGATCAAGCTGAAACCAGACGAACAGATCATTCTCTTCCGGATCGTGCAGGAAGCCATTCAGAACGCCATTAAACATGCAAACCCCAGTGCTTTAGCCATTAGTGCAACACAAAAGGAGAATGGGGTCTGTATTCTTGTAACCGATAACGGCAGTGGATTTGAAATGAAAGCGAACGGCAACGGCATGGGACTTAATAACATGAAACACCGCACCGCTTTATTGGGCGGGACCATTGAATGGGAAAAGAGCGAGGATAAGGGAACGACAGTTCTCATCAACATACCACAACAAACAAACCTTACATGAAAATTCCGATCGGACTCGCCGATGATCACCAGCTCTTTTTGAAATCCCTTGGTTTGATGCTTGAGAGTTTTGGGGAATACGAAGTTGTAGTTGAAGCGTTAAACGGAAAGGACCTGCAGCACAAATTGGCTCATCAAAAAACTATTCCTGACCTGATGTTACTGGATGTGAATATGCCCCTGATGGACGGCGTTGAAACAACAAAGTGGCTATCAGCCACCCATCCGGGCATCAAACTGATAGCGCTTTCAATGAAGGACGACGATAAGGCGATCATCGATATGTTCAAAGCCGGATGTTGCGCCTATCTACTGAAAGACACCCACCCGACTGAGTTGGAAAAAGCCCTGAAAGAGATCCGGCTCAAAGGATATTATAACGCAGATGCGAGCAATGTTAACTTCCGCCGTCTCCTCATGAAAGCGGAAGAAAAACAGGATGTTATTCTGACAGTAAAGGAAACACAATTCCTGTCCTTTGCCTGCAGCGAACTAACTTACAAGCAGATCGCGGCTGAAATGAACCTGAGTGAGCGTACTATTGACGGGTACCGGGAATCTTTATTCCAAAAATTTCATGTTCAAAGTCGTGTTGGGCTCTGCCTGGAGGCCCTTCGAAGAGGTTTTGTAACGCTTTGAAGAATTTATTGGGATGTTGTCAAAATAAACTGAAATTTCAGGGAATGAAGTTTACGTTTTTCATTTGCATTGTGATCCTGTCAACTACAGCATTTGCGCAACCACCGGTTAAACCCAACACCTGGGTCTTCCTCCTCGCAGGCCAATCCAACATGGCCGGCCGCGGGATCATAGAGCCACAGGACACCATCAGCTCTGAACGCATCTTCACGATCAATGCAGCCGGCCAGCTGACCCGTGCAAAGGAACCCCTGCATTTTTATGAACCCACACGAACCGGACTCGATTGCGGGATGTCTTTCGCTTTTGAATTATTGAAACATATTCCGGATTCCGTTCAGCTCCTCATTGTACCTACCGCCATCGGGGGCAGCTCACTCCGGCAGTGGACCGGCGACTCACTTTACCGCGGCGTTCATCTGCTTTCTAATTTCAGGGAGAAAGCGGAATGGGCTAAGCAATACGGTACCATTAAAGGGATTCTCTGGCACCAGGGAGAAAGCGATGCCAACGATAAAGACACTCCGTTCTTCCATCAGCGGCTTACAAACCTGTTCCGCATGTTCAGGGGTATCACAGGCGATCCCAACACCCCCATCCTTTTAGGAGAACTTGGCTCCTATTCCGAAACCCAGGATGCATGGAACAAGATCAATACCATGATCAGAGACTTTCCGGAATCTGATCCACAGACCGCAGTTGTAACTACTGCAGATCTGAAGGATAACGGCGACAAGGTTCATTTTAATGCAGCAGGTCAGCGCGAACTCGGCAAGAGATATGCCCAGGTCTTTTTAACGATTCAAAAGCAGAAGTAAAGCAAATACCAGTCAGTTGTGGTCTAACTTCACAGAACCGTTTACCGATCGTTGCGGAACCAGGTATTATGTATAGCTTAAAATATTTTCTGATCACTTTCTTCAGCTTCTCTTTGCACTCCGCCATTGCTCAAACCTTTACCCCAACGGACGCAGGCAGCAAAGTGCATTTTGTTATTAAGAACTTCGGAGTTAAAGTGGGCGGTGATTTCAGCGGATTACAGGGATCTGTCACTTTCAACCCGGCTAATCTTTCTTCCTGCCATTTTTCTGTTACCGTTAAGTCTGCCTCTGTGGATACGGATAACAGGGCCATGGAAAACCATCTCCGCAAAGCTGAGTTTTTCGATGTAGCCCAATTCCCTTTCCTGACTTTTACCAGCACCCGCGTCACTACCAGCACCATTCCCGACAGGTACTATATGTATGGCAACCTGACCATCAAAGGCGTGACCAAACCGGTGGAATTCGGGTTCAGTGCCATAAAAACGACTACCGGCTTTGATTTCAAAGGTGAATTTGAACTGAACAGGCGCGATTTCGGTGTCGGGGGAAATAGTTTCTCCCTTTCTGACAACCTGAAAGTGATCCTGGACATCAATGTGAGTAAATGATACAGGCTGTTTTGCCCATTGCACTGCAGGACGACAAGCATCATATCTCAAAAAGCAATTGTTTATTACCTTAGCCACATTATGAAACACAAGATCATCGCAACACTGATCCTTGCATTCCTGCTCATCGGGAAGCTGGACGCGCAAACAGTAACCCTGAAACAACTGGGTAAAGAAGGTGTATTCCTCCGCACTTCATTCGGATGCTGCGCTTTACCCTTCGGTGGGTATCTGTATACACTTGACGAATTTTCGGCCATTAACAAGACCGATCTGGCTACCGGTGAACAAACACGCCTTGGCAACACCACGTTCAATAGCTATCGATTCTTTTTTGAGAATCAGGGACGCATCTATGTGATCGATAATGACGGAGGGATGTCCTCCACCGATCCCGCCACTGGTGCATGGGTAAAAATGGCTGCTCCGGAAACCTGGTCCACCATGGACAGGGTCTTCACGGTCAGACATACATGTTATGGAATTGAGAACGGCGGGCTCTATTTTTTCCCCACGGTCAATAAGAAACTGAACAGAAAGATCGGGAAAGATGATTTCTATAACGTCGGCACCCTGATCAAAGGAGACACCCTGCTGCTCAGCCTCATCGGCGACGGCTCTTTATATGACATCAACCTTTCTACAGGAGTGTGGAGGAGGATCGGTAAAACAAAAGACTGGAAACGTGAGAAAGCAGGTGCCATCCTCAATGGTAAGCTTTATTCCGTCGACTCAGATGAAGGTTTTTATGTTACCGATCTGAATGACGGTACCAGAAAGCAAATAGACAATACGCAATTCGGCAGAGCGACCGTTCTTTTCCAGGAAGGCGGTAAATTATATATGGTCGACAGGAAAGGAACCCTGTTCGAAGTGCAGATGAATTAAAAGGAGAAGTCACTTTTTAAGAAGCCCGGGAGGGCTTTTTTTATGCCAGGACCCGTTTCTTTAAAAAGATCTCTGCCATCATACAGCGCACACTACCCCCTTCCGTCTTTTCGATGGTTGGCACCGCAACCGGTATGATACGGGCATAAGAAGACAGCGCGGTCAATTGTTGTTTACTCAACGAATCGTGCGCCGTAGCGCTCATCACCAGAATATGCTGACCCGCATCATTCCGGAGTAAAAGCATATTTCCGGCGAAGGCATGCATTTGTTCACGTGTGATGGGGATAATGCTATGGCCGGTACTTTCCAGTAACTGCCTGACAGCTATGAGTTCCCACTCCTCTTCAATTGACTCTTCACACAAAACACAGAATTTATCCCCCAGTGTCATCACAACATTGGTGTGATATACCGGCATGCCGCTACTATCTGTTGCCAGAAATACGATCGCCTGAAAACCACCGGCTGCCGCATATTTTTCCAGTACCGATAAACTGGTCCGGTCAGAAACCGCTGCATAGATCAGCTTGTTATCATGATCGATGACCATACTCCCGGTTCCTTCCAGGAACTTTCCCTCGGCTTCAAACTCGCTCCAGTCCTGCACATCCCTGACTTCAAAGTATTGTACCAGTAATTGTAGGATATCATCTCTTTTTTCCGCTCTCCGGTTGGCCGCATACATCGGAAAAACAGATACGATGCCTTCAGGTGAAGTACTTAACCAGTTATTGGGGAAGATCGCGGAAGGCTTTGCCGGCATTTGTGTATCATCCGCTACAAGAATTTCAATTCCTGCCGCACGCAATGTGCTGACCATGGTATCGAATTCCAGTAAAGCATTCACATGTACATCCGCATTGCCGGGGTCTTCCTGGAAATGATTATTCTCCGCCGTTTCTTCGTTAAAACCGAAGGCGGCCGGGCGAACCATCAATATCGTGGATGCAATGGGCATGCCGTTCATTTTTTTTGCAGCGCATCGATCGCCTTAGCCAGCGTCCGGTCTTTTTCCGTAACGATATCACCCGCGTCATGTGTATTCAGCCAAACCTCCACTTTGTTCCAAACATTTGTCCACCGCGGGTGGTGGTTTGCTTTCTCCGCTAACAACGCCACTTGCGTCATGAAAGCGAATGCCTCACTGAAATCCCTGAATACGAACTCGCGGTACAGGCAATTCTCTTTTTCTACCCACATGTCAGTTGATTTTAAAATACAAGATGCTCTTTGTTTCGGATCTTTTCATTCGTTAGTTCAGTGACCAGCTGAACACCGGAGATGGACCGGATGGAAGCGATCACCTGATTGAATGTGTCATCGGGTACGATATCCCCTTTCATCAACCACAAAAAATCAAGGTGTTTGAATTCCGGCAACAGATACTCGCCGTCGAACTGATTCTTGTAAACATAGTGGCCGAGTGAACCCGTGGGCTCCAGAAATTCAAAAACAGAAAAAAAATATTTTCGGTTCTTTTTATTCAGCTGTATCTCTATTTCATTATTGATCCGGAAATCAAGCCCCATGCTGTTATTCAGCTGCCAGCAGAACTGATAGTCCTTGATGGGGGCCATGATGCCCAGCAGTCGCGTGTCCTCAAAGAAATCATCCGTGAGGTCCTGATTGTTCAGCAGTAATTTATTGCCGCGATCCGCCATAGAACAGTGTTCACTGTAATTTACGCATTAGAAAGTTACGGTAAGCTCAAGGGTTTCGGTCCCACGTTTCAGTTTCACCTTCGCTGATTCCCCCTTTTTGAAATTACCCAGAGCCTGCATATAGCCTTCCATGCTGTTCACCGGGTAGTCACCCAGCTGAAGGATGATATCACCGGTCATGATCCCGGCTGCCTTGGCCGGCCGGCCATCTGTAACACCATCCGCCCGGACACCCGTTCCTGAGAAAGTATAATCCGGGACAATACCCATCGTTACACCCTTCCGGGCGGAAGTGGATGTCTGCGTTTCCTTTGTTTTCAGGAAAGCCAGTTTTGGGTGGGTGTTCAGCTTATTGATGATCGACTCGATACTGTTCACGATCATCAGCTCACCGGGATAATTGATCTTGTCCGCGTCATCTGTAGGCTTATGATAATCCGTATGTAAACCGGTGAAATAAAAAAGCACCGGAATGTCTTTCCTGTAAAATGAAGTGTGATCACTCGGACCCGTTCCGCTGCTGTCGATCTTATAACTGAAAGAAGCCTTGGGAACATTGTTGGTGATCACTTCTGACCACGTAGGGGAAGTGCCATAGCCGCCTACTGTGATCGCACGGCTGCTGTCGTTGAAGCGTCCCACCATGTCCATATTGATCATATAGTTGGCCGATTTCAGATCGATGGTTGGATTCTCTGAATAGAATTTCGATCCGAATAAACCCAGCTCTTCACCCGAGAAGGCAATGAACAGGTAGTTATTCCCTTTGGCAGGACTGCTTTTCAGCTTGCGCGCCAGTTCAATGAGTGCCGCGGTACCACTCGCATTATCATCGGCGCCATTGTGAATCAGATGCTCTCCCGTGCGCAGCATGGAGTTGCCATCTTCTCCATAACCGAGGTGATCGTAGTGTGCACCCAGGATCACCGTTGTGGCCGCGTTATTATCTATATACCCGACCACATTGTGACCCGCTCTCTTTTTTTCACCGATCACCGCACGCACGGTAATGGAAATGGAAGCGGTCTTGTCTGACAGATATTTCTTCGCTGTTTCTTTTGTCAGATAGAATTCAGGGATCACCGTTGTCTCCTGCTTGTCTTTCGCGTCAAACACCAGCTTGTCATCTTCCGCGCCACTATTATAAAAGATCACTGCAGAAGCGCCTTTTGATTTTGCTGTTTTCGCATAGTCATGCAGGTCGGTCGCCAGATCGAAATGCGGATTTGTTTTATTCTCCTCCAGCTTATCCTTCAGGTCAACGAACCAGGGCATACCCCATTCCTGCATGGATACGGCAGGCAGCGATTCTATTTTGATATCCGGGCTGTACGGAAAAGGGAAATACTCTTTTTCAGGCACCAGCGCATGGTTATTGATACTGAAAACGCTTCCCGGATTGATCTGTTTACCATCGTTTACCGGAAACGCCTGAATAAATCCATCAGATCCTTTTGGAATAAGGCCGATCCCCCTGAATTGCTCAGCGATATAATCTTTGGCCAGACGCTCTCCCTCTGTTCCGGTCCTGCGGCCCTCTAATTTATCATCAGCCAGATAGCCGATATGGGATTTCAGATTATTGAGGGTGCCAACATCGGTTTTATCTGTTTTATGAGATGCAGCGCAGGCACTAAGCAGGATCGCCACCAGAACGGATCCGGCCTGACGATTAATGATTTTTGAAAACATGGGGGTGTTTGTTAGATACGTGCAAAGGTATTGATGCAGGGCATTTCTTTGTCTTCTGTTGATCATATTCCGGACCCGCTTTTTTAAAAATCGTATTTCGTAAGAGCATTTGCTCCGGCCTTTCTACTTTTGCTGACCGGTTGCTTTTCAACAACATCGGCTTCTTTTTGGACCTGAACAAACTTCATATCGCCCTGGTAGGGAATCCCAACAGCGGAAAGACATCCCTGTTCAATTGCCTGACTGGTTTACACCAGCAGACCGGCAACTTTCCGGGCGTCACCGTGGATAAGAAAACCGGTTCGACCCGCCTGACTGAAAAGCTGGTCGGGAATGTGATCGATCTCCCCGGCACCTACAGCCTTTACCCTAAACGTTTGGACGAATGGGTGAGCTACCGGGTCTTGCTCAACCAGGACAAAGACCTTCAGGCAGATGTGATCGTGGCCGTTGCCGATGCCAGCAACCTGAAAAGGAATCTCCTATTCTGCACCCAGATCATCGACCTGAAACAACCCGTCGTCATTGTGCTGACGATGATGGACCTGGCCCGCAAAAAAGGGATCAAAATTGATACCGATATTCTTGAGCAGGAATTAGGTGTACCGGTAGTAGCAGTGAATCCGAGGAAGAACAAAGGCATCACCGAACTGAAAAAAGCGATCGTGGATGTAGCAGAAGCTGCTGGAAGAGCCACAGTGGCCGATTTCATAGATACTGGCGCACTGGCACCCGACCCGATCGGCGATTTTAAAAAACTATTTCCCTGCTTCAGCGATTATAAATCCGTTCACTTTCTCATCAATCATGAGCAATTTGAACTGGATGCGGAAACACAGGAGGCCATAGAAGCCATTGAAGTCAGGAACAACTTCAACCCTACCAAAACACAAGCCGAAGAGATCCTGCAGCGCTATGGCCGCATCAAGGAGATCATGAAAAAGGCGGTCACAGAACCCAGCCCGCTTCAAAAGTCTCAGTTCACCGAACGTCTGGACAATATTCTGTTACACCGGCGCTGGGGCTACCTGATCCTGTTGACCGTTCTTTTCCTTTTATTCCAAAGCGTTTTCTGGCTCGCTCAATTTCCGATGGACGGGATCGACTACTGTTTCCTGCAGGTCACTCAGTTCCTGACCAGCCACCTGCCCGATAACCGCTGGACCGACCTGCTGATCAACGGCGTGGTGGCCGGACTTAATGGTATCCTTGTTTTCGTTCCCCAGATCATGATCCTTTTCGGACTGATCACTTTATTGGAAGACAGTGGGTACATGGCCCGTATCAGCTTCCTGACCGACAGGCTCATGCGCAGTGTTGGCCTGAACGGGAAAAGCGTAATGCCCATGATCAGTGGATTCGCCTGTGCCGTCCCCGCCATCATGAGCGCCCGGAATATTGAAAACCGGAAAGAACGCCTGCTGACGATCCTCATTACTCCATTGATGAGCTGTTCGGCCAGACTGCCCGTTTATGCATTGCTGACAAGTCTGGTCATACCCGGTCATCGTGTACTGGGTGTGCTGAGCTTACAGGGTCTTGTAATGATGGGATTATACTTGCTGGGTCTGGTCATGGCACTTATTGTATCCTTTGTTGCAAAATGGTTCATCCATATACAAGAGAAGAGCTTTTTCATTCTGGAACTTCCGTCCTACCGTTCTCCGCGCTGGAAGAATATCGGCCAGACCATGGTCAGCAAAGCAAAGATCTTTGTTTTTGATGCAGGTAAGATCATTATGGTCATCAGCCTGGCGCTCTGGGCACTTAGTTCTTTCGGTCCCGGTAATTCCATGCAAAAGATCACCTCTTCATATGAGGCAAAACTGACTGCACCGGGTGCCGACAGTGTCCAGATCATCAGGGATATGCATACGGCAAGGCTCGAGAATTCCTATGCCGGCCGTATCGGAAAAACGATCGAACCCGCTATTGCGCCCCTGGGTTACGATTGGAAGATCGGTATTGCACTGGTGACCTCGTTTGCGGCTAGAGAAGTTTTTGTCGGAACCATGGCTACCTTATATAGTGTAGGTGATAACGGAAATGAAATGCTGCTGAAAGAGAAGATGCGCAACGCCAAAAGAAAAGACGGAACTCCTGTATTCACGCTGGCAGCGGGACTTTCACTTCTCGTATTCTATGTATTCGCCATGCAATGTATGAGTACATTGGCGGTTGTAAAGCGCGAAACAAGATCCTGGAAATGGCCGCTGATACAGCTTTTCTATATGACGGGACTCGCCTATCTATTCAGTCTGTTGGTTTACCAGCTGCTGAAGTGATCACTCGGGTTTAACCCATTTGTCTCCCGGTTCAAAATAATGCCAAAGCAATGAAGACAATTTCCTGGCCATCACCCAGGCTTCATTCGCATGTGTCCAGCTGATGTCTTTATTGTTCTTGGTGAAAATGCAGAAGACATAAGGATTTTGAGGAGCATTAACGATCATGGCTTCACTCCGCACGGCATTTACACAACCATTCTTGCTGAACACCTCAACGGTGGGGGGAATGGCAGAGATCGCTTCATCCTCATCCCAGTAATTCCTGCCCAGGCAACGCATCATTCTTTCGCTGATCGCGGGACTGAATAGCTGACTCCGGTAGATCATTTCAAAAAGTCTGCCCATTTCAGCAGGAGTGGTTTGGCCCCACCCGTACTGTGAGCGGTTGCCTTCCCGGCCGGGCGTTCTGGAATTGACACGGGTATCTTTAAAACCAAGACTATCCAGTATTTCATTGATCCGCGTTCCGGTACCAGCAAGGCTTTGGAGCCACAGGCTGGCGGTGTTGTCGCTGGTCGTGAGCATGAGCATGATCACTTTCTTCAGCATGATCTTCTCGCCGCTTTTGAAAGAACCAAGAATATCCTCCCCTTCATATAATAAGGAGTCTTTGTACGTCAACTCCTGATCATATGCAAGCTCTCCGCGATGGATCTTATCCATAATGCCGGTGAGAATACTCATTTTAACGATGCTGGCCGTTGGAAAAACAGTGTCAGCGTTGATCACGACCGTCTTTCCGGTTTTCAGGCTCTTCACATAAATACCGATATCGCCATTAAAGCCAGCGATAGCTTCCCGCAGTTTCTTTTCGAGCCGGGCATCATTTTTTTGTGCTGTCAGCGATACCGTTGCACACAATAACAATAAAAGGACGAATATTTTTCTCATGATCATTTTGAATACATGTAATCAATAACAAGATCACAAAAAGCCTTCACTCCGGTTTTCATTCCGCTGTCATCAATAGAAAAAGCCGCGGTGTGATGTGGTGGTGCATTTTTCGGATCCATGCCTTTCGGCATACCGCCCACGAAAAAGAAGAAGGATGGAGCCTTCGTTCCGAAGTAAGAAAAGTCTTCAGCACCCGTGGTCCACTCCCTTTCCTTTACATTGCCCGTGCCTGCTGCAGCCTCAAGCGAAGGGATCATTTTTTTTACGAGCTCGGGAGTATTATAGGTGACAAGCGTTTTGGTTTCGATCTTGACTTCAGCGGTTGCACCACCCGCTTCAGCGATATTGGTCACCGTCCGTTCGATCCTGCGATGCACATCTTGTTGCATGTTCGGATCAAGTGTACGGATCGTGCCGTCCATGATACAGTCTTCGGGGATTATATTGGAACGCACCCCTCCGTTTATCTTACCAACTGTGATCACGACGGGTGCTTTGGTCAACTCTGACTGGCGACTAACGATCTGTTGCAAACCCTCAATAATATTGGCTGCAACGGCGATCGGGTCCACACCCTGCCAGGGTTGTGAACCATGAGCACCCTTTCCTTTTACAACAATATGGAACCAATCGGACGAGGCCATAAAAGAACCGGGCTTATATTCTATATGTCCGACTTCAATACTGGACCATATATGGATTCCAAATACCACATCTACTTTCCGGTTGTCCATCACACCTTCTTTGACCATCAGATCGGCTCCGCCTTCTTCACCCTGAGGAGCCCCTTCTTCAGCAGGCTGGAAAATGAATTTCACCGTTCCTTTAAGATCAGCTTTCATGGATGCGAGTATTTCTGCAGCACCCATCAGCATGGAAACGTGACTGTCGTGTCCACAGGCATGCATCACCCCAACGTCCTGTCCGTTATAAGTAGACCTGACTTTTGACTTATAGGCAAGTTCACCTGATTCGGTTACAGGAAGTGCATCCATATCAGCTCTCAGCGCGATACAGGGTCCGGGTTTTTCGCCCCTTAGTATTCCTACCACGCCTGTTTTAGCAACCCCCTCCTGTACCTCGATCCCAAGTTTCCTCAGGTGATCGGCTATCATTTTGGCGGTATTGAATTCCCGGTTTCCCAATTCGGGGTTTTCATGGAGAAACCTCCTCCAACCGATCGTTTTCTGTTCGATCTGATCTGCCGCAACCGCCGCACGGGCTTTCATCTTTGCAGGGTCAGCCTGAGCAAAAAGACTTAAATTGATAAGCAGGAAAAAGAACAATGAACAGAGCCTGAGCATGATATTTTTTTTATGAATATAGGAAATACCGGTTGTTTGTACTGTTGTTTTATCAGGTCCCGCTACCCTGATTTTATTTATATTTAAACTCCAATGCTGCTTCGCCACATTCCATTTTTACGGGCTGTCTTTTTTCATAGTATTACTGCCTTTGGAGGGCCGCAGGCGCATATTGCCATGATGTTAAAGACGTTTGCACAACGGGGGCACCATGTCACGGAACAGGAACTCATGGAGTACAATGCTTTCTGTCAGTTGTTGCCCGGGGCTTCTTCCACTCAAACCCTGACACTGATCGGATATAAACGAGGTGGTGTGCCGCTTGCAGTTATGACACTCATCATCTGGATCTTGCCCGCCAGCATCATGATGGGAGCGCTTTCCTTCTTATTACACTACTTCGACAAGCGTGCGCTGAATACGGACATTTTTAAGTTCATTCCGCCCATGGCCGCAGGCTTCCTTGTGTATGCTGCTGTGACCGCTTTTCCCCTTGCGATCAGAAATACGATCACCTGGGGTATCATGATCATCGGCACCATTGCTACTTATTTATTCTTTAAACAACCCTGGATCTTTCCGTTGCTGATCGTTCTGGGTGGCCTTAGCACCAATATCAGTCTGAAGCGTATCCCGCAGGTGGAACAAAAGCCCAAAACGATCCGCTGGTGGAATTTCTGGCTTTTCGGGATCATTTTTATCGTTGCCGGTTTTTTAAGTGAACGTGCTAAGAAAGAACACTGGCCCGACAGAAAACCGATCAATCTTTTTGAGAATACCTACCGGATGGGAAGTCTTGTTTTTGGTGGTGGTCACGTGTTGATGCCGATGATGTACGAACAGTTCAGTGTACACCCGGAAGCGATCAAACAAAAGGACCCCGATGCGCTGAATATAGATAAGGATGATATGTACACCGGCATGGGTATCGTAAGGGCTGTACCCGGACCTGTTTTTTCAATAGCAGCATTTGCGGGTGGTATGGCGATGAAAGACGAAGGCCCTCGCATGCAGTTTCTGGGGTGTCTGATCGGAATGATCGGGATCTTCCTGCCCAGCGCTTTGCTGGTACTTTTCTTTTACCCCATCTGGCATAATATGAAAAAATATGCTGCGGTCTACCGCTCCATTGAAGGGATCAATGCGGTGGTGGTGGGGATCATGATCGCATCATCGGTTTATATCCTGAAGGATATTTCACTCATTGAAGCCAAAACGATAAGTATTTTGAATGTAGGGGTTATCGCTGCAACCTTCCTGTTGCTCAATTTTACAAGGATCGCCTCTCCGCTTGTCGTGCTCGGTTGCCTCTTACTCGGCTATTTCTTCTGATCTGAGTTTTTATAATAACCTCCTTTCTCGATCTCCTCCAGTACTTTCTCCGGAAGCAGATATCTCACGGATTTTCCTTCACGTATCAGTTTGCGGATGGATGTGGCCGAGAGCTCAAGTTGCGGAGCATCCAGCATGACAAGCTTTGCACCTAAATGATTTTCTGTTACAACACCTGGTCTGTTGTATACATAGATGGGATAATTTTTGATAATGACTTCAGCGTTTTTCCATTTATCAAGATTCTGAAAACTATCACCGCCCATAATGACAGAGAATGTATGTTCCGGATATTTTTCAGATAAATAGGCCAGCGTGTTCACTGTATAAGATGGCCTCGGTAAGTTGAATTCAATGTCAGATGCTTTGATCCGGTCATCATCTTCTGTAGCTAATCTGACGAGATGCAAGCGCTGGTATTCATTTAAGAGTGTGGCTGATTGCTTGAAAGGATTTTGTGGCGAGATAATGAACCATACTTTTTCGAGCTCCGTTTCATTCAAAATATGGTTGGCGATAATCAGGTGGCCAACATGAACCGGGTTAAAGGAACCGAAATATAGTCCAATATTCATCTAATATATTGATAATCAATTAATTAGTTCAACTTCGATGTGCTCCGCTTCGTTGAGACGCAGGCTTAAGGAATAACCTGACACGCTGATCGAGATCGGATCTCCCAACGGCGCTACCTGTTCCAACGTGATCTCTTCACCAGGAAGACAGCCCATTTCCATCAGCTTCAGGAAAAGGTCGTTGTTCGTAAAACTTATGATGATCCCCTTTTGTCCGGCCTTAAGTTCTGACAGTTTTCTTTTTATAGTATCCACAGTACAAATCTAATATTGTAATTTATCACGGGTTTACGAATTTTGAAATTATGCCTTCTAAATCAAAAGTTTGCTTCTTTTTCGAGGACCACAGGATCGCTTTAACTCAACGTACGCGGCTTAAGAATTTTGTGAACCTGATCTTCAAAAAGGAGAAAAGACCACTACACTCACTCAACTATGTTTTTTGTACCGATGAACGGGTCCTTGAGATCAATCGGCTTTACCTTAAGCATGATTTCTACACTGACATTATCACCTTCGATCTTTCCGATTCTCCGGAAACGACCGGGGAGGTTTATATCAGCCTGGACCGGGTGCGTGATAACGCCAAATCACTGAATGTGCCGATCAGGACTGAATTACTGCGTGTGATCTTCCATGGTGCGCTTCATTTGTGCGGATATAAGGACAAAACAAAGAAAGACGAAGCCCTCATGCGGCAAAAGGAAGAGGAATACCTTCTTTTATTTAAAAGTTTCACGTGAAACAGGGGGCTGGTCCCCCGTTTTTGTTTTCACGTGGAACACAAAGCTTCCTTTATAATACTTTACAGGTCAACACTTCGGTTGTACCTTTGCATCCCATGTTTCAGGAATATGATGTCATAGTGGTTGGGGCGGGTCATGCAGGCTGTGAAGCCGCGGCCGCTGCTGCAAATCTTGGTTCCCGGGTCTTGCTGGTTACCATGAATATGCAGACAATTGCTCAAATGAGCTGTAATCCGGCCATGGGAGGCATTGCCAAGGGTCAGATCGTGAGAGAAATTGATGCGATGGGAGGTTATTCGGGTATCGTGACCGATCAGTCCATGATCCAGTTCAGAATGCTGAACCGCTCTAAAGGACCGGCCATGTGGAGTCCAAGGGCGCAAAGCGATAGAATGCTCTTCCATATTAAATGGAGGGAAATGCTTGAAAAGACGCCAAACCTGGATTTCTTCCAGGATATGGTAAAAGGCTTACTGGTGGAAAAGGGCAAAGTGAACGGAGTTGTTACTGGTTTGGGCCACGAGATCAGGTCTAAAGCTGTAGTTCTGACGAATGGGACCTTTTTGAACGGCATCGTGCATATTGGAGAGAAGAATTTCGGAGGAGGAAGGATGGCGGAGACAGCTGCGACCGGAATCACGGAGCAATTGGTTTCCCTTGGCTTTGAAAGTGACCGCCTTAAAACCGGAACACCGCCCAGGGTTGACGGAAGAAGTCTTGACTATTCTAAAATGGAGGAACAACCGGGAGATGAGGTGATTTCCGGCTTTTCTTATCTGGATATAGAAAAACCTAAACGACAGATCAGCTGCTGGATCACTTACACCAACTCAACGGTTCATGATATATTAAAGACAGGCTTTGATCGCAGTCCCATGTTTGCCGGAAGGATCGATGGAGTGGGGCCCAGGTATTGCCCGAGCATTGAAGACAAGATCAACCGCTTTGCTGAACGCGACCGCCATCAGCTGTTTGTGGAGCCTGAAGGCTGGAATACGGTCGAGATCTACGTGAACGGGTTTTCAACTTCTCTGCCGGAAGAAACACAATACGAAGCTCTTCGTAATATACCCGGCTTTGAAAAAGTTAAAATGTTCCGTCCGGGTTATGCCATTGAATACGATTATTTTCCGCCGACCCAACTTCAATACTCACTGGAAACCAAGATATTAAAGAATTTATTCTTCGCCGGCCAGATCAACGGAACTACCGGATATGAAGAAGCCGCCTGTCAGGGACTTATGGCTGGTATCAACGCCCATCAGGCGACAAAAGAGCTGGAGCCGCTGATCCTGAAAAGGAGTGATGCCTATATAGGTGTGCTCATCGATGATTTGATCAGTAAGGGAACCCGTGAGCCCTACCGCATGTTTACTTCGCGTGCGGAATTCCGGACATTACTCCGCCAGGATAATGCCGATCTGCGTTTGACCGGATTGAGTCACAAACTGGGTTTGGCATCTGATGAAAGAATGAGAAAAGTGGACGAGAAAAAAGAGGCGGTTGAAAATATCATCGACTTCCTCAGGCAAACATCCGTTGAACCCGATTCCGTCAATCCGTATTTCGAAACGATCGGTTCGTCGCCCATCACTGAAAAACAAAAACTGCACAAAGTTTTATTGCGCCCGGATGTTGAACTGCCCGCACTGCAGGAAACCATTCCCGCTGTTGCAACAGCACTGAGCACCTATTCCGCTGATTCGATCGAGCAGGCCTCGGTACAGGTGAAGTATGAAGTATATATTGAAAAAGAAAAAGAGCTGGTACAACGCATGAGTTTACTGGAAGAACTCGCGATACCGGAAACATTCGACTATCAAAGGATAACCGCATTAGGTAATGAAGCGCGTGAAAAATTAACGAGGGCCAAGCCGCGCACGCTGGGACAGGCTAGCCGGATATCCGGTATCAATCCGAGTGATGTACAGATCCTGATGGTGTTCATGGGCCGGTAAGCGGATCAGGCTACTTCCTGCAAAGCCGCGCCAGACAAGTCTTCCTGCTCAAATTCGATCCTCCTTGTAATGTCATTCAATGAACTCATCCGCTGAACGGTATAAGGTATCGTATCCATACCGGAAACGAATCGCTGGATATAACTGTATATACCGATCAGACTTCCTGCTTGGATCGTTGCTCCCGTTGTTTTATTGGTGATCAGTAAAGAAACACCGATCACGACGATCACCATCAGTTCCATCAAACCGAAATTCCACGCTTCCTGATCACTGATGCGGATCTGCCATTTTCTGAGGTTATTATAGTGTTGACGGATCAGATGATGGTTGCCCGTTGAAATGATATCGACCTGTTTTTCCAGTTCATCATTCTTCATCCTGTTCAGCTGTTTCATTTTCCGGCCATAGAAATAACTGATCGCCATAACAGGTAATAATATGCCGAGGCAAACCAGTACAACGGATTTGTCGTAAAACATAAGAAGGATCAGCGAGCCCACGAGATTGTAAACGGCTTCGATCACATAAATGAGATCGTATTCAAGAAAGTCGACGAATTCACGGGCAAGTGTGGAGTGTGCGCTGAGTCGTGAAACATTGGCCCGGTTGAAACGCCTGGATAAAAAACGGGTGGCCAATGCGGAATAGATAGCGGAATAAGTACGGGTATCAAAGCGGTGGCGGATCGTTCCGATCACCAGCCAGGAAAAGTGGACCCCCGTCAAAATGATCAAACCTTCATAACTGCCTTTTAGCAGGTCGTTCACCGCCAGCCCCAGAAAAAAGGGGCGAAGCAGGTTTCCCAGCATTTCCAGCGAAAACAGCAGGTAGGTATACACCAACTGTTTCCGATGTTGCATGATGATTTTTCTTAATATAGTAAAACGTGACATTCTGCACTTTTTGAGATGATCGTTCAGGGGCCGGATAGCGACGGCAGAATTAACGGGGGTTGTAAATATAGACAGTTTGGAACTGCAGAAGTTTAACTGCCTGCCTTTTGTTCCCGGACCGTAAGAGAATTTCCCGGGGTGCCGTTTACCAGGCCCCGGCAGGCAGCGGTACCGCAGCGGCACTGGAAAGGTTCCATGTTTTCATCCAGAAAATGAGCGTAATCAAGGGTTAATTCCTCGTTTTTACGGATCGGGCGGAGGGCCAGCACATTCAGGCCTTCAAAAGCGGTATTGGGGTCGCAACTATGATTTTGGGGGGCCCATTCAGAAGGATCCTCATCCCAAAGGATGAATAATTCCTCGCTGACCGGGTAGGCGTAGCGCCGGAAATGCATTTTTTCGTCCTCATTCCAGTGTTGGTCCACATAGCGTTTCGTTACGATACGTTGTGCCATTTCTTCCCCCTGGAAAACGATCTCACCCTCTTTAATATCACGGGCGGCATAAATTCCATAACCGGCGATGGCATTTCCTTTCATATAGAAAGGTTTCATTTTGCGTGCGTGACGGCCGATCCCTTCCGCGATCATATGACGCAGGAAACCGGCTTGTCCGATGCCATCATATTTCAGTACAAAATCAGCGGATCCTTCGTAACCATCTTTATAGAAAACGGAGCAGGTAAAATTGATCTCCAGAAAATAGATCTCGTTCTTTTCGTTGACACGGAAATCGAGACGCGCATAACCCACCCCTTTAAAGCCAAGGAAGATCTTTTCGGTTGCGGCGCGCAATCTTTTATCCAGGTCCGGGTCCGTGCAGGGCACATTACAATCGGGGTGCAGTTCAGATGTTTTCAGGGCATAGGTCTTGAAAGCCCTTCCTTCCGGAAAGAGATATTCAACGGGTCTGAAAACGGTACAGCTTTGTCCATCAGGGTTAGCTGCAACCAGCACAGTGAATTCTCGGCCGGCGATATATTCTTCAACGAGCAGGGGCCCGTATTCATCAATGATCTGAGCCACTTTTGCCTGCAGTTCTTCTCTGCTGTTGACCAGCGAGTGTTCGTCCACACCCAGGCTGTCGCCGGCTTTGGCGGGTTTTACAAATAAAGGGAAACGCAGATGCTGCAGTGCCGCATCAATATCGTCTGCCGAATTCACCAGTGCATAACCAGGTGTACCAACGCCTTCGCAATAGGCGAGGTATTTCATCAGCTCTTTTGGCGGATCGTAAAGTTTAGTGCTCGGACCGGTAAAGGGAAGATTCAGTAACTCCAAAGTGAAGATGACATCGATCGACGGGACTTCCCATTCCAGATATCCTTCACAGAGGTTGACGAAAATATCGTAGCCCTGCTTGCCGAGTTCACGCAGTTGTTTGTAGGTGGTGAGTTTGTTCAGAAAGACGGTATCAACACTTGCTTCCGGGATCAGGGGAGCAAGCTCACGAGGAGGATCATAATTTTTATAATCTACTCCGGTCGTGGAGTAGTCGGGTTGAAGAACACAGACTTTCATGAATCGCTAAGGTAATTACTGGATGATTACAACGGTCAGGTTGATCATTTAATGGCAGCGGATTTCGCAACCTTTTTTGCTACAGGCTTTCTGACCTTCCTGATCCGGTTGTGTCCCCGGCGGATAGCATCTTTTAAGATCTCAACTATGACGGATGTATAACTTACTTTGGAAACTTTCAGAATGGCACCGATCGAAGTGTAATTCTCGTCTTCACTTAATCCGCATTGGGCGTTGGCTTCTAAAAGATAAAAGCGTCCGGTTGCGGTATCCATCCGGATATCGATACGGGAATAGCCCTTACCGCCGCATGCTTTATAGGCTTCGAGGGTGAGTTTCTTGAGTACGGGTACCAGCGAGGGGGTTACCGCCTGGTACTCATAAAAATTCTCATTGCCGGGCATGGGCTTTTCATCATCATAGATCTCCCAGAGCCGGTCGAATGACAGGAATTTTTCTGTTTCCGGAAGCGAGGCATGGAAAACGCGTTCAACCGGTTCGTAAACGATGCAATGTTCGGGCGCATCGGATGATCCGGTAATGAAGGTGGTGAACTCGGGCCCGGTGATGAATTGTTCCACAAAAAGGCCGTCGGCCAGCAGGTTCCAGCCATGATAGCCGGTATGTATCTCTTCTACCCGTTTAACCAGTTCTTCTTCTGTATTCACGACGTTTTTCACAGAAACACCCATGCTTCCGCCTGAAACAGCGGGTTTGATGAGTAACGGCGTACCCACGCGTTTACAGATACCACGGGTTGAGCCTTTGCTTCCATTGATCACACGCCATGCTGCTGTGGGGACACCGGCTTTATCGAATGCCTTCTTCATCGGGATCTTCGAAGTAGTGACGTTATAGAAATGTTCGTCGGAGCCGGTATAAATGAGATGATGTTTGTTCAGTTCTCTGATCACAGAAACACCCGGTGTGCCATTCACTTCATCCCCATCGCAGAGATTCAGGATCAACGGGGTTTTACCGCTGTCTTCTCCGGCGATCTTCGCGATCACTTCCCTGAAATTATTCATGGTCACGGGCTGCCAGGTCCAGTCAGCATCCAGTTCCAGGAACACCTTTGTGTACTCGGCGATACTTTGAGTAAAATCGTAGTAGTGCTGGATGTTCGGGTCGTCCGATTCCAGGTGGGGTGCCAGAACCCAGATCTTATAGGGTTTCAGGAAAATGTCAGCATCAGGTTTCATGTGATCAGGCCCTTTCTTGTTTATCCGCGTGTTTATTGATCTGTTGTTGTATGAAGTCGGTAAAGCGATAATGTTTAATGGACTCTGTATTCAAATAGGCCGCGCCACGGATCTGACCAAGGCAGCCTTCGTTCCCGCAATAACAATGAAAGGGCTGATCCATCTTCCATTCCGTGGAGGGATAGAAAAAGGTCAGCTCCGTATTTTCAGGGATATACTTCAGTGCCACAAGCTTCATCAGCGTCGTATCAAAGAACACGTTTGGTTCGCAGCTGTGATTGATATATTGAAGGAAATCCGGTTGAAGGGTAATATGTTTTTCTTCGCTGATCTGAACAGTGAGATAAGTTGGAGTGGATGAGATCGTACCCGCGGAAAAATCAGCAATGGCATCACCGGCCTGATACGCACGCATAGTGAACAATGCATTCTGATCGTTACTGATGTTCTGTCTGACCTGAGCGGTATCATGATCGCTGATAAGACGGTAACCCGGGGTAGTAAGCGAATCCATAGTATGGTTTATTAATAAGATGAAAAGATATATAAAACTTCAATTCATCATAGTTAATCAAACCACCCAATTGATGTAATGTGGATAATAAACGTTTATACGTTTATAACCATTGATAAAGCAAGATGCGGGAGGGGCGTGATTTTCAGGAAATATGCCGTTCGCTCATCAATAACATATGATTAACCGTTGCCCTGATATAATAGTAAGGCATTCCGGGGTCCATTCTTTCACGGATCGATGCAATGGAATGATCCTTTGTTTCATTGGCAACATCCAGTATACTTTGCAATGCTTCCGGGGGTACCAGTTGATGGATATCCAGTTCGCCGGTCCTGACGAACATAGCCAAATGCCCGCCCACCGTGCTTTCTGCAAGATTCCTGGTTTTTGCAATCGTTGAGATATCAATACCTGATACGAACATTTCAAGACTTTCACGACCGCTTCCTCCTTTGACGGGCCGTTGTGTTTTTGACAGATCCGTTTGCAGAGAGGGGTTATAATGATCGTATTTTGACTGTTCTTCAATGAATGACCTGTCGCCATATCTGGCCTTAATGGTTTTTTGTAATTGTATCCAGAAGGCAAGTCTCAGTTCCAGCAATTCTTTACGATATGCTTTAACGCGGGTCGCTTTGGCCAGTGAAAGATCATGATCTGACAAAGGGATCAGCATATCATTGCAGATCGTTTCGGTGAACCAGACTATGGCTTTTGTGGTCCTGTCCAATGCCATATCCGTACCCTCGTCATTCTGCAATAGCATCATATCCAGTTGTTTCCTGAATTTTTCAGCAGTATCTGCCGCGATCATTGCTTTGGATGAAACGGATCCGATCAGGGTTTTGGCTCCTGCCGGATCAGGGATCTTCTTTCCCGGGAGGTCTTCAAGAAAATCTCTGACTGTGGCAAGGGTCCTGTTCCAGTCGAATGTTTTGAGGAGTGCTTCTGTCATGTATCGTTGCCGGCCGGCTGCAAGCAGTTTTTGCAGCTCATTGGCCGATCTCTCTTGTCGTGAAAAGGTGATGACCCGCTCATCGGTCAGAATACTTGAAGGACCGATCTTTGAATAAAGGACCAGCCCATCCAGATTTGTACAGCGGCTTAAAGCCACGTAAACCTGTCCCGGTGCAAAGGACTGGCCGGCATCAATGATCGCTTTTTCAAAGGTGAGTCCCTGACTTTTATGGATCGTTATTGCCCAGGCAAGTCGTATGGGGAATTGTGTAAAGCTGCCCAGTTCTTCTTCTTCCAGTTCATTGCGGGCTTTGTCAAGATGATAACGGATATTCTTCCAGCTTTCCCTTTTCAGCTCCAGCTCGGGTTCGTTTCCCGGAAAAGAGACCGTGATCTTGTCCTGTTCGATCCGGCTGATCACCGCAAGTTTACCATTGTAGAATTTTCTGTCATTCCCCGAATCGTTTTTAATGAACATGACCTGTGCCCCTTCTTTCAAATAAAGGTTTTCATCAGCGGGGGATGCTCTGACCGTGAATTCGCCTTCGATCGTAGCCGGAAAACTGTGTTTTTTCCCCTGAAGCTTATCAAGCTGAGCTGAATTGATGTTGTCAGCCCGGGCATTATGGGTGGTGAGGGTGATATATTTTTCATCCGGCCCCGGATCAAAACCGTTCCGGAACCGTTCATTCAGGATATGGAGTTCTGATGGGCCGGCCGTATTATGCCGGATCTTGTTCAGCAATTCAATGAAAACCTGATCTTTTTGCCTGTAGATCCTGTTCAGTTCAATATAAAGCGGCGGTGCGGCGGTAAGTGCTTTGGAAGAAAAAAAGAAAGGTGTACTGTAAAAGGACTGCAGTAACCCCCATTCCGTATCCGATATGACCGGAGGAAGCTGAAAAAGATCTCCAATGAACAAAACCTGCAATCCTCCAAAAGGCTGATTCTGGTTTTTTCTGTAGTGGCGCAATAGCTGGTCGATCGCGTCCAGCAGATCGGCCCTTACCATACTTACTTCGTCAATGATCAGCAGATCCAGTTCCAGAATGAGTTCTTTTTTTTCCGCGTTCAGTCTCACTGAAGTAAGCAGACTGTGTTTGTCATTGATATTCGCCGAGGGGTCATGGTGGCCGAAGTCGGGTACATAGGCACCAAATGGAAGCTGAAAAAAAGAATGCAGCGTAACTCCGCCCGCATTGATGGCGGCTACTCCTGTAGGAGCGGTGATCACGATCTTCTTTCCCGAGTGTTCACGGATATATTTCAGGAAAGTTGTTTTTCCTGTCCCGGCTTTTCCGGTCAGATAAATATTATGTGAGCTGTGTTCAACGAGCTCAGCGGCGAGCCGGAACATTTCATTCGAGTCATCGTATTGCATAAATCGCGGCTAAGCTATAATAAAAGGAACATTACCCGCTATTTCACGGATAATGTTCCTTTGGGCCGTTTAGTGGGCGGTCCGTGCTCCGAGCATCAGCAACTCGTTCACCTGAACTTCGGTAACGTACTTTTTGTTGCCGAGCTTGTCGGTATAGCTACGGTTGATCAGTTTGCCCTCGATCGCGATCTCCTTACCTTTTTCGAGGTATTTCTCTGCGATCTCAGCCACTTTACCCCAGGCGATCACGCGGTGCCATTGGGTTTCGCTTACCTTTTCGCCTTTTGCGTCGCGGTAGCTTTCGTTGGTTGCCAGACTGAACCGGGCCAGCTTCTTGCCGTTTTCGGTATTCTTTACCTCAGGCTTTGAACCGAGATTTCCGATCAGCTGTACTTTGTTTTTTAATGCGTTCATGTTTTTTTGTTTTGCCCCTGCTTAAGGCCTGGTTCACAGGGGCGGTTCATCAATGGTTATTTCTGCAGGTTGGCGCCGTTGACCCGACAATGCAAAAATGTGCCCGGGACGGTCCCGTAGCCGGATTTTACATGTTTACTTACGCATAAAAACGTTTCAAAACGGGTCCACCGGCGTGTAAATTGAGATACTGCTGCTCAATAAAGCATATGGAAACGATCTTAAAAAAGAACTGCATCACCTGCGGGAGCCAGGTCAAGGGGCGATCCGATAAAAAATTCTGCGATGATTATTGCCGTAATGAATTTCATAACCGGCGCGCCGGTCGTCAGGATGAAGTAGTGCGAAATGTGAATGCCATTCTGAAACAGAACCGGAAGATCCTGGAAGAACTGGCTGAAGCAAAAAAGACGATCCGGGTAGCAGAACTCGCTATGGCCGGTTATCGATTTGGTTATTGCACAGAGCTGAAGCGCACGGTCCGCGGCGCCACGCACTTTTACTGTTATGAATACGGATACAGCCCCCTGAATTCAGAGAAAGTGAAAATCCTGAAAAGTGCAAAAAATGCCGAAAAATCATCAAAAAGCACCCAAAAAATCGATTTTCGAGCATAAAAACGCCATTTTTCTCTGTTTTACAGGCAGGGTGTTTTTTATAAAAATCATCAAATTCACCCGATTTTTTTGCCACTTCAATCCGGCAAATTGGCCCGATGATCCGGCCCAATCCAAATACAGCGGCTTTTTTCAGAAACCACCCCGGGAAATAAGGCAGGCTCTAAACGGGAAGCGGCTTCCAAAAAACGGAAAATTCAGGTAAAACCGACTTCTCAATGTCAAGAAAATCAATCGTTTATATAATGGCACTATAATAGAATGTGACAGGCACCGGAAAAATGAACAAAAAGCGGCTTAACATACAAACTGAGCAGTTCCTGACACCTGAATTGATGGCGGACCCCCGGGTAAGCGCATTCATCAATTCGGTAAAAGACACCTATGAGGCTTTCGAACAGGAAATTGAGCTTTCTTACCGTTCTGGTTTATTCAGTGAAGAGAAACTGATGTTCGCATTGGAAGAACGGGGTGATTGTGTTTGGGAATTTCATGTAGAGTCGGGACTGATGATCCTTTCAAAAGAGTTCATGAACCTGCTTGGCCTGTCTGAGCCGGAGTTGACATGTCCGTTTCAAGTTTGGTGCGAAAAAGTACATCCGGAAGACAGGTATATCATTGAAACGAACAGCATAAAGTACAGGCAAAATACCATCGTCAAACATGAAATTGAATACCGGGTTCGTCATAAAGACGGCCACTATGTTTGGATACAGGACAATGGAAAGATCGTCAACTATACAACAAGCGGCAAACCGTCCAGACTGATCGGGACACATCGTGATATTTCAGAGAAGAAAAGATCGGAAGAGGAATTGTTCAAGCTTTCGCTGATGGCGCGGGCCAACAAGAATGCGGTTTTGTTTTCCGGACACGACGGGATGATCACATGGGTGAATGAAATGTTCACGCAGCTGACCGGCTATACTCCTGATGAAGCGATCGGAAAGTCTCCACTGCAGTTGTTGGCGGGGCCACTTTCAGATCCCAACGCAATGGAGATGGTCGCAAAAGGCTTTTATAAAGGAGAGGTGGTTGAAACCTCCATCATTCATTATCGAAAGGATGGCAGCTGGTATTGGGGTCACTCCAATAGCCAGCCTTATTTTGATAAGAACGGCAAAGTTTCCCTTTATTTCAGTGTAATTGATGACATCACTAAAAAGAAAGAACAGGAAGACCAGTTGAATATACTGTCACGCATTGCTGAAGATAATATCAACGCGGTTGTTATTGCGGATGCCAGTGCCAGCATCACATGGGTCAACAAGAGTTACATATTCATGACGGGTTATTCTCCGGAGGAAACCATTGGACACAACATCAGTCATTTATTCAAAGGACCGGATACGAACAGATTCAGCATTCAGAATTTTTCAGATCAGATATCCTGGGGCGAGTCGTTCCAGGGTGAGGTCATGAATTATAAAAAGGACGGAACCGTTTTATGGCAAAGGATGCAGTGCCAGCCGATCAAGAATGCGAAAGGAAATGTTTCCGGTTATTTTTTACTGCTGGAGAATATCAACAACGAAAAGAAAGCTCAGCAAATGCTGCTTGTTTCTGAGCTTCGTTTAAATAAAACCCTGCAGCTGTTAGGTGATAATGTGTGGGAACACGACTTCCGTACCGGGAAGACAAAGTTCTATGATGACAATACACAGTTCCAGGGTTTGCCTTTCAGCGAGTATGATAACATGGAAAAACTCTGGTGGGACGCGATACATCATGAAGATAAAGGGGTACTGGAAGAGAACAAGCAAGCTTATCTCGCAGGTTTGATCGACAGTCACAATATGGAGTACCGGATCCAAAAGAAAGATGGAAGTATCCGGTGGTTACTTGACCGCGGCATTGTAATTGAGAAGGATGACGACGGCCTTCCGCTGAGGGTGATCGGTACGCAAACAGATATCACAGAGGTAAAGGAAACGCAAAAAGCCCTGCGCGAAGAAGAATCGAAATTCAGAAGCCTTGCGGAAAGTGTTCCTGGGGTCATTTATAAATATCAATATAAACTAGACGGCTCAGAAGGATTCGTATATATCGGTGCAGATGCTGAAAAGAAGATCGGCGTAACCGAAGCGGAGCTTAGAAATTTCTATGGCATCATCCATCCGGATGATATTGAAAGAGAGCGGGCGCTTTCAAAGCTCTCTATCATTACCAAGAAGCCGTTTCACTTTGAAGGACGTTTCCTGATCCCCGGCAAGCCCCTGATCTGGCTCAGTATCTCTTCCACTTTTTCCGATCAAACGGAAGATGAAACCCTTTATACTACCGGTATCATCACCAACATCACCAAGGAAAAAGAAGCCGAACAGGCCGTTCAGATACGGGAGGAGAAATACCGGAATATCATAACAAACATGAATCTGGGTCTGCTGGAAGTGGATCTGCAAGACCGTATTCAGTTCGTGAATCAGAGCTTTTGTGATATGAGTGGTTATCTTCCGGAGGAATTGTATGGAAAGATTGCAAGTGAACTTTTCGTTTCCGGGGAAACGATCGAAGTGATGGAAAAAAGGAATGAATCAAGGAAACATGGTATTTCAGAAGCATATGAGATATCTGTGAAGAATAAGAAGGGTGAAGAACGCTGGTGGCTCATCAGCGGTGCGCCCAGATATACGGATAAGGGCGAGTTGGTGGGATCGATCGGTATCCATCTGGATATCACGAGTCAGAAGAATATTGAAAAAGAGTTATTGTCGGCAAGGGAAGAAGCGCTGCAGTCGTCACGCGCTAAAGAAATGTTCCTTGCGAATATGAGTCATGAGATCCGTACGCCAATGAATGCGATCGTGGGACTCAGCCGGCAGCTCCAAAAAACTGAACTCAATGACCGCCAGCATGTTTTCCTGGATACGATCAATAAGGCAGCGGATCACCTGATGGTGATCATCAATGATATCCTTGATATTTCGAAGATCGAAGCGGGGCAACTCAAGCTTGAAAAGATCAACTTCAGGGCACAGGACCTGCTTTCACGTACGATCCAGGTCATGATGCACCGTGCGGAGGAAAAAGGACTATCCATCTCCACAATAGCTGATGAAAACATTCCGGATGTATTGTGCGGAGACCCTCACAGGCTGAATCAGATCCTGCTGAACCTTGTGAGTAACGCTATTAAGTTCACGGAATCGGGATTCGTCAGGATCCAATGTGCGAAGGAAGGCGAAAAGAACGGATTGCCATTGATCCGCTTCACGGTAGCTGATTCCGGTATCGGTATGAATGAAGATTTCAAGGATAAGATCTTCAGCAAGTTCATGCAGGAAGACAGTTCGGTTACCCGCAAATACGGAGGCTCCGGATTGGGCTTATCGATCATCCGCGAATTAGTGGAATTAATGGATGGAGAGATCGTGGTCGAAAGCAAAAAGAATGAGGGAACCACCATTTCTGTTCTCATTCCGCTGGAAACCGCAGAAGGCGGAATTGTCATTACCCCGGAAAGTCAGACCGTGCTGAACAGCTCGGTCATCAAAGGGAAAAAGATATTGCTGGCTGAAGACAATGAAATGAACAGGCTTGTGGCTATTACCGTTTTAGAGCCCTACGGTGCCAATATCACAGAAGCAGAAAACGGGGAAGAGGCCGTACGCGCACTGCATAAAGAAGATTTTGACCTGGTGCTGATGGATATGCAAATGCCGGTCATGAATGGTCTGGAAGCAACGATGATGATCCGCACACAGATCAGCAAGGACATTCCCATTCTTGCACTTACCGCGAATGCGCTGAAGGGAGAAAGGGACAGGTGTTTCAAGGTCGGGATGAATGACTTTATCGCTAAACCTTTCGAAGAAAAGGATCTCATCTCAAAGATCAGTGAATGGCTGCACCGTTCGAACCGCAAAGCGCCCACTGTACAGGCCAAACAACTTTACGATCTGTCAAAACTCTATGAAGTGGGCCGGGGCAGCCAGGAGTTCGTCAATAAAATGCTGCGGATATTCATCGCACAGGGACCCCAGGCCGCCAGTACTATAAATAACTCCTATCAGAAAGGGGATTTCGAAAAGGTAAGGGCAGAGGCCCACCGGATCAAACCCAGCATCGACAACCTTGGGATCCATACGCTGCAGAAAGAGGTCCGGGAAATAGAAAAGCTCGCGCAATTACAGCAGCCATCCGAAAGGCTTGAACAATTGGTGGAAAATATGGGCCGGACGATCACCGAGGTGGTAGACCAATTTTCTCTTCAGGAGCTATAAATCAAGAAAATGAAATTTGCTCAAAAATGGCTGAAATAAGCCAAATAATGCTCAAAAACGGATGAATTTGGGCTTTTTTTCACCAAAAATGCCATTTTTGATAAAATCAGAAAACCGGAAATATTTAAAAAAACGGGTCAATGGTGACCAAAATTCTTCTCCCCTGCCGGAACCCGGACCGGCAGAATATTCTGACTCGGCGGCAGCGGGCAGGTAGCATAAGTGGTAAAAGCGCAGGGCGGGTTAATGGCTTTATTGAAGTCGATGACCGTATTTCCTGAGGCATCGGGTTTCTTTACATACAGGAAGCGCCCTGAAGGATAGGTTTCTTCTCCGCTTGTGGCGTCGCCGAATACAATGAACAGGTCCTCTCCTCCTTCGTCAAGCGCATCCAGAGAATAACGTTGGCCATTGATGGTAAAGAGCAGCTTACCCGGACTTTGCTGTGCATTGGTTTGCCCGAGAATATTCGTGATGAAAATGTTTTTGCTGGCTGCTTCCAGTTTTGCCGGAAACCTCCATGTTGTGTCAGCGGGGAATCGTTCGATACCCGGGAACGCAAGCAGGTCGTGACTTTCCAGATCGCGAAACCTTACTCCGTAGCGGTCTTCCCTTTTAATGATATTCCAGCGAAAACGTCCGGTAGCCAATTGTAGCGCAGGATCATTGCCGGGCTGAAAGATCAAACCAGCCGGAAAATTGTTTCCTTTTACGGTGATAACGGTACCATGGGCGGTACTCCAGCTTACAGTATTCCCGTTCAATTCAAAAACACCTGCATGTGCGGGAAAGCTGCTGTCGGAATAAACGATATCAGATGAGGGGTCACTGCCAAAGCTGTTCTTGCCGGGTTTCAGCCAGAATAAACCGGTCAGGTTGAGCCATCCATTCGGGGCTTTCAGTGCTGCGATCCTTTTTTGCTTCCAGTTCTCCAGTTCTGTATCGTAGGAGTTGCCTGCCTGGGCCAGGGCTGAAAAGGAGCACAGGAGCAGGAAAAAGCAAAAGACACGATTCAGGATATTCCCTTTTTTCATCATCTGACAAAGATAACAGATTTTAATAGTCTATAGGATGCGTAGACTAAAACACGTTTTTCACATTTCGCTGACCATGACCAACGGCAGGGAAAAAAACAGGGTAATGCCATTACATTTGCAGCATGCCCAAACCCATCATCTGTATCGGTGCTTCCCTTGTGGATGAACTGTTTCATGCGAAAGAAGAATTATTACCCGCTACGACGATCGACGCATCGGTAACAAAAACCGCAGGCGGTGTGAGCCGTAATATCGCCAATCAGCTTGCATTGCTGGGCGTTCCGGTTCAGTTGATCAGTGTTTTTGGAAATGACAGTGACGGAGACTGGTTGAAACAGGGTTGCTTACGTGCGGGTGTTAAACTTGACGCGTCGATCACGCGTGAAGGATTGTCCGGAAAGTATACGGGGATCCTGAATCCTGACGGATCACTCAATACGGCATTCCTTACGAATGCGGCCAATCATCTGATCACACCTGCATATCTGGAAACGCAAAGGACTTTACTGAAAAGTGCATCCTTTTTGCTGGCGGATGCGAACATCGCCGTGGAAACAACATCATGGTTGTTGTCCTTCAGTCTTGAAACAGGTATCCCGCTTATTCTGGAGCCGGTATCAGTACCGCCGGCCAGGAAATACAAGGATGCGGACCTGCGTGGATTGTTCCTGGTGACACCGAATGAGGATGAGTTACCGGTTTTGTGCAATGGTGGCAGTCACATGACCCAGCAACAGGTGGAAGAGCTGCTTGACAAAGGTGTGCAGCAGGTTTGGCTGCACAACGGTAAACACGGTTCGGTCCTGTATACGAGAGGTAAAACATTATCACTGCACGCACCTGCCATTGAAGTCCTGGATTGCACAGGCGCAGGTGACGGATCCTTGTCGGGTTATTTGCTGGGGAAATACCTGGGTTATAATGATGAACAATGTATACGCCTGGCACATACTTTATCCGCTGAGATCCTTCAGGTGAATGGCGCGATCGCGACCCATCTGGATCAGGCCACTTTATTATCTCATGTCAGCAAATACTATCCCGATTGATGCATCCATTATTAGTCATTCAGCCTGAGATCCAGGAAGCCATTGCTTCGGGCAAGCCGGTCGTGGCACTGGAATCCACCATTATTTCTCACGGTATGCCATATCCTAAAAATGTGGAGACCGCTCTGGCGGTTGAAGCGATCGTGAGGAAAGAAGGCGCGGTCCCGGCAACGATCGCATTGTCGGGCGGAAAGTGCCGCGTGGGTCTGGGGACCGATGAACTGGCGGCTTTCGGCCGCGAGAAAGATGTATGGAAGGTGAGTTTGCGTGATATGCCTTATGTGCTGAGTAAAAAACTGATGGGGGCTACGACCGTTGCGGCAACGATGCGGATCGCGCACCTGGCGGGCATACGGGTTTTTGTGACCGGCGGGATCGGTGGTGTACACAGAGGCGCATCGAACAGTATGGATATTTCCGCGGACCTTACTGAAATGGCGCAGACACCGGTCGCAGTTGTTTCAGCGGGGATCAAATCCATTCTTGATATCGGACTAACGCTGGAATATCTGGAGACGCTGGGGATACCGGTGGTGACGATCGGGCAGGATGAATTCCCGAGTTTTTATTCCAGAAAAAGCGGATATGCATCGCCGTTAAGACTTGACACTCCGGCTGAGATCGCTTCATTGATGCATACCAAATGGAAACTTGGACTGAATGGATCCGTACTGATCGCCAATCCTGTTCCGGAGAGTGAAGAGATACCAGCAGGGGATATGGAACAATACATCGATGAGGCATTGCGTGCAGCGGCCGAAAGGAATATCATCGGTAAAGAAGTTACGCCCTTCCTGTTACAGTATATCGCCGAACATACCAGAGGCGAAAGTCTGGATGCGAACATCGCCCTCGTTAAACACAATGCCGCTGCAGGCGCTGCTATTGCGGTTGCTTGTCAGTCAGTTATGTAAGAGGTGATTAGAAAAAAACCTGTATTTGCTGAGATCCTTTCCCTGCCTGTATCTGAGGTCAGATGTTTTTATATCTTACTCCGCAAATAATTAAACACATGAAATATTTCCTGCTCAGCTCCCTTTGTTTCATTGTAGCCTGTCAGGCCCCTGCGAAAAAAAGTAATGAACTCCGCCAGGCGAAATGGATCGACCTTACCTATAGTTATGACAGCACGACCCTGTACTGGCCCAATAACCTGACGGGTTTCGAACATCATACTGATGCAGAAGGAAAGACGGCACTCGGATATTTTTATTCATCTTACAGTATTTGTACACCCGAACACGGAGGAACGCATCTGGATGCACCGGTCCATTTCGCGGAAGGCAAAATGACCGTTGATCAATTACCGTTAACCAGCATAACCGGGGAAGCGGTCGTGATCGATGTTTCAAAGAACGCACTGGCCAACCGCGATTACCTGGTGAGTGTAGCGGACGTGGAGAATTGGGAAAAAGAGCATGGTCAGATCGCGGAGGATATGATCGTATTATTCAGGACCGGGTATGGATCCTTTTATCCGGACCGTGAGAAATATTTCGGAACGGCTAAACGTGGTATGGAAGCTATAGCGGAACTGCATTTTCCGGGTATAGATCCGCAAGCAACAGAATGGCTTACTTCAAAAAGGAAGATCAAAGCACTGGGACTGGATACACCGAGTATGGACTATGGTCAGTCAAAAGAATTCAAAACGCACCAGATCTTACTGGGTCAGAATAAACCGGGATTTGAGAACGTAGCGAATCTCGATAAGCTTCCCGCTACCGGGGTATATGTGATAGCATTGCCCATGAAGATCGGTAAGGGAAGCGGTGCTCCGCTCCGGATCATTGCAACGATCGGAAACTAAAACGGGAAACAGACCGAACTTCACTTTTGGGCGTTACCAGCGACAAAAACAAAACATGAAAAAAACAACACTCATTCTTTTGCTGCTTCTTCCTGTGATCATGATCGCGCAATCGGGAAATGCATTGCTGGAACAGACGATCGGGAAGCAAAAAGCGAATATCGAGGCGCTGTATTTAAAACTTCATGCGAGCCCTGAATTGAGCACGATGGAGGCCAATACGGCAGCATATCTGAAGCAGTCACTTCGGGAAATGGGTTTCTCCATTGTTGATTCGCTGGGGTATTACAGTTTTGCCGCGATCCTGCAGAACGGGAAAGGGCCGGTGGTCCTGTATCGTACGGATATGGACGGCTTGCCGGTGAAAGAGCAAACGGGTCTGCCATTCGCCAGTCAGGTGATGATGCAGAAAGGAAGCGAGAACGTGCCGGTCATGCACGCATGCGGACATGATATACATATGAGCAGCTGGCTGACGACCGCCCGCATCATGGTGGATCTGAAAAAACAATGGAGCGGTACCTTGGTGTTGCTTGCGCAATCCGCTGAAGAAACGGGTCAGGGTGCAAAAAAAGCGGTTGCATCAGCAGCATTCAGTCGTTTACCCCAACCGGATATTCAGCTGGCGATGCACGATCATGCTGAACTGCCGGCAGGGGTTGCGGGATTCTGTGATGAATATGCACTTGCCGCGGTGGATATGATGAACATCACGATCCGCGGGAAAGGCGGACACGGTGCGGTTCCACAGCAATCCATTGACCCGGTGGTACTAGCATCACAATATGTACTGGCCATTCAAAGTATCGTGAGCCGGAATCTTTCCCCGAATGATCCGGCGGTGATCACAGTCGGAGCCATCAATGGCGGAACGGCCGGAAATATCATACCGGATCAGGTGGTACTGAAACTGACGATACGCTCCTACAGTGCTGCGTCCAGACAACTCATCCTTGACAGGCTGAAGACGATCGGTGATAATCTGGCAATAGCTGCGGGGTTGGATAAAGATCATCTGCCGGTTTTCGATCTGCTGGATATGACGATCCCTTCTGTTTATAACGATCCGAAATTAGGTGCGCGTCTGCGTGAAGTGTTGAACCGGTCCATTGGCAGCAGCGCTGTTGCGACAGTTAAGCCGGTGATGATCGGAGAGGATTTTGGTGTGTATGGTCAGCAGGCAACGCATATCCCTTCTTATCTGATGTGGATCGGAACGGTTGCTCCTGCTCGCAAAGCATTAGCGGAGCAAGGGAAAGCGGAACTATATACTTTGCATTCTTCCAGGTTCGCACCGGATTATGCACTGGCCATCCCGGGTGCGGTGAGGATCATGACCACCTGTTTGCTTGATATATTGGCACGGAAGTAAAATGCCTGGCAACTACTGTATGGTTAGCAGAGGGGAAAGGTCATTTATTTCTTCTTCACTGAATATCCTGGATTCAATGTAGAAACGCAGGCCCAGCGGGATCTCCAGCGAAAAACTGCTGCCGCGACCCGGCGTTACGGAGAGTGTGAGCTGTGTGTGTTTCCAGTATTCGAACTGATCGGCATTCATGTAAAACTTACAGTCTTCAATGATACCAAGGCATACATCACTGGCACCTACTCTGAATTCGCCATCGGAAAAGCACATGGGCTGGCTGCCATCACAACAACCACCGCTTTGATGGAACATGAGCGGACCATGCAAGTCCTTCAGTTTTTGTATCAGCGCTTTTGCTGATTCAGTGATAAGGATACGCGGAACTGCCATGAAATAAAATTTTAAAAACGAACAGCGGCACGTGGCCGCTGTTCTGTTTTATTGAGGTTGTGCTCAGAAAAATCCGAGCTTGTTCTTGCTGTAAGAGATGAGCATGTTCTTGGTCTGGCGATAGTGATTCAGCATCATCTTGTGTGTTTCACGACCGAAACCGGATTTCTTGTAACCGCCAAAAGGCGCGTGTGCGGGATAGGCGTGATAGCAGTTCACCCAAACGCGTCCGGCCTGGATAGCACGGGGAACCTGGTACATTTCATGGGCGTCACGTGTCCATACACCGGCACCCAGTCCGTACAGACTGTCATTGGCGATCGCGATCGCTTCTTCTGTTGTTTTGAAAGTGGTAACGGATGTTACGGGCCCGAAGATCTCTTCCTGGAAGATGCGCATCTTGTTATGGCCTTTGAAGATGGTCGGTTTGATATAATAACCGTTCTCCAGTCCGCTGTTCTGACTGAAAGCTTCACCGCCGCAAAGCACTTGTGCGCCTTCCTGTTTACCGATCTCGAGATAACTGAGGATCTTCTTGTACTGATCTTCAGAAGCCTGTGCACCCATCATCACGGTACCATCGAGCGGGTGGCCGAGTTTGATGGCGTTGGTGCGCTGGATCACCTTTTCCATGAATTTATCGTAGATGTTTTCATGTACCAGGATACGGGAGGGGCAGGTACATACTTCACCCTGGTTGAGTGCGAACATCACCGCACCTTCAACTGCTTTATCAAAGAATTCATCATCCGCATCCGCAACGGATTCAAAGAAGATGTTCGGGCTTTTACCGCCGAGCTCCATAGTAACCGGGATCAGGTTCTCGGAAGCATATTGCATGATCAGTCGGCCAGTGGTGGTTTCACCTGTGAATGCCACTTTATTGATACGGGGTGAGTTGGCAAGCGGTTTGCCTGCTTCCACACCAAAACCGGTGACGATATTGAGTACACCTTTGGGAAGGATATCACCGATGAGTTCCATCAGGCACATAATACTGGTGGGTGTTTGCTCAGCGGGCTTCACGATCACGGTACAGCCGGAAGCCAGTGCAGGAGCGATCTTCCAGGCGGCCATGAGCAGCGGGAAGTTCCAGGGAATGATCTGACCCACGATGCCGATCGGTTCGTGCAGGTTGATACTGACAGTAGTTTCATCGTGTTCGCTGATCGTTCCTTCTTCACTGCGGATGACGCCTGCGAAATAACGGAAATGATCGACCACCAGCGGAATGTCGGCCGCGCGGGTTTCGCGGAGGGCTTTACCATTGTCGATGGTTTCCACGATGGCGATATATTCCAGGTTGTCTTCGATCACCTGAGCGATCTTAAGCATCAGGTTGCTGCGGTAGGATGCTGCGGTCTTGCTCCAGGTCTGAAACGCTTCCTGTGCGGCATCGATCGCTTTTTCGATATCGGCTGCATTACCTCGGGCGGCGCGGGTGAAGACCTTACCATCGATAGGCGAAATATTATCAAAGTATTCTCCTCCGGAAGGAGCTACCCATTGACCACCGATATAGTGATCATACTTTTCTTTGAACGCGGGACGAGCCGCCAGCTGGGGTTTTGGGGCGGCAGATGTTGCAGTACTCATAGACAAGAAGTGTTTAAATCGTTAGATAATCCACCGAACTTCCGGAAATTCCCTGCCGCCATGGGTCACTTTAATACTTATTTATAGCACAATCGTACCGAAATCATTTGCCGGTCCGGGGGCTTTCCCTATTTTAAAGTCCTAACGATCGCCCTTTATATGCCGAACTTTTTGCAAAAGATCGACCTGACCAACCCTAAATACCTGCAGACCCTGGTAGAGAACCGCCGTGTTTTCAATATGGGGAACTGTGAGTTGAATGTATTCGAGAGTTACAAGGAGACATACCGGGTGCCGCTTACTTTCAATGATTTTGTGATCACCAGCATGGTGCGTGGTAAAAAGGTGATGCACCTTTTCGATCAGCCCGCATTCGATTATTTACCCGGTGAAACCGTGATCGTTCCGGCGAACGAAACGATGGTGATCGATTTTCCGGAGGCAGAAGCAGAAAATCCTACGCAGTGCATCGCGCTGGCAGTAGATGAGCGTTATGTGAACAGCACACTGAATTATCTGGATACCTATTATAATAACGATCCGGATTCCGGCCATCAGTGGAAACTTCAGTTCAATCAGTACCATTTCGCGAATGATACGGAAGTGACCGACCTGATCAATAAACTGATCCGGATCTGCAGTGGTACGGACCGCGCCAAGGATATCTATGCTGATCTGAGTTTGAAGGAATTGCTGATCCGGTTGGTCCAGAGCCAGTACCTGGTGCAGATCAGCAAAGAGCTGGAAGATCATCCGAACCAGAGCCGGATGCATTATATCCTGCATTATATACACGAAAATCTTTCTGAAAAAATAGCGGTTGATGCGCTATGCCGCAAAGCCTATCTGAGCAGGAATGAATTCTTCAAGTGGTTCCGCGGGCAATTCGGCATCACGCCGCTGGAATACATCAATCGTGAGCGGATCAAAATGGCCAAACAATTGCTGGCAGATGCCCGAAACAATATCAGCTCGGTCAGTCACCAGTGCGGTTTTTCTGATGTGAACTACTTTGTCAGATTATTCAAGAAAAAAGAAGGCATCACACCCGGGGATTATAAGTTGTGCGCCCGCTGAATACAGCATTGAACTTTTTGGGGATCCAGCATTCATTCTGCCGCCTTTCTCTCCCTGCTCCCGCTGTATAATTCATATTCCAGCAACCTGCAGTCGATCTTACTGGTATAAAATTCAATGCGTCGTTTGGCTTTGAGACCGATCTTCTTCGCTAATTCCATGTTACCGGTAAAAATATAACCGTGATACCCGCCGCATTGTTGTTTCATGAAGTCACCGATACGGGCATAGGTCTCTTCCAGTTCTTTTACTTCTCCCAATCTTTCACCATATTCCGGGTTCACGAAGAAAACACCGGGAACACCCTGCGGGACCTCGGTTTTAGCGAAATCACATACCGCGAATTCGATCAGCGATGCCACACCTGCAGCCACCGCATTCTTCTTCGCGTTCTCTACTGCTCGCGCGCTGTAATCGGTTGCTATGATGCGTAAGCCGGGTACTTCCGTGATCTGTGATTCCAGCAATGCGTCTTCTTTGAAATACACGTTCTCATCATAACCGTTCAGGTGCATAAAAGCGTAATTGGTCCTGAACAGTCCGGGTCTGCGGTTGGTGGCGATCATCGCAGCTTCAATAGCGAGTGTGCCGGATCCGCACATGGGGTTGATGAACGGTGAGCGACGGTCCCATTGTGTGGCCAGGATCGTTGCGGATGCCAGTGCTTCCAGCATGGGGGCTTGTCCGGGTATTTTCCGGTAACCATGGCGACCTAATGAATCACCGGATGTGTCGATAAAAATTTCAGCGCGGTCATTTTTCCAGAACAAATGAATGACGGCGCCTGAAAGTTCAGAGCCGGTGGAAGGCCTCGCGCCTCTTTTATCACGCAGCCGGTCAACGATCGCATCTTTCACCCTGAGGTTGGCGAACATGGAATTGTTGATGGTCGGGTTGTTGACATTACTGGTGATGGAGAAGTATCCATTCTCGGGAAGCAGATCCTCCCAGGGATAGGCGACGAGGTTGCTGTAAATGCCATCGGCATCATCAGCCGTGAATTGTTTGAGACTATACAATACCTGACTGGCGCAACGCAGGTTCAGATTGAGTTTGATGCAGTCGTTCACGGTGCCGTATAAACGCACACCGGTGATGAAGGTCTCCTTGATATCTGAGCCCAGCTCCTTCACTTCCTGCTCCAGATAGGGGCTCAGTCGTTTCGGACAGGTGATGATGATGGTGGACGGGGAGCTGAAGGGATTCATGAAAGGCAAAGATAGTTGATAGATGATAGATGATAATTGAGAATGGATAATGGATAATTGATACCGGAGGTAACAGGTTATAGGTAAAAGGTAAAGAAGCAGGACAGGTCAGTTCTTTTTTACGGGTTTTGTGTAATAAAAGAATAATCTCAGTGTATTGTTCGAGTCATACTGATAGCCACTGAATTTCTCCTGATACACTTTCATGAAGCCAAAGTCGAAACTGAGGCGGGGGCTGATCTTTTGCTTGATCCCGATGAACCAGCGGTTCTGGTCGAAGGTATTGTACACCACTTCTTTTCCGAACTGGATGTTGAGTTCATCCGCAAGGGCCAGTGAAGGGAGTTTTGGGTTTTTAAAAACGGGGATCGTCAGACTGAGCGTGTATCGGATGCGGTCCGTGAACCGGATCTTACCGGTACGCTGGTCATTACTGATCTTCTGTACCCAGCGCTGTTCATTGCGCAGGCGTTGCATGACCGATACTTTTTTGAATGACTGATTCAGCTGGAACTGTTCGTAGATGCGGTTTTCGTTCGAATACGTTTTCCAGCCAGGTGTCGTAGGTGCCAGCCAGAGATGCGCATAACCCGCGGCTACATAAAAGTTCTTATTGATGTGGTAAGCTAATGCGCTGCGAAGTAAGTAGAAGCTGGCGTTATTGATACCATGATTGCGGCGCACATGTACATCGGCCAAAACACTCCATTTGGAAGCAACAGCGATCTGACTGTTGAGGCTGAACCATGACTGGTTCTGGTGATTGATCTCTTTGGTGCGCGTTTGAGATAATGCAGGAATGCTGATCTGTAAAAGAATAATGATTAAAAAGGAGTATTTCGTTTTCATGTTCAGCATTTTTGTTTCCCGCAGATGGCGCAGATGAATACACGGATTTCGCGGATCATCCTTGTAGCTTACTGCTTATAGCTTGCAGCTATATTAAGCAAAGAGCAATATCAGGATCTGTGCCGCTACGATACGCAGGATCATCGTTAAAGGGTATACGGTCGCATACGTTACGGAAGGGATATCGCTTCCGGCCAGCTTCGTGGCAAATGCCAGTGCCGGAGGATCCGTAGAAGCCCCTGCCAGTAAACCACATATTTCGAAATAGGTCTTGCGGAAATATTTTCTGGCGATCACGCCGATCAGCACCAGCGGTACGACCGTGATGATCACGCCCATGCCGATCCAGATCCAGCCTCTGCCATCGGCAAAAGCAACGGATAAATTCTTACCGCTGCTCAGTCCTACACTGGCCAGGAATAGCGTGATACCCAGTTCACGGATCATCAGGTTGGCGCTATGGGTTGTATAATTATTCAGATATAACATGTTCCCGAAACGACTCAGCAATAACGCCACGATCAGCGGTCCGCCGGCCATACCGATCTTGATCGCTACAGGGATATTCGGGAAATGGAAGGGAATACTGCCCAGGATCACACCCAGTACGATGCCGAGGAAGATCGGCGCGAGATCAGGTACTTCCAGTTTTTTCAGGGAGTTGCCCATCGCTTTCGTTACTTCATCGATCCCTTCCTGAGAGCCAACGACTTTCACGGTGTCGCCGAGTTGTAAAAAAATATCTCCGTGTGGTACCATTTCAATACCGGCACGCTGTAAACGTGTCAATGTAAAATCGTGTTGCTGGAATTCGTGGATATCACCCAGGCGTCTGTGTGTGACTTCCGCGCGGGTGACGACGATACTGGCGGACTGCAACTGGCTTTCCGGTGCTTTGCGAAGATCGATCGCACTGGCCGGGCCCACCAATAGTTTCAGTTGTTCTGCTATTTGTTTGGAAGCAACGATCAGCAACACATCATTCTCAGACAGGATGGTGGCGGGTGTAGGGGTGATGATCTCATCGTTGTGATACATGCGGGATACGACGATGGGTTCTTTCAGCAACTCGAATAATTTACGCAGCGGCTGACCGATGAGTTGTTTGTTTTCGAGTTGGAGGTGGATCGATAAAGGGCGGTTGGCGCGGATCTTACCTAGCCTGCGGTGAAATTCCTGTTCCCTTTCGATATTGATACCGAAGATCCTTTTCAATAACAGCAGGGAGCCGATGATCCCGAATACACCCAGCGGATACGTGACCGCATAAGCCAGTGTGATCAGTGATTTATCGGTTCCGGTGATATTGAGATCGGATACAGCGGCCTGTGCGGCAGCGAGACCGGGGGTGTTGGTGACCGCACCACTCATGACGCCGGCCATGACGGAAATATGGTTGCCGCTGAAATACCATAATAATATGGTGAGGGCGACACCGCTTCCAACAATGCCCGCGGCCAGGATATTATTCCCGAGCGCGTTCTTTTTGAGGGAAGCGAAAAAACCAGGCCCCACCTGCAGTCCGATAGAATAGACGAACAGGATGAGGCCGAATTCTTTCAGGAAGTCTTCGGTGCCTTTGTCAACGGCCATTCCGAAGTAAGAGAAGGTCAGACCTGCGAACAGTACCCAGGTTACGCCAAGCGAAATGCCGGCGATCTTCAGGCGTCCGAGCCAGATGCCCATCGCGATAACCAATCCGTAAATGACAACGGAATTTGCGATGGATGCTTGCGTGAATATTTTATATAGCCAGTCCATAAACTTGTCTGATTAACGAGTGAACGAAATGGCAGGCAATCGTCAGACAGTTTCAGGCTGCAATCCCCAATGTTCGGGAGAGCGCCAGAGGGCAGACAGTAACAGTTCACGCATATAAAGGAACTCTTTGGGTAATTTATCGTACATCCTTTCGAAGAGTTCTTCGTGTGATAATAATTCCTGTTTGCCTGGCTCGCGGTCCACCGTCATGATCTTGGCGAAGGACTCACGTGTAAAGTCTTCCATGCCTGTCCAGTCCATGTCTTCATAGCGTGGCATCCATCCGATCGGACTTTCAACGGATGAAGCGTTTCCTTTGATCCTTTGCACGATCCATTTCAGCACGCGGATATTATCTCCGAAACCGGGCCATAAGAACTGACCATTTTCATCTTTACGGAACCAGTTCACACCGAAGATACGCGGAGCGTTCGGGAGATCACGGCCGAATTGCAGCCAGTGATTCACATAGTCTCCGATATGATAACCCATGAAGGGCAGCATGGCAAAAGGATCGCGGCGCACTTTACCGATCTCACCGAAAGCGGCAGCTGTTGTTTCACTACCCATGGTAGTGGCGAGGTATACACCGAAGTTCCAGTTGAAGGATTGGTAAACCAGGGGTACACCAGTACTGCGGCGACCACCGAAGATGAAGCCCGCGATGGGCACACCGTTCACATTGTCCCAATCTTTATCGATCGCCGGGTTCTGATAAGCCGGAGCCGTGAAACGTGCATTGGGATGGGCCGCTGGCTTACCACTGTTGCGGTCCCAGGGTTTACCATGCCAGTCGATCAGGCCTTCCGGAGCTTCCGGCGTCATGCCTTCCCACCAGATGTCTTTGTCGGGAGTAACGGCCACATTGGTAAAAATGGTATTGGCGCGAATGCTTTCCATCGCATTCGGATTCGTTTTGTAGTTCGTGCCGGGGGCTACGCCGAAATAACCGGACTCGGGATTGATCGCATATAAACTACCGTCCGGTGTTTTATGGATCCAGGCGATATCATCACCTACAGTTGTCACTTTCCAGCCATCGAATTCTTTCGGCGGGATCATCATTGCGAAATTGGTCTTGCCGCAGGCACTCGGGAAAGCGGCTGCTACATAGGTCTTTTCTTTTTCCGGTGATTCCACACCCATGATGAGCATGTGTTCAGCCAGCCAGCCTTCTTCACGGCCCATCACAGAAGCGATGCGCAGCGCGAAACATTTCTTACCCATCAGCGCGTTACCACCATAACCACTTCCGTAGGAAATGATGAGGCGTTCATCCGGGAAATGAGAAATGTATTTCACATCGGGGTTGCAAGGCCAGGGGCTGTCCTGTCCCAGTGCGTTGAGCGGCGCACCAACGGTATGCAGACATTTCACATATTGTTTCTTTTCGATGTGCGGCAGCACAGCATTGCCCATACGCGTCATGATGCGCATGTTCACCACCACATATTCAGAGTCGGTCAGTTGTACACCATAACGTGCGTAGGGAGAACCGATAGGACCCATACAGAAAGGGATCACATATAAAGTACGGCCGGCCATACATCCGCTGAGGAGACCCTGCAGTTTCTTCTTCATTTCATTCGGCTCCATCCAGTTGTTGGTGGGACCGGCGTCTTCTTTTCTGCGGGAGCAGATGAATGTCTTGTCTTCCACGCGTGCCACATCACTCGGATCGCTGAAACAGGCAAAGCTGTTGGGGCGTTTCTCCGGATTGAGGGGAATGAACGTGCCTTTCTTCACCAGCAACTGGCAAAGGGTGTCATACTCTTTCTGGGAACCATCGCACCAGTGAATGGCTTTGGCTTCGCAGGAGGCCGCGATCTGTTTGACCCAGGTTTCGAGTTCTGTTTTGGCAGGAATATGATCTGATCCTAAAAAATTGGATTTGGGTGTCATAACAATAAATTGTTTGAGTGATAGGATGCTATGGCAAGCAACCGAAAGGGAAGATATCAACCTTAAATCGTTAGTACAAATCTTGTGAAAAGATTCGGGCTTCAGGCTATTGTTAGTCAGGGGTGGGGTTGATTTTTGTTAGGAAAAGCGGGTTTCACGCAACGACACTGCGGCGCAAAGGGTTTAACCACAGATACACGGAGAAAAGCGTTTCGTAGAAAGCGGGAAGTGTACAAGAACAGATTGAGTACACAGGCAGCGCATGGCGCTGCAATGGAAATAAATGGTCGGGAAAACCGGTGTTTCCTGTATTGAACTAACAGCCCATAAATTTTCTATGTGTGTATTTCTATGTGGCCTCTGTGCCTGTGTGACAAGAGGATCAGAAAACCGCAAGCTCATGCACCAGCTCCGATCCTTTCATCAATGCCTGATGGTTGATCTCCAGTAAATGATGATACTTTTCGGGCAGTACTTTTTTCAGCGCTTCAAGAATTGAATCGATCTTCACTACAGGTTTCAGATGCAGGTAAGCACCCAGTACGATCATGTTCATGATCTTCGCGTTCTTCATCTGCAAGGCTTCTGTTGCTGCGGGAATGCCGATGATATCGATATCTGTACGTGTAGAAGGTTTTAAGATGTTCGCGGATTCATAGAGCAATAAACCACCCCGTTTCACGCGCGGCGCGAATTTATCCATGGAGGGTTGATTCAGTACGATCGCGGAATCGAATTGTGAGATGATCGGTGAGCTGATCTTGTTATCAGAAATGATGGTGATGCAATTTGCCGTACCGCCACGCATCTCCGGACCATAAGATGGCATCCAGGAAATTTCTTTTTCTTCTACCATACCCGCATAGGCAAGTGTCATACCAAGCGACAACACACCTTGTCCGCCGAATCCTGCAACAATGAGTTCTTCTAACATAACGAACCGTTTTAAGGTTTAAGGTCTTCCGCTTTGGGAACTTTGATATCACCCAGCGGGAATGTCTTCACCATTTCATCATCCACGAATGCAGCGGCTTCTACCGGCGTCATTTTCCAGTTGGAAGGACAGTTGCCGATGATCTCCACCAGACAAGTTCCTTTATGCAGCTGCTGATATTTGAATGCGTTCTCCAGTGCTTTTTTTGTTTTACGCACACCGTTCGCATGATTCACCGCCTGACGGGTTACATAGAATGAACCGGGTAAAGCCGACATCAGTTCCGATACTTTGATCGGTGCGCCATAGAAACTCACATCCCTGCCATCGGGGCTGGTCGTGGTTTTCATGCCGGGGAGTGTTGTGGGAGCCATTTGTCCGCTTGTCATTCCATACACCGCGTTGTTCATGAATACGATCAGGATATTCTCTCCGCGATTGATCGCATGCAGTGTTTCCGCGATACCGATCGCGGCCAGGTCGCCATCACCCTGATACGTGAACACATATTTATCGGGCATCAGTCTTTTGATACCGGTGGCTACCGCGCAGGCACGGCCGTGTGCGGCTTCCTGCATATCGATGTTCATATAATCGTAAGCGAATACGGAACAACCTACCGGTGCCACACCCACTGTTTTATCCTGGATACCCATTTCATCCACTACTTCCATGATCAGTTTGTGCACGAGACTGTGCGCACAACCGGGGCAATAGTGCATGCTTACGTCCACCATGGTGGCGGGACGGTGATACACCATTTCAAATTCTTCCTGCTTGCATGCCGGCGCAACGGCCGGCATTACATCTGAAGATGTAAGTTCAACGGTTTCCATGATGTTGCATTAAGGTTTCTAATTGATGTACGATATCTTCAGGTGTAGGTAACATGCCACCGAGGCGGCCGAAAAATTCAACAGGGATCTTTCCGTTCACCCCGAGTCTGACATCTTCCACCATTTGTCCGCTGTTGAGTTCCACACTCAGCATGAATTTTGTTTTATCTGCCAGTTCATTCAAACGCTGATAAGGATAAGGGAACAAGGTGATGGGTCTGAATAATCCGACCTTAATTCCTTTCTCCCGCGCGAGGTCCATCGCTTTCTGACAAATACGTGCGCTCAATCCGTAAGCGACGAAAATATATTCTGCATCATCCGTATTGATCTCTTCGAATCTTACTTCATTCTCGCGGATCTGTTTGAATTTGGCTTCGAGCTTCTGATTATGCACTTCCATTCTTTCCGGTTGAATGAATAAGGAAGTGATATAATTCCTTTCTCTGGTTTCCGGCTTGCCGACCGTGGCCCATGGTTTGTTCTTTTCGGGAACGGTGTAGGGGTGGAAAGTGACCTTCTCCATCATCTGTCCGATCGCGCCATCCGACAACATCAGCACGGGATTGCGGTATTTATCGGCCAGATCGAATCCGAGATACACGAAATCGGCCATTTCCTGAACGGAAGAAGGTGCGAGGACGATCAAGCGGTAATCACCGTGACCGCCGCCCTTGGTGGACTGGAAATAATCGCCTTGTCCGGGTTGGATGGTACCGAGACCGGGACCGGCACGGTTCACATTCACGATCAGACAGGGCAGTTCAGCGCCGGCGAGATAGGAAATACCTTCCTGCATGAGGCTGATGCCGGGTGAGGAGGAACTGGTCATGGCGCGGAAACCTGCACCAGCAGCGCCGTACACCATATTTATGGAAGCGACCTCGCTCTCGGCCTGCATGACCACACGGCCATGTTTGGGCATTTCACGGGCGAGGTATTCCAGCACTTCCGACTGGGGCGTAATGGGGTATCCGAAGTAGGCATCGCAGCCGGCCAGGATGGCGGCTTCAGCCATTGCTTCGTTCCCCTTCATGAGTTTGGTTTCAGCCATACAGCAGTTATTTGGGTGCGACCATCGAAAGCAATTGTTCCCGGATATCGGGCGGAGTGATGTCAGCCGGTTTTTTGGAAGGGCGGGTGCGGTAGACCGTGATCACGGCATCAGGGCAGACCAGTGCGCAGTTGACGCAGCCGGTGCAGGCATCGTTATTGGCGATGGCATAGCGGTAACCCTTGATATTGATGCTGTTGGATAAGGTGAGCACCTGTTCTTTACAGGCAATGGTGCAGAGTTCGCATCCTTTGCATTTCTGGATGTCGATCTCCACCTTTCCCCAAACCTTACGGGCTTTGGCGGCGGGAATTTGTCCTTCCATGGCTAACGGTTGTTAGTCAAATGTCAGCTTTTCTTTTCCCAAAACGCATAAACCGGGTCATAGGAGGTTATGATTTAGGTCAGTTTTAATGGAGAGATGATAATGGGGAATGGATAATAGGGAGGTAATAGGTAACAGGTGAAAGGTAAAAGGTTCGGCGTAGGAGAATACTTAGCACAGCCTTGCAGCTTACAGCTTGTGACTTATAGCTTCAACTTTTGTGAGCTTTATGCTTTGAGGTATTAAAACTCAATGATAAACCCAATACTCGGCACCGCTACTGCATCATCATTCTTCAATATCAACGGCACGGCATTCGAACCATCAGAACGGATGGGTTGGCCATCAACTGTTACAAACGCGCCGGTGATCAGGTTGCGTTCGAAAGTGTACTGCGGATACGCGACCGTTTTCGCGGCCCACCAGTTGGTAACATCCAGGAAAAGATCGAAGGTTGTTTTTTTGAAGTACCATTTCTTATCGATACGCACATCACTGCTGGAGAAATTGCCGAGGCGAAGCGAGTTAAAATAACTGTAATCATACAGACCTTGTCCGAGTGTGAGATAGTTCAGGCGACTGGCCGGACGATCGAACGGTGTATACGGAACGCCGCCCTGGAAGCGGTATTTGAGGCCCAGCTCCCAGTTCTTTTTGAATTTATAACCGAATGTGGTGCTGATAAGATTCCGGTTATCCCATGCACTGGGTGCCCATTTGCCACCGGCATTGGTGAAGCGGCTGTTGAAATAAGTATAACTGAAAATACCGAAGAAGCGTTTCGTGAGTTTTTGCTGCGCGAAGAATTCAAAGCCCCATGATTCACCACGACCCGAAGGCGTCGTGGCCTCGTTCCCAACGGAACCGAAATCTGCGCCAAGGTTGTTGATGTTGATACCATCCTTCACGGTAACCGGTACGTGGTTATATTTTTTGTAGAATCCTTCCAGCGTGAAGCGGGTGGTATTGCTGCGCAGGTATTCAAAGCCCGCGACATAATGCATATTCGTGATGTAATTATTGTTCTTATTCACGAGTACGCCACTATTGTTACGGAATCCCAGAATGGTATACGGAGGCAATTTCGCATAACGGCCGATGCTGGCATTGAAGGTCCATTTGTCCGCCAGCACATAACTCAATGCGACACGCGGAGAAAAAGCTTTAGTGGGGTCGTTACCATCAGTTGTGAATGAGTTCATGTCGGTCCTTACGCCCAAATTCAGTCCCAGCCTGTCATTGAAGAACTTCTTGCCCGCCTGTGCGAAGAGACCATAGCGTGCGAAGTCGATCTTACCGGCGAACTGATAACGGACTTCAGGTTGTGCACCGACTGCAGCGCGGACACGGATATTGGACATCGCGCTGTATTGCAGGATCTGTGCGCTGGCACCATAGCTGACCTTCCAGCCGTTCTTATTCTTATTGACTTCCAAACGGATCTTGTTCTCCGTTTCTCTGCCATTTGAATTCAGTCGCAATAAAGCAGGATTGCTGTCGTCATTGTTATCATACTTCAGCAGTGTATTATCCAGCATATTCCTGGACAAAGCCAATTGCAGAAAACCATTGTTGAGGGTATGCCGCCAGGTACCACCGATCGCATAACTTTTTTGTGTGTTGGAAGGAACCACGTTGAGTGTATAGATCTTATCCTGAGTCGGCGTTTTGATCTCGCCGAATTTGAATCCATCAATGGCACCTACACCGAGAAAGCTGAATGTGTTCTTCGCATTCGGTTTCCAGGTCACTTTGTACTGGAAGTCCCAGAAATCAGGCCGGATGGGCAGGTCGATCGCTGAGAATAATAACTGCAGATAAGAACGGCGCGCGGACGCGAGATAAGTCAGGTTCTGTTTTTTATTCAGCGGTCCCTCCATAGTGGCCGCGAATTCCGTCGCGCTGAGGCGCAGGTTACCCTGGCTTTTCACCGCACTTCCTGTTTTCTGTTTGAAATCGAAGATGCCAGATAGAACATTGTCATATTTCGCATCGAAGGCGGACGTACTGACTTTTACATCTTCAATGAAAGAAGAGTTGAGAATACCGGTCGGTCCGCCACCGCTGCCCTGTGTGGCGAAGTGGTTGATGACGGGGATCTCCATCCCATCGATATAAAAAACATTCTCGCCGGGTCCACCACCGCGAATGATGATGTCATTCCGGTAGCCTCCTACACTTCCCGAAGAACCACCGATACCGGGCAAAGCATTCACTACGCGGCTGATATCGAAGTTGCCGCCGGGGTTGGACCGGATCTCTTCAGCGGTGAGTCGCTGTACACTCAAAGGTGTTTCAAGGGTGGCGGCACGTGCCGTACGGCGGTTGGAGCGAAGTACCACTTCAGTGCCCGAGGTATAAGACGGTTGTAATTCGAAGGACAATTCATGTTCATTTCCGGAGCTGACCGGTATATTGTATTTCACATCGGCGGTAAAACCCACATAGGTCACGGAAACGGAATAAGCCCCGACGGGGATCGCATTGAAACGATAACGTCCCGACGTATCCGTGGTCACTGTCTTTTTCAGTTCCGTAACAGTAATATTCGCGCCGGCCAGCGGGCGCTTGGTCACCGCATCCAGTACGGTACCGGAAAGTGAGCCGGTTTTTTGTCCAAAAACAACAAAACTGATACAGAAGGCGACGAGCAGAGCGAGTGTACGTTTCATAGATAAAATTCAGCTTGCATGATAACAAAGCAGAAGCTGTAAAGTTCAGTGGAAACGCGGCTTTAGACTATGATGAAGATCAGGAGTAATGGATAGATGATAAATAATAATGGATAGTGGATAATGGAGAATAGGTTATAGGTGAAGAAGCTTTGCAAGATGCCTGTAAGAAGGCACTAGCAGCCAACAGCTAATAGCCAGCAGCTTTTTAAATAACCACAGAGACACGGAGAAATGAGTTTTGAGAAAAGCAGAAAGTTTATCAAAGCAGTTTTGAGGTCACGGCCTGCGCGGGGCGCAGGATAGCGGAAAATGGCGAAATGATAAATGATAACAATAAATGTTCTTAGAATGCACTAGCAGCTAACAGCTAATAGCCAGAAGCTCTACTGAGCAACATACCCCCCATCCACCGCAAACAACGCACCTGTCGTGAAAGAACTATCATCCGATAAGAGGAAGGCGACGGTCTTCGCGATCTCTTCCGGCTTGCCGATGCGGCCGAGGGGCTGGGCGGTATCGAGACTTTTAAATACATCATCTTTCGCGAGACCGCTTTTGGCGGAGAACTGATCCACGGCGCGGTCCAGCAAAGGTGTATCAATGGTGCCGGGACAGATGCAATTGACGCGGATATTAAATGGAGCGTAATCGATCGCGGTACTTTTGGTGAGTTGGGAAACTGCGCCTTTGGTGAGACCATATACCGCACTGCTTCCTTTGCCAATGAATGCCTGGTCCGAACCCATGATGACGATGCTGCCATGGCCCTGCTTTTTCATGATGGGGATGATGGCTTTCAGGCAATAGAAAACACCACCGATGTTGGTGGCTGTGATGCGCTGGAATTGTTCATCGCTGGTTTCTTCCAGATTCGCGAAAAGATGGACACCCGCATTCGCGAATAAATGATCGATCTTCTTTTCCCGGGCAAACACATGATCCACCGCAGCATAGATATCTTCTTTCTTCGCTACATCGCAAGGTATGAAATAGGGGTCATCGCTGACCGGTGCATGAATTTCCAGATTATAAACGATGGAACCCTGTTGCAACAGGTATTCGCGGGTGGCTTTACCGATACCGGTGGAGGCACCGGTGATGATGGCGACTTTGTTTTGAAAATTCATTGGTTCGTTGGTTGCATTAAAGTTAGGTGATTACCGGAGGAGTTGGATTTGTTGTCACATAGGCACATGGGGCACATAGACCTGAACACATAGGAATCGGGTCTTCTCTCTTTATAAAAGTACACCCGAAAGAAGCATGCCGCGGCTGATGACTGCATACCGGCATAGGCGGCTTTTCCACCAAGCGAACGAATAAAATATTTACTGAAGACGGAGGCCGGTATTTACACCGGCTTCAGCATATTGGCAAGCATAAAACTATGTGTGTATTTCTATGTGCCCCATGTGCCTATGTGACACACTCAGGGATTCACGATCACCAGTTTTTCCCCCTGCGCCACCATTCTCCCGATCGGTTCAATGAAATCACTGAGGCTAGCGCTCTTGAAAAACGCCTGCACTTCTTCCACCGCGTTTTCGGCAACGCTGATGAGCAGGCCGCCATTGGTTTGCGGATCGGGCAGCAGGGTAAAGGCTTCCATGACATTCACGCCTTTTTCAAATTTGATCTTATCGCCGTAACTCTGCCAGTTGCGCGTGGTCGCATCAGGTTGGATCTTCTGCGCGATATAATCCCGTACACCATTCACCACCGGCAATTTAGCGTATGAAATTTCCGCGCTGAGGCCGCTGCCACCGGTCATTTCAACAAGATGACCCAGCAACCCAAAACCTGTTACATCGGTCATGGCATTCACACCTTTTATTTTACCAAGCTCCTCTCCTGCTTTGTTGATCGTTGTGAGTTGTTTGATCAGCAGCTCCGCATGCTCCGCACTCAGCTTCCCTCTTTTCTGTGAGGTGGTCATGATGCCGACACCGAGTGGCTTGGTGATGAAGAGATAGTCACCAGCTTTCGCGGTATTATTCTGTTTCAGGTTTTCGATGGGAACAATGCCAGTTACCGCAAGACCAAATATGGGTTCGGGTGAATCGATACTGTGACCTCCCGCTAACGGGATGCCTGCTTCCTGACAAATACTGCGTCCGCCTTCCACTACCTGTTGCGCAATGGCTGCCGGCAATTTCTCAACGGGCCAGCCCAGGATCGCGATCGCGAGCAGGGGCTTACCGCCCATGGCATACACATCGGAGATGCTGTTGGCCGCGGCTACGCGACCGAATGTGAACGGATCATCCACGATGGGCATGAAGAAATCAGTTGTGGAGATGAGCGCGGTGCCATTACCAAGATCGTATACAGCCGCATCGTCCTTACTGTGATTGCCGACAAGTAATTTGTCGTTATCAGGCATAACGAGCGAACTCTTTAAAATTTCATCCAGGACTTTCGGAGATATCTTACAGCCACAGCCACCACCATGTGAATATTGGGTGAGGCGAACGGGTTGATCAGGGGAGGTTTGTTCCATTGCCCAAAGGTCGGGAACTCCGGAAATTTTGAATTTTGAATTTTGAGTGTTGAATTACTGTTCTCAATTCAAATTTCAGCATTCAAAATTCAACATTACTTTCTCCGGAATATCACGCCGGCATTCTTCTGCAGGTCGGCGCTGAAGCGGATGTTGTACACGTCATCTCCGTCATGCACGACCAGCAAACCCGTATTGGGCGGGTATTTGCCGAGGTTGTCAGCGAAGAGGACAATATTGAATTCCGGAATACCCGGTGTTAAGTGGATCGTTGTTTTAATGGCGGAAGCTTTGAGTCCCTGGTGCGAGAGGATCGGGTCCCCGTTCATGAATACACTCACGGTGTCACCATCGATCTCACCATTATCATACAATGCGATCTCCAGACTATCGGAACTGAAATTGATGACCTGTGAAAAAGCAGATGTTCGTCCACCCACTGCAGGCAATGCTTTCAGTTCAGATAAACGATCATGTGTGATCTCGGGATTCGTTCCAGCATTCGCCGGCGTGGCGGATGCCAGTTTCGTATCTGTTACGGGACCGGAGCCGTTGGCCTTCATTACTTGTGTACTGGTGAGAATGGGTTGTTTATTCTCAATTATGGGATTATTTTTTGTATTGACTAATGGCTGCTGGCCACTGGCTGCTGGCTTATTCCCGGAAACGACCGGCATCGTATTCTGTTTGGTATTCAGGTTACGCGGCAGGTTATCGGGATCTTCATTCGGGTCAATGTAATTGGGATCATTGCGATTGATGGCCTGCTGTTCTTTTCCGGTGATCGCAATGGGCTCAGCTTTCGCAATTGTTGTATTGGTCTTTACCGGTACACCTGTATTGACGGGTTTCACGATGTCCGCTTTCGCACCCAATGGCGTTTCTGTTTTCACGTTCACAGTATTCACAGCCACGGATTTTGTATCCGGTGCCGCTGATCCTGCATCGTTCGGGATCGTATTCTGTTCAATGGTATGGATATTCGTTTTGAGGCGTTCCGCTTCTTCTTTTGGCTCAGCTTTTGTAAGCCCGGTACTCACAGGGATCACTGCTGATGGGGCTTTCACGGGTTGCGCTTCGGTGCGAATGGTCTGTTTGTTCTCAATGGCGACCGTGTTCACTTCCACTTTTCCGGTTTCGGGCAGTGGTTGATCATTGTTGATCGCGAGCGTGGAAAGCTCTTCCGTTTTGATCAGGGACGCGAAATGTTTGCTTTCAGGCACCGCGTTCTTCACAACGGAAGCATCGGTCTTTCTTTCTTTATAAAAAGCAACATCATTGGCAAGGTTCAACTCTTCCAGGTGCGGGAAGATCTTTGACTTACTCAGGTCCTTTTCTTCAGCCAGCGCCACTTTTCCGGTGATGGAATAATAATTCTTTGTTTGCGTGGTTTTCCATTTACCGGCGAGATACCAGGTGCTGTCCTGTTTGTTCCGGTAAAATGTGCTGACGACCTTTACACCCTTGTTGAGTCTTTTTTGAAAATTGCAGGAAATGATCTCGTCATCCTTCACTTCACACATGTCACCATTGATGATCCCTTTCACACGTTTGACGATATAGTAGAGCGTATCGTTGACGATGAATTCGCTGCGGGAGTATCCATATACTTTGCCTTTGTATTCCGTTAATGCGATCTCGAATGACTGGTCTTTGCGGATGGAAGTGCTGTCGTTGGTGATCACACCGGTCCACAGTCCACTGAGCGATTGTCCCCAGAACAATAACGGGAAAAGCAGGAAGGAAAGGGTCAGGCTATACTTTTTCTGACCTGTTGTGTGCAACACGGATGATCTCGTCGGCATTTTCAGCGGTTATGGATTTACAGTTAACTGTATACAATAACGCATGAAGGGCTTCCCGATTGTGTAAGGCCTTGGTATAAAAGCGGTCATAATAGGCGAGCAGGATCCGGAATGCCTCTGTGATATTATCTTCTAACAGGTACATTGTCACTGTTTTAGCGTTCAATCCCCCCAGTTTATCCTGTATTCTCCCTGTGGCATCGATCAGTTTCTGACGCTCCAGCACTCCGTATTCCTCTACCACATGTTTCAAACGCTCTTCAAACGGGATGTCGGCAAAATAAACAGGAGATTGCCGCATCCTGGCCCAAAGGGCGCCAGGAATGTTGACCAGTCCGATCCTTTGCGACTCGTCTTCCAACCAGATGGGGTCCGCATCAGGGTTTGAAAGGTCTTTTTCAAATCGGAGCAGGTCAAGCGCCAGCAGGTTCTCGAACATTTCCTGTCCTGGTTGTGGCGGCAGACCAATGGCGCCGAAGGCGGAACCTTTGTGAACAGCGATCCCTTCCAGATCCACAAACTTCTCACCCTTTTCCTGCATGATCTTCAGCGTCTCCGTTTTTCCTGATCCGGTATAGCCGCCGAGGATGTTGAAACGAAATGGGAGTGCGAATACTTCAAGGACTTTATTCCTGAATTTTTTATAGCCACCAACGAGTGTGTACACTTTGAAACCGTACAGGTCCAGCAACCAGGAAACACCGGCGCTGCGCATGCCACCGCGCCAGCAATATACCAGTACGGTTTTGTCTGAAGGGTCCGGTCTTGTCGCAACGATCGCTTCCACGGCTTCAACCATGCTGCGCATCTTTACGCCGAAATAATCAAGACCGATCTTGATGGCTTGTTCCCTGCTCTCCTGTTTGTAAGCGGTACCGACCACTTTTCTTTCTTCATCCGTGAAGAGGCAGAGGCTATGCGCGCCGGGATAATGCGCGTGTTTGTATTCACCGGGGCTGCGCACATCCAGTACAGGATGGGCTTTCGCCAGTTCGATGAATCGCTCTATGGTAACTCTTTCCGCGGCCATGACTTCAAAGGTATTGAAATAAAAACCCCGGCGATGAAGACCGGGGTCACTATCATTATATGATGAATTCAATTATCCGTTCATACTGGCGAGGAACTCTTCGTTGCTCTTGGTACCGCGCATGCGGCGGAGCAGTTCGTTCATCGCTTCTTCTGTGTTCATGTCGGTGAGATATACACGCAGCAGGTTCATACGTTGCAGTACATCACGCTCGAGCAGCAGGTCATCACGACGTGTAGAAGATGCGGTCAGGTCGATCGCGGGATATATGCGGCGGTTGGCCAGACGGCGGTCCAGCTGCAATTCCATGTTACCGGTTCCTTTGAACTCCTCGAAGATCACCTCATCCATCTTACTGCCGGTATCGATCAGGGCAGTAGCCAGGATGGTGAGTGAACCACCGTTCTCGATCTTACGGGCGGCACCGAAGAATTGTTTGGGTTTCTGCATCGCGTTCGCTTCCACACCACCGGATAATACCTTACCGCTGGAAGGCGCTACGGTATTGTGCGCGCGGGCGAGACGGGTAATGGAGTCGAGCAGGATGACCACATCGTGTCCGCATTCCACCAGGCGTTTTGCTTTTTGCAGCGCGACGGTAGAGACTTTCACGTGTTTTTCAGCGGGCTCATCAAAGGTAGAAGCGATCACTTCGGCTTTTACACTTCTTTCCATATCGGTCACCTCTTCAGGGCGCTCATCCACGAGCACGACCATCAGGTAACATTCGGGGTGATTCTCCGCAATGGCGTTGGCCACGGCTTTCAGCAGCATGGTCTTACCGGTTTTCGGCTGGGCAACGATGAGACCACGTTGTCCTTTACCGATCGGTGTGAACAGATCCATGATGCGGCATGAATAATCACTCGGTGTAGTAAAGAGATTCAGTTTTTCGAATGGGAACAATGGTGTGAGGTAATCGAAGGGAACGCGGTCGCGGACCTCTTCGGGACTCTTACCGTTGATGGTATCCACTTTCAGCAGTGCGAAATATTTTTCACCTTCTTTCGGAGGACGTACGGCACCATGTACGGTGTCGCCGGTCTTGAGGCCGAACAGTTTGATCTGTGAAGGGGAAACGTATACGTCATCAGGTGATGACAAATAATTGTAGTCGGAAGAACGGAGGAAGCCATAACCGTCGGGCATCATTTCAAGTACGCCTTCGGAGAGGATCACACCATCGAATTCGATATTGAACTGTTGTTCGCGGCGCTGGGGGTAAACTTTATTGGCGCCATTGTTACCGTTGTTGCCGTTATTATTGTTGTCAGAGGTCTGCTCCGGTTCTGTGTGCTGGTTGGGGTTTTCGGTCCTGGCTTCTCTTTGAACCGGCGGGGCCTGTGTGTTAGCGGCATCAGGGGCTTCAGCCTGAACAGGTGCTTCTTTTTCATCCGGCTTTTTGCGCGGACCTTTTTTCAGAATGGGTTTTTCATCTTTCTTGGGAGGCATAATGGGTTTTTTAGTGGGTTTCTTATCGTCATCACTTTCTTCCACTTCCGCTTCTTCTGTTACGTTACCGGTGGTGGTTTTGATGATGCGTTTTCGTTTGCCTTTATCATCGGAGCTGGTCGCGCCTTTGGAGCCGGCAATAGCCTGGCTGTCGAGGATCTTATAGACGAGACCCTGTTTATCTAATTTCTTTGCGTTGGGGATCTTGAGCTGCTCAGCAATATCCAGCAGTTCGGGAACGAGCATGTCGTTCAGTTGCAAAATGTCATACATACAAAAAATCTTGAGTTGAACACGGAGCGGGGTTTACCCTTTGAAAGCGTCAGTAAAAAAAATTTGAATTTATATTGAAAGGAACCGATAAAAAAAGCCGGTAAGCTGTGAGAGAGAGGGTACTTATCAGCCGTTTCCGTTGCAATGATACGCTGAATTTTGTAAAAACAAAAATTATGCAATGTTTTTTTGGGTGGTGGGTGTTGATAGTCAGGGAGTTGGGAAACACGGATTAACACGGATTAACGCGGACTCACACGGATTGACACAGATCAGCACAGATTACACTGATCATTCAGGATTTGTCACACAGATACGGGAGCGTGGGAGCCTGAGCACATAGCGTTACAATTGATATATGTGTGTATTAACGCTATGGTTCCATGACTATCCGCCGTCAGGCAGACCTGTGTGTCAAAACAAAACATTCTAAGGCACATCATCATTATCTTTGCAGCCTTCAAACAGTTTTATGTTCAACAACAGGATCAGGATCAAAGCCTTGCTGGCACAGGAGCCGCAGGGACAGGAAGTAACGGTGATGGGATGGGTGCGCACCTTCCGCAATAACCAGTTCATTGCGCTCAATGACGGCAGTACCAATAATAATCTGCAGGTAGTTGTGGAGCTTGGCAAATTCGATGAGGCGTTGCTGAAACGTTTCACTACATCGGCTTCACTGAAAGTGACCGGTACTGTTGTGGCGTCACAAGGAAAGGGACAAACACTGGAACTGAAAGCAACTTCGATCGAAGTGCTGGGCGACAGTGATGCGGAAGCATATCCGCTGCAGCCGAAAAAACACAGTCTTGAATTCTTACGCGAGAAAGCGCATCTGCGTTTCCGTACCAATACATTCGGATCGGTATTCCGCATCCGTCACGCGCTCGCGTTCGCGATCCATCAATTCTTCAATGAAAAAGGATTCGTGTACATGCATACACCGGTGATCACCGCCAGTGATGCCGAAGGTGCCGGTGAAATGTTCAGGGTCACTACCCTGCCGTTCGATAACCCGCCGCGCAATGAAGATAACAGCATCAACTTCAAAGAAGATTTCTTCGGCCGTTCCACCAATCTGACCGTGAGTGGTCAGCTGGAAGGTGAGCTGGGCGCGACCGCATTCGGAGATATCTATACCTTCGGACCCACGTTCCGCGCGGAGAACAGCAATACGGCCCGTCACCTGGCGGAATTCTGGATGATCGAACCGGAGATGGCTTTCTGTGATCTGGAAGACAATATGAATCTCGCTGAAGAATTCATCCAGTACCTCATCCGTTACGCGATGGAGCACAACCGAGAAGACCTGGAGTTCCTCGCGCAGCGTTTAGCGGAAGAAGAAAAAGCATTGCCCCAGGATAAACGGAGTGAGATGGGATTGCTGGAGAAACTGGAATTCGTTGTCAGCAATAAATTCGAAAGACTCACTTACACAGAAGCGATCGAGATCCTGCGTGAGAGTAATCATAATAAGAAAAAGAAATTCCAGTACCCGATCACGGGCTGGGGCATGGACCTGCAGAGTGAACACGAACGCTACCTGGTAGAAAAACATTTCAAGAAGCCGGTGATCCTGACCAATTATCCCAAAGAGATCAAGGCATTTTATATGCGTCAGAATGAGGATGGTAAGACGGTAGCCGCGATGGATATCCTGGCACCGGGTATCGGTGAGATCGTGGGCGGATCACAAAGAGAAGAAAGACAGGACCGGTTGGAGGCACGCATGAAAGAAATGCATATTCCCACTGAAGAACTCTGGTGGTACCTGGATACGCGTCGCTTCGGAACCGTACCCCACGCGGGTTTCGGGCTGGGCTTTGAGCGTATGGTACAATTCGTAACGGGTATGACGAATATCCGCGACGTGATCGCCTTCCCGCGTACACCAAAGAGCGCCGAGTTTTAATTCAACAACATTCAAAGGTCAGTTACGGTCCATTTTATCCTGGATCGTACTGACTTTTTTGTCAAATTCAAGTGAGCTTGCGGGATCTCCGAGTGATTTGCTGTAATGCGTGGCCGCGTTCAGTACCATGGTATAGATCCGGGAAAGTTCAAGATAATGGCCTTCGTAGGCCGGATCTTCATTCTTCTTTTTATCATCAGCCAGTCTTGCATCAACGATCATCTGCATCGCATACAGGATGTCGGCCTCATTATTCAGTGCAGCGGAATCAATGACAGGAATAATACCGGGCGGGATCGGTGCCTGTCTGATCACTGATTCAGCGGCTACGCTACTCCCCTCTCCTTTTTTATTTTTATCTGGCGCGCAATGCACGCTTAGAAAAATGACAGGCAGCAGCAGTATTGCCGCATAACGCGGGAAAGACATAAGCGCAGTTTTGGTGGTCGTATAAGGTACTAAAAGTTCCTGATACCCCCTTGCTATTATTCATGTATACAGGCCACCGGAATATGTGAGTGGAATACCAGCTGTTTGGTGGCCGATTTATGGAACAACCCCTCCAGTAACTTATGTTTTTTAGGAATGGCGATGATCAGGTCCAGATTATTCTTTTCGGCGAACTCATTGATCCCGTTATCGATCTCAGGACTACCGATGAAATCATAGACGGGACTCAGATCTTCGAATAAGGTATGAACCAGGGCGGATTGTTCAGGTGTATCCGCGTGAAAACGTTTGTCCTTATAGTCAACATTCAATACATGGAATTCAGCGTTGAATGCCTTTACCAGTTCATGGATCTTATCAGACGGGGTATTTTCCACCATATCACGGAAGTCGCAGGCGAATCCGATCTTCCTGATCCCGGCACCGAATGTTTTGCCCGGAGGAATGGTGATCACGGGCCAGGTCAGATTCCTGATCGCGTGAAGCGTGTTGCTGCCAAAGAGGATATGTTCAAATGAAGAAGCACCTTTTGTACCCATCACCACTGCAAAGGGTTGAATCTTTTCGCAAACACTTTTCAATTCATCTTCCACATCACCCAGTCTTGCTTCCGCATATACTTTCACTTTTCCGGCTACTATATGCTCCACCTGTTCACGTATCTGCGCGATCTTCGTTTCCGCTTGTTCTTTCAGTTCATCCACCGAGATCAGTACGACGGGAACATCCGTTAGGCTGACTGGCACATGGTACATATGGAGCAGCATGATACTGGCGTTGACTGACATTGCCATATCGATCCCGTAATGCATGGCATTGAGGGAGACCGGTGAAAAGTCGATGGGAATGATGACCGTTTTCATATCAATTGATTTACTCTCTAAAGTTACTTCAGGACCCAGCCGTTCCGGATGACCCGTATCATTGATAAACCTGATTATTGTGGAATGCGCCGCTGTGGGTGTCTTATTGAAAAAATGCATATGGCAACCATTACCACGGGTATCAATGAAGGCCGCAAGGCAGGCGTGAAGGGACTTAAACGCCATCACCCCAGAACGGATATGACCCCGATGGTCGACCTGGGATTCCTTCTCATCACCTTCTTTGTGATCACCACACAGCTGAGTCAGCCCTATACCACTCCATTATATATGCCTAAGGACGGCAAGCCTATGCCAACCGGCGAATCCACCGCGCTGACGGTTTTACTGGGAAAGGATGATCAGGTGTATTATTATGAAGGCCAGTACGATCAGGCCCTGGCGCAAAACGCGATACGGAAAGTTCCATTCGGAGGTGACAACAGCATCGGGCACGTGATCATGGAGAAGCAAAGAAGAATGGATGAAGCGGGTGGAAATTTCAATCGGGACATGCTCATGCTGATGATCAAAGCGGGACCGGAGGCACACTATGAAAACGTAGTGAAGATGATGGACGAAGCGATCATACACCGGGTAAAGAGATACGCGATCGTAGGCCCTGAAAAAACGGAAACCGGTTGGTTATCACAACAGCAATGATCAATGTGTGTGTGCGGCGAACCATGCCTGGATGCGCTGCGCCACATTTTCCCTTACGTTCATATAGTACAGATTGATATCTCCGGGATGATAATTCTTCGTGCGGTATAAAAAGCTCCAGGGGAATTTCGGTTTCTTCACATACAGGATACCATTCTCGATCTTACCGTCGGTGCTGTGTTTGTAGATCTTGTTGAACTTGAGCAGGATCGCGCCCTTGTTGGCACTGCGTGGCGCGTAATCCGCGCCGGATGTCCAGTTCAGCGGATTGGTCGCGTAAGAATTACCATTCTCTTTTTCCAGCCAGGAGGGCAGGTACCCATTCTTGAATGTACGCCAGCTGCAGACACATCCGGTTGCAGATGGACCGGAACAGATCTTCAATGATGAAAACAATTCTTTAGGAACGGACCATCCCGGAACGTATGCAGCGATCAGTTTTTCCTGTAATGGTTTTCCTTCTACCATCTCCTTCAATAATCTTTCCGCCATTTTACTTCCCTGGCTATGTCCCGCGATGATGAAAGGCCTCCCGTTATTCCAATGATCGAGATAATATTGAAATGCATTTTTGATATCTGCGTAAGCGATATCATATAATGAATCCGTGAATGCATTCTGTTCTATATAGAATGTACTGAGGTGTACCTGACGGTAACGCGGGGCGAAGACGCGCGCGTGCTGGTTGAATACGCTGGCCTGGTATAATATGGAGGAGTAGTCGGTCTTCGCATTGAGGTAGTCGTCGTCAATATCGGCTGTCATTTTATTCCCATGGTCTTTCATGGTAAAGCTGGTAGGGTAGAGGAAGAAGACATCAACCAGTGTATCCCGGCTTTCGCCCAGCAGGGGACGGGGGATGCTGTCGGAAGGATCGTGTTTCCGGGGATGGGCGGCCCAGTAGTCAAGGTTGGCGTAATCGGGGGCACCGTTCGGGCTTTTGAACTGATATTGAGAGCGGAAGGCCTGGTATTTATCCGAGCAGGAAGCCAAAAACAGGCTAAAAAGGGTCAAAATCGTCCAAAAACGCATGATTTTTAGCTAAAAATAGGGGATTTTGGGCGAAAATGAACGAAATGCTTTAAAGGCAGAGAAGTGCTTATTAAGTAACGAACTTGTCCGGAGTCTGAGACTCCGGACAACCGTTTAAAGCTTCAGGGAAGTATTAGAGCCTCCGGACAACGCCGTTTATAATTAAAAATAACCACTTATAGGAAAAATTTTAAAACCGGGGCTTGCTTGAATTTTTATGAAATCCTCTACAGTATTGGGTTTCGGCCGAAATGACCCTTATTTTCCTCTCCTGTTCTTTAGCCATTACCTTAAAATAGTTGGTACTTTGTGTTGCATAGTACTAAATTCTCCCTTATCTTTGTCTTGTCATTGATAAAATAAGCGCTATGAACATTGAAAACACACAGAGCCAGATGCGGAAAGGGATACTGGAATTCTGCATTCTCTCCATCATTCGCCGGGGTGAGGCCTACCCCAGTGATATTGTGGAAGAGATGCGGGCGGCCAACCTGAATATTCTGGAAGGCACATTGTACCCGTTGCTCACGCGATTGAAAAATGCAGACATGCTGACCTATCGCTGGGTGGAAAGCAATTCCGGTCCTCCGCGCAAGTACTTTTCGCTGACGGAAAAAGGCGAAAATTTTTATAAGGAATTAGAACAGACCTGGGAAGAATTGAGGAACGGCGTGAATGCGCTGGCCAATAAACAACCCGGGGAAACCAACTGAACCATTACGACTTCAACCAAAAATATTTCAACATGAAAAAGATCATTAACATCAACCTCAGCGGACGGGTCATACCGATCGAGGATTCGGCTTATGAAAGTCTGCAGGCCTATATAGAAAGCCTGCGCCGCTACTTCGCCAATGAAGAGGGACGTGATGAGATCATTAACGACATTGAAAGCCGTATCGCGGAACTGATGAGTGACAAGATCCGCAAGGGAGCTGACGCGGTTACGGATGAAGATGTGAAAGCGATCATCACTTCAATGGGACGCGTAGAAGATTTTGAAGCGGCCGATAAAGAAAATGAAGAAGCGCGTACCGCTTCAGCCGCAGCCGGTGGCAGCACACAGACACAGCAGAACTTCACCTGGACGGGCGATCAGCCCCGCCGCGCACGCGGTCGTTTGTACCGTGATCCGAACGACAGGATCCTGGGTGGTGTGTGCAGTGGTATCGCCAATTACCTGGACGTTGATCCTTCGATCGTACGTTTATTATTCGCGATCATCAGCTTTGGTGGCGGTATTGGCTTCCTCGCCTACATTATATTATGGATCGTGCTGCCCGCGAGTGATCAGGAAGGTTATTCAGGCAAACGCCTCTATCGTAATCCTGATGAACGCGTGATCGGTGGTGTGGCCGGTGGTCTGGCTGCTTACTTCGACCGCAGTGTTTCAACGATCCGCCTGATCTTCGCTGCTCCCTTTATCCTGAGCGCGTTGCTGGGTGTGATCCGCGGATTCACATGGCATCATGATTTTGACATCTTCCCCAATGTGTTCTTCGGTTCACTGACCGGTACGTTCACACTGGCCTATATCATCCTGTGGATCGTATTACCGGAAGCCCGCAGTCCTTATGAAAAAATGGAAATGCGTGGTGAGAAGGTGGACGTGAACAGTATCCGGCAGAATGTGAAAGTGACAATGGATAATGTGAATGAACGTGTGAAAGGCTGGACCAAAGAAGTGAACGAATCCGCGCAGCGTTTTAGTGAACGCGCGAAAGATTTCGGTTCTTCAACGGTTCGTCCCGCTGCACAGGAGATGCGACAGAATATTCGCCGCGGCGGGAATGGCATCGGTCATGCGATCGCTGTTGTTTTCAAAGCCTTCTTCCTGTTCATCGCCGGAACGATCGCGTTCGCGCTGTTCGTTTCCATCCTGGCACTGGTGTTCGGAGGTATTGCCTGGTGGCCGGTGAATCACTTCATGTGGACGAGCAACTGGCAACAGGCTTATGCCTGGGGCACTGTGATCTTCTTCTTCTGTGTACCGCTGATCGCTTTCATTACCTGGGTGATCCGCCGGATCCTGGGTGTGCGTTCCCGTAACAGTTATCTGGGATGGACATTCGGATTCCTCTGGCTGGTAGGCTGGGTGGCCCTTACACTGTTCGCGTCCAGTTTGTCGAAAGACTTCAATGAATATGAACACATCGATTCACCGGTGGTGCTGGCACAGAACCTGAAAGGGAAAATGGTGGTGGCCGTGTCGCAGCCGCAGCTGGAATATACCGGCAGCTTCGACTGGATCAATGACGGGGGAGAAGGATGGGACCTCAGTACCGATACCCTGAAATTGTCGACCGTGCGTTTCAATGTGAAAGCCAGTGCTGACTCCATGTACCATGTAACGATGAAAAGATACAGTTACGGAAGGACCGCTGATGACGCGCTGAGCCGTGCCGATAAGATCCAGTACTCCATTTCTTCCAGAGACAGTATTCTGGACCTGGCACCGGGTTATACGGTTGACCGCACCAGCAAATTCCGCGGACAGCAGGTGGAGATCGAGATCCAGGTACCGGTGGGTAAACAGATCCGTTTTGATGAATCCGTGAATGATAAACTCAACCCCACTCATTTCCGTGTACGTCGCAATTTCCGTAACCGCCGCGGATTCAATGTAAACATCGAAGATGATAATTCATTCCGATTCCGTTCCGGTGTTGATTATACGATGGGCGTTGATGGTTACCTGAAAGGTGGTGAATCCTATAATGATAAAAATTCCGACAGCACACCTCAGGACAAGAACAACAATAGCGGCAATACCGATTACCGTTACAACGGCGGAAAAGCCGTAAATACCGACAGTATTGAGTTGCAGCGTACCATTGAGCAAAAAGAACGTGAGTTGAAAGAGCTGAAAGAAAAGAAGATACAGCAATCACATACCCTGAACCGCGAAAGTATGGATGATGAAGACAGCGAAACCGGTGGCGGAAGTCCCTCACCCGTATTCTCACTGGTGCAGTGGATGCCATAAAGATGGTTGAAGACCGCCTTGTGGCGGTGGTTCATTCCCCCGGCTTTTTTAGTCGGGGGATTTTTTTGCCGTTACCAATGGCGGCAACTCCCCTGAAATTCATCTACATTTGCGAACAATTCTGCTTCCATGAAGAATACTCCTTTTACTTCCAAACACATTGCACTGGGCGCTAAAATGGCGGAGTTCGCCGGTTACAACATGCCCATCAGTTATACTGGTATCAATGATGAACATGCGGCGGTACGCAAGAACGCGGGCATCTTTGATGTGAGTCATATGGGTGAGTTCATCCTGAAAGGTGAGCATGCACTGGACCTGATCCAGCGTGTGACCAGTAATGACGCATCAAAACTGAAAGCGGGCCAGGCGCAGTACAGTTGTTTGCCGAATAATGAATCCGGTATCGTGGATGACCTGCTGGTATATTGCATCGAAGAGAATAAAGTATACATGCTGGTAGTGAATGCATCCAATATTGAAAAGGACTGGAATTGGATCAGCAGTCACAATACAGCGGGAGCGGAGATGCACAATATTTCCGACAAAACCTGTCTGCTGGCCATTCAGGGACCGAACGCGACGAAGATCCTGCAGGCATTGACCGATATCGATATTCTCAACATGAAATATTACACATTCGCGAAGGGAAAATTCGCGGGCGTGGATAATGTGCTGATCAGTGCGACCGGCTATACCGGTGCAGGTGGTGTGGAGATCTATTTTGAAGATTCGAATGATGCCGCCAACATCATCTGGGACGCGATCTTCGCGGCAGGTGGTCCGCAGGGGCTGAAACCTGTTGGTCTCGGTGCGCGTGATACCTTAAGACTTGAAATGGGTTATTGTCTTTATGGCAATGACATCGATGATACAACATCACCGCTGGAAGCGGGCCTGGGCTGGATCACCAAATTCACAAAAGACTTCACCGCGCGTACTTTACTGGAAGCGCAAAAAGCAACAGGTGTTACCCGCAAACTGGTCGGGTTTGAAATGGTTGATAAAGGGATCCCCCGTCATGGTTATGAGATCCTGGACGCGACCGGCACCAGCATTGGCGTGGTAACTTCCGGAACACAGGCTCCCAGTCTCGGTAAAGCGATCGGTATGGGTTATGTGCAGGGTGTGTATGCAACAGCGGGAACGGAGATCTTCATCAAGGTGCGTGATAAATCCCTGCAGGCCAAAGTAGTAAAGATCCCTTTTGCTTAAACGGCAATGTGGCTTTGAATTTGCATACATAGCGCATCACTGAATCCATATCAGCATGCCTGTCATACATCTTACTTCATTTATTGCGGCGCCGCACGACCGGGTTTTTGACCTGGCTAGGCATATCGGTCTGCATCAGCAGTCCATGCAGGGGCATCACGAGGAAGCCGTTGCAGGCACGCGTTTTGGCCTGATCGAAAAGGATGAGACCGTTACGTGGCGGGCACGGCATCTTTTCAAGAACCGCTTATTACGGGTGAAGATCACGGATATGAAGCGGCCGGATTCCTTCAGTGATATGCAGATGCAGGGTGATTTCAAAAGCATGCAGCATGAGCACCATTTCAAGCCCTGCGAGAACGGAACGATCATGATCGATCTTTTCACTTATGAAGTGCCGTATGGTTTTTTCGGCCGTTTGTTCGACCGGATCTATTTGCATGGTTATATGACAAGACTGCTGCAACGAAGGAATGAATTCATCAAAAAGACGGCGGAATCGGACCAGTGGAAGCCGCTGCTGATGAAGTAAAACGTATTCACCGCTTTCATTTATTTTTGCGTTACGCATATGAACGACAAACCCCAGCTCCATACATCGCTTTCACCCGCCCTGCTTCATTTGTATGACCTCAGCAACAGTGTGGTCGTGATCATTGATGTGTTCCGTGCTACATCCACCATTGCTTCCGCATTGCATAACGGCGCGAAGTGCATCATTCCGGTGGATTCGGTCCCCAAAGCCATTGAGATCGGCAGGCGGATCGGCGCGATCGCGGCCGGAGAGCGTGACGGGCAGATCGCGGAAGGATTGCAGCATGGCAATTCGCCGCTGGAGTACAGTCCGGATTTCATTGCCGGCAAGACACTGGTTCTCACTACCACGAATGGAACGAGATTGCTGCAAATGGCGCTGGACAAGGGTGCGGGCACGATCATCTCCGGTTCGTTCCCGAATCTGAGCGCTGTGTGCGGTTTCATAGTGAGTCAAAAAAAGAATGTAGTGCTCGGTTGCGCGGGGTGGAAGGATCGTTTCAATCTCGAGGATACATTATTCGCCGGTGCGGTCATCCATAAAGTGAAAGAACATTTCACGATCCATTGCGACAGTTCACTGATGGCGGAACACATGTATGAGCAGCATAAAAATGATCTCGCTGGCTTTGCGCCGAACATGACGCATTATCATCGTCTCGTAAAAAGATTCGGTCTGATTGAAGACATCAAATACTGTCTGACACCTGATGTGGCGCCGGTATTGCCATTGTACCAGGATGGTAAATTAGTGGCGGGACCAACCTTCTAAGATACTCCATTTTCACGGCATCTTTCCCAAATAAAATTTATATTTTATTTCCCCTGATTTACAAGGAAATCCGCTGCACATTCTTTTACATTTGCCGATTACTCTTTTTTCAACCGTCTGTTGCTGCTGCTCAAATTACGAACGGACGGGTCAATTAATGAATGACTGAATGGCTTTACCGCACTTGCTCAAGTACGTCTATACCCATGGAACTGATGAAGTGATCCGCAGGGGAAAGAAGATCCATGCGATCGGTTTTTCAGAACTGGTCGAGTATGACAATCTGTTCGGATCCGCTTCGTTCCGTGTAAAAGACGACAGCTATTCCACCTTTTACAAAGTATACATCCAGAAGATCAGGGACCCCAAGGGTCTTTCCCTGCGTTGTACCTGTCCGTACAACCTGGGTGATATCTGCAGGCATGAAGCAGCGTCGCTCTTTCAGTTGCAGGAGATGATCGATAAAGGGCAACTGAAGACCGAAGAAGCCGAATACGATCAGCGACATACTACTGCCAAGATGAAGCAGATCGACCTGAAATCACTCCGACTGCTTTCCTCTCCTGATATTTTCAATGATGCGGAAAAATTCCTGCGTACACATAAAGCCACGATCGATTTTGCGCAGGATGAAATGGTGAAAGCCACGGTGACACTGGAAGGCAAGCCCTGGAAAGTGATCATCCGGAAGAATGAAGAAAGGAATTTTGATACCAGTTGCGAGTTCGAGGATAAGGAACATCCGCTCTGTTTGCCAAAAGTGATCGTGTTCCTGCAGTTACTGCATCAGTCCGGTGCCGGTTACTTTGACAGTATCCGTAACTGGGATAAAGAAAAGAATAAACTATTGGAAGCATACGGTTATTCGCTGTCCGACGACCTGAAAGGAAAATTCGAATTCGCGTATAAAGAAGGTAAACCTTTCCTGCGTGTTTTGGATTCGACCATCAAGCGCGTGATCGTTACTCCATCGGTGATGCCGAAACAGGTATTGTTGCCGTTGCAGACGATGGAGCCGGAGAAAGAAGAGATCAAAGAACCCGCTAAAACAACGCACAGACTGGGTGTGGTGTTCAACTTCAATAAAAAAAGCTATCCGCATTTCACCATTGATGTAGTGATGGGTGAAGCGGATGAAGCCGGACGTGAATTCGTGGGTAAAGTGGAAAAGGTGGATATCAGCCGTTATGTGAACGCGGATCCCTTGCCGGAAGATGACAAGCAATTGCTGACCGCACTGCGCAAACTGCAGGAGACGGAGATCAATAAATACATCAGCCGGAACTCTCCGTTCAGCGGGATCTGGGAAAACATCATCCATCAGGAAGAGGATGATCTGCCGGATGAGACGAAGGAACTGATGGCGGAATATATGCTGCCGAAGCTGCGCAAGTTGTTCATTGAATACGCGCCGAACGCGCTGGTGTTCCTGTTGCCTGATAAAAAAGCATTCAAGACCAATAACCTCGAGCCGCTGCAACTGATCGCGGATGAGGCGAGACCACATTTCTTCGTGAAGAAGAATTCCCATTACTCCGTGCTTTGCCGTGTGCAGGCAGGCGGAATGGAATATGAATTAGGCGATAATGAAAGCGCGAGTCCGTTATTCTTCCTGTACAATAACCAGATCCATTTATGGAAGAACAGCGAAGTGATCCACCTGGTGGAGAAATTCCTGCCATCCGGTAAAATGCAGGTCCAGTCTGATGAATGGACCAAAAGCCTTACACAATTCATTCTGCCACTGACCCGTGATTATAAAGTGGATTTTGATAAATCGCTGGTCCATGAGATCAAGGAAGGCGATCCTGATGTGAATCTGTTCCTGGTGGAGAAGGGGGATTATCTGGTGTTCCAGCCTTCATTCTCTTATAAAGGATATGAGACCAAGACGCGTGACCGCGATGAACTGGTGGTGCCGCAGGGCGATAAAGTGGTGATCGTGCACCGCAACCGTGATAAAGAGAACATGTTCATGCAGCAGTTACAGAACCTGCATTCCAATTTCGTGAATAACGAGGAGGCGGGCACGCTGGCGCTGAAAGGCACCGATGTGCTGAAGAACAACTGGTTCTTCCTGTTCGTGGACGCGATGAAGGATATGAAGACACCGGTGTTCGGATTTGAAGCACTGAAAAATTTCCGTTTCAATACGGCCAAGCCGCAAACGAAGATCTTCATCAGCAGCAATACCGATTGGTTCGATGCCCGCGTGGACATCGTATTCGGTGATCAGCAGGTGACGGTGGCGGAAGTGAAGCGTGCGCTGGCCAACAAGCAGCAGTTCGTGCAGTTGAATGACGGTACACTGGGTATTCTGCCGGAAGAATGGCTGAAGAAATATTCATTGCTGTTCCGTGTCGGGGAAGGCAAAACGAATTCACTCAAATTATCCCGTTATCACCTGAGTGTGGTGGATGAATTATATGAAACACGCAATGAAGAAGAACTGGTGGTGCAGCTGGAAGAGAAATACGAGAAACTGCGTGAGTTCAATAAAATAAAAGAGATACCGCCGCCGGACCATCTGGAGCATGTATTGCGTCCGTATCAGGTGGCAGGTTATCAGTGGCTGAATTATCTGACCGATATCAAATGGGGCGGCATCCTGGCTGATGACATGGGTCTTGGTAAGACCGTTCAGGCCCTGTCGTTCCTGGAATACTTCAAGACCACACACGGCAAACTGAAGGCGCTGGTGGTTTGTCCCACGACGCTGATCTACAACTGGGAGAATGAGATCCGGAAATTCACGCCCAGCGTGACTTACAGGATACACCACGGCGGACAGCGTACGCGGATCAAGGATGAACTGGTGGACCATGATGTGACCATCACCACTTATGGAACATTGCGGAGTGATATCAAATTACTGATGAGTGTGGAGTTCGATTATGTGTTGCTGGATGAAAGTCAGGCGATCAAGAATCCTTCCAGTAAGGTGACGAAGGCGGCATGTCTGCTCAATGCCAAAAATCGTTTGTGCATGAGTGGTACCCCGCTGCAGAACAATACATTCGACATCTTCGCGCAGATGAATTTCCTGAACCCGGGCATGCTGGGTACGATGGAGTTCTTCCGTCAGGAATTCGCGATGCCGATCGATAAATTCGGTGAACAGGACAGGAAAGAACATCTCAAGAAAATATTATATCCCTTCATATTGCGTCGTACCAAAGAGCAGGTGGCGCGGGATCTTCCGGAAAAACTGGAAATGGTGTTGTGGTGTGAAATGGAAGATGAGCAGCGTAAGATCTATGACGCGTACCGCAATGACTTCCGCGACAAGATCATGGGCACGATCCAGGAGCAGGGCATCCAGAAATCGCAGCTGACGATCCTGCAGGGATTGATGAAGCTGCGCCAGATCTGTGATTCACCGGCGATCCTGAATGAAGAAGAGAAATTCGAGAATCATTCCATCAAGCTGGATGAGCTGGCACGTGAGATCACGGAAAACATCAGTAACCACAAAGCACTTGTGTTCTCCCAGTTCCTGGGCATGCTGGCGCTGGTGCGTGCCAAGCTGGATGAGCTGGGTGTGAAATATGAATACTTCGATGGCAGCACTTCAGCGCCAGACCGTGAAAAAGCGATCCAGAGTTTCCAGAACGATCCTACGGTACGCGTGTTCCTCATTTCACTGAAAGCGGGTGGTGTGGGTCTGAACTTAACGGCGGCCGACTATGTGTACATCGTGGATCCCTGGTGGAATCCGGCGGTGGAGCAGCAGGCGATCGACCGGACGCACCGTATCGGACAAACCAAGAACATCTTCGCCTACCGCATGATCTGTAAGGATACGATCGAGGATAAGATCATTCAGCTGCAGGAAAAGAAAAGAGCTCTTGCCAAAGAGCTGATCACGGATGATAGTGGGTTTGTGAAGACGCTCACGCGGGAGGATGTTGAATACCTTTTTAGTTAATAGTTGAGAATTGATAATGGAGAATGGATAATGTTGATAGGTGATAACTAAAAGGTTAAAGGTAAGAGGTGGGGCTTAGCAGAAGTATCTGATGTTTTAACTTTCTGTTTTCTGATCTTCATCTTTTTTTCCAAAAGGAATACTTAATTTAAGTCATGTTGTTACACGGCATGAAACCTTATTTCCGGAAAATTTTATTGTGCTCATTTTTATGTGTAGCTGCAAATGCAGTACTGGCGCAGCCTTCGGCGACCGTGAAGCGGTATATGGATGAAGTGTGCCGGATCATAGAGAAGCAATACATCTTTATTGACAGCATCGATCTTCCGGCCGCAAGAAGGCAGGTGATGCCAATGCTGGACTCCGCGGAATCCACGAAGGATATTTATCCCGCCATTGAAGCGATGTTACGGAACATAGGAGCTATCCATATGCATATCCTGCCGCCTTCAGTTTCCAGCCAGATCCGTTTCGATACAACGAAGATCATTTATCCTTCCTCAAAACTACTTGATGATTCCATCGGATACATTAAAGTGCCTTACTATCTGTCACCTGAGAAAATGATGATGATATGGGCGGATTCACTTTTATCACAGATAATGACCCTGGACCGTCATGCACTCAAAGGCTGGATCATTGATTTGCGGGGCAATTGGGGTGGTGCACAGGGTCCGATGATCGCCGGACTGATCCCACTGATCCCGGAAGGATTATTGTGGAGTAATTATGGAAGACATGGAAAGCCCGTTGGGAGCACCTGGAGCAGGGGCGGCTATTTTTTTGAAAGGAATGAAAAAGGCGGCGGGTGGTCTTTCCCTACTCAATATCAGCATGACCTGCGCCAAAAACAATTGCCGGTCGCGGTGCTGATGGACAGTACAACCGGCAGTTCCGGCGAAAGGGCGGCGATCGCATTGCTGACCAATCCGAATGCAAGATCCTTCGGCGGACGTTCCGGCGGATTGCTCACCGGTAATACGAATACCATATTGAGTGATGGGGCAATGTTGATCATCACGATCGCCATTATGAAAGACCGGAACGGACATGCTTTTCCGGACAGACTTATTCCCGATTTTCCGGTGCAGCCAGTTGCCGGAACGGATCGTGTACTGGATGCCGCAAGAAAATGGCTGGATTGTCATTAGTCATTAGTCGATAGTCGTTAGTCTGTAGTCAATACAATACTGACTAACGACTAAAGACTACCGACTAGTAATAATAGCTCCAGCCCTGTGCCGCATATAATACCTTAGGTAAATAAAATCTTTTGTTCTTCATCACCAGTTCGATCCTGCGGATATCGCTGATGTTATCAACAGGATTACCGTCGATCAGGATGAGATCAGCTTCTTTACCGGGTGAAATGGAACCAAAGCGTTTCAACAGGTTGCAGTCCTGTGCTGCATTCCAGGTCGCGATCTTCAGGACCTGATTGGCAGGTATGCCTGCTTCCTGATAGATCTCCAGTTCATGATGTACGGCCAGTTGCAAGCCACCGTCGGTGCCGGCCACCAGCAGGATGCCGTTATCATATAACAGCTTCAGTGTTTTCAGCATATTGGCCCAGGCGGCTTTGTAAGCGGGTTTTTGTTCTTCACTTCCGAAAGGATTCTGGTTGGCGATCTCTGAGCGTTGTGATTCCGGTATCCAGTTTATTATAGGTTTCAGGAATGCGGCAGTATCACCTTTGAATTCATTGAACATACCTTTCCAGACATTCATGGTCGGGTCGAGTGCCACTTTTTTCTCTTTCATGAGTTTGATGAAATCAAGCATGGCTTTGCTGTTGACATCGATTTTTCCTGCCCGGTCGCCCACTACACGGAAACGGGCCGGCGTGCGGGTATCGATCGAATCGCCCAGGAAATTCAGCATGATGAAATTCATGTGTGTGATCTCGTCATAGCCGGCTTTGATGGCCTGCTCAGCGGTCATAAAAGCGGGGATATGTCCGCAAACCTTCATGCCCAGCTGATGGGCTTTGGCAGCCAAGGGTTTCACCCATTCGGGATCGATGGAACTGTAGAGTTTGATCTGCTGATATCCGAGACGATGAAAATCTGCTATGGCTTTATAGCCTTCATCAAGTGAAGTGATGATGGAACCGGTCGGCCCCTGGAAGGGATCTTCCTTATCAATGAAGCCTGACAAATAACTGATATCGGGTCCCATCAGTGAATTGTTGCTGATCTGTTGTTTCCAGGTGAGCAGGATCTTGTCATTACCCATATCCCTTAAGTGGGTCACGCCGCCGGCCAGATAACTGGAACCGGTTCCTTTGCTGAAATGTCCATGCATGTCCCATAAACCCGGCATGAGGAATTTGCCGTTGCAGTTGATCACGGAATCCGCTTTAGAAGGTTTGCGTGACGAAGATGGGAATACCGCAGTGATAAGACCATTTTTAATTTCAATGGTCATATCTTTTTTAACGGTGGCCGTGGCGGATTCGAACAAGGCAGCGTGTTCAAGGAAATAGTGTCCTGAAGCGGGTTTGGAGTGTTCTTCCACTTCTCTTTTGTAATAACCATTGCCGGCTTTTTCCTGCAGTACGATCAGTGTATCGGCCCAGGATTCATAGCCTTTGGCGATCTCTGAACTCCATGAATTGGCTAAGGCGAAAAAATGCAGATCATTTGTCATCCAGACAAATACGGGTTGAGGAGAAGGTTCGAAATACAAACTGAAGAGCCGGAGTGTCAGGGATGATCCTTTAAGACTGATATTGTATGAGCCGGATTCTTCCGCGTGCAGATGACCTTCCGGAAGCAGCGCAACTCTTTTGTCAGGCATACTGAGCGCATATTTCAGGACCAATTCAAATGCCGCAGGCGGATTAACGGGAGCATACAGATCACCATTGAATTTTTTTGCTTTTTTGTCGCCATTGATCACCCAATAAACGGAATCGCCCCTGCGATAAAAATTCTCAGCCCAGGGATTCTTGTAGTAATCCACTCCGTGACTTTCCGCGGAAGTGATAAGTCCGCTCTTATCTGTCCTGATCTGGCCGGTAACACTATCACCCCGCCCGCGGTCGTTAAATTGATAGGTGAAATAAAATTCATTTTCGCTGGTTCGCCAGATCTTTTGTCCGCCTTTGATCTTGCCTTTGGCGGCAACGGAATAGTAGGTGGTGTCGGTTTGGGCAGATAATGAAATGAAGGATAGAATACCTGCGAGGAGTGGGAATATTCTGAGCATGATGTTGGTTTAATGGACTTGAATTAAAGATAGGGAAAGCAGTCGATAGTCTTTAGCCAGACTGCACCATATGAAAGATGTATTGACTACCGACTAATGACTAAAGACTATTGACTGATTTTAGAGTCGCCTCGTTTCAGTACACGGATACTTGTATAACGAAACACAAAACCGGGGTCATCGCCTTTATAGGTTAGTATGTAGCCTGTTGGAAGTCCACTCTCTGACACAAAATGTCCTTTTAGTCTAAGATGAATTGGGAAATTGGTACCATCATATAAAGTGTCCGCATCAATCAGATCTTCTTTTCCTTTTTCAAGCCAGGTGTATTTATCATTATCTGTACCTATACCGGTTTCAGAGAGTACCCATTGTGCGCAATGACAAGCCACCCCTCCGTACCACACACTGATGGTCGTATCTTTTTTTGTTTCAAGTACTTCCGGGGATTGAAGAACCTGAATGCTTGTGTAGTGGAATACCGGCGCTTTCGCAAGTTGCTCTTCTGTTTTAGGTTCACCCTTAGGCCAGCAGGGCAGTTTATAGAATTGACCGGTAACGCGCACCCGGTGGCGTTCTGGTTGAAAATAAACAGGAAGAGATAAAGAATCAACTGCGGGTTCAAGGAAAATACAATGCTGATCAAGATGGTCGTTCTCGTATTTTATCCTGTCAACCGGACTGATCCAGTTAGCGCAGGAACATCCCCAAACCATATAATCCAGTTCCAATGTTTCCGTTATACCATTCAGCGCATTACCGGGGATCTGCGGATAGGATTCAAGCTCTTTTACGTGGATACCGGAATCAATGGGTGATGCTGGATGTTTGGAAGACCCGTAACGGCAACCGGACATGAACAGGATGACGATAATGATCAATATAATTTTAATCAGCGACTTCACCTGTTCATTCAGATTTCATTTTCAGTAATTCGTTTTCCAATCTGTCCAGGTTCTCTTCATTCTTGCCCTTGATAAAGTCTCTGATCTTTTCAAACAGTTCAGCGCTTTCAAATATTTGTATGAATGTGATGCGGGTTTGATTAGCACCAGCTTCTTCGAATGTTGCCTGCAGTTGGAATAATGGTGCGCAGACATGATCGAGGATGATCTTTGATGGGGGATCGACCACTACAAAGATGGATTCATTGGCATAATCCTTATTGTCGGGGCCATGCATGGTGAATTCCCAGCGACCGCCGGGTTTTGGCTCGAAAATATAAAACGTGTTGCTGAAACCGTTCGGTCCCCACCAGTTCTTCAGGTGTTCCGCTTCCGTCCATGCTCTGAAAACAAGCTCCCGCGGGGCTTTCAGAACACGAGAGGTGCTGCTGGTCCGGTCGGGGTCCGGTGATTGAATGGGGGATAAGGCTGGCATTTGAAGTTGTTACAGCATTTAAATTATTGAAAATAATCCGTACCACTTAAAAAGAGACTTCGGAACCAAAGGTTTCGAAGAACGGATCCGGCAAATTGACAAAGTCGCCAAAGGCGACAGAATAATATCCCAAAACTTTAAGTTTTGGGAACCCATTCTATCGCTTGCAGCGATCAGAGAGGTACTGAAAGCGTTGTTCTTCGAAGCCTGGGGCTTCGAAGGGATTATAATGTAAGCTTTAGACATCAGACCTCACCCCCTGGCCCCGCTCCGAAGGAGAGGGGAAATAGCTGCTAGCCACAAGTACATTCTTACAAGCATCTTGCAATTCTTCTTCTTCTTCTCTTACCTTTTACCTATCACCTATTATCTATTACCTGCTCACCTGTTCTCCATTCTCCATTATCAATTCTCCATTTTCTTAATGTATTTTATCCAGTTCCCATAATGGATCAGCTGTTTCTGTTCATTGTCTGAAAAGAATGGCGACAATTCATTATTCAACCAGGCCTCTGCTTCTGTATACGTTGCGCGGCCTTGTTCCGTTGCAGCAATGATATTGCTCTGTGTGCTGAAATAAAGGATCAGTTCTTCTTTATTGAACCGGATCGGATTGGTGAATGTTTCTGTTCCGGTCAGTTCCCATCCTAAAGTGTTGAGGTGTTCATTGTTCCAGGGATAATCATTATTGCGGGGCGGGGAAGGGAATTGCTGCAGGTAACGTTCATGGAACCAGTTTCTGAATTCCGGATGCCCGTCCATTTCAGCGATGAAATGATTCTCGTACAATACAAGCCAGCCGCGGCTTTTCAGGATACGCGCGGATTCAGCAAGGAAGGCGTTGATCCGGAACCAGTGTACACCGGAGCAGACGGTGATGAGATCGAACATGTGATCAGGAAAGGGCTGCTGTTCAGCCGGCGCGATACCGTAATGGATGCGGTCTTTTTCAGGCGCATGTGCCAGCATGGCTTCGGAAGTGTCAGTTCCGTAAACTTCTTCCGCGATCTCCAGCAATGCTTTAGTGGAGAGTCCGGTACCGCAAGCCACATCAAGCGCCTTGCTGAGCTTTTGTTCCAGTCCGAGTTTTTCCCGGATATGCCCGATCGTATTGCTGTGAAAATCGGGCCGGCCTTTGGCATAGCGGGCGGCGGCTGTTTCAGGACTGAAATAATTCATCGCTGGTAAGATTCAAGGTTTCTGATACACTAAAGGTACTGTCGCCGCCGGAAAAACACTTCAATTTCCGGTGATTTCACTGTTCAGCAGGGCACTCCGCGAATGTACTTTCACCCTGGTTACCGGAACCGTGAATAAGAACAGGAAGACCGAAGCAGATGAGGATCCAGCAGCGCGAATGATCGGCCATCGGGAGTTCCTGGTAAACAAAATTTTTTCAACAATTAATCTTTTAACCAACATGCATTTTAAACACATACAACAACAACTCCGTTCAGGCCGGAACATCTTTCTGGTCTGTACGCTTTTAACGCTGACGGTACTCGTCATCGCCGCCTGTCAGAAAACAGCCGATAAACCCTTTGTCAAAAACGGCTTTGATGCCGCGGCTGCCAAGGAATGGTACTACGGCAGTTTCAAAAATTCGGCTGAATACAAGGCATTTGATAAAGAGTATGGTGGCAGCAAGTTGCCCGACTGGAAGAACGGACGCCACGTGAAGCTCGGTGATTTCGATGCGGTGGAATTCCCGTTGAGCAAGCAAAAAACGAAAGTGGGCATTCCTGAGAATGCCGCGGTAACGGAAGCGGACCGCAACCGTATCGCACAGGCCACGGTTTCAAAGATCCTGTTCATTAAAAAAGGCGATAAAACGCTGGTGCGTGAATCAGAGTATATCCCTGATGCGGATTATCTCGCGGCGCATCAGTATGATATCAGTCAGAATGGTTTCGGTAATGTAGACAATGATTTTTCCGGCAGCATTCAGATCAATGGCTGGGCGGGAGATGAATATTCACGCCTGGTGCTGAAGAATGGCAAAGTGCAGAAACGTATGCGTGGCAACATCGTTCTGGCGGCCAATGCACCGGTAGGAACCGGAAAAGTGGCGTGTAATGGCGTACTGGTTACGGAATACGAACGCATATGTGAGGTTCATATCTATTCCGATAATCAGGTGACACTGGAATGCGGTGAATGGTATCCGACCGGCAATCAGTGGTGCTACGAAAGTGAAGTGGCCGATCCTTGTGAAGATCCGGCCAGTCCGCAATGCGCTTGCCAGTATTATGGCTTGTGTGAAGGTGGTGACGGTTCAGGTGGAGAAGAGAACTGTGATCAGCGCCGCCAGCAGCTGGAAGGCAGCACGGATGATGCGACCGTAGCCATTACGCTTAATTCACAAACCCAGAATTCAAGAGTGAAGTACTACGACTGGACCTTTTATAGGCAAATATTCGGTCTCTGGAAATTCGTGAGTCACGAAAAAGGTGTTCATGTAAAAGATAATGGTTTCTGGAAATGGGAATCACTGACACATGAAAGCATCAGCCGCGTTGGAACGGTGATCGGTGGAACAATCACCTGTACGTTGAACTCCCCGCAATCATCACATAGTCTGGTATTCGCGACAATGACACTTAACTATAATATTTTCGTTTCATTGATCTGTGCTGGATCTCCGATCACATGGAGTGATGATTATACCTCCTCAAAAACATTTAATATCAATGATTGATATGAGCCCAACAAAACGCAAAGCCGGGATGATCTGTATGATCATCCTGGCTGCTTTTGGCTTTGTTAGCGCCATTGGCAAAAAGTCCGTGATCAGATCAAATTCAAATGATCAGATCGTAAAATTGTATTACAGGCTGGATGTATATGACGCATCCACCGGAAGATCGATGAAGATCAATGATAGTTTGATGAAGCTCACTGCCGGCGATCTTACGGGCTATCAATATTATGTGCCGGGAGAAAAAGTAAGTGTGGATGAAAACGGTAAGCGCCAAAGACTATTGGGAGAGACAGTTGGATCCAGGTTCTTCTTTTTCCGTGAAAAGGGTCTAACCGGTAATTTCTATGATCCTGCATCAGGGAATAAGGCGCGTAAGCTGCCGGTGGATTCCATGCTCCGGACGAAGTTCTCCGTGCAGGGCAGTATGTTCTATCAGGAAACCAACCGGCTTGTATCGGCAACTACATTGCCTGAAGGGCGGATATTTGAAAAATATGTTCCCGCAACCCGTCCGGATGAAACTTACCCTGATTCGATCTGTTTGTGGTACGACCGAAGTCTGAATGATCTTCAATACAGTTTCAATACAAAGCTGGATTCCATGCGCCATGCGAAAATGAACAAAGCGCTGTTCATTTTCAACCGGACAAAGAACATCCCGCGCAGGGAATTCGAATTCCGTTTTGAAAGGGCAGCTGTCGATCAACAAAAAGAAATTCAACTCATAAAGGAACGGTTCGTGAAGGAGAGCGGGAACCTGTAAGGTATGCGGAGAGGGTTAGCAGCACTGTTATGTGTCTGTTCATGGGCATACCTGGATCTTCCTGTTCTCCGGGAGTTCGATCATGTGATGGAACCGTTCCTTTTTATGATCTGCGCCGCAGTATCCGCCATCATATTGCTGGCTGGCAGGTGGTATAAAGGACTGTCCCGTTCGGAGGCGGTCCTTTATTTTTTACTAGCTGTATTTATTTTCCGATCCGCATTTTCGGCGCCCGCAGCATCGCTTTTATTTCCGGGCGCACTGGTCGTGTTTCTGTTTTATCTGGCATGCCGGCATTTTTTATTGAATACGGATCCTGAAAAGCTTTCGCCATTCCTTGCGAACGTATTTGCGGTACTGATCGGGGGACAGGTATTTTATTTTATCATTTATATGATCCTGCAACAGGGAGATGCGAATCAGTTCTCATTGCCGAACAGCAGTATTTACGCGGAAGCGCTCGCCATGCAGCTTGTGTTTTATGCAGGATCACAGGCAGGAAAGAAGAAACACCGCTTCCATTATTTTCTGATCGCATCCGGTGCTGTTTTATTGGTGACCCTCAACAGCCGAGCATCCTGGCTTGCGGTGATCTTTTGCTTATTTGTATATTTTATCCAACGGCTTTCCGCTACGCGAAGAAAAATAGTGGTCATAACCGGGGCCATCGCGCTACTGTTCGTTTTCTTTTTGCTGATCGGATATAAGCGCGGCTCCACTGAAGGGAGGGCGCTGATCTATAAGGTATCCGGACAGATGCTGCGTAATCATTATCTCGCAGGTACCGGTCCGGGACAATTTGCAGTCAGCTATAACCAGGCACAAGCGACTTATTTTTCAAGCCATGATATCAATAACGCCGAAGCTATGCGCGCGGGGAATACGGTGTATGCCTTTAATGAATGGCTGCAATGGTGGACGGAAGAGGGTTTGCTGTGTTTTGCATTGCTGCTGATGTATTCGATCGGTTTATTGAGGTATGGTTTCCGCTCATCCCTTACGGTCGTGCGGGCCGCTTCACTTAGTTTGCTCTGTACGATCGTGACTTCTCAGTTTTCTTATCCGCTTCATTTTCTTCCGGTCTTGTTGCAATCACTTTTCTGCATGGCGGTCATTGAAACCGCAAAGCTTCGGCAAACAGCAGTGATCGGCCGAAGGAATTTATTTTCATATTTGCTGCTGTTCATTGCCGCCTCATTTACGATCTTTTGTTTTTACCAGCAGCTGAATAATCGTGTACTTGCTAAAAAAGCGTTTTTGCTTTCTGCCGGCGGACAAAAGAAAGCCGCGCTACTTATTTATCATCAGCTGGAGACCGATCGCTACACAACTGGTCGTACATTATTTGAATATGCAAAAACACTTTGGGATGTGGCGGATACGATACGTGCGGTCAATGTGATCCGGGAAGCGAAGCGAAAAGGAGCGGATGCGGACTTGTTGTTATTGTCAGCCCGGGTCCATCATGCGGCAGGGGATGACAGGCAGGCGGAAGCCGATCATCTGACGGCCATTTACCTGTTTCCTTCCCGGTTACGGAGCAGGTTTGCCTGTTTCCGGTTTTATCAGGAACGGAGCGATACCGTACCGGCCCGGTACTGGGCCCGGATGATTATGGAGCAGCCTGTGGCGGACAGCACCCGTCCATATATAATAAAGGTAAGGCAGGCGATAAGGGTGTTTTTGGCCGAAAACGGGCAAAAACGCTTAAAAATGCCCTGATTTTGGGCAAAATCGCTCCAAAATGACCTTTTTTGCCCCCATTTTCCGTTCTTCCTTATTTCATGCCTTTTAACACTGCCGCGAAAGTTTAGATTCGGCCTTACGTCTAATTTCGTACACTCATTCAACTATTTATGAAGAAGATTCTGATGCTTTTGTCCCTGATCCTTACGGTTTTAACCTCTGTTCAGGCACAAAAAGCCGATGGCAGTATCAAGGGTCGTTTGCAGGATACCGTGGGCAAACAACCGATCACCGATGCCACTGTTTCCGTTCTGGGCGCTACCGATTCCACCCTGAAGAACTTTACCCTCTCCGGCAAGACCGGCAATTTCGAGATCAAGGGACTGACCGATGGTGATTATAAATTGGTGATCACGCACCAGGGTTATGTGGAGTTCAAAAAGAAATTCAGCATCACGGCAGATAATAAGGTGGTGGATCTGGGAAACCTGATCGTGGAAAAAGAATATAAAACACTGACCGGTGTGGTGGTGACGAGTGAGTCGCCCATTATGGTCAAGAATGATACCGTGCAATTCAACGCGAGTGGTTTCAAGACCGTTCCGAATGCGACTGCAGAGGACCTGATCAAGAAGCTGCCGGGAATGGAAGTGGACAAAGAAGGTAATGTGAAATCACAGGGTGAGACCGTGCAGAAAGTATATGTGGACGGAAAGGAATTCTTCGGTACCGATCCCAAACTGGCTACAAAGAACATCACCGCTGATATGATCGAAAGCGTACAGGTATTCGATGATATGAGCGATCAGGCGAAATTCACGAAGATCGATGATGGCAGCCGTACCAAGACACTCAACATCAAACTGAAGAAGGACAAGAACAAAGGTTATTTCGGTAAAGCGCTTGCAGCAGTAGGCAGCAATAACCGTTACGAGACCAACTTCAGCATGAATAAATTCAATGGCAACCAACGCATTTCTTTGCTGTTCAACGCCAATAACATCAACAAGCAGGGATTCTCTTTCTCTGATATCATCAGCTCCATGGGCGGCTTCAGCGGCTTTGGTGGCGGTGGTATGGGTGGTGGTATGCGTGGCGGCGGTGGTGGTGGCGGCGGTATGCAAGGTATCGCGGCCCTTGGCAATTTCAGCGGCGGCGGCGCAACGGGTATCATCAAATCATTGTCGACCGGTCTGAACTATACCGATCAGTGGGGTCCCAAGATCAAAGTGACCGGTAGTTATTTCTTCTCTAATTCAAGAACAACACAGCTGCAGGACATCCTGCGTCAAACCACTTATGGTGATTCGATCGTCACGCTGAACCGTACCACCAATTCCTATAATCAGAATGAGAACCACCGTGCGAACCTGCGTTTTGAATACCAGATCGACTCGGCCAACTCATTATTGTGGACACCTTCCGTGACTTTCCAGCATTCCAACAATCAGAACAACGATACATCTTACAGCAATTCCGCCACACCGACCCAACAGTTCCTGGCCGTAACGACCAAGAGCCGGAATACGAATGAGCGGGACGGTTTCAATATGGGTAACAACTTCCTGTTCCGTCACAAATTCGGTAAGACAGGACGTACCATTACACTGGGCTGGACCAACACGACAGGAACGAGTAAGAGTACAGGTTTCACCTATTCTGATAATGAATTCTTCCTGCCCAGCGGATCTTTGTACCGCGCACAATTGCAGGACCAGGATAATCATCAGAAAACGACCACACATAATAATGTGCTGAGCACTTCTTATACGGAGCCGGTCGGTTTGAATAAACTGATCGAGGTGAACTACGCGTACACCAATAATAAGAGCACTTCCAACAAGCAAACCAATAACTATGATGTGAGTTCCGGCAAATACGATCAGCCGAACCTGCGCCTGACCAATATCTTCAAGAATGGTTTTGAAGCACACCGCTATGGTGCGAACTTCAGGGTACAGGAAAAGAAATACAATTATCAGTTCGGTGTGAGTGTGCAGCACTCAACACTGGAAAGCGACAGTTATCAGGCCTTCACCGGTAAGGATACCGTGATCCGTCACTCTTATAACAATATCTTCCCGACCTTTAGTCTGAATCTGACACCGACCCGCAGCAAGAACTTCCGCCTGAACTATAATGGCCGTACCAATCAGCCGAGTGTTTCCCAGTTACAGAATGTACCGGATGTTACGGATACCCTGAATCAGAAGATCGGTAACCCGAACCTGAAACAGGAGTTCAACCATAACTTCAGCGTGGGTTACAACAGCTTCAACATGCTTACGTTCAAACTGCTGGCCTTTAACGTGAACTTCAACATGACCCAGAACAAGATCGTAAATGATATCACGATCCAGGGTCCGATCCAGATCACACGTTACGCCAACCTGAACGGATATTACAGCGGCCGTACATTCGCTACACTGGGTCTGCCTTTCAAGAACCCCAAACTGAAAGGATCCAGCGTGAACATCACGAACAACATGTCATACACACGTGATGTAAGCCTGCTGCGTTCCGTGAAATACAATTCAAAGAGTTTTGTGGTGAACCAGGGTGTGGGTGTGAATATCAACAAAACGAAGATCGACTTCGGCGTGAAAGCCAACCTGGCTTATAACAAAGTATCATACAGCAATCCCCTGCAGGCGGATCTGAATTATTATACGCAGACCTACTCCGGTGATGTGACCTACACGTTCCCGAAGAGCTTCCTACTCTCCACTAATTTCAATTACCTGATCAATACCGGTCTGGGTGCAGGCTACAACCAGAGCATTCCATTGTGGAACGCGAGCTTCAGCAAACAGCTGTTCAAGAAAAAGAATGGCGAGCTGAAACTTTCTGTGAATGATATCCTGAACCAGAATCAGAGTATCGTTCGCTCCAGCAGCGACAACTACTTCCAGGATACCCGCAGCATGGTGCTGAAACGTTATTTCATGCTGAGCTTCCTGTTCAACCTGAACAAGATGGGCGGCAACAGCGGAAGTAATCCGATGCAGGGCATGCCCCGTCAGATGGAGCGCGGTATGCGTGATGTGCGGATGTTCTGATGAAAGATATTCCTGATGAAAGCTTGGCCCCGACCTTCAGCGTCGGGGCTTTTTTGTGACCTCACCCCCCGACCCCCTCTCCGAAGGAGAGGGGGAGGACACCCGTGAAAGTTCGAGTATCGATATATAGGGGCCCCGGTATTTTGATGTTATATCGCGTGAGTGTAAGAGATGATCTTAAGAGAAAGTATTTGATCATTTCCGTGATTCACTCCTCCCCTTCGGGGAGGTTGGGTGGGGCTTTACTGCGAAGCCAGGAGGCTTCGCAGAACCATTGTGACGCTCATTGAGGATATCGCTGCAAGCGATAGAATACAAAAGCGCGACTGCAAGTCGCGCTTTTCGTTCAAAGGGATCTTCCTGCTTTTGATGAAAGTGAAGCAATGCACAATTCTATAAAATTGATAAAAGGATACGGATGCACTCCTCCCCTTCGGGGAGGCTGGGTGGGGCATAAAAAAACCCCGGCGTTTTTCGCCGGGGGAAACATTATGAGAACGGGTAAGTAAGTACGTGTTATTTTCTGCGGATATACGTGCTGGTAGCGGCAGGAGATGAACCTGTGAGCAGTACGCTCAGTACGGAACGCAGCATGCGGACCACATTGAATGAAGGACGATAATAGCTTTGGTAGATCTTTGCTTCTTCGTGAGCATGGGCGATATGGTTGTTTTTCATCGTTGGATAAATTTTAAAGGGTTAAGGAAATGGCTACAATAAATATATATATTAAAATTAAAATTTTATAATTTTAGTACTTGTTATCAACCCGTTAAATCCGGCATCATGAAAAATCGAGTAAAAACACCCGTACTTTTTACGATACTGCTGTTCAGTATCCTCTCCGCTTCTGCTCAGTTAAAACTTCCTGTTGCGAATCCTGTTGGTCCCGACATCAAGCGTGTACTCGCTGATTACCGGGGGCATTTCAGCGGACTGTTGGGAGAAATGATCGTTCAGAATCCGCAATCGACCGATTATAAATGCCGTTTCAATCTCAATGGCGCGGAAAGTACCAGCATCACTGTTTATACATCATCCGAAAAGACCATCGCCAGCTGGCAGAGCCTGGTCCTGACCACAGATGATTTTGAAAAGGCTAAACAGAAATTCCATTCGCTGTTCAATCAACTCAATAACCTCGCCTTTCAGTTCGATGGTGCCGCTACCTATCATTTAAAAGGCGAGTACAACTCTCCCGTTGAAGAAATGAAATTCGGATCGGTTATTTTCACGCCAACCCCCACCGACGAAGCCTCCAAAAAACTCCGTGTGGAGATCTCCCTGCAATATGAACTGCTGGAGTGGAAGGTGAGTGTGCTGGTGTATGAGAAGGAACGGGAGGACACGGACGGTGTCAGGTATTAAATTTTGAATTTTGAGTTTTGAATTTTGAATTGGCGTGACAGGTTGGAAACACATTTCAGTCTGTTACAGCCTGCCTTTCATTTAAAATTCAGCATTCCCGTCCGAACGGCGTCAGCCGGGCGGGCAAAATTCAACATTTTCCTCATTAACCTTATTTAACCTTATTCCCACCCCATTTAACCGGCATTCCCGTTAACTAAGAATATTTTCGTAGCCGAAACGGAAACAGCTATGAGAAAAGTATTTGCGATCCTCCTCTTCAACATGATCGGCCTGGCCATTGCAGCACAAAGGAATGGTGGCGTGAGCGGCCTGGCGTATGACAGTGCGGCGCAGCAACCCGTGGCGATGGCAACTGTGACGATCCTCGACAAAAAGGATTCTTCGCTTGTCACCTTTACGATGACAGGACCTGACGGTAAATTCGAACTGAAGGGCATCGCTAATGGAGAATATCGCCTCCTCATTACCCATGTGAATTATCATAACAGCAATACCTTCTTCACTGTTTCAGATGCCAAGAAGAAAGCCGAGCTGGGTACTATCACTATGACGGATCTCAGCAAAACGCTGACGGAAGCCGTGGTACGGAATGAAGCACCCCCCATCACGATGATCGCCGATACGATCCAGTACAATGCCGGGTCCTTCAAAACCGCGCCCAATGCGAGTGTGGAGCAGCTGCTCAAAAAGCTGCCAGGTGTGAAAGTGGAAAAGGATGGCAGCATCAAAGCACAGGGAGAGAAAGTGCAGCGGGTCCTTGTGGATGGCAAAGAATTCTTCGGCAATGACCCGAAAGTAGCGACGAAGAATCTGCCGGCTGATGCAGTGGATAAGGTACAGGTGTATGACAAGCAGAGCGATCAGGCGCAGCTGACCGGATTTGATGACGGCAATTATGAAAAAACGATCAACCTCAAACTGAAGAAGGATAAGAAGAAAGGCGCATTCGGAAAAGTGAATGCAGGTGGTGGCACCAATGACCGCTTTGAAGGCAAATTCAATGTCAACTCCTTCAAAGGCGCGCGGCAATTATCCGCCATTGGCATGGGGAATAATGATAATGCGGAAGGATTCTCCTTCATGGACATTCTCAACTTCACCGGTGCCATGGCCAAAATGCAGCAGGGTGGCGGTAATGTCAATATCAGTGTGACCAGTGATGATCCGATGGCGGGCATGATGGGCGGCGGCCGCAACAGCGGTATCATCACTGCCTGGGGCGGCGGACTGAACTATAATAATATCATCGGCACCAAACTGGATCTGCAGAGCAATTATTTTTACAGTCGCTATAACCCATATACGGAAAGCCATACCAGCCGGCAATACTTTTTACCCGACTCTTCTTATTATTATACGCAGGACGGCAACAGCGATAATCTGAACAACACGCACCGGGTGAACCTGAACATGTTGTTCCAGCTGGATTCATTCAATACGTTGCGGGTGGTGCCCAGTTTCAGTTATCAGGACAGTCGCACCCGCTCACGCTCCGATTATCAGACGAGGGGCGGCAGTGGCATGCTGGCGAATGACGGATACAGCGATAATACCGGGAACAATCATGGTTATAATTTCAGTAACGACCTGATCTGGCGTAAAAAATTCCGCAAACGCGGACGGACTTTTTCACTCACGCTGCAAAACGGTTTGAACCAGAGTGATGGAGATGGCAGTTTATACTCGGTCAACCATTTTTATAATAATGGTGTATTGTCGCAGATCGACAGTATCGATCAGATCTATACCAGCAGTGGTGATCTGAAAAGTTATAACCTGCGCGGCGTGTACACGGAGCCGATCGGTAAACGGTCCCTGCTTGAGTTCAGTCTGGGCCACAGTAACAGCCGGAGTACTTCAGATAAGGCCGTTTATGATTTTAACAGGATCAGCGGAAAGCACGAGGTCCTCAATCCATACCTGAGTAATCAGTTCGAGAACAGCTATGCGTATACCAACAGCGGAATTCGCTGGCGTTATCAGAAAAGAAAGGTCAGTATGGCGCTGGGTATGGCCTGGCAGCAGTCTGACCTTGAGGGAACGATCAAGAGCGGCATTAAGGATTCGGTCATCAGCAAGACCTTCCGCAATGTGTTACCGAACGCGCGGTTCCAGTACAATTTTACGAAGTTCAAGAGTCTGCAGTTGAATTACACCACATCCGTGAATCAACCCACGATGAGTCAGTTACAGCCGGTACCGGATAACAGCAATCCGCTGAATATCCGCGAGGGTAATCCGTATCTGAAGCAGGAATACAATCACGCGGTGATGGCGCATCTGAATCTGATGAATCCGTATAAGAACAGGAGTCTGTTCGCGTTCATCAACGCGCAGCTGACGCAGCACAAGATCGTGAACTATGATGTGGTGGATTACCAGGGCAGGAAAACGACGAAGCCGGTAAATGTGAACGGAGTGATCAATCTGAACAGCGATATCAGTTACAGTATGCCGGTGCGGGCGCTGAAAGCCACGCTGGAGGTACGTGCGGGCAATTCCTATTACAGCGGCAAGCAGTTCATTAATACGCAGGTCAACGGGATCCGGCAGTGGACGATGGGTCCGGAGGTGAGGCTGGACGTCACACCGAATGATAAGATCACATTCGGATTGAACGCGAGTGTGGATCAGACGCGGACAAAGTACACGATCCAGCAAAGGCTGAATACGAAATACCTGACCCAGGTATATGGTACGAGTATCGATTGGGAGATGCCGAAGAAATTCTACTTCTCTACCGAATTCAATTATACCATCAACAGTCAGCGTGCGGGAGGCTTCAACAATAAACTACCGATCTGGGATGCGAGCATCAGCAGGCAGGTGTTGAAATTCAACCGTGGCGAACTTAAATTCAGCGCGCGTGACCTGCTGAATAAGAATATCGGTATCAGCCGCACCAGCAATCAGAACTACATAGAAGACGCGCGGGTGCTGACGTTGCGGAGATTCTTCCTGTTATCGTTCACGTACAGTTTGAGCAAAACGGGATTGAATAATGCGGCCGGGGGCGGGGGTGCTATGCGGGTAATAACACGGTAGATGAAATTTTGAATTTTGAGTTTTGAGTTGGCACCAGGGAAACTGACCTATTTAAAATTTAAAATTCAAAATTTATACAAGAGTCGCTTCATTCGAACTTGCGCTTAAATAAAGCATGGCGTATAAAAAATCTCATTGAACATTGTTGATCTATAATGTCATTCCTGGTATCACGACTAATTCAAATCTCAAAATTCAGAATTCCCGTCCGAACGGCGTCAGCCGGGCGGGCAAAATTACCCTTCGTTAGCTTTGGCGAGTACTTCGAGAAACGTTTCTTTGGCTTGAGCTCCTGACACCCCGTATTTATTATTGAACACAAAAAAGGGCACTCCTCTGCAGCCAAGTTGCTGGGCCTGGTACTGGTCGTGGTCCACGGCATCGGCGTATTGGTCGGAGTTGAGAACATCGCGCACCTGTAATTCATCAATTCCCAGTTGTATCCCCAGAGATACCAGTGTTTCGTGATCGCTGAGGTCCAGTCCTTCCGTGAAGTAGGAACGGAAGAAGAGTTCTTCTGCGGCGTCTTGTTTGCCGTTTGCTTTGGCGAGGTGGATGAGCCGGTGAGCATCGAGTGTATTGGTGATGACGGCTTTGTCGAAATCAAATTTGAGTCCCAGTTCCGCGGCTTGTTCGGTTACATAGGCGTTCATTTCACGGGCTTGTTCTTCGGATATCCCTTTACGTTCGGCCAGGTAGGCGTTCACCGATAGTCCGGTGCCGATCTCCGCCTCAGGATCCAGCTGAAAGCTGCGCCAGGTGATGGTTACCTTATCCCTCCCGGGGAATTCCGCGAGTGCGGCTTCAAAGCGGCGTTTACCGATATAACAGAAGGGGCATACTACGTCGGACCAAATTTCAACTTGCATACCATAAAGGTAAGTTACTCTCTGAACGTAGTATACATCTTCGACGGCCGGAGGCTTGTATTAATTTTGAATTTTGAATTTTGAATTCAGTTCTGCCTAATCTGCGCTAATCCGCGCAAATCTGCGCAAATCTGCGTTGATCCGCGGGCACAAAAAAAGGCCCATGCGTATGCATAAGCCTGATGGTAGCTTGTATAAATTGTGGGGGTTAGTAGAACATTAGCGATTACTGGATGTAGATCGCATAGGCAGTGATGAGACCAGTGATCAGGAATACTGCAGTGATCACAACAGTAGCCATAATGTTGTCATTTTTCATCATTGTGTTGAGCTTTTTCATGCACAAAAGTTTTAATAGTCCGAGAATCAGGTTTACGGAGTTTCAATTGGCTACGGACGGGTAGGAGTTTCGAGGGATACGTCTTTTGTGACTCTGTTGAAAGGAGTTATACGAAGGTAAAGAGAGTATTGTTACTGGTCAAGTAGTAAATGTACGATATATATTTAAAAAGCTGATAATCAGCTATATACCAATTAAGTTTTGATGAAAATCATCCGCAATTATGACTTTTAACTCTATATTTCTTTCTTTTAGCAGTTCATTTTTTAAAGCCAGATGGATAATTCCATATCTAGCAATGTACTTTTAGAATTAACGCTAGTGTTTTAGGACTAAAAGTTACTTCAAGTTATGAGAAGATATTATTACTCGGATTCGATTGATTCATTTTGTAACGCTTCTATTGATGAAGTAATAGGGAAGATTACATTAGAAAATGAATTTTCAAGTGAAAGAACTCAAACTAATGCTTGGGCTAACCAAGTAGAAATTTTACAAGATGTTTTAACTAAATATCAAGGAAAAATTTACTTCGAATATTCTATTCCCCGAATGGGACGACGGGTAGATGTTATTATACTGATTCAAGGTGCAATATTTATATTGGAATTTAAGGTTGGCGAGAAAAATTATCTCTCTACAGCAATGGAGCAAGTTTGGGATTATGCTCTTGATTTAAATAACTTTCATGAAACAAGTCAAGGTTGTTTTATTGCTCCAATACTTGTTGCAACAGAGGCCCCTGATGTTGCTATTTTGCCTTCAACAAGCGCAAAAGTTGACAACTTGTTATTCCCAATTAGGTGTAATAAAAAAACACTAAAGGAAGCAATTGATTTAATTCTAGATTTTTCAACAACAGGGAACATAAATTTAGACAATTGGGAACAAGGCAGGTACTCGCCAACTCCAACAATTATTGAGGCTGCTATGGCTTTATATAACGGACATTCTGTTGAGGAGATTGCAAAAAAAGATGCGACTGCAGTTAACTTATCAATTACTAGCGATTCGATTGACGAAATTATTCTATACTCCAAAAAAACCAGTTGCAAGTCAATCTGCTTTGTTACTGGAGTGCCTGGAGCCGGCAAAACACTTGTTGGATTAAAAACCGCTACCAAACATTATGAGAAAAACAAAGAATCTGCAAGTGTTTTCTTGTCTGGAAATGCTCCTTTAGTTTCAATACTAAGAGAGGCGCTCACAAGAGATAGAGTAAGAAAGATTAAGGAGCAAGGCGAAAAAATAACAAAGGGGGAGGTCTTTAGCCAGGTAAAACTTTTTATTCAAAACGTTCACCATTTTCGGGACGATTGTTTGAGAATAGGAGATGAGGCTCCTCTTGAACATGTTGCAATCTTTGACGAAGCTCAAAGAGCTTGGGATTTAGAGCAAACTTCAAATTTTATGAAAAGGAAGAAGGGGTTATCTGGTTTTTCAAGTTCGGAACCGGAATTTCTTATTTCTTGTCTTGATAGACACAAAGACTGGGCTGTTATTATTTGCTTGGTTGGAGGCGGCCAAGAAATTAATACAGGTGAAGCTGGAATTGGAGAATGGATAGAATCAATAAATAGATCTTATCCAAAATGGCGAGTTTTTATATCTGATCGACTTGATGACGATGAATATGCATCAGGGCGTGCTTTAGAAATTCTTCAAACACACAAATATGTTCAAAAAAAACACGAATTGCATCTCTCTGTTTCCCTTAGGTCGTTTCGTGCTGAAAACCTTTCTTTATTAATCAAAAGCATACTTGATCTCAAGGCTACAGATGCTAAACTATATTATGAAAGTTTGAAAAAAAACTACCCTTTAGTAGTAACAAGAGATATTAGAATTGCTAAGGAGTGGTTGAAGGCTATGGCTAGGGGGACTGAACGATACGGAATAGTTGTGTCTTCTCAAGCACAAAGGTTAAAGCCTTATGCAATTGATGTAAAGTCTCCGATGAACCCTGTTAATTGGTTTCTTGATGGTAAGGAAGACGTAAGATCTTCATATTACTTAGAGGATGTTGCAACTGAATTTCAAATTCAGGGACTTGAATTAGACTGGACATGTGTTGTTTGGGATGCAGATTTTAGACTCTCAAAGGGAAGCTGGCAGCATTTTTCCTTTGCTGGGAGCAAATGGAAAAACATTAAAAAGCACGAAAGGAAGCAATACTTAAAAAACGCCTACAGGGTTTTGTTAACTAGGGCTAGACAGGGGATGATAATAGTTGTCCCCAATGGAGATGTTAGCGATCCTACTAGAGATTCGCGATTCTATGATGAAACATTTGACTATCTTATCTCATTAGGGATAGAGTATGTTTAAAAAAACCCCCGCTCTCGCAGGGGTTCCCTTCATATTTTAAAAAATCAATTGATCCTGATCGTCCTACTACCTGGGCCGCCTCCGCCCTGGTTCTTCTGCATTTCATCCAGCATCTTGTCACGCTCTTTTTTGAATTCTTCTGGCGTATAATGCTTTTTGCCGGTGGGCGCTTTGATGATAGCTACATCCACCTTGGGTTCAATGGCGGTAGCCTGGAAGAGCTGGCGGCCATCGCCGATATTCATTTCCAGGATAAGGCCGGGGAGCTGGCCCTGGTATTCGGCGGGACCCACTGATACGGGTATGTCGGCCGCGAACCATGCAACGATCGCGGAAGTATCACTGATCTCCTTTCTTTCCATCTTGCCATTGTCCATATTCATCATCGTACGCTTGCTGATGGTACTGGAGGTAGCACCCTGACAGGGATGACCCAGAATGGTCTTGGTTTCACCGGTCAGCTTCCATTTCAGCGGACGAATACTGTCGTCCACAATGAATTGCTTGTCGAAGAGCTCGCGCTTTTCACATTTGATCCCATTTTCAATATTAGTGTACAGCACATCCTCACTGCCCGCCATCACCATGCGGATCTGCATGCCACCACCGCCATGGACCTCCTCAGGTTCATTGTTTTCCTGCTCGGCCATTTTCCAGAGGGACTGGTTATTGGCGAAACTCAGTTCGAATTTATCAGTACGGGATTGCGGGATCTGATTGGCCATCTGGTCGTTCATCCCCGCGATGCGGATCTGGAGTTTGGTGGTGCGGTCGTAGATCACTTTTCCTTCTTTTACCTGGGCACCGGCTTCGGCAGCGAGGAAGAGACAGGTAAGGGCAAGCAGTTTTGCTTTCATGTTGTTTGTTTTGGTAAAAATAGGGAGGGGGGAGGTTAAGTGACCTTGGAATTAGGTTAATAAAGGTTAAAGGGAGTGGAGAACATAATTTTATTGGGCTAGTTTTGATGTTAAGAGCTGAGGGTATCAGAAGGCTGCTGGCTACTGGCCATTGGCTGCTGGTGACCACATAGCATGAGTTGTATAAAAATATGATCATAGCGGCTTTTTTCGCATGCTGAAAGTCCTGTCAGAAGATCAGCATAGAATGATTTACAAGCAGCCAGCAGCTGTATATTAAAAAACATGAAGAAGCATTCTTTTCTGGGTTTATTAATGATCCTCACACTTGTGGGTATCGCCGGCTTCCAGTTCTACTGGCTGAAGCAGAGCTATGACCGGGAAAGGAAGACGCTGGAAGTGAAATCGCAGGTGGCATTCCGGAACAGCATCATGGAACTGCAGGCTGAAAAGCTGCACCTGGACCGGCTTTCGGGCTTTGGTGATTCCGGGAATGTGCGTGTGGTGGTCAGCAATGATCCCAATAACCCGGACATGAAAATGCAGCCCCCGCGTGATATCGTACTCAGCACCATCAATGTGATCCGCGATAAAATGAAGGATACGCTTCACGAGAGCCCAACCGGAAAGGCAAGGGTGGTCTTGTCCCTGGACACACGTAATATGCATGCAGATGGTGAATCCATGCCTTCGGAATTGCATGATACGATGCGCATGATGCACCGGGGCCCGTTCGGAAGAGGTCCCCGTGATCAGATCATCAACCTGCTCTATGGTGTCGATTCACTTCAGGATTCCATTTCCGTGAAAGAAGTAACTGAGCGTTATACCAAAGCACTGACCAGAGAAAATATCAGCGTTCCGTTCACGGTCATCAAACTGGATTCAGGGAACAACGGGAACCTGAGCGTCAACTATTCCAATAAACCCGATCACCGCCGAGGCGACCCGGAACTCAATGAAGTGTCCGTTGGTTTCGCCCGCCCCGTGAAATACAAGCTGGAACTGGGTAATACCATGCCCTTCCTGCTTAAACGCATTTCCCTGCCCATCATTTTTTCATTCATCCTGCTCGGCATATCCATTTTGTCATTCACGTTGCTGTACCGCAACATGCAACAGCAGCGCCGCCTGGCTGAACTCAAGAATGAATTCATCAGCAACATTACTCACGAGCTGAAAACACCCATTGCCACCGTAGGTGTGGCCATTGAAGCCCTGAAAAATTTCAATGCGCTTCAGGATCCGCAACGCACGCGTGAGTACCTCGATATTTCTTCCAATGAATTACAGCGCCTGAGCCTGCTGGTGGATAAAGTGCTCAAACTTTCCATGTTCGAGAAAAAAGAGATCGAACTGCGCCTTGAAACACTGGACCTGACCACACTGGCTGAAGAAGTGGAAGCTTCCATGCGCCTGCAACTGGAGAAACAACACGCGCAGCTTACGCTGACCCATAGTGGCGATACGACAATACAGGGCGACCGCCTGCACCTGCTGAGTGTGATCTTCAACCTGGTCGACAATGCCCTGAAATACAGTACCGGAGCGCCTTCCATCCAGATCGAACTGACCGGAACGGAAAAGGATGTGCAGCTGAGCGTGAAGGATAACGGTATCGGCATCGCTTCCGAATACCAGGAAAAGATCTTCGAAAAATTCTTCCGTGTGCCCACCGGCGATACGCATAATGCGAAAGGCTATGGCCTCGGACTCAGTTATGCAGCCCATGTGGTAAAAAAACACGGCGGTATCATTTCGGTCGATAGCCAACCCGGCCTTGGCACCCGGTTCACCGTGATCATTCCCCGGCAACAAGCATGAGCAACACTAAAGTATTATATGTAGAAGATGAGCAGTTCCTCGGCAAGATCGTCAAGGAAAGTCTGGAAAGCCGCGGCTATCAGGTGGTCATGGAAACCGATGGCGGCAAAGCCACCGCATTATTCAAAAAAGAAAAACCCGATATCTGTGTGCTGGATGTGATGCTGCCCAATAAAGATGGTTTCACCATTGCCGATGAGATCCGTGAACTGAATGAAGACGTACCCATCATCTTTCTCACCGCTAAAACGCAAACCGAAGATGTGGTGAAGGGATTCAAACTCGGCGGAAACGATTATATCCGCAAACCCTTCAGCATGGAAGAGCTGATCGTCCGCATTCAGCATGCCCTGCGTGAAAAACCCGCCGGTGATACGAAGATCAGCGGTGGCGTGGCCATGATCGGTAAACTGCAATTCTTCCTGAACCGCCAGGTACTCGCCAACGGAAAAGAAGAGAAGAAACTTTCCTTCCGTGAATCCGAATTACTGAAACTATTGTACGAGAACCGGGATAAAGTGATCGACCGGAAGGATATCCTGAACCTGTTGTGGGGGAACGACTCGTTCTTCAACTCCCGCAATCTGGATGTATACATCACCAAACTCCGCAGTTACCTGCGTGAAGATCCCGCACTGGAGATCATTACCATCAAAGGTATCGGCTATCGTTTCGTAACGGGCTGATCAATACAGGCCGAAGATCTTTGCCGGCGCGTTATTGCGGAGCAGGATCATGTAATGCTTCGCATCATTCAGCGGGACCAATTTTCGGACTTCTCCCTTTATTTTCAGGCCTGATTCATTCATCGGCACTGCCGTGAAACTACCGTCCCCGTTGCCTTTCAGCAATTGAATGGCCATCGCGTCATAAAAGCCGGTGCTGACATCGGCATCTGAATTGTTACCTGCTGTGATCAGATCGGGGATACCGTCTTTGTTGTAATCCGTCACCTGCATATCGCAGATAGCTGACAACTGCGCCAGTTCCGGGAAGGGAACGAAATGAAAATGATCTTTGCCATCATTGATCATGACGCCGGATTCAAAACAATTGGCGGTATAAATATCCATTCCTTTTTTCTGTTCTTCCGTGAAGATCTCATCCATGGTCTTCCCCGCGTACAACCGGTAACGATAGAATTTTTTCCGCATGAACGGCATCTGGTCGATCAGCTGATCGCGGTGGTACATCGGGTAGCATTTTCCCTGGATATAATAACCGAGTACTGCATCATAACTTCCATTGTTATCGAAATCCTTCGCATACACTTTGCTGGGCTCATCGTAAGTGGCAGTGATCCTTGAATTCTGTCCGCGGTTGCCAAGCAGGATGTCCAGGTCACCGTCTTTGTCGATATCCGCCAGACCGATCGCATTCCACCAACCGGAGAGGTTGCTGTTACTGGTGGTAATGGTCTGACCCGCGGTGTTCTTTACCGTGAACAGTTCAATGGTTTCACTGAATGTTTGGCCATCCCAGTACAGGACCATCACGGGCATCCATTCGCCGGCAATCAGTAATTCCTTTTTCCCGTCGCCATTGATATCACCCCAGGCGGCCGCGTTCACGATCCCGCTGTGTACCAGGTCCGGCGCGAGTTGTGCGGTCACATCCGTGAAGACGCCTTTATTATTCTGCAGCAACATGCTTTTATCATGTTTGGGGAACTGACCTGGCCTGACGCCACCGCCGATGAAAAGATCTTCATCACCATCACCGTCAAAATCAAGTGCGGTCACACTGGAACCATTATTCATTTCTTTCGGCAGTGCTTTCAGTGAACGTGTGAAGTTTCCTTTCCCGTCGTTGAGGTATAAGCGGTCCTGATAGCGGATATTCCCGGCTTCCCATTCCGCGCCACCGCTGACCACATAGAGGTCTTTATCGCCATCGCCATCCGCGTCAAAGAAAACGGTGCCGTTATCTTCCATGAGTTTATCAGCCGCGAATGCAGCTTGTTTCTTTTCTGTGAATGAGCCATCGGCATTTTGCATAAAGAGTTTGCCTTCTGTGCCGGATGCACCACCGATGAAAAGATCAGCGCGGCCATCGGCATTCACATCTGCCTGCGCGTAGTATGGGCCTTTGCGGCTGCATTTATAAGGTATGAGAGGCTCGCGTTTGAAATCGATGAAGTCGTTCTCCTTTTGTGTGTAGCTGAATTTTTTCTGTGCGGTGACCTCTTTGAATGCAGCGTGACCGATACTGAGTTCTGAATAGGGTTTGGCATCTGATTCATACAGCGTGATCACCTGATCAGCCGGAACATTGTTCATGGCGATGTATTTCTTACCCGGAAAGAGGATCTCCGCACCGGCTGCATAGGTTTGAGTGCCGAGTCCGAAGTGTAAGGCGTGCTCCATGCCGGAAAGGAAGCTACGTTGCGGATCATAACGCTGGAACTGCATGTTATCCTTTTCGTCTTTCAGTTTTACAGTGGCACCGTATACTTCCTGCGGGTCGGTCCTGGAGCGAAGGATCTTAAAACGCAGGTAATGCTGCGGGTTGATCTTCTCCAGGTCATTGCGCATAATGAATGCTTCGTCGTCCACATTACTGACCACGATATCGAGATCGCCGTCATTATCGAGGTCCACCATGGCCGCGCCGTTGGAGAACGATGCGGGCTGATCGGTCCATTGAGAGGTGTAGTTATCAAAGTGCAGACTGTGGCTGTTCCGGTAGAAATAATTCTTCACACGCACCTGCGGGATCTGTTTGAACCATTCATTCAGATCAACGGTCTTTCCCTTCGCGAAAACATTCTTGACGGAGTCGAGTACGAACTCTTTGTAATCCCAGTCGGTGATATCGCGCTTCATGCCATTGGCCACATAGATATCCTTCCAGCCATCATTGTCAAAATCGCCGATGAGCGCGGACCAGCTCCAGTCCGTCTGTGCCACACCCGCGTGATATGCGATCTCACTGAAATGCTGATCACCCATGTTCAGCTGCAGCACATTATGCGGGAACTGATAATACATGCCGAGGGTGTTCATCAGATGGAACTTGTCGTAGTTCTGATTCTGCACATAGAGTTGTTTCTGTCTGACCGGATCCTCGATGGCCATGTCCAGTACAAAAAGATCCTCACGTCCGTCGTTATTGATATCACTGATATCGGAGCCCATGGAGGAAAGGGAGATGTGGTCCATGTAATCCTTCATGTGCTCGGAGAAAGTGCCGTTCTTGTTGTTGATGTACAGGAAGTCAGGCATGTTGAAGTCGTTGCATACATATACATCCGGCCATCCGTCCTCATTGAAATCATAAATGCAGGCGCTGAGTCCGAAGGCATTGTTCATGATGCCGGCTTTGGGTGATACATCATAGAAATGCCCCTTGCGGTTCTCATACAGGCGGTTGCTGACATACCTTCTGTTGGTATCTGCGATCATGGTGAGTTTGCCGTTCACATAAGTGCCGTTCACGAGATTGGCGCTGGTGAAATCAGAAGTATGATTGGTGAGGAAGAGGTCAAGATCCCCATCCAGATCGTAATCGAAGAAATAGGATTGGGTGGAATAGCTGTCGTCATCCAGTCCGAACGCGTGTGCGCTTTCAGTGAAAGTGTTGTTGTGGTTATTGATGTACAGCATGTTCTTCCGGTACTGCGCGTCAAAGGGACCGGAGCGGCAGACATAGATATCGAGCCAGCCGTCGTTATTGATGTCGATCATATTGACGCCGGTCTTGATGCCGGGGCCGCCATCGATGCCCGCATCAGCGGAGATGTCTTTGAATTTACAATTTCCCAGATTCAGGAACAGCTGGTTGCTGCCGCGGGTGGAAGTGAAATAGAGATCTGGCAATCCATCGTTATTGATATCGCCCGCTGCCACGCCACCGCCATTGTACAGGTATTCGTAGAGATAATAATACATGGTCTGATCTTCGGCGATGTCATTCCGGAAATTAACACCTGAATACGATGAAGGCAGGTTGGTAAAGAGTTTCTGTTGCTGCGCGTTCAGCAAGCCGGAACATAGCATGGCGATGCAGAACAGGATATGATGAATAGGTCTGGTCATGCAGTATTTTAATGAACATTACAGATCGTCAGCACGAAATTCCCGATGGCACGTCCCTGTTTGATACTGATACGCGCGGTCTCGGGATAGTGAATGCCTCCATAGACACGGCTCCAGGTGCTTTCTTCAGCGGCTTCATAGAATGATCTGAAACTGCGGGGCTGAATATTGAAAGGGATCTCCGTGTTATCAGTGAATGAATAGTTCTCGCCCAGCAGTCTGGTCAGAATGGTGGCGGCGGCATTGGAGATCACGGAATGGCCGCTGGTGAATTCAGGAAAGGGTGGTGTTTGGATCAGTGGCTCCCATTTGGCATCCATGTTCTGTTTGATGACGGTGACGGGCCGGATGAGATTGGTCTTGTATTTTTCATTCCAGCAGGAAATGAACGCGTCAAACAATGAAATGGATGTCAGCGCATAGGTGAGCGATGCTTTAACGAGCGGCACATTTTTTTCCATACAAGCCTGTCTCGCGATCATGATCCAGTGTCCGCCGGGAGATACCTTATGAACATAATAAGTGAGGTGGCCTTCCTGCACGGACACGTTCGGGTTATCGTCCCAGTACCAGGCGATGGCGGTCTTCTGGCTGTCGAGTGTCTTACCTATATTATATACCTCAAACACATTTTTATAGAATTCAGATTGACGTGAAGGGTTGTAAGTCAACTTTTTAGCGGGTGAGAACTGTCCGGCATTGCGGACGGCCATGGGCCGGAGGATGCGCCAGTATGGCTCCAGGGCCGGCGCGTATTCATTAGGTGTGGGCAGCCAGGTGCCGGCTTTATTGGTCAGGGTATGGCGGGGCATGCTTTTAGAGACGAGGTAGTTATCCTTTTTGCTCCAGGACAGGATACTATCGGCCATGCGCATCCCATATTCCATGGACACCTTCATGGTATCGGGGTCGGTGATCCTGACCAGAGAGTCGGTGAAGGCGATGCGCCAGTCCTCGAATTTATATTCAGAGCCGACGAGGCTTTGCGCCATGCGGGAAAAAGAAACACAGGCAGCGATGAAGTAGTTGGTTCCGGAAGGCGCTTTGGGCAAGGGTTTCAGGCCATTCAGTTTCCCGGCGAGGGATCTGTAGGTGCTGTCTTCCTGACGGATGCACTCATAGAACGCGATCTGGGGATACACATAAACACGACTGGCAACGGGTGGTGTGAAGAGGTCCTCCATGACCGTATTGATGAGGAGGGTATTGAGTTCGTGCAGTGTATTTTCGCGTGACTGGGCTTGTACAGCCGGGGTCAGCAGGCTGTAAAAAGCCAGACCGGCCATTACAACCATTAGTTTTGATCGCATAAGCATAGGTATTTCTAAAATACAAATAATTGCAGAAAGTCATATGACCGCCTGTTATTCTTCCATATACGTATTCATTTCAATCTCCGTTGCCTTGCCTTTGACCGTCAGAAGCGGGCGACATAACGGGGATCATTATCCGCCATAAGTATTTTCCCTAAATTGGCCGCGCCGCCACTATCGCGGATACGGATCCCTTATTGTGTTAACATGCAGGTCATAAACGGAATAAAGAAGGTCATTCAGCTGGGGATCACCCCTGATCTGTCATTCAGAGAGACACAGCGTACGTATATCTTCAATTTCTATTCACTGTTAGGTATCCCGGTACATCTCATTTTCCTGTACTTCAATTATAAGCTTGGTTATAACGGACTCCTGGCGATCAACCTGATGCATATCGTTCTGTGCTCGTACATGTTGTATCTCCATGCACATAAAAATTATTCTGAGGTCCGGATCTGGATGATGATGATGTCAACAGCGGGTATCATTGTGGGTGCACTGGTGTACAGGAACGGGAATGAATTCATGTTGCTGACCTATCTGATCGGCGCTGCAGTGATCTTTGACGAAGGATGGAAATTCTTCGTATATGGGCTGATCACGATCATTTGTTTCACATTCATACGTTTCAATGTGAACGGCGAACTGAGTTTTGCTTATTTTTTCCAGAGCAGGGCGATGTTCAATACGCTGATCGCGTTGTTCGTGCTGACGATCAGTTTACAGTTGTTCAAACTGATCTATACTAAGTTCAGCAGCCGCCTGGAAGCGCTGGCAGCCAAAGAGAAACATTCGGCCAGGCTGTATGAGTTCCTGAGTCAGACGAACGACCTGATCATTCACGCAGAATCTCCTGATAACATTTATGAGCGTATTTGCAAGCTGGCTGTAGACACATGCGGGTATCAGTACGCCATCGTTTCACTGGTCAATGCCCGGGATGAATCCGTGTACCCATTGACGTGGGCGGGATCCGGAAAAACGGATGAATGTCTGGAAGCTTTCAGGGATCACGTAACGAATAAAACGGATCAATGGCGTGAAGATCCCATGCATCATGTGATCGTTGGCGGAAAGACCTTTTTGGCGAATGACCTGGAGCAGGAAAGCGGTGAGCGGAGCTGGGTTCAAAAGATGCTGAACAAAGGATACCGGTCATTCATCGCATTGCCTGTTTGTGAAGAAAGGGAAGTGGTGGCCATTCTCACACTGTTCTCCAATAAAAAGGATCAGTTCAATGAAAACGAACTGAACGTACTGAATCGTGTGGCTGAAAATATCGGGTTGTTCGTGGCTAAATATTTCCATGAGATCATCAGGAAACAAGCGGAAACACAATTGAAGAAAGTAACGCAGGCCGTTGAGCAAAGTCACGCTTCGATCGTGATCACCGATCTTCAGGGCAATATCGAGTATGTGAATCCCGCATTCACGAATATCACCGGTTATTCAGTGGAAGAAGCGATCGGGCAGAATCCGCGGATCCTGAAGACCGGATTCACCAACCCGGATGAGTACAAGGGATTATGGGATAACCTGGTCAAAAAGCAGGGCTGGGATGGCGTTTTCATGAACCGGAAAAAGAACGGGGATGTGTATTGGGAGAAAGCGAACATCTCTCCTGTGATCGGCAGCAACGGAGAGATCATCAATTATGTGGCGGTCAAAGAAGACATCACGGAAAAGAAAAAACTGGAAGATACCCGTCAACAGCTCATTGAGATCTTTGAAAATGCCAGGGTTTTTGTGCTGACCACGGATCTGGATGGAGTCCTTACTTACGCCAATGCGGAGGCGAGGGAATATCTGGGGATCGGGGATGTGACGAAGGACCGCTATCATATTTCCGCCTTGCAACCGGGCGAAAAGATGGCGGCAGAAATCGCAGCCGCCCTAGCCAGTACGGGAAAGTGGAACGGAGAACATGAATTCAATACTCCTACCGGTGCCAGGATACCTGTGATGCAGGTGATGGTCAAACACCAGGACGGGCTGGGAGCGCCGATGCATATATCCATGACGGCGATAGATATCTCCAAGGTCAAGGAATCGGAGATGAGGCTGAAAATACTGACAGAAGAGTTGAGGAGTTTATCCGTACACTTACAGGAGGTCAGTGAAAAAGAAAAAGCGGATATCGCGCGTGAGCTGCATGATGAACTGGGGCAGATCCTGACGGTGATGCGGATCGATGTGGAATTACTGCAGCAGCATGCCGATGATAAACAAAAACTGAAAGAAGGATTGCATGACCTGCATGTAAGTGTGGAGTACCTTACGGAAGGTTTCCGTAAACTGCTCAGCACGATCAATACCTCATTGTTGCGCGATCTGGGTATCATCCTCGCGGTGCAGGCACTGGCTGATAAATTCTCACGTTCCACGAAGATCCCTGTTACGCTGAAGACCAAAGTGCGTAACGAACAGATCGACCTGCGCGTTTCACTGCCAGTGTTCAGACTGGTTCAGGAGAGTCTCACCAATATCATGAAACACGCTTCAGCCACCATGGTATCGATCGAGATCGCAGAAACGGATACGCACCTCAAACTGATGGTGACCGATAATGGCAAGGGCTTCGATATCCATAAAGTGGATATCCGTCAGCATCATGGCCTGCTGGGCATGCGTGAACGGATCTATGCGATCGAAGGCGATATCAAGATCGAATCCCAGCATGGCAGTGGCACCACCATCAGCGCTGTTGTTCCCTTATTGAATTAATGCAAGGCCTCTTCCGCTTTTCTTTCCGGAATCTGTAGTTTTGAGACAGGTCACGGTTCCTGGAGAACTGTCTGTAACCTGAACTCAAAACGAAATAAAGGAATGGCGATCATCAATTATTCTGCTGCACGCATCTTCACAGGCGAGGTCTGGTTACGTGATCATATCATTCGTACGGAAGACGGATTCATCCTTGATGTCGTTCCCGCGGCATCCGTACCCGATACTGTAACAAGGCAGGACCTGGGGAATGTGATGATCGTACCGGCTTTCATCGATCTGCAGATCTATGGGGCCGGCGGACGTTTACTGGCCGTGTATCCGGATGCGGATTCTCTTCATGCATTGCAGGAATATTGCACAGCCGGCGGGGCGGCCTGGCATCAGCCCACGGTCGCGACCAATACAAAAGAAGTCTTCTTTCAGTGTATCGATGCGGTACGTGCTTACTGGGAAGCAGGAGGACAAGGAGTGCTGGGCCTGCATCTCGAAGGGCCCTGGATCAATCCGGTCAAACGCGGGGCACATATCGAAACGCTCATTCATTCTCCTTCTTTTGAAGAAGTGGAAGAAATACTGGCCTATGGAAGCGGAGTGATCACAATGATCACACTGGCGCCGGAATGCTGCGATCCGGATCTGGTGGAGATGATCCGCAATGAAGGGATCATCATTTCAGCAGGGCACAGCAATGCTACTTATGAGCAAGCGACCGATTTTCTGAATGACGGTATAGAAACCGTTACCCATTTATATAATGCGATGAGTCCGTTACAGCATCGCGCGCCCGGATTGGCCGGCGCGGTATTGGATCACAAAACAGCGATGGCCAGTATCATTCCGGACGGACATCACGTGGACTATGCGGCATTGCGCATCGCGAAGAAAGTGATGGGCGACCGGTTGTTCGTGATCACGGATGCGGTCACGGAAACCAGTACAGGCCATTACCCGCATCAGTTAGCGGGCGATAAATACGAATCATCAGGGATCCTCAGCGGATCGGCACTGGATATGATCACCGCCGTCCATAATCTTGAAGAACATGCCGGTATTGCTTTTGAAGAGGCTTTACGTATGTGCAGTCTGTATCCCGCCAAAGCCATCGGCAAGGAAAATGAACTGGGAAGGATCGAGAAAGGGTACCGGGTTTCTTTCACCGTACTGAATACGGACCGGAAGGTCCTTCAAATATTATATTAGTTTATATACGTGTTCCGGTATTGGTAAATACCGGAAGAAACAGCATCTTTATTGACGGAAAGGACCTACTCATTTGTGCAGGACAGTACCGGGGGATGCATGAGTCGTTCTGTGACAGCCCTACCCGCCCGACACTCCGGAAACATTAACCATCAATAAACCACACACATGAAAAAGTTGCTTGCCCTTACTGCTTTATGCAGTGTAGTTGTCCTTTTGTTATTAACCCCCTCTTGTAATAACAGTTCTTCCAACAAGCCTGTTGCTTCAGGCAAAGAGGATTCTCTCAAAAAAATACTGGATCGCGGTGAATATCTGGCCAATCATGTGGCGGCCTGTCTCGACTGCCACAGCACCCGTGATATTACCAAGTTCGCCGGACCTGTGGTCGTGGGTACCGAAGGTCAGGGAGGTTTTGAATTCGGACCTGGCGTGGGTGTTCCGGGAAAAGTGTATGCGAAAAACATCACTCCGGATACTGAGACCGGTATCGGCACCTGGACGGATGATGAGATCCTGCGTGCCATGACACACGGTATCAATAAGGCTGGCGATACGCTGTTCCCCATTATGCCTTATGCACGGTACAACCAAATGGCGAAATCTGATCTGCTGGCCATTGTGGCGTATATCCGTACACTGAAACCGATCAAAAATAAAATACCGGCCAGACAGCTGATGATCCCGATCGCTATGGCCTATCCTGCACCGGCCTTACAGGCTTCTGTTGATGCGAATGTACTTCCGGCCGAAACCAATAAAGTAGCTTATGGCGCTTACCTTGGTAATATGGCACATTGCACGGATTGCCATACGCCGCTCACACCACAGGGTGCGCCTGATATGACCAAGTTGTTCGCCGGTGGTCACTTGTTCGATCTGGGAACCTTCAAAGTAGTGGCTTCCAACATCACTTCTGATACAGCAACAGGTATCGGTGCATGGACGGAAGAGCGCTTCCTGAATAAGTTCCTGCCGTTACGTGAAGAGAAGAATTATAATTTCAATCCGGGTAAAGAAAATACCGTGATGCCTTTACCCGCTATGGCCGGTATGACCGACAGCGATCTGAAAGCGATCTATGCCTGGGTGAAAACGATACCGGCAGTGACGAATAAGATCGAGAAATACCCGAAGTAATGGATAAATGATAATGGATAATTGATAATAGAGGGAGAAGGTAGGAGGTAAGAGGTAAGAGGTAAGAGGTAAGAGGTAAAAGGTAATAGGTAATAGGTAATAGGTAATAGATAGTGAAGTATTGGTATAAACGACCACCTAAACCATCAAACCATCGAACAATCAAACCATCTGACCCTTTTCAGCATCATCTTTATCATTATAAACATCTTTGAACGCAAGCATCTTCCAGAGCTTGCGTTCATTGTTTCGGGGAAAGCCGCATTGTTTGGCGAATTCTGTAGTGTCTTTATAGGTACCAAAGAGGCGGTCCCATAACGGAAGGTCGGAGTAGTTGTATTTATGTACATCCAGTTCATGGTGGATCGAATGCAGTTCGGGGGTTTGAATGATATACCGGACCCAATGCGGCGTGCGGATATTGGAATGATAGAAATACTCACCGGTGGCCGCGAAAAAATTCAGCCAGAAAGCACCTTCCAGCGAAGCACCCAGACAGGGGTACATCAGCAATCCGATCAGGAACGCATCCGAGAGGATCTCGACAGGATGTTTATAGAATGAAGTCAGGGCTTCGATGCGGGCGGGCGAATGATGGATCTGATGGAAGATGACCCAGAATCCGTTCGCATGACGGATGCGGTGCCACCAGTAAAAGAAGAATGTACTGATCAGCCATCCCGTGAAACCCTCCAGTACCGGGCGGTTCCAGGCCGCGAAATGAAAAAGAGATGGCCCGCTGAGCCAGCTGAACCAGAGTTTATTGGTGCCGAATGTGATGCCGATCTGCGCCAGATTAATGAGCAGTACTCGTGCATACCAGCCTTTGCTGTTGGGTAATTCACGACCCGGGAATACGCGTTCCCAGATCAGGAAGATGATCGTAACGATGATGGTGCAGATGGTAGGCAGCCAGAGGTTCATTGTAAGTGGATATGTTAGCACAAATTAATGAACCGGATCGGATTGAGAAATACCAACTGGAGGGTAGTATGAGAAGCTGCAAGCCACAAGCCGCAAGCTTCAAGTCGGCGCCGGTAAATGTGTTGCATTTTCAACTATCACGCCCGCTAACAGCTAACAGCTAACAGCTGGCAGCTTCCCTTTTCCACGCCTTATGATCCATGTAGAAAGTGCCGAAAGGCAGCACCGAAGCCAGAAAGGCTTTTCCGAACCAGATGGCGGATTTATCGCCCGCCACTTTCAGGTCCCAGGCGAGTTTGATGAAGCTGATGAAAAGAATGCCGTGCATGGAGCCGGCAATGGTAACAGCGATGGGGATCTTCGCAAGATATTTAAGGGGCATTGCAATGAATACGAGTGCAACGAAGGAGATGCCTTCGGCAATAGCTACTTTCCTGAACCAGCTAAATGTTTTTTGAAGCGTCATAATAAAGGGAAAAAATTTTGAATTTTGAGATTTGAATTTTGAATGTTGGCTCACTAAAGTTGTTGTCACACTTATTGCATGAATTGCGTACATACATCCCGATTGATGCTATTTATACAATTATTGAAACTGTATAAATAGGCGATCATTCAAAACTCAGCATTCAGAATTCAACATTAGTAGTTAATGATCTGTTCCTGTATAGATGCCGGCAATTCCCTCCATTCATACTGCTGGTTACGCAGCTGCGGCTCGAAACCCGCTTCGCGTATGGCTTCCTGCATGGTCTTGTAGGTGAACCGGTGCGGGGCACCAGCGGCACTGACCACATTCTCTTCGATCATGATGCTGCCGAAATCATTCGCGCCGCTGTGCAGACAAACCTGCGCGGTCTGTTTACCCACGGTCAGCCAGCTGGCCTGGATATTCTTGATATTGGGCAGCATGATGCGGCTCAGCGCGATCATGCGGATATATTCTTCAGGGGTTGTGAGGTTCTGTACGCCACGGATCTTCGCGAGCAGCGTGTCCACATCCTGGAAGGTCCAGGGAATGAACGCCAGGAATCCTTTCGCGTCTTCCGGTTTGCGGCTCTGCACTTCACGGATCTTCACCAGATGCTCAAAACGTTCTTCGATCGTTTCCACATGACCGAACATCATGGTTGCCGAAGTGGTGATGTTCAATTTATGCGCTTCATGCATGATGTCGAGCCATTCCTGCGCTCCGCATTTTCCTTTACTGATCAAACGGCGAACGCGGTCGATCAGGATCTCCGCACCCGCGCCGGGTAAGGAGTCCAGCCCTGCTTCTTTCAATGCGGTCAATACTTCCTTATGCGTAGACTTTTCCAGTTTAGTGATATGTGCTACTTCCGGTGGCCCGAGTGCATGCAGTTTGATGGCCGGGAATTCTTCTTTGATCTGACGGAAAGTATCGACATAAAATTTCAGTCCGAGGTCCGGATGGTGTCCGCCCTGCAGCAATAACTGATCGCCACCGTATTTCAGCGTTTCCGCGATCTTAACACGATAAGCCGGCATATCCGTGATATAGGCTTCGGCGTGGCCGGGAATGCGGTAGAAATTGCAAAACTTACAGTTCGCGATACACACGTTGGTCGTGTTCACATTCCGGTCGATCTGCCAGGTCACTTTTCCGTGGGGCACCTGTTTTTTACGGAGCTCATCCGCGATCAGGACCAGATCGGCCAGCGGGGCATGGTGATAGAGGTGAACCCCTTCTTCCACGCTCAGGGATCCGAAACCGGCTGCTTTATCGTACAATTCTTGTAAATGCATAGCTGCAAAGGTACAAGGGTAACACTAAAATGGGTCGAACGGTTTTGCAAAGCATACTATATATGGTAAATTGATAAAGAAAGGGGGCAGGAACGCCGGGCTGCTGCAACATATCGCCCGGCAGCGTTGTCTAACCTTTGACCGATTGCTAACCAACCTTTTCCGCATGAAGAAAGTTTTACAGATATCCATAGCTGTGCTGCTGCTGACGAGCGGTTTGCGGGTTTCCGCCCAGGAGGAGTTCATTGAACCGCCCTCTCAGTTCCTTACTAAAATACCCTTCACCCAACTGACCGGCGGGATCGTCATCCTGCAGGCTAAACTGGGCGATTTTCCGGACACGCTCAATTTCATCCTCGATACTGGCAGCAGTGGTATTTCGCTGGATTCCACGACCGCCGATTTTCTCAAACTGAAACCCGTAGCCACCAATAAGACGATCCGGGGCATCGCGGGTATCCATACCGTTCCTTTCCTGTATCGCCAGCGGATTCATTTTCCGGGGCTGACGATCGACAGTCTTGATATTCACGTCAATGACTATGCGATACTGACCTCTGTGTATGGTGAAAGGATCGATGGCATCATCGGTTATTCTGTTTTGAGCCGTTATGTACTGAAGATCGATTATGACAGTATGAAGATCCAGTTCTTCACCCGTGGAACCTTCCGTTATCCCCGTGGTGGCTATCTGCTGAAACCCTCGCTGAATACGCTTCCCAGCAATGGAGCGCGTGTGCGCGACGCGGTGACGATCAACACCCGTTTCCTGATGGATATCGGCGCGGGCGTTTGTGTGATGTTCTCCCGTGATTTCATGCAGGACAGCTCCCTGCTCGGCCGCAAACGCAAATTGCTGACCAAGGAAGGCGAAGGTGTGGGTGGCAAGATCGATATGTACATTTCGGTGATCCGGGAAGTGAAACTGGGGCCCTATAAGTTCCATTCGGTCCCTGTTTATATTTTCGATGATGATTTCAATGTCACTTCATATCCCAATCTGGCCGGTCTGATCGGGAATGACCTGTTGCGCCGGTTCAATGTGATCCTGAATTACGATAAGCATGAGATCTACATCACCCCTAACTCACATTTTGACGAACCGTTCGACTATGCCTACTCGGGCATCGAATTATATATGGTAGACGGATACATTGTGGTGGGGGATGTGGCCAAGGGCTCTCCCGCCGAAGCTGCGGGTATCCTGGAGGGCGACATCGTGGTGGCCATCAACAAGAACTTCAATCAGAATCTGAACCAGATGAAGATCGCCCTGCAACAGGCCAATGAAAGGATCAAGATCATCATCCGCCGGAACGGGTTGCTGCATGATTATGATTTCAAGATCAAGACCATCCTGTAACTGTTTCCGGGAAACGACAATCCTGCAACCTTATTTTCAATAATTTTACCGCTTCCAGCGGAACCCTGCCGCTGTGTTTAACCCGGAATAATTCATATGATACAATTTGACCGTTTTACCCTGGCCAATGGACTGCGGGTGCTGGTCCATCAGGACTTGTCGACCCCCATGGCCGTTCTCAATATCATGTATGATGTTGGCGCGCGTGACGAGGAAGAAGTACGCACCGGTTTCGCCCACCTGTTCGAGCACCTGATGTTCGGCGGTTCGGTGAACATCCCCAATTATGATGAACCGCTGCAGATGGCGGGCGGAGAGAATAACGCATACACGACGAACGACCTGACCAATTATTATATCCAGTTGCCGGCCGAGAATCTGGAGACCGCATTCTGGCTGGAGAGTGACCGCATGCTTTCCCTCGCGTTCAGCGAAAAGAGTCTGGATGTGCAGCGCAAAGTGGTGTGTGAGGAATTCAAGGAACATTATCTCACCAAACCTTATGGTGATGTGTGGCATAAAATGCGGCAGCTGGCGTATACGAAGCATCCGTATAAATGGATGACGATCGGCAAAGAGTTATCGCATATCGAAGAAGCGAAACTGGAAGACGTCAAGAATTTCTTCTTCAAATATTACCGTCCCGTGAATGCGATCATGGTGGTGGCCGGCAACGTGACCACCGAAAAAGTGAAAGCATTAGCGGAGAAATGGTTCGGTGATATCCCTTCCGGTGAAAAATACAACCGTGATCTGCCGAAGGAACCGAAGCAGGAAGCCGCGCGCAGGCTGGACATCACAGCGAATGTCCCGCTGGACGCATTCTACAAATGCTGGCATATTTATTCACGTATGGATGAACGTTATTATGCCGTCGATCTGTTATCAGATATCCTGAGCGGTGGCGGTTCTTCCAGATTATATCAGTCGCTCGTCAAAGAGCAACAGCTCTTCAGTAATATCGAATGCCATCATTTCGGCAGTACCGATGAAGGCCTGCTGGCGATCGAAGGCAAGCTGGTGAAAGGTGTGAAACTGGAAGACGCGGAAAAGGCCGTGGAAGCGGAACTGGAGAAAGTGCGTCAGGAACTGGTGAGTGAGAATGAACTGCAGAAAGTGAAGAACAAAACAGAAAGTATGATCGCTTTCGAGGATATGAGTGTGATGAACCGTGCGACCAGCCTGGCTTACTACGAACTGCTCGGCGACGCGGTATGGATGAATGATGAGCTCGGTCATTACGCGAAAGTGACGATCGATGACATCCGGCAGGAAGCCCGGAACATCTTCCGCGAAGAGAATTCAAATACTATTTATTACCGTTCCGGAAATTAAAGCAAGCGAAAGGAAATTTATGCTGAACAGGAAACAAGCCCCGGTGATCGTAGATGCAGTGGACTTCAAACTCCAGCTCAAGCCCTGTGACCGGTACCAACTGGATAATGGTGTGGAAGTATACGCGGTGAATGCGGGCGCGGAAGAAGTGCTGCAATTCGAGTGGGTGTTCTTCGCGGGGAACAGTTACGAAAAACGGAACCTCATCGCGGCCACCACCAATTTTTTACTGCGCAACGGAACCAGCCGCAGGAGCGCATTCCAGATCAATGAACATTTTGAATATTACGGTGCCTACCTGAACCGTTCCTGTTTCAATGAAACCGCGACGATCTCATTGCACTGTCTCAGTAAGCATGTACAGGAATTACTGCCTGTGGTGCGGGAACTGATCACGGACTCTGTAATGCCGGAAACAGAACTGGCGATCTACAAACAGAACATGCAGCAGCGTCTGAAAGTGAATTTGAAGAAAAGTGATTTTGTGGCGGGCCGTTTGATCGATACTTATCTGTTCGGAGAAAAACATCCGTACGGAAAATACAGTAAGGCGGAAGATTTTGAAAGCCTGCAGCGTGACCCGTTGATGGCATTCTATCAGCAATTCTATCAGCAGGGAAAACTGGTGCTTTTTGTGGCCGGTAAATTGCCCGCTGACCTGCAAACCTTGCTGAACGCGTCTTTCGGCGATCTGCCGAATCAGGCCAGCGCGATGCCTGAAGCGTTGCTGCAGCCGGCCACTGAAAAGAAATACCGCATCATGAATGATCCGGAGGGCGTGCAGGGATCGATCCGCATCGCACGTGATTTCCCGAACCGTCATCATCCGGATTTCATGAAAGCGATGGTGCTGAACTGTGTGTTCGGAGGTTTCTTTGGATCCCGACTGATGAGTAATATCCGCGAGGACAAGGGATACACCTACGGCATTCACAGTTACCTGATGAATCATTTGCAGCATTCAGGCTGGATGGTAGCAACCGAAGCGGGTAAGGATGTGAGTGAAGCAACAGTAGCTGAAGTATATAAAGAGATGAAGGACCTGCGTGAAGAACTGGTGGATGAAGAAGAACTGCAGCTGGTCCGCAATTACATGATGGGCAGCATCCTCGGCGACCTGGATGGTCCGTTCCAGATCATCGGCCGCTGGAAGAACATCATCCTGAACGGACTGGATGAAAAATATTTCTACGATTCTATTCAAACGATAAGAAGCATCACTGCAGAAGAATTGCGGGAACTGGCAAGGAAATACTTTAAGGAAGAGGATTTTTATGAGCTGGTTGTCGTGTAGAATTTGACTTTTGGGACTAATATAAAAATTATACTGTCACATAGGCATGGAGGCCATAGAGGTCTGAATACATAGAGGCAATGTTCTTACCTTTTTTGCCTTTGTGGGACTTTTGAATAAGTTTTTTAAGCCGAAAGCCTCTGTTTTTCGTGCTGTTGTTGATAACACCAACAGCGGCGTGCGGGGCATGGAGACCCGAACACACAGTGGCAATTGTTCTTACTTGACTATGTGTGTATTTCTCCATGGCCTCTTTTCTATGTGACATTTTTCAGCTTTTCTGAGGGAAACCTTCTGCAGAAATCTTCCTTTGAACTTCACTATTAAAGCCGGAAATTCGCAATATGATTTTCGAACGGAAAGACCTTTCCAACGATCAGCTTGTTCAGTTCTATCGTTCGCTGCTGTGGCCGCGGATGATCGAAGAGAAAATGCTGGTATTGCTACGCCAGGGAAAGGTATCCAAATGGTTCAGCGGGATCGGCCAGGAGGCCATTGCAGTGGGTGCTACACTGGCCCTGCAACCCGATGAATGGATCATGCCCCTGCACCGCAACCTCGGTGTGTTCACCACCCGCAACATGCCGCTCAGCGAGCTCTTCAGGCAATGGCAGGGTGCGCAGGAAGGCTATACCAAAGGCCGCGAAAGAAGTTTCCATTTCGGCAATCGTGAACATCATATCTGCGGCATGATCAGTCACCTCGGTCCGCAACTCGCGCTGGCCGATGGTGTGGCACTCGCTCATAAACTCCGAAAAGAAAATAAGGTATCGCTCGCCTTCAGCGGCGATGGCGGTACCAGCGAAGGTGATTTCCATGAAGCACTGAATACGGCCGCGGTTTGGGACCTGCCCGTGATCTTCATCATTGAGAATAACGGGTACGGACTGAGTACGCCGACCAATGAACAATACCGTTGTATCAACCTGCTCGATAAGGCCAAAGGCTACGGCATGGAAGGTATCCAGATCGATGGCAATAACCTGCTGACGGTATATGATACGATCAAAGGGGTACGCGAGTACTGCATCAAAAATCAGAAGCCCTATTTCATTGAATGCATGACCTTCCGCATGCGCGGACATGAAGAGGCCAGTGGTACGAAATATGTGCCGCAGGACCTTTTCAAATTATGGGAGATGAAGGACCCGATCAGTAATTATGAAAATTATCTGATCGGTCAGGGGGTACTGGATACAGCCGCGATCGATGCGATCCGCCATGAATACAAGGAAAAGATCGATGCGGAAGTGCTCGCTGGTTTCAACACCAAACCTGTGGTGGCAGATACGGAAACCGAACTGGAAGATGTGTATGCTCCGGGTGATGGTAATGACCATGTAACGGTGCTGGATAATTCCAGCTCCGGATTCGACAGCCGCATGCCTTCTAAAGAGCTGCGTATGATTGACGCGATCAAAGAAGGCTTGCAGCAATCGATGGAACAGCATCCGGATCTCATATTGATGGGACAGGACATCGCTGAATACGGTGGGGCCTTCAAGATCACCGAAGGATTCGTGCAACAGTTCGGAAAGGAGCGGGTGCGCAATACACCGCTTTGTGAAAGTGCGATCGTGGGATCCGCACTGGGACTGAGTTTGGAAGGATTCAAAAGTATGATGGAAATGCAGTTCGCCGATTTCGTAACGGTGGGCTTCAACCAGATCATCAATAATCTAGCGAAGATCCATTACCGCTGGGGCCAGAACGCCGATGTGGTCATCCGCATGCCATCGGGTGCGGGTGTGGGTGCGGGACCTTTCCATAGTCAGAGTAATGAGGCCTGGTTCGTGCATACGCCCGGACTGAAAGTGGTGTATCCTTCCACACCGGCGGATGCGAAGGGATTGCTCATCGCGGCGATCAATGATCCGAATCCTGTACTGTTCTTTGAACACAAAGCATTGTACAGAAGTGTGAGCGGTGAAGTACCCGAAGAGTATTATGCGATCGAGATCGGAAAGGCAAGACATGTGCGCGAAGGGGATGAGATCTCCATCATCACTTACGGCAGTGGTGTGCATTGGGCAGAAGACTATGCGGCCGCGCATCCGGAAATTTCCATTGACATCGTTGACCTGCGCAGTTTATTACCGCTTGATTTCCTGGCGATCCGTGAAACCGTTGAAAGAACGGGCCGTGTACTCATTCTGCATGAAGATACGCTGACCGGTGGTATCGGCGGTGAGATCGCAGCCTGGATCTCCGAACATTGTTTCCATTTACTGGATGCGCCGGTGATGCGCTGCGCGTCGCTCGATACTCCTGTTCCTTTCGCTATTGAACTGGAAAAGAACTTCCTCGCCAAAGCGCGTTTGGATGAAACGATCGCCAAATTACGCGCGTATTGAGCGGGTTCGATGTGTAATCCCTTCCTGTCACGCATCCTGCATAAAATGACTGCTTATGAGGGCCCTTCTGCTTTCCGCGATCTTATTCCTGATCACTGCTGAAACCTTTGCCCAGCGTGACCTGGCGGCTGCGCCTAAAACAAGCAGGTATACCTATATCTACCGGATCACACCCGCCGAAGCCAGTATCCTTTTCGGTTCAGAAATGGATAAAATGAAGGAGTCGTACCTGTATGACAAAGTGGACTCGACTGATGACGATGAGGTGATCCCGCAGCTGGCACCCGGTAATTATTTGTTTGTATATGCGGAGGGAAATCGCCTGGTTACGGAATTAAGGACGATCGGTGACCTGCATGTGCAGTTGCTCAGTAACAGAAGGGACCTGCTGGTGGCGGTATATGATCACAACAACCATACCATTCCGGATGCCGAAGTACGGATCGGCAAAAGAAAAGTAAGTTGGGATAAGGATGCGCAGTATTATAAAAGGAACAAGACAAGACATGCAGGCCTGTTGCGCATCCGGTATAAGAACACCTTGTTCGTATTTCGCGTCAATTCTTCCAGAAAGCAAATAGGCGGTTTCTTCAAAAAAGTATCGCGTGCTTTTCCGGTAAAATATATCTCCAGATTATTTGAAAAGCGGCGTCGCCGTACGCCTTCTTTCCAGCGTGGAACGCCCAGTGAGGCTGAATATCGAGGGTTCGTTGTTTTCAGCAAACCGAAATACAAACCGGGTGATACACTCAGGCTGAAAGCCTTCATCACCACTAAAAAAGGTAAGCCGGTCGACCGGCCATTGTTGCTGCGTATTTCAGATGATTATCTCGGGACCGATACGATCGTTTCGGTACTGCATCCTTACCGCAGCGGCGGCTATACCGCGGAACTGGTGCTGACTGATAGTCTGGACCTGGATCTGGATGAGGAATACACCTGTACGCTGGAGGATCTGTCCAGCCGGAAGATCGATCCTGCTGACAACTTGAGTGAAATGGATGATGATGAATACGCCGCGAAGCGGAAAGTACTGGTGCGTGGTAAATTCTATTTTGAAGAATATGAGTTAGGCTCACTCCGTTTTCATGCGAGGGCACAACAGGAAACTTTTTCCCGTGGCGAGGAGCAGGCTTATTATTTCAAAGCTACAGATGAGAACGATCTTCCGGTGCAGGATGGCCGGGTGCTGATCACGGTCACCCCTTCCGGAAGCAGCAGGTTCAACTACCGTGATAGTATTGTATTTATCCCGGACACCTTATTCACCAAAACGATCACACTGGATCCGGTAGGCGAAACGAAATTCATCTTGCCGGACAGCATTTTCCCAAAGGTTACTTTTCATTATAAACTGGCGGCTCAACTCCTGAATAGTAATAATGAATCGAGAAATGAGGAACTGTATACGGATTTTGAGGATCAGCGGGAGCGGCTGACCATTGAATCAGAAGCGGATTCACTCCGGATCAACTATTTCATATCCGGTAAACCTGCGGAAACTGATGCAGAATTGTTCGCATTCGATCTGAACGACGATTCACTCTTCAGTAAAAAGCTCCATCTGCCGGCCGTGGTCCCGGTGGATCCGCTCGTTGGTAATTATGAAGTAGTGACGGAATTGTGTGATGAGGAATTTTTCCTTCGTTCGTCCCGGCGCATGGTGAGTTGTCAGGCAAGTCGCACAAAGGATTCAGTGCGGGTACTGCTTATCAATCCGAAACGGTTGAAGGTCTGGTATACGCTTTTCAACGGAGAGAAAGTGGTGGCCCGCGGCTACAGCACTGATCTCGATCTCAGCTTCCGCACCCGTTCGCAGAAGAACTATTCAATTTCCCTGCAGTATGTATATGGCAGCCGGCCGGTGACCGATGAATTCGTGATCCCATATCAGGATAAATTACTGAATCTGGTAGTGGATCAGCCGGCGTATGTGTATCCCGGACAAACGGTGAATGTTGGATTGCAGGTAACAGATCAGCAGGGCAAGCCTGTGGAGCATGCGGATGTGACGGCGTATTCCTTCACTACTAAATTCGACCGGTTCCGTGCGCCCAATGTGCCCTATCTCGGAAAGATCTACCCGAGACGCAGGGGATTCAATACTTTCTATCCCGGCGATCAGCCGGATACGGCAACTGAGATCCGCTACACCTGGGAAAGATGGGGCAAGGCACTGGGTTTGGATACGATGGAGTATTTCCGTTTCCTGCGGCCACTTTCTTTATATATTAATCATGCATCTGTAAAAGATTCACTGACCCAGTTCGCACCCTTCGTGGTGCTGAACGGTGAGATCGAACCTGTTCAGCTGTTGTATCTCGATGAAAGACCGCTCTTCTTCAGTCAGGCGCGTCAGTTACAGCGGTATAGTTTTCCGGTGAGTCCCGGAAAACATTCTCTCCGTTTGAGAACCACCTATCATACGGTCACGCTGGATTCCTTTTGGTTCGCGAAAGGCGTGAAGACCATTTTGTCCATCAATGCCGATACGCTGAATACGAGGGTGAAGGTCAGTCGCGCTGTTGATACATTGTCTTCATACGAACAGATCCTTTGGGGCAAATACATGATGCTGGTGGAAAATAATTTCGGGGAAACACCCGCTACGATCAGCCAGAGCAATGTATTCAACTGGATCAATCCGGATCTGAGTCGTCAGCCGGGACCGATACTGACGGGTCCTTATCCCGACCGGTATGCAGTATTGGATGTTGCCAATGATTATTCAAGGTCATTTGAAGCCGAAGGGGGATATGAATATCATTTTGAAAAAGACCTGATCAAAATGAAGCAGCTGAAATACCCGCTGGTATTCAATAAAAGGCTGGACTGGGGTTTGAAAGTGCCCGGTTTTTCGGATCTCGTGCTGACGGAAAAGGAACTCGACAGTATCTGGAGTGACTATCTGGATCAGCGCAGTGTGAAAACCCAGCTGTTCTATAATCCTGCGCTTTACGCTTCGGGTAATGGACGACTGGTCACTTCTGTTTCATCGGATACTGCCGTGCATGCCGTCCGTCTCAAGAATATCCTTTTATTCCGATATGATGAGCCGGATTTCCTGCGGGTGTATAAAGGAGAGGATCGTTCATTTGATTATCAACGGCCGGGGAAATACCGCCTGATGCTGCTGTATGCGAAGAACCGGTATTTTATCATGGATAGTCTGGAGGTAAAACCAGGTGGCATCAATTATTATGAGATAAGTCTACATGCGCTGCAATCTGCTGACAGCATCAGTGAAAAGATCTGGGCAACGATCAGCAGCCGGAATACGTATACCCGAATGGTTCAGGATCAGGATCTGAATAAGATCAAGGAAGCCTTCAATGATAAATACGCGTCACTTTCGCTTTTCAGTGAAATACTGGAAGGAACGGTCAGGGATCAGAACGGAGCGCCGGTCATTGGTGCGATGGTGGTAATAAAAGGTACGCGGTTCGCAACCGTGACTTCAGCCAATGGTCATTTCAGTATCAAAGCCCCACCCAATGCAGTGCTGGTCGTTTCTATTGTCGGTTTTAATTCTATGGAGAAAAAAGCGCAGACAGACGCGCAAAATGATTTCAGACTGACCCCGATGACGAATGCTTTGCAGGAAGTGGTTGTGGTTGGATATGGTTCTGCTCAAAGAAAAGATATAACCGGTTCTGTTTCCAGTATTTCTGGCGATCAGCTGGCCGGAAAAGTTGCCGGACTTTCTGTTACGAGTAATCCTGGAGCCGCTACCGAAATACGCATCCGGGGCATGGCTTCCATTCAGGCCAATTCCGAAGCGCTGGTGATCATCGATGGTGTACCGGTGCCCATGAGCAGTCTGGCCTCTATGGACGCAAATGATTTCGCGTCATTCAATGTGTTGAAGGACGCTGCGGCCACTGCTATTTATGGCGCTGCTGCTTCGAATGGCGTCATCGTCATTACCACCAAAAATGGAAAGGCATCGAATGTATTTCAGGCAGATTCCACGATCGCGGGTGCGTCCAAACTCCGGACCCGCTTCCGTGATGATGCTTTCTGGCAACCCATGTTGCGTACGGACGCGCAGGGAAAAGTGAATTTCAAAGTCACCTATCCTGATGATATCACCAGCTGGCGCGGGATTTTCATTGCGATGACGGATCATAAAAAGACAGGATACCTGGAGAATTCCGTGCGTGCATTCAAGACACTGAGCGGTGCGATCGCGCTTCCGTCCTTTGCCGTGGATGGTGACCATTTCAATCTGATCGGCAAAGCCACGAATTACGGACAGGATACGGTGACCGTAAAACGCAGTTTCTGGATCAACGATAGTTTGAAAAAACAGGATATGCTGCATGTACGCAATGCCTGGATCGATACACTGGACATTGCCGCAAAGGGAACAGATTCACTCAAAGTGAAGTACATCGTTGAAAAGGAGAATGGCTTCATGGATGGGGAAGAACGGAAGATCCCGGTCTTCGAACAGGGTGTGCTGGAAACGAACGGTATGTTCGCGACCTTATCAAAGGATACCAGCTTCAGTGTTGCCATGAAGACAAGTGGCGAAAAAGTAAAAGTATACGCAGAATCATCCGTGCTGCCGGTATTGCTGCAGGAAACAGAAAGCATCCGCAATTATGAATACCTGTGTAATGAGCAACTGGCATCAAAACTGAAAGCATTGCTGATGGAGAAAAGGATCAGCGCGTATCTGAAAAGGAAATTTGAAGGGGAAAAGAATATCAAGGACATCATGTCCAAACTCGCGAAGAACCGCGCCGCATCCGGGCTATGGGGCTGGTGGGATAATTCAGAGCCGGTGATGTGGATCAGTCTGCATGTGATCGACGCGTTGCTGGAAGCGGAGGAAGCGGGCTATCCTTCCGGCATGAACAAACAATTGCTGACGGATTATCTTATTTATCAGCTGGAAAGTTTGCATGGCCGCGACCGGATCGAATACGTACAACTGTTGTTCAGGTTGGGTGCAAAGGCGGATTATAAAAAATACATCGATTCACTGGATGCTTATAAAGGCATACGCTCCTTGTATGATGATCTGGCGATCGTTGAACTGAAACAAAAGGCAGGCATGCCGGTCGTGTTGGATACGTTGCTGGCGAAACAAAAACATACGATGTTCGGGAATGTGTATTGGGGAGAGGATTGCTACCGGTTCTTCGATAATTCCATTCACAATACTTTACGCATGTACCGGATCATCCGCGCCAATAACCCCGCTGATCCATTACTCGATAAAGCCCGGAATTATTTCCTGGAACAAAGAAGAACGGGCAGCTGGAGGAATACGTATGAGTCATCATTGATCATGGAGACCCTGTTACCCGAAATTCTGAAAATGGATTCAACTGCGGGTCCGGCCACGCTGCAGTTATCGGGCAGTCGCGATATGACCGTACAGAAATTCCCCTTTACCATGGAACTTAAACCGGGTGAGGCTTTCAACGTGGCAAAGAAAGGTGCTGCCCCTGTTTATTTCACAGCATATCATCAGTACTGGAACCCTGCTCCTGATACAGCTTCCAATGGTTTCACGGTAAGAACACAATTTGTGAGGAATGGGGAAAAGGTCGCTCAATTAAAGGGTGGCGAAGCAGTGACCCTTCAGGCGGAGGTCATTGTAAAAGCGGATGCATCTTATATAATGGTGGAGATCCCGGTTCCCGCGGGTTGTTCCTATCATGACAAGAGTCAGTCCTGGTACCACAATGAAGTGCACCGCGAGTATTTCAAGAATAAGGTCAGTATCTTCTGCAGTGAATTGAAGCAGGGTAAATACACATTCAGTGTTTCGCTGATGCCGCGTTATTCAGGTGTGTATCATCTGAATCCGGGAAAAGCGGAGATGATGTATTTCCCGGTGTTTTATGGACGCGAGAAGATGAAAGAGATAGTGGTTAAATGATAATTGATAATGGAGAATGGAGGCACGGAGGGAGAGGTGATATGTAAAAGTTAAGAGGTAAAAGGTAATAGGTAATAGGTTCGGTCATTTATTCTTCATCCAGTGGTAGAGGAAGGCGGCGCCGAAACCGACAGCGAGATAGAGGAGGAAGCGGAGCAGGCGATATTTTAATTCATTGTTGGCCATACAGGGTGTATTTAATGTAAGTGATATTTTTCTTCAAAATAATGCATCAGGCTGGTTGCCTTTATCTTCAGTAGCCGGAGGTCATCGAGATTGGCCTGACTGTTCCGGGTGTAATCCGCCAGCATGTTGAAGAACCGGTTCAGCAGATCCTTGTTGCCTTTGTATACAAGCGGGCCCCTTGTACGGTCAGTGGGCCGCATGGCACGTTCGTTGCTGATCATTGAGTAGATCACATCCCTTATTCCGGTCTGATTTTCCTGATATGAAGTGGTTTCTGTGGTTATGTACGTGCGCAGCATATTGTCATAGAAAAGAATACTGTCCGCGTCCTCATCTTCCAGTAAACGCAGGCCCCCTGCGTTTTTCAATTGCTGCAGGGTACGGTCCGAATGTACCAGATCCCGGAATGATTGCGCATGAATGAGCAGTGTTTGTAAACAACTGTCTGAAGTGATATTCTTGTTCAGGGTGTCAAAACAATCATCTTGTCCTGAAAGGCCTGCCATTTTTATTTCATATTGAATAATAGTGGAAGAGAAGATGGCGGTATCAACCCGGAGGTCTTCATAAAATGAACGGATGTATTGCTTCCCTCTTTCATGCTCGATCTTGTGCTCCAATTGATATTCCGCTAAAAAACCACAGAAGACCGCAAGGAACAGCATGATGAATTCCCACAGGTAGTGGGTCCATTTTTTGCGGGCAGTGTGAGCGTGAGCATGAACTTCCATGAAGAAAATTTTGAATGTTGAGGTTTGAATTTTGAATTCAAGGCGTACTAGATCAGACAGATTACAATTAATATCTGGATGTTGCCGGCTGTTTACTGCCAACTGCCTGCTGCTAACTGATGCTTCGCTTGTTCATACCCCTTATCAATAAGCTCTTTCCAATGCGCCCAATCCAGGAACTTATACCCCCTCAGATCCAGTTCAAGATACAATGAAACATGGGGTTTCACGGCTTCCTGTTTGTGACGGCTGTTGATGGTGATGCTGTTCACCAGGATCGAGGAAAGGCCCGGGATCTCTGCATTACCTGATTTGCGGATCTTGTTCCAGAACAATTGCCAGGAAGAGGGAACTTCTTTCAGGTCCACCGATGCGTGTTCTTCCGCGGATAATGAAACCGCGATCACATGCCGCACCGGTTTTTTATACATCGCTTCCACCGGCAGGTTATCCAATACGCCACCGTCGATATGCAATTGTTTATTGATGATCACCGGTGGAAAAACACCGGGGATCGCCATGCTGGCTTCCACCTGCTGGCGCGTGAGACCGGTTTCATGAATTTTAAGTGTGGCGTCTGAGAAGTTCGTTGATACGGTGAAGGTATTCACCCAGAGATCTTCCAGATAGGTTTCGCCATACATCATATCCAGAAAGCGTCTGAATTTCTTGCCCGACATGAGTGATACGAAAGGAAACGTGAAATCGTTGGAAGTGAGTTTGCGTTCCGCGGCCTGCTGACATAATGAAAGGATCTTCTTCATGTCGAAATCGGAGTGCGTGAACGTGGCGCCATAGATCGCCCCGGCACTGGTACCGCCCACGAAATCGATCTCCACACCCGCTTCCAGCAAGGCTTTCAGCACACCTGCATGCGCGAAACCGCGTGCGCCCCCGCCACCGAGCACTAATCCGGTGGCCTGATGGGTTACGATGCGGCAGAAACGGCGGATATCGGCAGCGTGTCCGCCCCTGAGATGAATATGCAGATCAAAATGACGGTTCTCGAACCAGCGGCGCGTATTCACCGGCGTAGGCGCGTTCTCTGCATGCAGTAAAAGCAAGTAGATCTTTTTATTCAGTACGTGTTTGCTGTAGAGATCCAGTTGTTTCTCGATCGGGTAGAGGTCGCTGGATTCATGGAATCCGGAGGCGACGATCACCAGATCACAATAAGCGATACACTGATTGGCCCATTCGGGGTGCTGCGCATCACAGACCAGAAAATTCAGTCCGGCCTGTTTTTCCATATTGTCGAAAGTGGTTTTATAATTTTCTTCAGAATAGGAAGAGGCGTCCCAAATGCGGATCTGGAAGCCCATGCTGAGGAGTTGTTGTTCAATGGCGCTGGTGTATACGCTTACATCATTGCCATGCTGCAGGTTCACGACCGCGATATTCTTCGGCGCCGCGTCCATCTTCTTCTGCATGGCGTTTCGGCGCATGCGTTCAATGACGAAACGTGTCAGTGAAGAAGCGAAAGAAGGGAAGAGTTGTACCAGTTCTAAATATTCGTCATCCTCCAGTTTCAGAACGGATGATTTACGGAGGGCGATGACGGATGCGCTGTGGGGCTCACGGGTGAACAGGGATATTTCACCGATGGGTTCACCGGCGGAGATGTCACCGAGAATATAGATGCCTTCATCTGTATCCTGTAAGGCGCGGAACCGGCCGGAAAGTACGATGTAGAAGGTGTTTCCGGGCTGGCCCTGTTCAAAAACATATTGGCCGGCTTCGTATTCCAGAATGCTGGTCTTGTCAAGGATATGCTGCAATTGCGCAGCGGTCATATCCCCGAACAATCCTTTCAGTGCCTGCCGGCAGAGTTCTTCGTTGGTTTTGGTTGCGTACATCAGTTCTGAGAGATCGTTAGGGTCTTAAATTAGGGATTAAAAATTAATAATTAAAAATTAAGGCACATCCCGGAACACTTAGCAAAAAGGGGATAAACGATATTTCTGTGTTAGCCTGTCTTTCTGGGTTCCTATGTGGTTAAGCTTTTCAACTGGTGTGCTTTTTCCGGACAGCTATTTTAAATGATATGTTTCCCGCAGGATTTGGAGTAGTTTATGATTATCCTGGATATACGCTATATATTGCGTCTGGCGTGTGCCTCTCAGCATCAGGAGATAATAGGAGACGAGATTTTCTGCTTCCAGTCTGTCGAATTTTTCAGGGTTTTTGATCGCTGCCGGAATTGGCTTTGATTCCACTTCATTCAGGCCTTCCTGGAAGGTAAGTGTACCGTTGTGCGTGATCTTTTCATACCAGCCAAAATCAAAATGACGGATCGTGAACGGGCGAAGATTGAGTTCAATGAAACTGTATTCTTTATCATTGCGTGCACGGATATTGGCGATGTCAACACTTAAGCGGCTGATGATAGCCTGCAGATCCTGGTTTTTAAAATACCGGAGTTCACCTGAATTACGCAACTGACTGATGATACCATCGTTAGGCTCGAATATGACCTGCCGGGTCATGATCGTCGCCCATCCAAACGCCGGATAAAAAACCGGTGAAAGTTCAGTCAGGCTGCTGTCACGCACATAATGGATGAAATACTCGCACTTACGTTCTTTAGTGAGTCTTGTTTCGGTGAATTGCTGGATGTTCGCTGAATCCGACAATACATCAGCGTACAGATTTTTAGCCAGTTGCTCTGCTCTTTCATTTTCCACTTTATGCTCGCGCACATTCTCGGCCAGAAAGCCACAGAATACGGCCAGAAAGAGCATAATGAATTCCCACAAGTAGTGGGACCATTTTTTACGTTCGGTGTGGGTGTGTGCGTGCACTTCCATGAAGTAAAATTTGAATGTTGAGTTTTGAATTTTGAATGAAGAAGCTCTCTATGTCAGAAATTGTACAATAAATTTGGAATGTTGCTGTCTGTTTACTGCCAACTGCCAACTGCCAACTGCCGTCTGCAGACTGCCGACTACTCAATCCACATGCTCCTTGCAGCCTGTTACTTTTCCTTCACCCGGTATTCCTCCCGTATCAGTTTCATCAGATCGGTCGCCGCATCATGTATCCTGTACAGATAAACAATATAGTTATAAATGATCCTTCTTTTTGTGAATACCCGGTTGGAATATTCGGCGAATAACACCGGATCGTTCTGAATGAATCTGGCATCCGGTGATATCACAGGCTCTGCTGATATACTGAGATCCGGCAGCGATGCATACTTATTGTGGAAGATCAGGATCGCGATATTCCGGACCTCAGATCCTGCATTTTCAATACGGTCGCTGATGCGATCGGCTGTTTCCTGCATCGCCCAATAAGCACGGATCGAGTCAGCCACATCCGCATCGCTGATCAGTCGCATGCTGCCTGAATTTTTCAGCTGTACGGCAGTCCGGTTTTCGAATGGAGCACGTATGATCCGTGTTGTGGCATAGGACAGTTGATAGAGTTTCAGAACATTGTCACCCTCAAGTTTTCCAAAATTCACCAGATGGATCAGCGAATCCTGTAGCCCGGATTGCTGTTCGGCAAGCCTGATATAGGTCTTGCATGCAGCGGTATCTGACTGCAGGTCTTTCACCAGACTTTCCATGTATTCTTTTTCACGCCTTTTCTCTATCATGTGCTCCCGCTGATTTTCAGCGAGTGTGCCACAGAACACTGCCAGAAAAAGCATGATGAACTCCCACAGAAAGTGGGTCCATTTTTTACGTTCGGTGTGAGCGTGGGTGTGAACCTCCATGTTGAAAGTGTTGGGTTTTGAGTGTTGCCCGCCCGGCTGACGCCGTTCGGACGGGGGTGTTGGGTTAGGGTATCTTTCTACAATCGAAATGATCCTATTTTTCCGCAAAGTTGGTTGGCTGTTTACTGCCAACTGCTAACTGCTGCTGGCTTCTGGCCTCTGGCTGCTGGAACGTTCTAAGATGCTCTCAGGACACGAATGAAACTTAGAACGGACTAACGACTAAAGACTACTGACTACAGACTGCTCCTGCCCGGTCCGTACAATGCAACACCAGCCCTTGCGCCATTATGTTTTCCCTCATCCACCGTCAGCACACCATTCACGATCACATATTTGAAACCGGTGGAATAGGCGTGAGGCTTGTCGTACGTGGAAAGGTCCTGCACGGTCTTTTCATCGAACACAACGATATCGGCGGCGTAGCCCACGCGCAGCAGACCGCGGTCATTCAACTGGAATTTCTGTGCGGGTAAAGAGGTCATGCGACGGATCGCTTCTTCGAGTGATAATATTTTTTTATCACGCACATATTCGGCCAGTACTCTTGCATTGGTGCCATAACCACGTGGATGCGGATTGGCGAATCCGAACACACGGATACTCGCGTCACTTGCGAACATATTGAATGGATAACGCATGATGCGTTCGATATCCTCATCGCCCATGCCGTGGAATACCGCACTGGCGCCGCCATGCTGCATGATGTCGATCACCACTTCAGCTTCCACTTTCGCTTTGTGTTTGCCGCCTTTCATCTGGTTGATCTGTTCGATGCTCTTGCCATTATAAGTGGTGTCGGTTGAATAGTATGCAACGACCGCGTAGCTAAGATGTTTCAACCCTCTTTTTTTCAGTCGCGCTAAAATGGAATTGATCACATATTTGCGGATCTCTGGTTTTGCAAGGCGTGCATTGATCGAATCCTGTCCATCGGCCAGGATCTCATCAGGGATCAGTGTACTGATCGAAGTACTGCTGGCAGTATAAGGATACTGATCGATGGTTACTTCGATGCCTTCTTTGCGCGCGGCTTCGATCATCGGCACAGTGATCTTACTGCGACCCCAGTTCTGTTGTCCGCTCAGTTTGAAATGCGAGATCTCCACCGGGATCTTCGCTTCACGCCCGATGGTGAGCGCTTCTTCGATGGCTTGTGTTACGCTGTCGCCCTCATCCCGCATATGCGAAGCATAAACACCATGGTAGGCGGATGCGATCTTTGCCAGTGCAACGATCTCCGGTGTTTTGGTATAGGTGCCGGGGATGTAGATCAATCCGGTGGAAAGCCCGACGGCACCGTCTTTCATGGCTTTATCGACCAGCTGTTCCATCTGCTGCATTTCTGCCGGTGTGGCATCACGGTTGGCACGACCCATGACGGCTTTGCGGACATCATTATGCCCGATCAGCGTAGCAACGTTGATAGAAAGTTTGAGGGAGTCGATCCATTTTAAATATTTGCTGATGTCCACATTGGAAGAACCACAGTTACCCGTGATACAGGTGGTAACACCATCATAAATGAAATTAGCCGCGAAGGGTTCTTTGGCTTCGTCGCCTTCGAGATGGGTATGCACATCAATGAAACCGGGAGCGATGATGAGACCGCTGGCATCGATGATCTTTTTCGCGGGATTATTCACATCACGACCGATGGCGATGATCTTACCGTCCTTGATCGCCACACTGCCATAGTACCAGCTGTTGCCGGTACCATCAATGATCTTGCCGTTGCGTAATAACAGATCACAGGCGGGCTGCGCGCCGGCCAGGAGAGGGAAGCAAAAAAGCAGGAGGAGCCATTTCATGACCTCAAGTTAATGAATGAGCGGTATTATTTCTTCAAGTGTGTCTGCATGAAATCAAAGCAGGCTGTATAGACTTTCATCCAGCTTTTGTGCAGCATGAATCCGTGGATCTCGTCTGGCAGTACCAGCTGGTCCACACTGACGCCTTGTTTGCGTAATACCTCAGCCAGATGCACTGATTCACTGAACGGAACATTCCGATCGTCGTCGCCATGAATGAGCAGAACAGGGTTCTTCCATTTCTTCACATGATACATCGGGGATGACTCCCAGGCTTTCTTCGCCAGCTCCGGGAATTTGGCATAATCATACCAGCGTGCGAAGGTGGGGATCTCGTCATTCCAGTTATGAACGCCATGGATATCCACTCCGCAGGCGAACAGATCCGGAGCCTGTGATAAACCATGCGCAGTGAGGTAGCCACCGTAAGATCCGCCCCAGAGGCCGATCGCAGCTCCATTCACATCAGCACGGGCTTTCAGGTAATTGCCGGCGCCGATCACATCACGTACTTCCGTGGCACCATCGGCTCCATAGCCGACCGCTTCGCGGTAATCAAATCCGTAACCGATGCCGCTGCGGTAATTCAATGATAACACCACATAACCCTGACTGGCGAAATACTGATTCATCGCGTAAGCGTTGGAATAATACTGACTGTAATGAAAGCCCAGCAGCATTTCCCTTCTCGATCCGCCATGCATGAAAATGACGGCAGGATGTTTGCCCGCTGCTTTATTCGCAGGAGGCAGGAATAAAATGCCATGTACCAGTTTCCCATCCGTTGCTTTGAAAGTAACGGACTGCGGTTGCACTAAAGATGCAGTGGGATATGCTGCGGGAAACAATTCAGTAGAAAGGTCCATCAATAATCTGTTCTCCATCAAGGCAGGCCACGCGGGGGTTGTGGCCGATGCATGCAACACGGCTAATCCTTTATCGGTTAACACAGGCGACCATTCAATGCCTTTGCCGGGCGTGATCAGTTCGGGAACCGCTTCCGGAAATGTCATCTTCCAGATATGTCGTCTTTCAATATCCCCGATGTTGGAAGTATAATACATCGTTTTGCGATCGGTCGCTACAAATACATTTTCAATTTCACCATCACCTGTTGTTAACAAGCGGGTAGCGGAAGTGGCGAGGTTCAGCGCATACAAATGCTGCCAGCCATCTTTTTCATATGGGAATACAAGATTGTCACCGGCCAGCCACCAGAGCAGGTTTCCGTCGTTCGGCAATTCATCGAAAAGGATGCTGCCGGTACCGGGTGCGGCCTTCCAAACTTCTTTAGTTGTACCGGAAGCAAGGTCGTACACGCGGATACTCCAGGGATTACCGCTGCGTTGCGCGATGAAAGGCAGCGCATGATTGATGTTGGGTATACGCAGGTAGGCCAGCCTTTTGCTGTCGGGCGACCAGGCGGGATACACATCAAAATCAAGACTGGTCTCGGTGTATTGCGTGGTTTTGGTCTCGCTGTCATACAACACGATGAATCCATGGTCACCTCTTGAACTGGAACAGGCGATCTTTTTGCCATCGGGCGACCAGGTCAGCTGAACAAGCACGCCCCGCGCATGGAATAGTTTGATGGCTTTGGCGCTGCTGTCACTTGCTGACAATTGAAATACATCACTGCCGTCCGCATAGATAATGGAATGGCCATCAGGTGCGATGGATGGAACGCCGATAGGGCCGAGACTCCGCAATCCGCTGCCATCGCTGTTGCAGGTCCAGCTCACTTCTCCGGTGGGGGTTTGGAGAAAAGCAGGGTTGGCATTATCGCCGCTGTTATTGGGGCTGTTGCCGCGGACGAAGAAGAGCTGACTGCCATCCGGCGTGAATTGCAGTCCATAGATATCCATGCCATCGTCTCCGCTGAAATGCGTAACGGGACTGGCTTTGAAGCCGGGTGACAGGGCTATATAGATATTACGGGAGCCTTTATCGTTAAAGACCCAGGCCAGGCTTTTTCCGTTAGGCGAGGCCGTTAGTGAGGTAGGGTAAGGGGGCGAAAGCAGATCGCTGATGGTTTGGGAATAGGCGAGCTGGCTGACAAGCAGCAGGAGCAGCAATATCTTTTTCATGATGCGGGTTTTAAGGGGGGCTGGTTCGTTTTCTAAATATAAATCATTCCCGGTGGCCCCGCTAAAAATCAGGCAGGGGGCTGACGACTGTCAAGATTTAAGGATACCCCGCTTTTTATGTTTGTATCGCAAAACCGCCGCAATGGGTAATATAGGAAGGTCATTTCTTACAGTATTAACCTCCCTGGCCATGATCACTGGTCTCACCAGTATCGTACAATGGCTGGATAAACGATAAACAACCACCCGCGACGGCGTGGAGCGAACAAGCCTGCAGTGGATGCAGGTTTCTAATTGTTGGTTTGATGATTGACGGGGGGTCATGCTATTCCTGGCGCGACCCTCTTTTTTTATGTCCGCTCACATCGAACCGCTTGCCTGAGGTACTTCATCAGGCTTTTTCCCTGCGAAGATGTGATGGTATAAAATATAGGAGAGGATGTCGGCGCCGGTCTTCAGTATCAGGAATAACAAGGAAGGCTTCACCCCCAGAAATGAGGGGAGCAAGATCATCAGGTGCATGGGTACGATGCGGAGGTAGGGTAAAAAGAACATGACGCCCAGATTCATCGTCATGGCTTTTTCCAGTTTTTTCATCCGCATGAAGTTGAACAATGTTTCCAGGAAAAAGGTGGCCACACCCAGCAGTAATATCATTTTATCAACGTGCGCATGCTGTGTATACATGCCGGTGATCAGGAAAATGCCATACACCAGGTGGAACATACCATAGTGCACCAGGAAGAACCAGGCGGCGCATCCTTTATTGCCTTTCGTGACAGGCCCATCATTCATCTTCATTCCGGAAGCATCAAAATTCTCAACGGTCATCAGGTCCAGGAAATTGAACAATCCGATCGTGACACTCTGGAACCAGTAGATCCAGACAATGGTGCCGAAAGAGTCCGGATGCGATTGATAATACCAGATACAATAACAGTTACCCAGTAAAAGGAAAAGTATAGCAGGGCTGGAGAGCAGGCGTTTGAGCATGTTGTCAGGTTGGTACGGTTAAAATAAGAAAAACGGATGAAAATGGAGAATTGATAAAAAATATTGAAGCCGCCGTATGGTCAAAGTGATAAATAATCAAAGCCGGATCTTCAGCCATCTCCAGCATATATAGGCGAACAGGGGGATCAGGGCGATGCCCGCGATGAACTCATACAGGCCCGGGTTCCATTTGGCCGGATAGATCTCCGCCGGTTTCGTTTCAAAGCGCTGCAACAGGTGTGTTGATTCAATAAATACATAGATCAGTATACAAAATATGGTTGCCGTAACAATGATGAGCAATGAGCGAACGATGAGCCGCAGCATATCCTGCATACGTACGCTGCTCAAAGCCGCACTTCCCGCGCCGGTTTTCCGGATATAACCGATGATGATATTCCAGTTCAGTGCGAGGTGCAGTACGGTCAGGCACATGACCGAATTGGAAAAGAATTCATGTGATTCGCCCCAGTAGCCATATGTGCCGGAATGTTTACCCAGCGCAGGGAAGCATACCGCGGAGATCATGATGCCTGTGAAGATGGCCAATACCAGTGAGATGAAGAAGGCCGCATTGATCAGATAATTGAACCGCTGCCGCCAGTTCTTTTTCAGGAATACATCCATGCTGTTGCGCCGGATCCAGGGCCATGAACTGAGCAAGTGCGGAATGACGAGCAGGAATAAAATTGTTCCCGCCCATTCGTGCAACCTGATACCGGTAGCATCAGGTACGATCAGTGCGATCATGATCAGGAACAGGACGATATCCAGCAGGATCATCCAGGTGCGTTTGCTCATATACAGGATTTAGAAGAGTGAAGTGAAGATACTGTATCTGACTATTTGGTGTGCCTTGCTTTGATGAGTGGTTTATACAGGAGCTTTTCGAAGCTTACAGATTCGAAAGGCTATTCTATCGCTTTTGGCGACCGAATGTGGAGCGGATGGTTTGTTATTCGAAACCTGTGGTTTCGAATAAGTGTTTATATGGCATGTATAAACCTGCGGTTTCGAAGGGAAGTATATGATCGGCTAAAAAGTTCTTTCACATCAAAGAGTGGCACAGCCGTTTAAGCGGTTTAAAGATCAAAATTCACTGAATGCTCTTCGAAGCTGCAAGCTTCGAAGAACTAATTGCGTAATAATTCAAGGTCGCCACAGGCGACAGAATAGTCCTCCGGAACTAAAAGTTCCGGAGAGCGCTTTATTTTTTAATTTTAATTCATGAGCAGCTCCGGACAAACAAAGAAAGATCTCAAAGAAGCTTACAAGCAAATGAAACCCCGGGGCGGCGTATATCAGATCCGCAATCTGGACAATGGGAAACTGTTCGTGGGCAGTTGCCCCGATTTCAAAGCGGCCTGGAATTCCGCGCAATTCCAGCTGAAGAGCGGGCTGCATACCAATGCCGCATTGCAGGCCGAGTGGACTGCATTTGGGGCTGATCATTTTGTATTTGAAGAAGTGACGGAGTACAAGCGGGAAGAAGACGCGCAGACCGATGCGCGGTATGAACTGAAGAAGCTGGAAGCCATGTTCATGGAAGAGCTTAAGCCTTTTGGAGAGAAAGGCTATCATTAATTGAACAGCTATGGGAGTGGATAACGTCCAACTGAATAAAGAAGGGTACGGATTGAAAGTATGGTTATTTACTTTGGCAATACCCCCGTTCCTTTTTCTGATCGCTGCCGGTATGCAAAATGCCGAGGTGTTCAACTTCGAGCTCATTGTCTCATTTCTTCAGCTCTACTTTCTCTATTTCTTTTTTGGTTTCGTTTTTTCAATGCCCGCTTTTCTGATCTTCCTTTTCTTTTTATTGATGCATCCTTCTGATATGTCTGTTCTCAAACTGAAATTCTATTTGGTGGTAATCGGACTGATCACGGTTTTTTTGACTTTCTTGGTGGTTTTTAGAGGAACAAAAATGGACACCCAAACGTTGTTGTTCGCTTGTTCTTATGCAGTGGCTTTGATATTCTGGATATTTAAGATCAGGATCGGAGTGAAAGCGAAGGATGAAATGAAGGCTATGTAAAATAATAGGTCTTTTATTAGCTTTACACAGCAAACACCAACAACCACATCACAATGGCAGACCAAACCTGCCGCCACTGCGGCCAAACCGGTAACGGGAAATATTGCAGCCAATGCGGACAGTCTTATACCACCAAAAGACTCACCCTTCACGCGATCATACATGAAGTCTTTCATTTTTTTACGCATGTTGACAAGGGGTTCTTTTATACACTCCGTATGCTGGCGCTGCAACCCGGTAAAATGCAAAAAGGATATATTGATGGTCACCGGGTGAAACACCAGAAGCCTTTTTCCATGTTCTTTGTTTGTGGTTCGGTCACGGCTTTTGCCCTGTACCTGATCCATAAGCCTTCCGGTGAAATGACGAATTTCGATGAGGCCATGGCCGATTTCCGCCGTCATTATTATGTATTGCTGCAGGCTGCCTTGCTCCCGTTGTATGCTTTGGTCACCTGGCTCTTGTTCCGGAACAACAAGATCAACTACGCGGAAAGTCTGGTTTATTTCGCCTACACACTTTCTTTCATGCTGCTGCTGGTCATCTTCACGAATGTATTCGATAAACTGACCCAGGGCCGCTTTCCCACCTGGTACATTGAAATGCCGGTATTGCTGGGCTATCTGTTATGGACCAACTTCAGGTTCTTCCCTTCAGAAAAATGGTGGGCGAATATCCTGAAAACGGTCATTTCGATCTCAGTCAGCTATTACATCTCCAATTATCTCTCCGATCTGGCGGTTACTCACCTGATCTAGTTCCAGCCGGTTTCACAGGAACATATATGGGAATAATGTAAACCATTGTCACAATGGTGTAATGCTTACTGCTGCGGTGCGTATCATCTTTGTATCCGGAACTATCACTAAATAAAAACGAATCATGAACAAGAAGATACTGGCCGTTTCAACAGGCGCGATGCTTTCCCTGCTGCTGGTCACAGGATGTCAATCGGCTGAAGAGAAAAATGAAGCTGCGCAGAAAAAAGTGGAATCAGCCAAAACTGACCTGAAAAATGCTCAGGAAGATGCTTATAAAGCATCCGTAAAAGCAGCTACTGCAGAGCAATGGAAAGAATTCAAAACCGCAACAGAAGCGCAGATCAAAGAGAACGAAGCGATCATCACCAATCTGAAAGTAAAAGCTAAATCCGCGAATGCGAAAATGGCGGCTGAGTATAATGTCCGGATCGATGAGCTGGCTGCGAAAAATGCAGCAATGAAGAAAAGAATGGATGATTATGCGGGCAATCAGACCGATTGGGAAACTTTCAAATCAGAATTCAGTCACGATATGAACGATCTTGGCAAGGCCCTCAAGGGTTTTGTAATTAGCAGCGACAAGAAATAATACAGCACTTGGATTTGGTAAGCAAGACAGGTAAAGGAGGTTCGAGCCTCCTTTCCTTCACTTACAACGGATCTTACAACAACATGAGCATGAAACCAGAGATCGGAATATCAGAAGAGCAACTTGTAAAGAACTGCAAAACGCTCTCTGTCCTTTTATCAGATGAAATGACCCTTTATATCAAGACCCGCAAATTCCACTGGAATGTGCAGGGTGAAAGTTTCATGGAACTGCACAAATTATTCGAAGGGCAGTATAAGCAACTGGAAGAATCGATCGATGAGATCGCGGAACGGATCGGAAAGCTGGGTCAGAAGACCATCGGTACCATGCAGGAGTTCGGGGAAATGACCACCCTGAAAGAACATGCGGGTAAGTACGGGTCTTCCAAAGACACCCTGAAAGAACTGGTCATGGACCATGAGACCATCATCGTCAAACTACGCGACGATATTGATGAATGTGGTAAGAAGAACCGGGATGCCGGTACCACCGATTTCCTCACCGGCCTGATGGAACAACATGAAACCACGGCCTGGATCCTGAGGCGTTATCTGAATTGACGGACAAGCGAGATAGGTATGTGCATAGCCGGGGCGAAAGCTCCGGTTTTTTAATTACTCTATTTCACGCAACGGCGCAAAGGCGCAGCGACGCTACGAAATGTGTACTCCTTCTCAAAGCTCACTGCTCGTGGCTCACATCTCCCCTTTGAAAATTTTTTCTGCCTAATTTCGCGGCATGAATCACCCGTTTCCGCGCGCGTTCATTTTTGATATGGACGGCACCATCGTCGACAATATCCCTTACCATTTCAAAGCCTGGGAACAGGTCTTTCAGGATCACGGGCGGGTATTCGACCCCGTTACTTTCCATGCACGCAATACGGGAACCATTGAAGAAACCGTACGAAAATTTTTCGGAGATGATCTGACGCTGGAGGAAGTGTATCAGGTGGGCGAGGAAAAAGAATCGGCTTACCGGAGATTATATCAGCCGCATGTGAAAGAACTGGAAGGGCTGACTTCCCTGCTCAAACAAGCCGCCTCCAAAGGCATACATACCGCGCTGGCCACCATGGGCGGCCCGGCCAATATAGATATGGTGATGCAGGAACTCGGCATCTCCGACCTTTTCCATTACATCATCGGCGGCCATAAGGTCAGCAAAGGCAAACCCGACCCGGAGATCTTTCAGAAAGCCATCACTCATTTTGGCATTGAACCGGCCCATGCCCTTGTATTTGAGGACTCGCACCCCGGCGTGAAAGCTGCGCTGGCAGCAGGTGCAGACGTAGTGGGTATCTGCACGACTCATAGTAAGGAGGAATTCCGGGAATGGGGCGTGGAACGTACTATTGATAATTATGAAACCTTCAGCCGCCAGTATTTCCCGGTAACATCATAATTTTCGCAGCTGTTTTTTCTATAAATTTGCCGTCCCGACTTCGTAGCTCAGTGTAGCGCATCCCGAAGGCTTCGTCGGGAGGGCCGGGAGTTCGGGTCTCTTTTAAATTTTTGACTTCGTAGCTCAGTTGGTAGAGCAGCTGACTCTTAATCAGCGGGCCGAGAGTTCGAGTCTCTCCGAGGTCACAGAAACAGTCGGTAGTCTGTAGACATTAGTCGTTAGTCAGTGCATGGCTAACGACTTTTTATTTGGGGAACTTCGTAGCTCAGTTGTTAGAGCATCCCGACACTTACGTCGGGAGGGCCGAGAGTTCGAGTCTCTCCGAGGTCACAGAAACAGTCGTTAGTCTGTAGTCGATAGTATTTAGTCAGGTTCTGACTAACGACTAATGACTATTGACTAACGACTTTCTTTTTATTCGCCTGTTTTCTCTCCAACAAACCACTGTTCTTTATTCCTGAACAGCACATTGAAAGTGGTAAGCGAACCATAGCAACGCGTGATGTATTGCTGCAAATTCACTTTATCCTCATCATTGAGTTTTTTGGAGCTGTTGATGTTCTGTTCCAGCACACGCAGCCGGTCGCGGAGCATGACGATCTTATGGAAGAAATCTTCAACCGGAATTTCTTTTGGTTTCAGGCTTTTATCGGCGGGCTGTAACAATAAGGTGCCGTTATGCCATTTCTCGCCCAGCGGAACGATCTCGGAAAGGCCGCCCCATAATCTGAGGATCTTCAGTAAGGACCGTTCGGTCTCGCTCTGGGTCTCTATTTCAGCGGTTACATTTTCAGGGATGATCTCATCCAGTGCCGGATCTGTCTTGTCGATCTCTTTTACACCGGTATTGATGAAGGAAATAAGATAAGTAGCGTATCTAACCGCTACGATCACACCGGGACCGTGTTGTGTATGCTGGAGGCGCGTACCGATGCCGAGGGTTAATTGATCCATATACAAATGTTGAATGCTGAATTTTAAATTTTGAATATGGGACAAAGATAAAACTTTGGGCAGCTCTTTATTTATCGTCAATTACCCGCGAGAATGAAAGCTGAGCCAGCGCTCATTCATTCAAAATTCAAATTTTAGAATTCAAAATTTATTGCATCTTCTTCAATTCACCGCGTTGTCCGTTATTACTGAACCAGATCTTCGTTACCACCCCGTTCTTATCCACTTCAAATTCCAGCTGGCGGTCGCTTTCATCGCCATAGAAGAATTTGGTATTCGATTCGGGGATCAGTTCCACATCAGGGGTGCCGTCGCGGTGGCGGTACAGCTTGTCGCCTTTCCGGATCACTTCAATGATCAGTCCGCCATTGTACTTGCCCACATACCGTGGCAACAATGCCGGGTCGATCTTCACCGCTTTGTGTACATAGGGTGCTTCAATGGGAATACCGAACACGATATCCGCTAGTCCGATCGCGATGAAGTCCGCGTTGGATTCATTATTGCTGAGTACGATCGTGGTGATGTCATCTGCCGGGAAGCGGCTGAGATTCGCCACGAAACCCGGAATGCCTCCATTGTGCCAGATGCGCGGATGGTTCTCAAATGAATCCACATCCACACCATAACCGTAATCATGCTTATATGGGGTGAACATTTTTTTCCTTGAACTGTCTGTCAGTACTGCATTGTTGTATAACGCACGGTCCCATTTATACAGGTCGTCAACTGTTGAATAGATCACGCCGGCGCTGAAGGGCCAGGCCAGGGAGATCACATCCGCGTTGTAGGTCTGCTTTTTATTGACTTTATAGCCACGTGCCCTCAACGCAAGCACAGAATCCATGCGGTCGCAACCAGAATTACTCATGCCGATCTTATCCAGGATATGTGAACGCAGGTAATCGTTGTATGATTGTCCGTTTACTTTTTCAATGATGCAGCCCAGCAGGAAAAACCCGGAGTTACTGTAATTCCAGCCATTGCCCGGTTGAAAACTCACCGGTCTGTTCTTGAAGTAATTGATCATCGAGTCATTGGACCAGGTCAGTGTCGCCACTTTTTCAAAACCCGGGATCGCGGTGTAATTGGCGATTCCGGAAGTATGGGTGAGCAACATGTGGATCGTGATCTTGTCTCCGTTCGGATAATCCGGATAGTATTTGCTCAGTTTATCCTCAACGGAAAGTTTATTTTCTTCCGCTAATTGCAGGATACAGGTTGCGGTGAACTGCTTGGTGATGGACCCGATCCGGAATTTCGTTTCCGGCGTATTCGGGATGTTCCATTCCCGGTCGGCCAGGCCATAACCCTTACGCAGCATGACTTTCCCCTGTTTCATCACCAGCACCGATCCGCTGAAGCCCCGCACTTCCGTGAAGGCCTGCATGAATTTATCCAGCTGCTGCGGGATATCTTTCTGGGCAAATAAGGACAAAGGGAATAATAAAAGAACGAGTATTCTTTTCATGATCGTTGGTTTTTGTTTTTGTCACACCTGCCTACCGGCAGGCAGGTAGCCACATAGGCCATGGAGAAATACACACATAGGGTTTACGAAGAAGTCGGGCTAGTCGCCAATCACGCCGAATTCAAAATTCAAAATTCAGCATTCAAAATTTTACTCCTCTCCTGGATGATATCCCTTCTCCGTATGCATCTGCACATCCTCTTTATAGAAATACACATCCTTGAATTTTCCCTTGCTGTACATTTCTGATTGATCAAAGAAATGGGGAGATGCGGGGTCACCGCTTTCACCGCCTGCGAGTAAGGATTTCGCTTTGATCTTTGGACCGAACTCCACCGCGCAAATGAAACTGTTCCCGTCATTACCATATCTTTTCACGGTACCCGGAAATGGGCGACTGGAATAGGATGGCAGCTGTCCCCAGGTAGAAGAAGCGAATCCAACCGGTATGCTCGGCTTTGTATCATCGAATTTGCTGTCAATATCAGAACTGATCCGCTGGAAGCGGTTGATCTTGCCCCAGGGCACCTGCCAGCGCCCGAATTTCTTTTCCAGATCGGCAACGGTCAGGAGTAATGGATCCAACAGTTCTTTGGCAGTAGCAGCAGATGCGAATTGTTTCGCCCGGTTCACCTGATCGTCTTCTTCATCGTCAACTACTTTGGTGCGGAAGATGGCCGGCAATAATTTCTGTCCCCACTCAATGGCCAATGTGGTCGCAATGGAGTTCTCGTTACTTTTGTAATCCCAGTATTTCAACACACTCACCGGTCCGATGAGGTATGCATACAGACTGTCAGAGTATTTCACGTTCTTCTCGAATGTCTTGATCAGCGCGGGCACCAGTACTTCAAATGCGCTGAGGGTAGGATCGTATCCGGCTTTGATCACTTTATCGATCGTGTATTTTTTTTCTGATGCCAGTACACGCACGGCATTCACACCGCGAAAATTTTCTCCATCCGGTGCCATGTATGCGGGATAGTCAGCACGTTTCGGGCTGTTGGCTCCTGCTACAGTGAAAGGGGTGCTATTACAGTTCTGCAACCAGCCATTGGGCGGATTGATGAGGTGCACAGTTTCATTGACATTGTGCAATCCCTTCCATTCGGTTGCGGAAGTGCTGCCGTCAACGGCTTTGGTCCAGTCGAGCTTCGGATCCCGTTCCGGTATCCGGTTGCCATGCCAGTAACCGATATTGCCGTCGGCATCCGCATATACCGTGTTATTGGAAATATTACCGAGCAGGTCCAGCGTTTTTTTGAACTCCGCTATGTTCGTTGCTTTTGTTCTTTGCCAGCACTGGATCAAACCATTCATGATCCGGTTATCGGCACGGAGGCTCAGGTATTGACCGTTGCGCTTCGCCATGATGGGGCCATGATGCGTGAACATCGCGTTCACGGTTTTGCTTTGCACTCCCATCAGGGTGGAATAACGGACCGTGATCTTCCTGATTTGTACCGGACGCTCTGCATTATTATAGGTATAAGTAAAACCCTTGCCGGCGGGATTGATCTTTTCAATATAAGTATCCGTCGCATCTACATAGCTTGAAGTGTGCATCCAGCCGCAATGTTCATTGAAGCCCTGATAGATGAAGAACTGCCCCCAGGTGACCGCACCATAAACATTCAAACCTTCTTCGCTTACCATATGAACTTCCGGGCGGAAATAGAAGGTCACGTGCGGATTGATGTATAATATGGAGTGATTATTCTCAGTGATGGAAGGGGCAAAGGCGAATCCATTGGAGCCGGTGAGGATCTCTTCATCAACTTTGGGCTCAAAGGTTAATGGTCCTGCATTCGCTTCGCCGTATAAATTCTTCAGGTCATTTACAGTAAGATCCGCGGTCTTGATGGCACCGATACTACCATCCGTCCAGAGGAGCGGATACCAGGGCTGGAAACGCTTCAGTAGTGCAGGTTTCACGCCGGGGTGTTTGTAGAGATAAAAGTTGATGCCGTCCGCAAAAGCAATGCACAGTGTTTTAAGCCAGGCGGGTGCATTCCTGTAATCCCGGATGGCATCGGATGAATCGATGATCATTTTCAGCAGGAGGTCATCATAAATGGCGGATTCGCCTTTCACTTCTGCTGTGCGGCCGAGTTTTTCGATGTAGTTCATCTCCACGCGTTTGAAATCGTCTTCACATTGCGCATACAATAACCCGAATACAGCATCCGCATCCGTTTTACCATAGATATGGGGTACGCCGTAATTATCACGCATGATCGTTACATCATCAGCCTGCCGTGACCAGCGGTTGATCTCTTCCTTACTGAAGTTCTGGGAAAACAGGAAAAGCGGGCAGCAAAGCAAAAAGAGGAGCAGGCGCATAAAATGTTTTTTGAGGAATAGAAGCTAAATGTAAGCAACTGTTTTAAATTTATCCTGTTTCTGGTTCAATGCCTGCCGCAGGCACTAAATATGACAAATGGAGCTTTCTGATCTGAAACAAAAACTGCAATTCCTGGGAACTGAACTGGCTGATCAGCTGATCGCTCAGGGACAGGTCATGACTTTTCCCGCCGATACAATCATCCTTCGGGAGGGGCAATACGTGAAACAGATCCCGATCGTGATCAGTGGTTTACTGAAAGTGATCACCCGTTATGAGGACAAGGAATTACTCCTTTATTATATCCAGCCGGATGAGAGCTGTATCATGTCCTTTTCTGCCTCGCTGAAGAATGAACCATCGCGCATCATAGCGATGACGGAAGAGGAAACGACCGTGCTGTTGTTGCCGGCTCAGGAAGTTGGCGCCTGGGTGAATGTTTACCCCGGTATGAACCGGCTTTTCTACCAGCAATACAATCTCCGCTATGCGGAACTTCTGGAAACCATTAATCAGTTGCTTTTCGGCAGGATGGATCACCGTCTCTTCCATTATCTGCTGGAGAAAAGCCGTCTTAAAGGTGATAAGCTTCTGAATATCCGTCACAAACAGATCGCTGCTGAACTGGGTACAGCCCGGGAAGTTGTGACCCGTGTTCTGAAAAGACTTGAGCAGGAGGGTAAACTGAAACAGGTCCCCGGGGGCATAGAAATTTTGTGACCGGTGACCGCAGTCACCGCTTCGGCCCCGTCATCCCATCTATTTTTACAGGAACAGTATCAGCCATGAAAAAGAAATTAATCAAAATGGTGATGGTCTGCCTCCTGTGCGTGGCGCTGGTCACCGGTCTGGTACTGCTCATTCGATCCATTTAAAAAACAAAACCATAACAACATGAAAAAGAACATGGGCAACGCCGACCGCATCATCCGCATCCTCATCGCTGCTGTATTCGCTTATCTGTATTTCGGTGGAGTGGTGACCGGTACATTGGGACTGGTACTCGTCATTCTCGGCGGAGTTTTCGTACTGACCAGCCTGGTCAGCTTCTGTCCGCTGTACGCGCCGTTCGGTATCAGCACCTGCAAGAAGCAATGAAAAATGTCACAAAGGCATGGAGGTCATGAAGAAATACACACATAGAAAATAAATAGGAAATTCTTTTTTCTATGTGCTCATGCCTCCATGCTCATTATGTCTGTGTGACAGCATTTATTTCCCCGTTTTTGTAAACTCATATGGTGTGAATTCAACGAAGTCCGCCACCGTCACCGTCACCGACTTCACTTTACCGTTCGCGATCACGAAAGGCCATACTTTATTGCCGTAAAGAGGATCATTGAATTGCGCCAGGAAACGAGAACCGCCCATGGCACCGAGTTCCGCGTAACGGCCTTTATGATGTTCGAAGCGTGCGATGAGTTTTTCTTTTTCCAGGCTGATCGTCATCTTGCCATACACCGGATGGGTGTACGTTCCGGCAAAGGAAGCCAAAGGCGCTGCCATAGCCGGTTTGGTGGCGATGGTATCACGTTCGCGCTGTAACAAAGCCTGTGACTGTTTGCTGTCTTCATCCGCAAAACCTTTGTACACGCTGCTGTAGTTACGGTAAGGCAATCCGAGATAGGCATCCATGATCTCCCATTTCAATGCTTCATAGAATGAATTGGCATCGGTGTTCGTCAGTACGATGATACCCAGCTTTTCTTCCGGTATCAGCGTAACACTCGTCACGAATCCGTTCACACCACCGGTGTGCGATACGATCTTTCTTCCTGAATATTCTTCCAGGAACCATCCCAAACCGTACAACGCGAAATGTCCTTTATTATAAAGATGTCCGCCATTACCCAAAATGGAAGCAGGTGTGCGCGTTTGTCCGATCGCGCCGGCAGGGATCACCACTTTATCCTGGTAAGCGCCATTGCTCAGCTGCATGATCACCCATTTGCTCATATCACTGGCAGAGGAAGCGATACTGCCCGCAGGCGCGAGATTGTCGATACGTCCGTAAGGGATCTTTTTCAGGATGCCTTCCTGTACGGTATGCGCAGATGCGCGGTTCGGTTGTTTCTCCATTTCACTGGTGAGAGCGATGCTGTGATTCATGGTCAATGGTTCGAAGATGCGTTCACGGATGAACTGCGCCCACGTCTTACCCGTTACTTTCGGGATGATCTCACCGGCGGTCATGAATGCGGAATTGGTATAACCCCATTTGCTGCGGAATCCATAGAGTGGTTTCAGCTTGCCCATCTTTTCCCGTACTTCAGCAGTACTCAGATCGGAATCGAAATACATGAAATCGCCCTGAAAGGTTTCGAAGCCGAGGCGGTGACAAAGCAGATCACGGATGGTGGCTTGTTTAGCGACCCAGGGATCGAAGAGTTTGAAATCAGGCAGCCACTTTTGCACGTTATCTTCCAGTGATAATTTCTTTTCCGCATCCAGTATGGCCAGTGCGGTGGCGGTGAAAGCCTTGGTATTACTGCCGATCATAAACAGCGTGTTCTCATCCACCGCATCAGTGCCGCCGGTTTCTTTCACACCATAACCTTTCATATATACGACTTTCCCGTTCTTAACGATGCAGACGGATACACCGGGGATCTGCCAGTCGCTCAGCGCGCGGTTGGTATACACATCAAGACTGTCTTTCACGAATGAAGGCAGACTGTCCGTTTGCGCAAAGACGGAGACAAAGGACAGCAGCAGGAGGCTGTAAAGGAGGCATATCTTTTTCATATCACTGATTTGAGGCGTTCAGAATTTTTTTTCGCATCGGGTGATAAATGATGCGCAGTAAAAAAGGCGTGCTGACCGGGATCCAGAAAGCGATATCCGGACGGAACCAATATACGAACGTGAAAATGATGAACAGGAAGGGAACGGTCAGTGCCCGGTACGAAAAATATTTCGCGTGCAGTGGGGTCAGGTTCTCGGTCATATCTCGCTTTGGGTTACTGATATATTTCCACATGAAGAAACTGACAAAACCGAGTATGCAGATATTCGCGGAATAGAAAATGATCGGTGTCATGACGCCATTGGTCACGAAGTCGCTGTAGAAAGCCGTACTGAAGGGCATCAGCACGACGCCGAACAGATAAAATAGATTCAGCCAGATGAGTGAGTTCGTGTAATTCTTCACGAAACTGAACATGCGGTGGTGCACGATCCAGTATTGGCCGATGAGCAGGAAGCTCACGATGAAACCCGCGAATTGCGGAATACGATCTCCAAGTGCATTCAAAAGGTGTGTGTCATTCAATTCATCTTTGGTAGCAGCTTCCGGCACTTTGATCTCAAGCACCAGCAATGTGATCGCGATCGCGAATACCGCGTCACTGAAAAGGATCAGCCTTTCCAGCTGAAATTCTTTCCGCAGTTCATTGTGCAGTTGTTTGCCCATAATTGTTGCAGTAAGTTAATACCAAAAAAGGAGATATGAATAGTGGAGATAGAAAGTTATCATTCCTGTTCTTCTTCGCGCAGGAATTCAGGCAAAGGACCCTGACCGTGTTTGAAACGAACGAATGACATCTTGATGTACTGCTGAAAATCGTAGTCACCGGCCGCGATGGTGAATGCGAAGGAGGGACGGAACAGCCGCATGAAACTATCGAGCGCGTTGCCATCCAGCAGGGTGAGACGGCGAACAAGTGCTTTATTGAACCGGTGATCCACAGCACGGTCCTGTTCCTGTATCAGCAGACGTTGCTGGAACGCAAGCATACTTTTATTCCGTTTGAAGCGGAACATATTGATGATCTCATCCAGGTCGAAACCCACGCCCGCGCCGTATTGTGGCGTTACCACCTTCAGCTTCGGCCGCTGGTATTCGAAGATCTTTGCGTAATCGATACGGTTCTGAATGGAATCCTGCCTGTAATTACGTTGCCGGATCTTCACTTCACGCAGTACGGGAACATTCACCTGTAAAGAGATATCGAACGACATCGGGTTCACGATCTTCAGCACCGGGAACTTAACAGTGGGTTTGTTCAGGTAACTGAACCAGATCGAATCCTTCTCATTCACTTCGATCTCATAATAACCATCGCTGTTGGTAACAGTTCCTTTCCCGCTTGTTGTGATCACGGAAACCAGCTGCATGGGATAGGAGCGTGTGCTGTCGTAAACCGTTCCGCGGATCTTATAACCCTGAGCGGATGCCTGCATGCCGGCCAGCATCAGGCAGGAAATGATCAGCGCATGAATGGTATTGCGGTAAAAAGATTTCAAACGGAACGTAATGCCGCAAGTAACGAAAGAAAATGTGAAAGGGAGCCTAAAAACCTGATTTTGCATCAATGAGCTTTCCGATCTCACGCGGAAAATGCGCGTGCTCCAGTTTGTGAATACGCGCCGCCAATGTATCAGCGGTGTCATTGGGTTCAACAGGGCATGTTGCCTGGAAAATCGTTTGACCGTGATCATATACTTCATCCACATAATGGATCGTGATGCCACTTTCTTTATCTCCATTTGCGATCACTGCTTCATGTACATGATGACCATACATTCCTTTGCCACCCCATTTCGGTAAAAGGGCAGGATGAATATTCACGATCCCGGAAGGGTAGGCGTCGGTCAGTGCTTTGGGGACTTTCCAGAGAAACCCGGCCAGTACGATCAGCTGAATTTGTTGTTCCCGGAGGGTGGCCAGGTAGGCGTCACCCCGGAAAAAACGCTCTTTTTCCAGTAAAAGGACCGGAATTCCCTCTTTTTCCGCGATCCCAAGGACCCCGGCACCGGGTTTATTGCAAACGATCAGGGCCACCCGAACCCGGGCATGACCCCTGAAATAATGGATGATCTGCTGCGCATTGCTGCCCGCTCCTGATGCAAAAACGGCGATATTATAAGTGGTGTTTTCCTGAGGATGGACTGATGACTGAATACTTTGTACTGATTGCTTCTTTCCAAGACCAACTCTGGACCCGATCTTCCCGATATAGCCCGAAAAGAACCGGAACTGCCCGGTCAAGACACTCACCAGCAGCACCGAAACAGGCCATAAAACAGTGACTATCAATATATAAATGATGATCCAGCCGGCGCCTCTTTCCACCCCGATACCATCCAGTAATTTCCGGCCGGCATAGCCTGTCAGGCTACCACCGATGGCAAAAGTGGCGATGATCAGCAGCACCCGGAGGGCAGAAACTTTCCACTTTTCCTGTAAGCGTTTGAACATGGTGGCGCAAAAGTCTGGAAAAAAGAAGCAACCTCCATTTCCTTTTTCACATTTAATTGAAAAAATTGAAGTGTTGACTTATTGATGACAATCAACTTTGGATCCCTGCACAAAACCCTGTTGAATCCTTTGAAATGCAGTCTGGTAGCGGGTTAAAATTTTTTTAAACGTGTTGGTGTTTTGTTAACATCCTTACTTATTTTTGCGGCTGTTTATCGGATTTATCCACATTTTTCAGATCAACTGCGTCTATGATTCCCTGTAAGCCAATTGCCCGTCTACGGGCACTGTTTGTAGTTGCATTTTTAGTTACTTCCGCGTTCAATATGGCGTCCGCCCAGGATGGTAAAACGTTATTCATGACCAAGTGTGCATCATGCCACCAGGTAATGAAGGACGCGACCGGGCCTGCCCTGATGAATCTGGAAGAAAGAGGAAAATGGGCTGACCATAATGAGATCCTGAAATGGGCGACCAATCCTGCCGCATACATGGCTAAGGATCCTTATACACAAGGCCTGAAAGCCAAGTACGGTTCCATGATGTCAAGCCAGGAGCTGACACTTAAAGATGTAGACGCGATCGTGAGCTACATCAATCAGGTGGTAGCTGATTCCAAGAAACCGGCAGCGGCTACAGAAGGTGAGGCCCAGCCTACAGCGAACAATGCCATCATCTTTGGTGTGATCTCCCTGATCCTCGCGGTGGTAGCGCTGATCCTGATGCAGGTGAACAGCAACCTGAAAAAAATGTCGGATGACGCGGAAGGTATCTACCGCCCCGATCCCGTTCCTTTCTATAAGAACAAAATTTATATCGCCATGGTAGCGCTCGTGTTCTTCGCCATGGCCGGATATTTCTTCAGCAAAGCCGCTATCGGATTCGGTCGTCAGAAAGACTACCAGCCGGTGCAGCCGATCTTCTATTCCCACAAAGTACACGCCGGTATCAATCAGGTGAACTGCCTGTATTGCCATGGTGGTGCATGGGACAGCAAACACGCATCGATCCCTTCTGTGAATGTTTGTATGAACTGCCACAAAGCGATCAATGAATACAAAAAAGGTCCGAAACTGTATACGGAAGACGGTGACCTGGTGGATGGTACAGCAGAGATCGCTAAGCTGTATGCCGCTGCAGGCTTCGATCCGCAGAAACCCAACAGCTGGGATGCAGCCAAAGCAAAACCCATCGAATGGGTGAAGATCCACAACCTGCCTGACCACGTTTATTTCAACCACTCACAGCACATCCGCGCCGGTAAAGTACAGTGCCAGACCTGCCATGGTGAGATCACCGCGATGGATGAAGTGAAACAGGTTTCCGAACTGAGCATGGGCTGGTGCGTGAACTGTCACCGTCAGACCAATGTCGATTTCAACTACGACAGCACAGGCGGTAACAAATTCTACAGCATTTACGAGAAATTCCACAACGATTTCAAGAACGGAAAGATGGACAGTATCAAAGTGAAGGACATCGGTGGACTTGAATGTCAGAAATGTCACTATTGATCTGAAAGAATAAGCGGACGATCTTAATATTCAAATTTTCAAATTGAAATAAATGAGCGACAAAAAGTACTGGCAAAGTTTCGGAGAGGTGAATGACCAGGAGAAGTTTCAAAAGCTGACGCAGGATGAATTCCGTGAAGAATTACCTTTTGAGGATCTCGATGAAAAGCTGATCGATGCCAAAGCTCCCCGCAGGGACTTCTTAAAGTATCTCGGTTTCAGCACTGCTGCTGCCACGCTGGCTGCCAGCTGTAAGGTACCGGTACGCAAAGCCATCCCTTATGCCAACAAACCGGAGAACCTGGTTCCCGGCGTTCCTAAATACTATGCAACTACCTATGTGTCGGAAGGTGATGTGATCCCGGTAGTCGCTAAAGTTCGCGATGGTCGTCCCATCAAGATCGAAGGGAATGATCAGAGTCTGCTCACCGGCGGTGGTACTTCCGCGCGCGCGCAGGCTTCTGTGCTCGACCTGTATGATACTAACCGCCTGCGTTTCCCGCAGCAGCGAGTTGTAGATAATGGCAATGTCAGCTATGCTGAACTGCCCGGCTTTGAACAAGCTGATAAAGCGATCGGAACCGCACTGGCTGGTTTCAATGGTACCGGACTGGTACTGCTGACCAGCACTGTTGTTTCTCCCAGCACCCTGGAGATCATTTCAAAATTCCCCGGACTGAAACATGTACAGTATGACGCGGTTTCTTACAGCGGCTTACTCCTGGCCAATGAAGCCAGCGGTTTCGGAAAGTCCATTCCTTCTTACAAATTCGATGCGGCAAAAGTGATCGTGAGCCTCGGTGCTGATTTCCTCGGTACCTGGCTGAGCCCGGTTGAATTCGCCCGCGATTATGTAAAAGGACGCAAGATCGATGAGAAGAATCCTTCGATGAGCAAACACTACCAGTTTGAATCTCATCTGAGCAATACAGGCGGCAGCGCCGACGAGCGTTTCACACACCGTCCTTCTGAGACCGGTGCGGTTGCACTCGCATTACTGAACGAACTGAACGGTACACCCGCTTCTTTATCCGACGCGAAACTGAATGCAGGGGTAAAGAAAGCAGCGGCTGACCTGAAAGCCAATGCTGGCGCGGCACTCGTAGTGTCCGGCAGCAATGATGTGAATGTACAGGTGATCGTGAACGCCATCAACAACGCCATCGGCGCTTATGGTAAAACGATCGACTGGAGTGCTGCAGTCAACTACCGTCAGGGTATCGATAAAGAATTTGCGCAACTCATTACGGATATGGAAGCCGGCAGCGTGAACGCGCTGTTCGTACATGATGCGAATCCGGTTTACAACCACGCAGAAGGCGCGCGTTTCAAAGCTGCCCTCGCGAAAGTGAAACTCACTGTTTCTTTCAGCGGCAAGCTGGATGAAACCACAGCGGAATGCGCTTACCAGATCCCCGATCATCATTACCTGGAAAGCTGGGGCGATGCTGTTGCAAAATCCGGTTATATCAGTTTCCTGCAACCGACCATTTATCCCCTTTTCAAAACTCGTCCGTTCCAGACCTCCTTATTATTATGGTCAGGTAACAGCACTTCATACGAAGATTATTTCCGTAACTACTGGACCACTAAACTCGGCTCAGTAGGTGCATTTGAAACCTCACTGCAAGTGGGTGTGATCGAAACACCGGTAGAACCCGCCGCCGGCGCATCTTACAGCGCTGCCGCACTGGATGCTGCGAAGACAGCTGTCAGCAGTGCGAAAAAAGTAAGCGGTGATGAAGTGGTGCTTTATCAGAATGTTGCACTGGGAACAGGTGCGCAGGCAGGTAACCCCTGGTTGCTCGAGCTGCCCGATTCCATCACGAAAGCAACATGGGACAACTATGCCATGATCTCCATGGCCAAAGCGAAAGAACTCGGAGTGAAACTTGACTCCGATTACGAATACTATCCCGAGAAACCGGTGATCAGCATTAAAGTAGGAAAAGCTGAACCGATCGAACTGCCGGTGATCGTGATCCCGGGTATGAACGCGAACACCATCGCGGTAGCTGTTGGTTACGGCCGCAGTGAGAATCTCGGTAAAGCAGTTGCAGGTGTAGGTGTGAATGTTTATCCGCTAGCAGGTTTCAATGGCACTACTGTTGATTACTGCAATGCAGCAACAGTTACCAATACCGGCAAGAAACTGAAGATCGCGCAAACACAGATCCACAATTCATACGAAGGTCGCGTGGAAGTAGTAAGGGAAACAACACTCGCTACTTTCAAAAAAGAACCCAACGCGATCGCAGAATACCGCGAAGAACTGGTGAAGGATTTCGCAGCCACGACCGGTGACTACCGCAAAGAGGCGACTATGTATCCTGTGCACGATCAGCCCGGTATCAAATGGGGTATGAGCATCGACATGAACAGCTGCGTGGCTTGTAATGCCTGCGTGGTGGCTTGTCATGCGGAGAACAACGTTCCCGTTGTCGGTAAACGCGAAGTCATCCGTGCACACGAAATGCACTGGCTGCGTATCGACCGTTACTTCGTGAGCGATGAAAAAGATCCCGATAACCTGAAAGGTGTGGTATTCCAACCCATGCTCTGCCAGCACTGTGATAATGCTCCTTGTGAGAATGTGTGCCCGGTAGCAGCGACCAACCACAGCAGTGAAGGTTTGAACCAGATGACCTATAACCGTTGTATCGGTACACGTTATTGCGCGAACAACTGTCCTTTCAAAGTACGCCGCTTCAACTGGGCGGATTATACAGGAGCGGACAGCTTCCCGAATAACCAGGACCAGGAAGTGATCGGTAAGCTGGATGATGTGATCTTCCAGATGAACGATGACCTGACCCGCATGGTACTGAACCCGGATGTAACAGTTCGTTCACGTGGTGTGATCGAAAAATGTTCCTTCTGCGTACAACGCCTGCAGGCAGCTAAACTGGATGCGAAGAAAGAGAACCGCGAACTGAAAGATGGTGATGCGAAGACAGCCTGTCAGACAGCCTGTCCGACCAACGCGATCGTATTCGGTAACGCGAATGATAAATCAAGCTCGATCACGAAAGTGCGCAACGATAACCCGCAGCGTGCTTATTATGTACTCGAGCAACTTCACGTTCTGCCGAACGTGACCTATCTCGCGAAAGTGAGGAACACTGATGAGATCATCGAAAGTGAAGGTCATGAAGCGGAAGCAGGCAAGGAAGTTGAAATTCCTGCTGTTAAAAAAGAAACAGAAGGAGTAAAATAAACGCACCCGAAGGAAGAACAACAACTATAAAAAGTGGCGGGAACCAAACACCGTTGCTAAAAGCACAAGAATATGGCATTACTCAGGTACGAATCACAGGTGAGACCACCGCTGGTGGAAGGTGACAAAGATTATCACCAGGTAACGGAAGACATCTGCCGTCCGGTGGAAGCGAAACCCTCCCGCCTCTGGTGGATCGGTTTCCTGATCTCTGCGGTCCTGCTCGCATTTGGTATTTTATCGGTAACCATGGAAGTCATGTACGGTACCGGCCAGTGGAACCTGAACCGCACCATCGGTTGGGGTTGGGACATCACCAACTTCGTATGGTGGGTGGGTATCGGTCACGCCGGAACCCTGATCTCCGCGATCCTGCTGCTGTTCCGTCAGGGATGGCGTACAGGTGTGAACCGTGCGGCGGAAGCGATGACGATCTTCGCGGTAATGTGCGCGGGCCAGTTCCCGATCTGGCACATGGGTCGTGTTTGGAATGCCTTCTTCGTACTGCCTTACCCGAATACAAGAGGCCCGCTGTGGGTGAACTTCAACTCACCGCTGCTGTGGGACGTATTCGCGATCTCTACTTACTTCACCGTTTCATTATTATTCTGGTACAGTGGTCTGCTCCCCGACCTCGCTACACTCCGTGACCGTGCGAAAGAAAAATGGGCGAAAGCATTTTATGGTGTGGCTGCATTCGGTTGGACCGGTTCTACCAAACACTGGCAGCGTCATGAAGCCCTGTCACTAGTATTGGCCGGTCTGAGTACGCCCCTGGTACTTTCCGTGCACACGATCGTATCCTTCGACTTCGCCACATCGGTCGTACCGGGCTGGCACACGACGATCTTCCCGCCTTACTTCGTTGCGGGTGCGATCTTCTCCGGTTTCGCGATGGTGCAGACCCTGCTGGTGGTAACAAGAAAAGTTCTCGGCCTTGAAGAATATATCACCATTGAACACGTCGATGTAATGAATAAGGTAATTGTGCTCACGGGTTCCATCGTGGGTATCGCCTACCTGACCGAGCTCTTTATGGCATGGTACTCTCACGTTCCTTACGAATGGTTCGCCTTCAAAGAGAACCGTGTGAACCTGGCCAGTCCTTACGGATGGAGCTACTGGATCATGATGGGTTGTAACGTATTGTCGCCCCAGATCTTCTGGTTCCGCAAAATGAGAAGGAATCTCGTGGTTACTTTCTTCATGTCCATCCTCGTGAACATCGGTATGTGGTTCGAGCGTTTCGTGATCATCGTTACCTCCATCTATCGTGATTACCTGCCGAGCGCATGGAGTACTTACTACAAACCCTCTATCTGGGAAGTAGGTTTCTACATCGGTACGTTCGGATTGTTCTTCACGTGTTATTTCCTGTTCTCGAAATTCTTCCCGGTGATCGCGATCGCCGAGATCAAACATATCCTGAAACGCAGTGGTCATAAGTATAAAGATGGTATGACCGAGATCGAGCATGAATCCGTTGAAGTATTCGCGGATCATCATGGTCATGACCATGGAGCATAAAAAAGCTGCAAGCTGTAAGCGGTAAGCTTCAGGCGTGCACAACATAGATAAACTGTAACAATGCTTCCTGCTCAAAGCCGGGGGCTCATAGCTAAAAGCTAAAAAACAATGGCTGTTAAAAAATTCATCACGGGTAATTTCGAAGAGGAAGCAGTACTGTTTCCTGCAGTGAAGAAAGCCCGCCGTTCCGGTTACAAGATCCATGACGTATTTACGCCCTTCCCGATCCACGGGCTGGACCATGCGATGGGTCTGCGCGACACGAGTCTGCATACCGCAGGTTTCATCTATGGTATCACCGGAACATCCACCGCGCTGGGTTTCATCACCTGGGCACTGACGATCGACTGGCAGCTGAACTTCGGCGGTAAGCCGTTCTTCTCCCTTCCGGCATGGATCCCCATCATGTTCGAGCTGACCGTACTTTTCGCGGCAGTGGGCATGGTGCTTACGTTCTGTTACCTGTGCCAGCTGGCTCCGTTCGTGAAGAAAGATCATTTCAATCCCCGTTCCACCGACGATACATTCGTGATGGTACTGGAATGCACTGATAAGACCAATGAAGCTGAGACCCTCGCATTCCTGCAAGGCCTTGGCGCGAAAGATGTGCAGGTGCAGCACAAAGAAACCGGCTGGTGGCTGGGTCGCTATGACAAAGACACCATGCGTTTTCAGAAAAAAGCAGAAGTAGCAGCTCATTAATTTATTCTAATAAAGAACAGGATGAAAAAATTACTGATCATAGCAGGTATCATCAGCACAGCGATCACGGTAACCAGTTGCGGCGGCGTTCGTCGTGACCCGGGTCGTGCTTATATGCCTGACATGTCTTACAGCCGTGCTTACGAAACCTATGCTTCCACACAGGCTTTGAAGGACGCGAACATCAATTACAACGCTAAACCGGTGGATGGAACGATCGCCCGTGGTGATATGTTCCCCTACACCCTGAAGAATGATTCAACAGGGTATGCGCAGTCCGCTACGGTGACCAATCCGCTTGACACGGCAACGATCGATAAAACAGAAGCCGAGCGTTTATACCTTATTAACTGTGGTATCTGTCATGGCACCAAACTGGATGGTAACGGTCCCCTTTGGAAAGGTGGCGATGGTCCTTTCCCCGCTGCGCCGAGGAATTTTGTGGGTGATGCAGTGATGCTGAAAATGCCGGAAGGCACCATGTTCCATTCCGTTACTTATGGAAAGAACACCATGGGTTCTTATGCTTCACAGCTCAGCACGAAACAACGCTGGATGGTGATATCCTATATCAAAGCAAAACAGGCTAAAGTTGCACCCGCTGCTCCCGCTGCGGATACGACAGCTAAAGCCAAACCCTGATCTGTCTTTTTTTTGAAGAAATCATAAACGAATAAGATGTCAATACGGGAACAATTTGTAGCAACGAAAAAGTACAACGGCATTGCACTGGCCCTGATGACGCTGGGCGCACTGGCGATCGCAGGACTGTATGTCACCCAGGGTTCCAAAGCCGATGAACATCAGCAGGCCCGTTTCTGGGCAGCCCTGCTGCACAACAGCGTTTACTTCCTGCTGGTAGTGAATGCCGCTATGTTCTTCATCTGCGCCACCACACTTGCGTGGGGCGGCTGGCAAATGGCTTTCCGCCGTGTACCGGAAGCGATCTCCGCTGTCGTACCTGTGATCGGAACGATCGCCGGTGTGATCCTGCTCGTTATCTGCTTCGGCAACAATCATGAACTGTATCACTGGACCGATCCCGTAAAAGCTAAAACAGATGCGGCCTTCATCTGGAAAGCCGGTTTCCTGAATAAGAATTTCTTCGCGGGCTGGACCGTATTCACCATCGTGGCATGGTCCGTACTCGGCTGGAAAATGCGTCAGCTTTCCCGTAAGCTTGACGAAAAACCGCTCGAAAGCAATGAGGCAGCGAAGAAATATGTTTGGAACAATACCGTTTGGGCGGCGATGTTCATCATCATTTTCTCTCTGACCGTGATGTCTTCTATTCCCTGGCTGTGGCTGATGAGCATCGATGCGCATTGGTTCAGCACGATGTACAGCTGGTACACTTTCGCAAGTTCATTCGTAGCGGGTGTAGCCCTGATCACACTTTATGTTGTTTACCTGAAGAATAACGACTACCTGGAGTATACCAATGAAGAGCACCTGCATGACCTCGGAAAATTCATGTTCGCGTTCTCCATCTTCTGGACCTATCTGTGGTTCTCCCAGTTCATGCTGATCTGGTACAGTAACCAGCCGGAAGAAACGATCTACTTCATCAAACGTGTGGGCAATACCGCGAAGGATAGTCCTTATGCGGGAATTTTCTGGCTCATGTTCATCATCAACTTCCTGGCGCCGCTGCTCATCCTGATGAGAAGGAGTTCCAAGCGGAATTATTCGACGATTACATTCATGGCATTGCTGATCCTGTTCGGACACTGGCTGGATTTCTATCAAATGATATTCCCCGGACCTTCACCTGACCATGTGCCGATGATCCTGTATGATTTCGGTGTGGCACTGTTCTTTGTGGGTCTTATCATGTTCGTGACCGGTAAAGCACTGGGTCGCGCACCGCTGCTGGCGAAGAATCATCCTTTCGTGAAAGAAAGTCTGATCCACCATACCTGATGAAATAAGATTTTAAACTGTCAATATACACTTAAGATATGCAGAGTTTTTTTGTCATCGCGATTTTGGTCCTGGGCTTCGTAGTGATGTTCCAGATCGCCAAGGCCAGTGAGTATGTTGGAATACTGCGCGGCGAAGAAAAGTCCCGGAAACAATCCAACAGGGTCAATGCATTCCTGCTGCTTGTATTCCTCATTTTGGGACTGATCGGCGTGTATTACTGCAATGAGCAGCTGAAGGATAAGATCCTCGGACCTTCGGCTTCCGACCATGGTATCCTGGTCGACCGCATGCTGTACATCACCCTGGCACTGACCGGCGTCGTATTCTTTGCTACTCAGATCGCGCTATTCTGGTTTTCATTCAAATATCAGGAGTCAGATAAAAGGAAAGCCTTTTATTATCCGCACAATAACAAACTGGAATTGATCTGGACCGTGATCCCCGCGATCACCCTGACCATTCTGGTGGGCTTCGGTATCTTCTACTGGTTCAAGATAACCGGTGATGCTCCGAAGAACGCGATGGTGGTGGAAGTGACCGGCAAACAATTCGGTTGGGAATTCCGCTACCCCGGTAATGACGGTGTACTCGGAAAAAAATATTACAAGAACATCGACGCGGCCAAGAACAATCCGGTCGGTCAGATCTGGGATGATGAAGCGAATAAGGATGACATCTTTGTTGAACAGGAGATGCATGTTGTAGTGAACAAACCCGTGAAACTCGTCATCGGCGCGAAAGATGTGATCCACGACGTAGGTCTGGCGCATTTCCGCATGAAGATGGATGCTGTTCCCGGTACACCGACCACCATGTGGTTCACGCCGCTGTACACCACCAAACAGATGCAGGACAAATACGGTAAGGATTTCGCATATGAAATTTCCTGCGATCAGATGTGCGGTAAAGGTCACTGGAGTATGCGTGGAGTGATCGTTGTGGATACACAGGAAGAGTTCGACGCATGGATCGCCGGTAAGAAGCCCCAGTATTATGTGGCTTTCCCCGACAAAGATCCTTCCGCACCTAAAGCCGATAGCCTTGCAAAACCCGCACCGGTCGTAGCGTCCCTGACAACCGATAAATGATAACAGAAACCCGAAAGCACTGACAAGCGATTGTCTATAAAAAACAACCCACGTATGAGTGAAGCAATGCATACAACTTCCGCAGTGAGCGCAGCACATGGTGAGCACCACGATGAACACCATGGCCATCACAAAGAAACATTCATCACGAAGTATATCTTCAGCCAGGACCATAAAACGATCGCGAAACAGTTCCTGATCACAGGTATCGTGTGGGCATTCATCGGTGGTCTGTTCTCCGTGCTGTTCCGTTTGCAGCTTGGTTATCCTGATACCAAGTTCCCGATCCTTGAGACCCTTTTCGGTCACTGGGCGGCAGGCGGTCAGATCACACCTGAATTCTATTATGCATTGGTTACCATGCACGGAACCGTGCTGGTATTCTTCGTATTGACTGCCGGTCTGAGCGGTACCTTCGCGAACCTGCTTATTCCACTGCAGATCGGTGCGCGTGACATGGCATCTCCGTTCCTGAACATGCTTTCCTACTGGTTCTTCTTCGGTGCCAGTATCGTAATGCTTTCTTCATTGTTCATTCAGACAGGACCTGCAGCTGGTGGCTGGACCATTTATCCTCCGCTGAGTGCGCTGGGTGAGGCTTCCATCGGTTCCAAAGCGGGTATGGATATGTGGCTCATCGGTATGGCACTGTTCATCGTTTCATCCCTCCTCGGAGGTCTGAACTATATTTCCACCATCCTGAACATGCGTACGAAAGGTATGTCCATGACACGCCTGCCGCTTCCCATCTGGGCCATGTTCTTCACCGCGGTACTGGGCGTATTGTCATTCCCTGTGTTGCTGTCAGGCGCGATCCTGCTGCTGTTCGACCGTAACCTGGGTACCAGCTTCTTCCTGAGTGATATCGTGGTCAATGGCCAGGTATTACCGAACGAAGGTGGTAGCGCGATCCTGTTCCAGCACTTATTCTGGTTCCTCGGCCACCCCGAAGTATATATCATCCTGCTGCCTGCGATGGGAATGGTATCAGAGATCCTTTCTGTGAACTCACGCAAACCGATCTTCGGCTACATGGCCATGCTCGGTTCCATGTTCGCGATCTGTATCCTGGCCTTCCTCGTTTGGGCGCACCATATGTTCGTAACAGGTCTGAATCCTTTCCTCGGATCGGTATTCGTATTACTGACCTTATTAATTGCGGTGCCGTCGGCGATCAAAGTATTCAACTGGCTGACCACTCTGTGGCGCGGTAATATCCGCTTCACACCGGCAGCGCTGTTCTCCATCGGTTTCGTGAGCTTATTCATCTCCGGTGGTCTGACCGGTATCTTCCTGGGTAACTCAACGATCGATATCCACCTGCATGACACCATGTTCGTGGTAGCCCACTTCCACATCGTAATGGGTGTGGCATCCTTCTTCGGCATGTTCGCCGGTGTATACCACTGGTATCCGAAGATGTTCGGCCGCTACCTGAACAATACGCTCGGTTATATCCATTTCTGGGTAACGATGATCGGCGCTTACCTGATCTTCTGGCCGATGCACTATGAAGGTTTAGCAGGTATGCCCCGCCGTTATCTCGACAAACGCGGTTGGGTTTCCTTCAGCCAGTTCGGCGATCTGGATAAGATGATCACCGTCGTCACGGTCATCGTATTCGCAGTACAACTGTTATTTATTTTCAACTTCTTCTATTCCATATTCAAAGGCAGAAAAGTGACCACGCAGAATCCCTGGGGTGCAAATACACTCGAGTGGACCACACCGATCCGTCCCGGACACGGTAACTGGGCAGGTGAGATCCCTGAAGTACACCGCTGGCCTTATGATTATGCGAAAGATGGCCGTGATTTCATTCCGCAGACAGAGCCTGTCGGCGCAAATGAATCCGCGCATTGATCCGCGGTAACGCGTGATGAGGAGTTGCAACTGTGAAAGATGTTCTTTAAATAAAGTGAAAGCGGGATGAAAAAGGTAAAAGATTATTTACAACTGATCAAGCTTTCACTCAGTATCATGGTAGTGTTCAGCAGCGTCATGGCTTTTGTGCTGACACCGGCCTTTAGGAATTATGAGGATAAGTGGAGATGGGTATTATTGTTCTTTGCAGGTGGGATGCTGGTTACAGGCAGTGCAAATGCCATTAACCAGGTAGTGGAAAGGGATACGGACGCCAGGATGAAGCGCACCGCCACAAGACCTGTGGCTGCAGGCCGCATGAGTGTGACCGAAGGCTGGGCCTTCGCGATCATTACGGGTTTGCTGGGTGTAGCGATCCTTTGGAAGTATTTCAACGGACTGACCGCCGGAGTTTCGGCATTCAGTCTTTTTCTCTACGCGTTCATTTATACGCCGCTCAAAAAGGTGAATTCCATCGCAGTGCTGATGGGCGCCATACCGGGAGCGTTGCCCTGCCTGATCGGCTGGGCCGCGGGGGAAAATACACTTTCGGTAGGCGGATGGATCCTGTTTGCGTTCCAGTTCTTCTGGCAATTCCCCCATTTCTGGGCCATTGCCTGGATCGCGCACAACGATTACTCATCGGTGGGATTCAAATTGCTGCCTTCCCGGGAAGGTCCGACAAAGTTCACGGCCATGCAGACCATCGCGTATTCGCTGCTGCTGGTACCGGTAACGATGGCGCCTTATTTCACGGGGATGTGCAATTACGATGATGTGATCGGTAAGACCGGTCTCGGCATCGTGATGGCGGCGAACCTGTTCATGATCATGCGTTGTGTGCGTTTGTACCGGAGCATGGAAGTGAAAGCAGCGAGATTGGTGATGTTCGGAAGTTATTTGTACCTGCCCATCGTGATGATGGCGTTTTTAATGAGCAAGAGTTAATTCATAACAATAAAAGTGAGATGGAGATCGTGAGTGATCAACAAAGAAAGAAGATTCATCCCCACAAGTTCACACTGTGGGTGGCCATCGGCAGCATCATCATGATGTTCGCCGGCTTGACCAGCGCATTTATTGTGAAGAGTAACCAGGTCAACTGGACACCCGTTGCGATGCCGAAAGTATTCTGGCTTTCTACCGCGGCGATCCTGTTCAGCAGCCTGACACTCCAAATGGCATTGCGTTCTTTTAAACAACGGGAAATGGGAACTTACCGCCTGCTGATCGGTCTTACGATGATCCTCAGTCTGGTATTCCTCGCACTGCAATGGGCCGGCTTCCGTGATCTGTGGGATCAGGGAGTAAGACTGAAAGGCGCCGGAGCAGGACAGTTCCTGTATGTGATCTTTGGTTTACACGCCCTGCACGTGATCGGCGGGATCATCGCCCTGGTGGTGATGTTCGTCAAAGCGTTCACCGGGCGTATCAAAATATACAGTTCCGTACCGGTGGAGGTAATGGCAACATACTGGCATTTCGTGGATCTGTTATGGGTCTATCTGCTGGTATTCTTTATCATCATCGGACGTTAAAAAATTAATTAAACCCGGATAAGCACATGGCTACAACAGCAACAGCACATCAAACCAAATGGTGGAGCGGCGGAAAAAGCCCCTTCAACATGGAGTATGGTAAATTGATGATGTGGTATTTCTTAATGAGTGACGCATTCACTTTCGGCGCGTTCCTGATCTCTTACGGCAGTATCCGTTTCAGCCAGAACTTCTGGGCGGATCCAAACGTCGTGTTCAACGCGTTCCCGGGCGCCGGCCATGCTAACCTGCCCCTGGCCTTCGTGAGTGTGATGACCTTCATCCTGATCATCAGTTCCGTTACCATGGTACTGGCGGTACATGCAGGTCATAAAGGTGATAAAGCCGGTGTAACGAAATGGATCGCCTGGACCATCGTAGGGGGTCTCGCGTTCTTAAGCTGTCAGGCATGGGAATGGCATCACCTGATCACCGGCGAACACGCTGTGCTGGTAGATGGTCATGTGGAACTGATCGGTCAGACCATGCGCGCCAACCCCTGGGGTAAACTGGTGGAAGGACAAGCCGTGGTAGACGCTTTGAAGAACACATCTCATGATAACCTGGTGAGCCTGGTTTCCATGCATGATCATACAACCAGTCACGATGTACTGTCCGCGATGTCTAACGACGCGCTGATCAATAAACTGGATGTGGCTGAACTGCATATCCGTGAAAAAGGACCCGTTGCCTTCGGTGGTTATTTCTATGGTATCACCGGTTTCCACGGTTTCCACGTATTCTCCGGAGTGGTGATCAACATCATCATGCTGATCATGACCCAGAAGAACGTGTTCGAGAAAAAAGGCCACTACCTGATGATCGAAAAAGCCGGTCTGTACTGGCACTTCGTGGATCTGGTTTGGGTATTCGTATTCCTTTGCTTCTATCTCATCTAATCAACTAACGATATAATTGTAACCTGATATATGTCACAACACATCATTTCCCCCGAGATCACTTTCCACACCGAGCATTCGGATGCCGACTTTAAGTCAAGGGTTCGTAAAACGACCATCCTGCTTTCAGTCATCACCATCATTGAACTGGGTATCGGCCTGCTGATCTACAACATTCACAAAGGTGAGAACCCCAACCACACGCTGGTCCTGATGTTCAAGGGTGCTGTTTGTATCCTGACCCTGGCGAAAGCCTACTACATCGTGTCCGTGTTCATGCACCTGGGTGATGAGATCCGCAACATGATCATGACGATCGTTGTGCCCCTGATGCTCTTCATCTGGTTCATCTTCGCTTTCATCTATGACGGTAATTCCTACAAGAATCTCCGTAATACATACGACAAGCACTTCCAGGAAAGCGCTGTTGAAAAACAAGAGAAGAAAGCGGAAGCACCGGCTGCAAAGCCTGGTGGCAAGGAATAAACAAGGCCTCGTTTTAAAATTCTTTATACCAACCGAAAACCATCCGCTTCTGTGGATGGTTTTTCTTTACCGGCCAACGCAACGGCATAAATCTGAAACAAGTGAATACGAAAGCCCTTTATGCGATCCTCCTGGCACTACTGCTGCCCCTTGTAGCGTACTTCGTGGTCAAGTCTGAAAGTGATAAAGCGGTGCAGATGCCTCCGCATTACCTCCCGGATTCCGTGGTGACCCGCACGGTTAACGGGAAAAAAGTGACCGATACCGTCTGGCACAAAGTGGCGGACTTCAGCTTTAAGAACCAGGAAGGAAAGATCATCAACTGGGACAGCCTGCATGGTAAGATCGTGATCGCGGATTTCTTCTTCACCCATTGCCCCACGATTTGTCCGCCGCTGACGAAGAACATGAAAAGACTGGAAGAGTCGATCAACAACGGCGAACGTGTAGGCGACCGTACCAATCAGCAGGTGCATTTCCTTTCTATTTCCATCGACCCTGTAAGAGATACCGTGGAACGCCTGAAATACTGGGCTGACCGGTTCCAGATCAATCCGGAAAAATGGTGGCTGCTGACCGGCAGTACCGAAAGCGTCAATAAAATGGTGACCGATGAGATGCGCATCCCCTATATCGATGGCAAGGGCGATGATACCGCATTCGTGCATACCGATCATTTTATACTGATCGACTCTAATCATTATATCAGAGGATACTATCATGGACTGGATTCCGCATCCTTGTCCCTGCTGTCGAAAGATATCGTCCTGCTGACCCTCGAGAAGGACCCGCATGAAAAAAGTTTCCTCTCCGGTAAACTTCAGCTCATCGCGGTTGTTTTTCTGGTGGCGATACTGGCCGTGGGCCTGTTGCTCTTCTTCATCCGTAAAAAGAACTGATCATGTTAACTGCTACGTTAAAGAAAAATGACCGGAAAGCGAATTATCTGATCCTGACCTTTTCCGCAATTGTATTTGCTGCAGTCATTCTACTCAGCCGATTCCAGCTGAAAGTGGACCTGGGGTTTGATGTACATCTCTTTGCAGCGGCCAATGCCGTCATCAACTCGGTCGTTGCGCTATTGCTGGTGATCGCGCTGGTAGCGGTGAAACAGAAGTCGTTCAAACTGCACCGCGCCATGATGCTGACGGCCATGGTGCTTTCCATACTTTTCCTGGTGAGCTATATCTGTCACCATCTGTTCGCGGGGGAGACCCGCTTCGGTGATCTGAATCATGATGGTGTACTGAGTGATGAAGAAAGTGCAGCTGCCGGTTCAGCCAGAAAGATCTACTATTTCCTGCTCGCAACACATATTCCTCTGGCGGGCATCGTCCTTCCTTTCATTCTCTTTTCAGCTTACCATGCCATGACGGGTGATTATTACCGTCACAAACGCCTGGTGAAATACACCTGGCCTGTTTGGTTCTATGTAGCGGTGACGGGTGTGGTGGTGTATCTGATGATCAAACAATACTACTAAGCAGTCTTTAGACTGTAGTCGTTAGTCGGTAGTCCCTGCTATGGGTGCTGTTTCAGTGGTTCATGAACTGTTTGTTGTTGTATATCTGTAAAAAAAGGCGCAGAAAAAATCAACCCAACGTCAATCCATTATCAATCATTCACGATGTTTTTAGAAGTGACTACAGACTAAAGACTATTGACTACCGACTAGATCCTTTCCATCCATTCGTCATCCTCCCTCCGTTTCTCAATGGCCCGCATCCGGAGCCGGCCCGCGATCCCTTCCATGTATAATAAACTGGCGGCGATGACCGAATACAGCAACAAAACCACAACGATCAGGGAAATGACATGAAAGATGAACAGCATAAGCACATCAACCAACGACAATGCTGCCACAATGATGATCAGCAGCGGCGCATATTGTTTTTGTAATGCAAGCAGCAGATAGCTGATGATGGCGAAGCAATAAAATAAAGCGATCAGATAGATCAGCCAGTGAGAGAGGCCATAGATCATATGCTGTACCATACAAGTGATACTGATCAGCATTCCGAATACACCTGTATACCCGCAAATTTCTGAAAGCTTCTCCGCCTGTTTATGTTTAAAGGATTCAAGGCTCATTAATCAACTGAAATTTTAAATCAAATAAATGTCTGTTAGAACGGACTACAGACCTGCCTGCCGGCAGGCAGGCTAACGACTACAGACTGTTCTACAACTCAAGTAATGGGTCCCAGAACAGTTTCCTGAAGTCAACTACTTTGTCATTCTTCACCTGTACGCCGTCTTTCTTCAGCAACTCTTCCATTTTCGTGATCGTTTCAAAATGGAATTTTCCGGTGAGCATGCCATTACGGTTCACCACGCGCTGGGCGGGCACTTTGGGCCGCACACGGTGGCTGCCATTCATCGCCCATCCCACCATTCTGGAAGAACCTTTCGTGCCCAGACAAGCAGCGATGGCGCCATATGAAGTAACGCGTCCCTTCGGGATCTGCCGTACCACTTCAAATACCTGTTCAAAAAAATTCTCATCCTTCCTGCCGGAAGGTGCGACGGATCTGGGCTTCTCCGTTTTGGTTCTTTTTGTAGCCATACCCTAAGTTAGGGTAAATCTTTTCCGGGGACAAGAGGGGAAGGGGGTTCTGTGATCGATGACCGGCGGGGCTCCGGTACATTCTCATATTCAAAGGGGCAATGCTGACATCCATGTCCGCAGCAATATCCTTTTTCAAGATGGTATTGACGCGTAAAAACAACGAAGCCATCTTCGTTGAAATAATAATGTACGTTTTCAGTCAGCGATTTCATGCTTTTCCAGTAATGCCTTGAGTTCCGCATCTTTTTCTTTACCCGCCAATTGGGCAGGCAATGAAAAACAGATGTAATGTATCCGGTTACTGCCCGCGATATCCAGTGACTCGTAATGTGTTTTGATCTTCAGTTCATCTTCAATGCCATCCGTCGCGTACACATTATCAAGGTTCCGGTGCACCGTACAACCGAAGGTCTCCGTGACCAGCAGGGTGAACCGGTACAGGTCGGGGCTGTCCGTCTTCAGATGTATTAAACCACCGGGAACAAGGAATTGTTGGTATAAACGCAGGAATTTCGGGTGGGTCAGGCGTTTTTTTGCTTTGGAGAGGCGTAACTGGGGGTCCGGGAAAGTGATCCAGATGGATTCCACCTCTGCGGGGTTGAAATAGGTCGTGATCTGGTCGATCTGGGTCCTCAGGAATGCCACATTGCCGAGCCCCAGCTGCAGCGCTTTCCGGGCGCCTACCCAGAGGCGGTTGCCCTTCAGGTCGACACCGATATAGTTATGGTCAGGATGCAGCTGACCAAGGCCCAGCGCGTATTCGCCCTTGCCACATGCCAATTCAAGGGTGATCGGGTGGTCGTTCTTAAAGAACGGACGCCACTGACCCGGCATATCCTTCGGGAACTGCAGAACATTGTGAAAAGTGTTGAGCTCGGCGAAACGCTGTAATTTTTTCTGTGCCATGAGCGGCAAAGGTAAACCCTAGCCCTGGAATTTCACGAGCAGGCCTGCGCCAATGATGGACTTCACCTGCAGTGCGGGTGAGGTCTTATGAGGGCCGAATAAACGGACATCATCATCATAGATCAGATCAACAGTCCAGTTCATGGAGATCACTTTGGAGATCTTGGCGGAAAGCTGATTGGTCATGTACAGGTCCACATTCTCGGGTTTATGCTTGTAGTTCGAGAACAGGTCCATCCTTCCTTTATAACTGACCAGTTTATTGAATGCCTTGAAATAGGTGATGGTCGCGAAAGAACCGAGCTGGCTCGCACTATGCTTACCGGGCGTTACACCATATTCACCTCTTGCGGATAAAGTGTCGTTGTTCACGATCACCCAGCGTGCTGATACAGGCGACATGAATATGGAAAGGTTCTTCGTGGGTTTATAATCGAGTCCAAGACTCAGCAATACGTAACCCGGTGCAAGAAAGTCGGAAGAGAATTTCTTCACGTTATTCGGATAATTATAACCTTTCACGAACTGTGAACGGAAATTGGTAAGACCTGCCAGGCTCAGTTTGGGGTTCAGCGAATAACCGACTTTGGAAACGAAATCGAAACGGTCATCATTTTTACGACTGCCGAGACTGGAAGTTTTCACATAACCGAAATTCAGGTCCAGTGAGTTATCCCAGGTTATTTTCCCCTTTTTATAAAAAGCGAAAAGATTGAGGAATGAATTAATGGTGAGGGAAAATTCATCACCACCGGCAGCCCAGTTACTGAGACTGCCCTGACCCAGATTGATGCTGTACACACCACCTTTGATCCAGTGGTGGATGGTATCATTCACATCTTTCTTGATCGGACGGATACTTTCCAGCTGGATCTTCCGGATCAGAGCGTCCTGGGAAAAAGAGCTGAATGCTACTAATGAAAAACAGAGGAAAAGGGCAATTTTCTTCATGGGTGCAAAGATAAAAAACAGTAAAAAACAGAAACGGAAATGCGCGATCAAAATTTCCGGATAAGTGTTAAAATATTGTCATTACCGGAGATGCGTGGCCGCAAAATCCTGCAATGACAATAAGCTTTTAACCGAAAATTTCATTCAGTAATGCTGCAAGATGTACACCGCCTTTCAGCAGTTGCCGGTTGAGCAAATCCACGTGATCGAAGTTGTAACGGAAGCTCAGCTTGGGTTCCGGCGTAGTGAGCTCGCTGTACAATTGAGCGGAAAGACTATAGGATTCATAACACCAGTCGCTGATGGATTCTGCAGCCCATGCTTTGCGTTGTGTTTTTGATACATGATTGATGGCCGTTGCGTATTCCGTATAACTGAGTTTCTGGAACTCGACCAGTTTATCATCCCAGAGATTATGGAGATTGGCCGCTTCGGAGAACCAGGTCAGTTTGATCTTATTGCCACCCTGATCTTCTGCGCGACTGACATGCATCGGTTGATGTATGTCGCCCGCGATATGGATCAGCAATCGCAGATACATCTTTTTCCTTTCCAGGGGCAGGTCATTCTTCTTCAATTCGCTGACGAGGAAATTCAGTTTGGTATAAGCATCGGTTGCGGAGTCCAGCGCCAGGCGTGCAGCAAAATCTTCTTTGCTTAAACCTGCAGGCATATTGATATAATGCCAGCTGTTGAGATAATTGAAAGTGGAATCAGATTTGATGAAGTCCGCCCAGTTGGCAGACATGGCCAGAGATTCATCACCGAGAATTTCAGCGATCGCTTTTCTGGCTTTTTTATTCAGATAGCTGTCCGCGATCTCCGCAACAATGCGGTGACCGGTGGGTCCCCATTTCGCGAATGCGGGAGCAGAAAGCAGGCATGTGAATACGACAAGCAGTACAATACGGAATCCGGACTTTTGCATGGCAGTGGTTTGTCCGGCGAAGGTATTTAAGAATAGTGGATAGTTGATAATGGAGAATGGATAATGGATGACAGGTAAGAGGTGATAGTTAACAGGTAAAAGGTAAGCGGCTCCGGAAATGACATTCTCAGATCTCGATCCTCTCGAGGATCATAAGGGCTTCCATCAGTTTACTCCAGGCCAGCTGCCATTCTTCCTTGGCGGAATGTACTTTTTCATGCTCTTCCTGTTTCAGGCCACCTTTACTATTGATATAATCCTCCAGTTTCTTCAGGGAATCAGCATTGAGCTTTTCCAGATGTTTTTTCTGTTCCATATAAAAGGTTTAATGATGAAAGAGATGTAAGGTAAAGCTACTGCCGGTGGGCGGGGAAAATAATGACGGCGGACAGGGTTTTGTATGTTAGCTGAAAGCTGAAAGTGAGAGATTAAAGGTAAAAGGTAAGAGGTTAGAGGTGCTGCATAAGTGCTTCTTAGAATATCCTTGCAGCTTCCCTTCACCTGAACCATTGATCCACGATCTCCTTTTCAGTACGCTCAGCCCCTTTGAACTGATATTCATTCGTAGCGGGATCATAACTGTAATCCTCCTGCCATTCGCGGAAATGAGTGGCAGTGGTTTCAATGGCGTCCATGATGAAACGGATCTCATCATTGGTCATGGTTGGATGTATGGAAAGCCGGATCCATCCGGGTTTGCAGGACAGATTGCCGGAATGGATGGAGTTGAGTACTTCATAAGAACGGATGGCATTCACATGCAGCAGCATATGTCCGTAGGTGCCGGCGCAGGCACAACCACCCCGGGTCTGAATACCGAACCGGTCGTTCAGCAGTTTTACGATCAGGTTATAATGTGCGCCTTTCACAATGAATGAGATCACACCCAGGCGTTCGCGGTTAGCGCCTTCCAGTACATCGATGCCTGGCATTTGCGCGAAGCGGTGGAAGATGATATCAAGCAATTCCCTTTCCCGCTGCAGCATGTTTTGTACACCCATCTCTTCCTTAAGGCGGATGCAGAGTGCGGTTTTGATCCCCTGCAGGAATGGCGGTGTGCCGCCATCTTCCCGGTGTTCGATATCGGTGATGTATTCATGGAATTTCCAGGGATTGGTATACACGACCGTGCCTCCACCGGGCTGATCGGGGATGATATTGTGGTAGATCTTTTTATTGAAGATCAGCACACCTGCTGTTCCCGGACCACCCAGGAATTTATGTGGTGAAAAATAGATCGCATCCAGGTGTGCTCCGTTTTCCGCGGGATGCATATTGATATCGATGTAAGGAGCGGAGCAGGCGAAATCGACAAAACAAAGTCCGTTGTATTCATGGATGATCTTCGCGATCTCGTGATAAGGGGTTTGTATCCCGGTCACATTCGAACAGCCGGTGATCGCGGCGATCTTGTTCTGCCGGTGCTTGTTCTTTTCCAGCAGTTCACGGAAAAGCTTCAGGTCCACATTGCCTTCTTCATTGTACGGAATGATCTCTACGGAAGCGATCGTTTCCATCCAGGTGGTCTGGTTGGAATGATGTTCCATATGGGTGACGAAGATGAGCGGCTTCAGGGTTTCATCCAGACTCAGGTAATCGCTGAACACATTATGGATCGTGATCGGGTCGCTGTGCTGCAGGTCGGCATCGGGCAATTTATCCCGCTGCACATAATCCATGATCCGTTCCGGCATGCGCAGGCCCAGAATGCGCTGGAGTTTATTGACGGCTCCGGTCATGCCACTGCCGCTGAAAATGAGTACATCATCCGCGCTGGCATGCACATGTTGCTTCACGATCACCTTGGCGGCTTCATAGGCCTGGGTCATCAATGTGCCGGTTACGGTCGTTTCGGTGTGAGTATTGGCCAGATAGGGCATGATCTCCTGCTGAAGCTTTTCTTCAATGGGACGGTAGCAGCGTCCGCTGGCGGTCCAGTCGGCGTACAGGATCTTCTTCTGGCCGAAAGGGGATACAAATGTTTGGTCCCGTCCGATAATTTGGTCACGGAATGACCAGAACCAGGATTCCAGGGATTCGTCAGCGTTCATGGCAAGCGATCGTTAGAGGCGGCCGGTTCATCAGGCCACATCCTAAAATAAACGTTTATCCGGGGAAAGGGAACTGATCTTTGTCGGAGGCAGGGATGATAATCGGTGTAGCAGGGGCATAAAAAATCCCGCTGAGGGCGGGACTTTCAAAATACTAGCTAAATGAGAATAAGAGCTGTAGGGGGAGGGTTCGAACCTCCACGGAGCAGTTAGTTGTAGCACAAAGTTCAGTGGTCGACCCTGGTCGGCCCGCCATTGCTGACGAACCGGCTCTATGCTATATTTATCCTGTTAGCCTGCCAGGCCTTGCGGCACCGGCTGGTTTTCTCCACCCCCGAGACAAGAGGGCATGTCTGCCATGCTTACGCGATTTCATCACCCCACAGTGTAAAAAGAACTTCTTTATCAGTGACCAGTTTTGCACCGGTTTGATAGAACAAATTTAGGGTAAATCGCCTTTTCTTTCCAAATTATTCAATAAATATTTTGAAATTATAGATATTATTCAAATATTTGCTCTTATTAGTAAATATTATCAAAAAACAATCTCAAAAATGGCCCCGAAATTGAATCTTGATAAACTGGACCTTCAGATCATTCACCACATGATGGAGAATGCGGAGATCTCTTATGCCGACCTGGGAAAGAAACTCTTCGTTTCCGGAGGCACCATTCACGTACGTATCAAAAAGCTTGAAGAGGCAGGAGTAGTTAAAGGTACAAGATTGAAAGCAGACCTGAAACTGCTGGGTTACGACGTGATCGCCTTCATCGGCATCTACCTCAAAGAGAGTTCTCTCTACGATAACGTAGCGAAGGAACTTCAGAAAATGCCGGAGATCGTCAGGCTCAATTACACCACCGGCAATTACAGTATGTTTGCTGAGATCGTTTGTAAGGACATTTCGCAGCTCCGCTATGTACTGCATGATTCTTTACAGAAGATCAAAGGCATTGAAAGGACCGAAACTTTCATCTCCCTCGAAGAAAGCTTCAGCCGCAATGTAAAAGTAATGAGCTGACCACTGCATGAAAGAACACAGCCGATTTTATTCATCCCTCGGACTCCTGCTATTGTTGAATGTAGTGGTCAAACCCCTGTGGATATTCGGTATCGACCGGCAGGTACAGAATGCAGTGGGCACTGAAACGTATGGCACCTATTTCTCGCTCTATAATTTTTCCATCGTTTTCAGTTTCCTGCTCGACTGGGGTCTTTCGTCCTATTTCAGCAGACAACTGGCCGCCGGACATCCGGAAGTGACCGGCCGTATCGGACATTTCTTCTTCATCAAAGTTTCTTTCCTTTTTCTATATGCGGCCATCGTTGCACTTGTTGCACTATTCTCCGGTCTCGGGCATTGGGATATACTCGCCGGTGTGATCGGCGTACAGGCCCTCATGTCATTCTTTGTTTTCCTGCGTGGTGTCGTTACCGCACACCAATGGTTCCGTACCGATGCATGGTTGTCGGTGCTCGATAAAACACTCATGATCTTTTTGTGCGGAGCTTATCTGTTGTTGCCGGCCATCTTCGGTGGCATGACGATACAGAAATTCCTGGTCGTACAGGTAAGCTGTACACTGATCTCTATCATTGCCGCTCTGTATATCCTGACCAGGAATGGCGTCAGTCTGAATATCCGGGGCAGCCGTATCAATCTGCCTGCCATCATCCGCGATGCCTTGCCTTTTGCCGTTACGCTGCTGCTCATGTCGGTCCATAACAGGCTGGACGGATTCATGCTGGAAAGGATCCATCCAACGGGCGCATATGAAGCCGGGTTGTATGCCGCCGCCTACCGCTTACTGGATGCATCCGTAGTGTTCGGTTATCTGCTCGCTTCTTTCCTGCTGCCTTTCATCGCACGGCAATGGAAGGAAAAAGGGGAGATCAATGGCGTGATCCTGACCAGCAGGCATTTATTATTATGTCTGGCTGTTACCGCATCCGTAACCGTCATCACCCTTGCACCCTGGTTACAATCCATCCTTTATCATCATCAGACCGTATCCGGTTACCGCATCATGCAATGGTGCCTGCCCGCGCTGATCTGTTATTCGCTGGTCAGTATATATGGAACTATACTCACCGCTACCGGCCATATCCGCGCCTTTGCATGGATCAACGCTTTGGCGGTGGTGGTCAATACCGGCCTGAACCTCTGGTGGATACCGGCTTACGGCGGGCTCGGCTGCAGCTGGGCTGCCCTCATCAGTCAGGGACTCTGCGGCCTGCTTGTGATGATCTACGCACGTCAAAAATTGAAGGTGGGCTTTCACCTGCGCTCGATCTTAATGTATATTTTTATAGGCGGGATCCTGTTCGCATATTTCCGTGCCGGTCAATGGGCGGGTATCGGTAACTGGTTCCTGCTCATTGGTGGCGGTATCCTTTCCATGCTCACGATCTGGGCAAGCGGATTGTTCCCGATCCATAAATGGAAAATGATGCTGTCGCAAGCCGATCACGATCAATAAAAAATAAAACTCATGCCCGAACTGTTCGACCTGCTCATGAAATGGTGGAAGCAAATGCTGGCCGTCATGATCACCGCACTGGTGATCGCCGGACTGATCGTTTTCCTGCAGGCCCCGCAATTCTTATCCATCGCCACGGCTGTGCCGGCAAGCGCTTATGCGGCCGACCGCGCAAGGGTCTTCAATGAGAACGTGGATGGATTGTATTCCAACCTCGGCAGTCCGGAAGACCTTGACATGATGCTGGGCACCGCACGTCTCGATACCTTATATCTTGCCATTACCGATCAGTTCAATCTGTACGATCACTATAAGATACCGGCTGATGAAGAAGCACCGCGACTGAAAGCCGCCCGGAAACTGAAAAAGAACAGCAGCATCATCAAAGGTGATTTCGGCGAACTGCGCGTGAAAGTCTGGGATACGGATAAACAACTGGCTGCACAACTCGCCAATGCGTTACTGGAAAAACTGCAGGCCATTCACCGCGATCTGCAAAGTGCCGGTAATGTGACCACACTCAAAAGCCTGCGTGAAAGCCGCATCCGGCTTCAGTTACAGGCGGACAGCCTGAATGAAGAAACCAAAAGGACCGTACTGCTCAACAGGGTCACAGAATACGATAAACTGATCGGAGAGTACCAGCTGATGGTCGACAGCAAGCCGCCCGTACTGCTGGTGGTAGAACGCGCATCCGCATCGCTGAAGCCGGATCGTCCGCGTAAGTTCGAGATCCTGCTGGGAACATTCGTACTCAGTTTCCTGTTCGCATTACTCACTGCCGGGATCCTGAACAGAAGACAAACCGTTCATTCTTGAATCATATCACGATCGGTCAGCAGGGGCGTTTCGCTTTTCTTACAGGCCTGTTCATGGTCCTGCTTGCCGCCGCATTGCTGACCGGAGAATACCTTTTACTGATCCTTCCATTTGCGGGTTTGTTGTTCTACGCAGGCTGGGCCTGGCGCGAATATTTGTTTTACCTGCTGTTATTCAGTCTTCCCTTTTCTTTCGAATTCAATTTCACGCCATCTTTCGGTACCGATATCCCGGATGAATTCCTGATGATCGTTACCAGTATCATTTTCGTGTGCTACGGGTTCATGCATCCGCAACCCTTCACCCGGAAATTCCTGCAACACCCGCTGGTGCTTGTTTTCGCGGCAGGACTTTGCTGGACGACCGTTACCGTTGTCTTTTCAACTGAACCGCTGCTGTCCGCCAAATTCCTCATCGCCCGGTCCTGGTACATCGGTGCTTTTTTACTGGCTCCCCTGATCCTGTTCCGGGAACCCGAACGGATCCGCCGCTCCGCGATCATACTGACTACAGCACTTGTGATCGTAACGGTCATCGCGCTGGTACGTCATGGTCTTAACGGATTCACCTTCGCAACGATCAACGGATCGGTAAACCCCTTCTTCCGTAATCACGTGAATTATTCCGCGATGCTGGCCGTCATCCTGCCGGTGCTGATCGCGTTTTATCAGTTTGCATCCGCAAAAATGAAAAAATGGATCATGGTCGCGGTCCTGCTCGTCATACTGGCCCTGATCTTTTCATATGCCCGCGGCGCCTGGCTTGCTGTCATCGCCGGTGTGATCGCATTCTATGCGCTGAAGAGGAAATGGTTATTCACTTTGTATTTGTTCGCACTGTTGCTGGTGACAGGAGCCGTTTGCTGGTTGCGTGAAGATGACCGGTACCTGCAATTCGCGCATGATTATAAGAGCACGATCTTTCATGAGGATTTCGGCCAGCATCTCCTGGCCACTTACCGTGGAAAAGATGTATCCACGGCAGAAAGATTTTACCGCTGGATCGCCGGTGTGCGCATGCTGAAAGACAAGCCGATGACCGGTTTCGGGCCGACCAGTTTTTACGAAAATTATAAACCCTACACCATCCGTGTGTTCAGGACCTGGGTGAGCCGGAACCCTGAACATTCCACGGTCCATAATTATTTCCTGTTACTGGCCATTGAACAAGGCATACCCGGACTGATCTTTTTCATCATCCTTACAGCCGCGATGTTCGCGTATGCACAAAGGATCTGGCACCGGAATGCGGACCGCTTCTGCAGGGTCGTTGCAGCTGTTACGGCGGTTATGCTTACTGAAATTATAGTCGTGAATTTTCTCAGTGATATGATCGAGACCGATAAAGTGGGAAGTCTTTTTCTGTTATGCCTTGCAGCATTGATCGCAACGGATGTGCACAGCCGTGCGGTATCAGATCCTTCCCCGGACGTTGAGCGCGTCCCTTAAACCATTTCCCAGCATATTGAAGGCGAGTACGAGGATCATGATGGCAAAGCCAGGGGCCAATGCCAGCATGGGGTTCTGTGTGATGATGAAATTATAATTCTCCTTGATCATGAGTCCCCAGCTGGGCTGCGGTTGCTGCACACCCACACCCAAAAAACTCAAACCCGCTTCGATCACGATCGCGGAAGCGAAATTGGATGCCGCGATGACCATCACCGGTCCCATGATATTCGGCCAGATATGTCGCACGATACTGCGTACATCTGAAAAGCCGAGCGCACGCGTGGCTTCCATGTATTCCAGTTCCCGGATACCGAGCACCTGTCCGCGCACGAGCCGTGCGACATTCACCCACATCGTCAGCCCCACCGCGATGAACACCTGCCAGAATCCTTTACCCAATGCCAGTGTGATCGCGAATACGAGTAACAGTGTGGGAATACTCCAGATGACGTTGATGAACCACATGATGATATTGTCGGTACGTCCGCGATAATATCCGGCCAGTGAGCCGAGTATCAGACCAATGCTCAGGGAGATGATGACGGTGATGAGTCCCACACTCAGACTCACCCGTGTACCCACAATGAGCCGGCTCAGGATATCCCTTCCGAATTTATCGGAGCCGAGCCAGAAAGTGGAGGTGCTGATGGGCGTTACAGCCAATTGTGAAATATGGAATGCTTTTCTTTCCGTGAGCCCTTCGTCGATGAAATGCTGCACGATGAAACTGTCGCCCTGCTGCTGCCAGCTTTGTATGGGCATGTAGAGATAAGGGTCTTCTTTGCCGGATACGAGTTGTGTGAAGAAGCCGGTTCTGTTAACTGCTTTATCTTTCTTTACCCGGATGAATTGTTGTTTATGCCCTGGCTTTTCTCCTCCGATCTCCAAGATGATGCGGTTCGCATCCGGTGAGGGGTCCGGCGCGATGAAATAGGCGAAGACCGCTGTCAGTACCGCACAGGCGATCACGATCAGCCCGAAGACCGCTCCTTTGTTCTGCTTCAGGCGCTTCCATGCCGCCTGCTGTACGCTATGACCTTCGCTGCTCATGAACGAGAAAGATACAACTGAATTTTGTTTTGTGACGGGATGATGGATCAGCGTACACGCCGTCCCTTCCATTCATATTGTCCGAACTGGCTGAATGTTCCGGACAGCACGGTATACAGGATATGTAAGGGCTGAAAGAAAAAGAAATATTTCAGTAAACGGGTCCTGTGGAAGAAACGGGATACCGCGATCATGAACGGGAATTCAACGATCGTTTTCGCGATCCAGCAACCGGCCAGCCATATTGCATAAGCAGGGTTGATGATGGCCGCTACGGCCAGTACCACAAAACTCAGGTTGAACAGATACACAAGCAGCAGAACGGCTTTGATCTTTGCGTCACTGTAAACGGTTGCTTTACTCGCCCAGCGGATCCGCTGATTGAAGAATGCGCGCCAGTTCTGCATGGGTTCCGTTTCGGTGACCGACGCTTCGGAACGCAGGTATTGGATCCTGCCCGGAAACTTCATTTTCATTTTCTGCATCAGCAGCATATCATCACCCGATGCGATATGATCGATACCGTTGAAACCATCCACTGCTTCAAAAGCTTTTTTGGAATAAGCCAGGTTGGCTCCGTTACTCATGGCCAGACTGCCTTTGTGAACAGCAGCACCGGTAATACCCTGAAGGATCATGAAGTCGAGCGACTGGAATATGCCCAGCAAAGAATGATCATCGCTGAATCGCACCGGCGCCGCGATGAATGCAGGATCGTATCGCTGTATGCAGGAAGAAAAGGAGGATAACCATTCAGGGCCAGGGATACAATCCGCATCCGTACAAACGATATGGTCACTGGTAGCGGCTTCGATACCGGCTGTCAATGCTCTTTTTTTATACGCGGGTCCCTGTTGCTGATGCTGTACACGGATATATTTTACATCCGTAAAGCTTTTAATGATGGCGGCGGTGTCATCCGTGGATTCATCATCTACCACGATGATCTCGGTATGTGATGCCGGATGGGTCTGTTGCTGCAGGGCTTTGAGCAGGGCACCGATATGTTCTTCTTCATTGCGTGCCGGTACTACGACCGAAAGTTTCAGTGGTGCAGCAGGTTGTGGTTGAAAGACGGGAATAGCCTGCCAGGCCAGCGTGAAATACGTGATCAGCAGGGCATATAAAATGAACAGGAAAATGCAGCAGTAAATGAGCGGCATGTAACAAAACTAAAGGCTTTATAGCAGTATTGCTTCAACAATGAAGGAACCATATTTGGGATGCAGCAGCTGATGTCCTGATTCCAGTATTCGCAAAGAACCATATGCGGGGATATGCTTGCAGAACCTTTCACCCGGGGAAGGACGGATGATCCCGTCGTGCTTTCCATACAGTAAACGGAATTCCGTATGATGAACAGGAACAAGGTTCCGGATCTTATTCAGTGATGGTTTGCATTTTCGTAATCCGGTCCATCTTGTATACAACAGTTTCCGCACGTTCGGATCACCGATATAGTAATTGACGAATTTGAAAATACTGCTGTTGACCAAACCTGCTTTATTGGCCAGTTTCAGGATACCAAGGAACCAACCGGGTTTGAGCATAGTGAGATGGAAGATCTTGTTGCCTGCCCATGTTTGTGTTGCGAACCAATACCAGGCATTCATTTTCAGGCCATCGGGGGCCAGGAGTACCACTTTGCTGAAAAGCTCCGGGGCCGATTGATACAGGGAGAGTGCCAGACGCCCACCCAGACTGTAAGCCAGTAAAACCATCCGGGAGCCGGGATCCGGTTTTGGACCAAGCTGGTCTCTGATCAGTTTAAGGATATCCTTCAGGTCATACGCGGTACAGGGCCGGTCTTCATTCCATTGGGTTCCGCCATGAAACGGGAGATCGATCGCAATGATCGTAAAGTGTTCAGTCAGTGCCGGTTCGAGGAAAGAAAAGCTATCTGACTGTTCCCCATAACCATGGAAACAGATCAGCAGATCCTTGCCCTGTCCGCCTTGCAGCCAGGTAATGCGGGATCGTTGATATGATAAGGAATGCTGATTCAGATCCTGAATTTTACGAATATTTAATTGTCCGAATCAAAAATAATATTATTTTTGATTAGTTGCACAAACAACTATATGCCAAACAACCAATTTAAAAGAGGGGAGCTCTACAGTTTTGTTACCGGTAAAGCATCGACCGCGATCGCCCGCCGGTTGCAGAAGAAATTCAATTCGGCCGGTTTGAACCTGACCATTGAACAGTGGAGTGTATTATATCATCTCTGGAAAAAAGAAGGGATCAGTCAGCAGGAATTGTGCAATGCAACATTCCGTGATAAGCCGAGCATCACGCGTTTGGTGGACAATCTGGAAAAACTCAACCTGGTGAAACGTGTGGCTTCGGAGCATGACCGCCGTATCAATCTCATCTATCTCACCAAACAGGCACAGAAACTGCAGGAGGAAACGATGGCACTGGCGGAGGAAACGCTGAATGAAGCACTGGAGACGGTTTCACCTGACCGGATCGACATCTGCAAGGAAGTATTACAGATCGTTTACGATAACCTGAAATAATATTCTTTTCAATATAAACATCAACGTATGCAAACCGCAGCAACACAAAAAACACATTTAAAAGGCGGCGAATGGCTGATCCGTGAATCGGCTGCTGCTGAAACTTTCACACCGGAAGATTTCAATGAAGAGCAGGGAATGATCCGCGAAATGTGTAATCAGTTCCTGGATGCAGAGATCTATCCGATCCTGGAACGTATCGATGCACTGGAACCGGGTCTGATGAAATCACTCGTGACCAAAGCGGGCGAGCAGGGTTTGTTGTCCGTTTCTTTCCCCGAAGAATTCGGCGGACTGGGTAAGGATTTCATCACCTCTACCATCGTCAATGAATACCTCGGTGCCGGTCACTCCTTCTCTGTTGCCATCGCGGCGCATACCGGTATCGGTACGCTTCCCATCCTTTACTTCGGTACACCGGAGCAAAAACAGAAATACATTCCCAAACTCATCACCGGTGAATGGGCGGGTGCTTATGGACTGACGGAACCCAACAGCGGCAGTGACGCGCTGAGCGCGAAAACGACCGCGAAGCTGAGTGATGACGGTAAGTATTATATCCTCAATGGTCAGAAATGCTGGATCACCAATGGTGGTTTCGCACAAGTATATACCGTATTCGCGAAAGTGGATGGTGATAAATTCACGGGCTTCATCGTTGAGCGTGGTACGGAAGGATTTACACAGGGTCCCGAAGAACAGAAAATGGGGATCAAAGGTTCATCAACCGTTCAGTTGTACTTCCAGGATTGCAAAGTGCCGGTTGAGAATTTACTGGGTGAGATCGGGAAAGGTCACCGAATCGCGTTCAACATCCTGAACATCGGACGCCTGAAATTATGTGCTGCCGCTATTGGCGGATCACGCCGTGCGTTGTCCGATACCGTGACCTATGCAAAGACCCGGGAACAGTTCAAACAACCCATCGCCAATTTCGGCGCTATCAAACATAAACTGGCGGAAGCGGCCCTGCGCATCTTCGTAGGTGAATCGGCCCTGTACCGTACCGCAAAATGGATCGATGAGAAAGAAGCGGAACTGATCGCTGCCGGTAAACCATTCAATGAAGCTTTACTGGGTGCAGCGGAAGAATACGCGATCGAATGCGCCGCACTGAAAGTATATGGAAGTGAAGTGCTCGATTATGTGGTGGATGAAGGCGTACAGATCCATGGTGGTAACGGCTTCAGTGCTGAATACAATATTTCAAGGGCTTACCGCGACAGCCGTATCAACCGTATTTACGAAGGCACCAATGAGATCAACCGCCTGCTGGCACTGGATATGACGCTGAAACGCGCGATGCAGGGCCGCCTTGACCTGATGGGGCCCGCCATGGCTGTACAGAAAGAACTGATGAGCATCCCGGATTTCGGCAGCGGTGAAGAACAGCTGTTCGACAAAGAGAAAAAACTGATCGCCAATCTCAAGAAAGCGATCCTGATGACATCAGGTGCCGCTGTGCAGAAACTGATGATGAAGATCGAGAATGAACAGGAAGTGCTGATGAACATCGCCGATATGGCTATTGCCACTTACAATGCGGAAAGCGTATTGCTGCGTGTGATGAAGATGGTGGAAAAGAAAGGTGAAGCGGAATGCGGAGTATACCTTGATATCATGCGCACCTATTTATATGACGCGGCGGATGAAGTGAATAAGGCCGGTAAAGATGCGGTCAATTCATTCTCAGATGGTGATGAACAAAGGATGATCCTCATGGGATTGAAACGTTTCACGAAAGCGGAACCGTTCAATACGAAAGATGCGAGGAGAAGGATCGCCGACAGGATGATCGCTGCAGGAAAATATTGTTTCTAATTCCATTGCTCCTTATCGAAATCAAGTGCGACTGTCTTTAACGGGATGGTCGCTTTTGTTTCCGACCCGCTGTAGAGTGAGGTCAGCTCACGCCTTGTTTGCTTGAGTTCTTCCAGTTTGATGATCCGCCTTTTCTCAATGGCAAGACCTGCGCACAGTAAACCGGAAGAAAGCGTGGTGACGATGAAGTAAATAAGGAATGTATTGGCGATATCCGGCGTTTTGAAGATATAATAGATCAGATAGATCAGCACATAACAACCATAAGCGAAAAGCAGGGAAGTGATGATCAGGGCCTTGCCCAGTGCTTTCTGATGCAGGATGCTGATCTTGGTCTGGCGGATGAAGAATAAAAGGCAATAGAACAATACCGTGCCGAGACCAGGAGCCATGATAATGGTGGCTGCTTCGATATTGAAACCTTTCCAGATTATGATCGCGATGTCAAAAGCGATCAGGATATAAGTGATGATCCGTAATCTTTTCGTCTGTTTAAGGGAGGTACTGAAATAAGAAAGGAAGGTGAGCATGATCGGCGCATCCAGGAAATTATTGGATAAGCCCCAGTATTGGATGATATCCTCATTCGCATGCAGGTAGCCTTCAGTGAACAGGTTGTATATGAATACAAGGAAAAAATATACCGCCAGTGCGGGAAAACTCCGGTAATTGCCGAGGCGGAGTTTAAAAATAAATATGATGGGCATCAGCAAAGCCAATGTGGAAATAAAGCCCATGATTGCGTTCCAGGTCATAAACAAGGTTTTTCGGATAAGGATGGTGTCGCGACAACCGCTGGTACGGTCATTGCATACTACATAAACGCACTAAGTAAACACATAGTGCCCTGTATCAGCCCCTTAGGTCAAAATTCAGTAAAACCGAAAACGTGTTCCGTAATTCTACGGAAGGCCGGATAAAGTATTTTTTATCCTAACTTCCTGTTATGTTACGATTTTCCTGTTTAGCCCTGATTTTGATCACATTAGGGACTAAGGGACAACCCTTAGTCAACAATTTTTTGAACGGAAGGACCACCGGACCCCTCATTTACATGGAATATGGCCCCGGCGACGACCGTTTAGGGGGTGCCAAGGCCACTTACCTGGATTCTAATTTACTGGTGCGCGTGACCGATAGTACGAAGGATGACTACATCATCCGCCTCTCAAAGAACCATCTTGCCTATATGCCCCGCACTGCCGTAAAACGGGATACTACTACTGTGGTCAAACCGGCTTATCTCAGTAATAACTGGCGGGTGTATGGAGATGATAAATATGATTACGTGGCCATTTCCCTGGATGAACGCTTGCCCTATAAAAGTGTTCAGCAGATCGACCCGGCCAGGATCGTCGTGGATATTTACGGTGTAACGAGCAATACCAACTGGATCACACAACTCAGCACGGTGAAAGAGATCCGGAACAGCTGGTATGAACAACCCGAGGATGACGTATTCCGGGTGATCATTGAGCTCAATCACAAACAGCACTGGGGCTACAGCATCTTTTATGAAGGCAATAAAATGTTCATCCGGGTAAAAAGACAGCCGGCCGACCTTTCCCTTTCAAAGATCCATGTGGCGATCGATGCAGGTCATGGCGGAGATAATACCGGTGCGGACGGTACGAAGACGAAGATTTCAGAGAAGAAATATACACTCCTCATTGCGAAGCAACTTCAGGAGACGCTCGAACGGGAGAACGCATCCGTATTCATGGTCCGTACAAAAGACACCACACTCACCATGCCGGAGCGCTGGGCGATGCTGAAAACCGATGATCCTGATTTTCTCATCTCCATTCACCTCAATTCATCCAACTATGACACCATTCAGGGTGTCAGCACCTATTACCGGTATATCGGTTTCCGTCCGCTCACTCAGTTCATCCTTGACCGTATGGTACAACTGGGTTTGAAGGAACACGGGAATGTGGGCAGTTTCAATTTTTCGCTCAGCGGGCCGACCGATTTTCCGAATTGTCTGGTGGAGGTCGCTTTTCTCAGTAATAAGTATGATGAACAACTGATCCTGGATCCTGAATTCCATAAGGCCGTAGCCTGCCAGATCACGGAGGGGATCAAAGACTGGCTCCGTTCTTTACAGCAATGATGCTGCTGCCGTGTCCGTGAATACGAACAATTTTCCGTTCACGGGTTTGATGCGTTGAGCAGGGTACAGGTCCGCATTCGCGGGACCCATGAATACCTGTTGCATGGCCGTAGCCTTATTGGCTCCGCTGACCAGGAATACAACAGCTGCCGCATCATTGACGATCGGAGCAGTGAGGGTGATGCGCGATTGCTGCTGTTCTTTCAGATAAAATGAATCCACGGTTTTTTTCTCTTCGTGTACGACCGGATAACCCGGGAAAAGGGAAAGGGTATGCGCGTTATCACCCAGCCCGAGCAATACCAGATCGAATACAGGCTTCTCCTTTCTAAAAAAACCGATGATCGTGTCCGCATATGCTTTTGCTGCAGTTTCCGGATCAGGGGCAGTTGGAATGATATGGATCTGAACAGGCCTGACCGGAAGCTGATCCAATAAATGTTCTATCGCCATTTTTGCATTGCTGAGCGGATCATCGATCGGTACATATCTTTCATCGCCCCAGAAAAAAATGACACGCGACCAGTCCACCGAATTCTTGTACGGATCAGCAGCCAGGAGGTCGTATAATTTTTCAGGTGTACTTCCACCTGATAGAACCAACGTGCATTTGTCTTTTACTGAAAGCACATAGCGGATACGGTCCGTGATCCAGGCCGCGGCATTCGATGCCAGTGAAGAAGCATTTTCAGAAATGAAGATGCGCATGATCAGTCTTTATTAACAGGGGGTAATGTGGTCCAGTGTCTTCCGTCTTTTGCAATTAACGCTTCCGCGTCTTCAGGTCCCCAGCTATCCGGTGCATAATTCGGAAAATCGACCGGTGGTCTGTTCTGCCATGCTTCGAGGATCGGACTGATCACCTGCCAGGAGGCTTCCACCTGATCGGCACGCATGAACAGGGTTTGGTTGCCGGAGATCACATCTTCCAGTAAGGTTTCATACGCTTCCGGCTCTTTACCATCATAGGCCTGCGCATAACTGAATACCATGTCCACCGGATTCAGAATCATTTCAGGTCCGGGCCTTTTGGCCTGGAAGCGAAGCCGGATGTCCATTTCAGGCTGGATGCTGATCGTTAAACGGTTTGGGCGCCAGGTCTCCGCAGCTTCTGCCGGGAAGGAATAGCCCGGTGCTTCTTTGAACTGTATACTGATGATGGTCGTTTTCTCGTGAAGGTATTTTCCGGTACGAACATAGAAGGGCACATCGCGCCAGCGCCAGTTGTCGACATGGAATTTCGCGGCTACAAACGTCTCCACCGGTGATTGTTCATTCACATTCTTTTCCTGACGGTATCCGGCTACTTCTTTTCCTTTGATCCAACCAGCTGAATACTGTCCGCGCACCGCATGTGCATGTGCTTCTTCGCGTGCGATCTTACGGATGGCATGCAACACATCCACTTTTTTATTCCGGATCTCATCGGCACCGAAAGATGTGGGAGGCTCCATGGCGATCATACAAATGAGTTGCAGTACATGGTTCTGCACCATGTCACGTAAAGCGCCGGCCTGTTCATAATATGCGCCTCTGTCCTCCACGCCAACGGTTTCTGCCGCGGTGATCTGTACATGATCGATATAATTATTGTTCCAGATGGGTTCGAATAAGGCATTGGCGAAACGGAACGCGAGGATGTTCTGTACGGTTTCTTTTCCCAGATAATGGTCGATCCGGTAGATCTGTTGTTCTTCAAAGAGGCCACCGAGCAATTTGTTCAGCTCTTTGGCGCTTGGAAGATCGGAACCGAATGGTTTTTCGAAAACGATGCGGCTGCTTTCGGGATCATCACACAATCCATGCTGCGCCAGCTTCTGCGCGATCATCGGTGCCAGTTGTGGCGCCACGGCCAGATAAAAGATCACATTCGGTGCATTGTTCAGGCGCTTGGTCTGCTCCGTGATGAGACCGCCGATCTTTTCATACGTACTGTCCTCTTTCAGGTCCAGTTCAAAATACTGCAGCATGGCGGCAAAAGAAACCCAGCCTGCCTCCGCATTGTCACGCTTACGGGAGAACTCGCGGATACCTTCCAGCAGTTTCGCGCGGTATTCATCATGGCTGGCAAAAGCAGTGCGCCCGATACCGGTGATCAGTGTTTGCGCAGGCAGATAATTGTCGAGGTATAAATTATACAGTGCCGGAATGAGTTTCCGGTTGGTGAGGTCGCCGCTGCCGCCGAAGATGAACAGCATTGCGGGTTTCATTGATGTTGTATTCGCCATTTGATATTTTTTAACCGGCACTTTGCCAGTTCGTGTGAAAGGTTCCTTCGCGGTCGGTCCGCTGATAAGTATGTGCGCCGAAATAATCGCGTTGTGCCTGGATCAGATTCACCGGCAGTTTTTCACTGCTGAATGATTCCAGGTAACTCAATGCACTCAAGGTGGCTGAAGCCGGAATGCGGGAGGCTACGGCCTGACGAACGACCTTTCTTAATGCAGGCGTTCTTTTGCGGATCTGCTGGGCGACCTTCTTATGCAATAACAAGTGCGTAGCCGTTTTATCTTTCTTCAGCAGCGGCAGGATCAGGTCCAGAATGGAAGACCGGATGATACAACCGCCACGCCAGATGCGGATGACATCTGCTACCGGTATATCCATTTTCAAATCAACAGAAGCTTTTTGCAGTTGTGCGATACCCTGCGCATAACAAAGCAGGATGGAACAGTATAAAGCATCGTGTACCTGTTTCGTGAATTGTTTATCCGTGACCGGTCTTACAACGTGTTTATATAGTATTGCAGCCTGCTTTCTTTCTTCCGCATAGAAGGAAAGGTCGCGCATGGATACGGCGACGTCGATCGTTGGTACCGGAATGCCGAGGTCCATCGCGTCCTGCGCGGTCCATTTGCCCGTCCCTTTGGAACCAGCCCTGTCAACGATCATATCCAGTAAGCGCTCTTTGCTGAATTCATCAGGCTGTAAAAAGATATCCCGTGTGATCTCGATCAGATAAGATCTGAGTTCGCCTTCATTCCATTGTTTGAAGATCTCATGCAACGCATCATTGCTGAAACCGCAACCTCTTTTCAGCAGATCATATACTTCACTGATCAGTTGCATGGTGGCGTATTCGATACCGTTGTGCACCATCTTCACATAATGTCCGGCAGCGCCATTTCCCATGTACGCTACACAAGGACTGCCATCAACTTTTGCAGAAACCGCTTCCAGTATGGGTTGCAGGGCTTTCCATGCGCTAACATCGCCTCCGGGCATGATGCTCGGTCCGAAGCGCGCGCCTTTTTCACCACCACTGACACCCATGCCGATGAAGTGGACCTGTTTATCCTGTAATGCGTTCAGCCTTCTTTGTGTATCGGTGAAATGCGAGTTACCGCCATCGATGATGATATCATCTTTTTCCAGTAAGGGAAGGAGCTCATTCGTCACCGCATCCACGATCGGACCGGCAGGGACCAGCATCATGACGCGGCGCGGTGTTTTCAATCCGGCAACGAATTCAGCGAGACTGGCTGCGCCTTTCACTTTGGTGCCGGGGGTAGCAGCACTTTCGAGCAGACTTGCTTTCGCGGGATCCTTATCATAGCCGGACACAGCAAAGCCATGATCGGCCATATTGAGTAAGAGATTGCGGCCCATGACACCGAGGCCGATCATTCCGAAATCATAAACGGGTGTATCCATAGCGGGGAGTTAATACACTAAGGTATCGAATTCCCTGCCTGTGGTATGCGCAAAAATGTTAATGCATCCAGCGTTCGAAGAATTCCCAGGTGCGCAGCATCTGATCGATACGCTGGCGATTATTACCGCTGCGTGTGAGCTCATGTGTACCGCCGGGATGACGTACATATTCCACCGGACGGCCCAGTACTTTCAGGCTGCGGTACATCATTTCACCACCCACGAAACCGGTGCGGCGGTCATTGTCACCGTGGAAGATGATATAAGGAGTGGTGATGTTCTGTACATAGGTGATCGGTGATTCACGCACCAGGATGGCTTTGGTAGCGGGTTCCCAGGGATAGCCGCCGAAATAATTCGGCACCAGTCGCCATGCATTGCCCTCGCCGAAGAATGTGGCGAGGTCATACACACCACGCTGCGAACATGCTGCTTTGAAACGATGATCGTGTGCGATGATCCATGCCACGAGATAACCCGCGTAGGATCCGCCGGTGACAAGGAGTTTGGAAGTATCGGCCCAACCTTCGGCCACTGTTTTATCCAAGGCGGTCAGAACATCCTTCGTGGGACCGGTTCCCCAGTCGTTCACATTACCCCGCAGGAAATCCAGACCATAACCACCACTGCCGCGGGGATTGCTGTACACGACACCATAACCTTTGCTGCAGAAATACTGGAACTCATGCCACATGGAGCTTTCGCCGGGTCCCCACATGGCGGAAGGACCACCATGGATCTCCAGCAGCAGCGGGAATTTCTTACCGGGTTCATAGTTCGCGGGTTTCATGACCCAGTATTCGATCGTCATACCTTTTTCATTCACGAAACTGTGTTTTTCCGGCATCACGAGTTTTTTGGAACTGAGCCAGGTGGTATTGAGGTTGCTGAGACGTACCGCGTTCTTCGCATCCGCATCCGCAGTATATAATTCAAAGGGACTTGCTACTTCTGTTTTTACAAATACCAGTTTGTTGCCCGCGAGATCATAAGCGCCGATGCCACTGTTCACATCGGTCAGTTGTTCCACTTTTTTTGTCGCGATGTTCAGTCTGTATAAAGGCGCACCACCGTTGCTTTGCGCGGTGAAGTAGAGATATTTTTCATCCGCACTCCAGTTATAACCACTTTTGGTACGGTCCATCGGAATATCGATGATGTCTTTCGCGGTGCCGTTCAGCGGCATGATCGCGAGTGTGGGAATGCTGACGAATGAAGTAGCGCCATACTGAAAGGATAGCCATTTGCCGGTGGGAGAGACCTGCGGCGCATTGAAATTCTTTCCTTCTTCACCAAGTAGTTTGCGGAATCCGCTGCCATCGGTATTGACGATGAAGATCTCGCTTTCCAGTGAGCGGTCGGGGTGCTGCAATGAATCGATATCACCTGCCAGTACGACCTGTTTGCCATCAGGTGTGAAGTCGGCCGCGCTGAAACGATTGAAACCAAAGGTCAGTGCTTTTGCTTTGCCATCACCATTGACGTTTTGAATGAAGACATGGCTGAAACTCATGTCACCACTTACATCCATCTCATCCTGAAAATTGAGTTTATCCATTACGCGCGCTTTGCGGTCGGTCACATCATTCTCCAGATACGCGCGTACTTCATCCATATTGCCATCAGGATCGGCTTTGGCTGAAGAGGCGCGCAGGTTCTCATTTTTCGGGAATCCGGGTTTTTCATAAGGCCAGGCGGGCACATCTTTTCCGGGGTTGAGTATGGAATCTTTCAGGAATTCTTTCAGGGTGATACCGGAAGTGAAGAGGATCTGTTTGCCATCGGGGCTCCACTTGGGATTACCGGCACCGTATTTCGATTTAGTCAGTTGCATGGCTTCACCACCGGTGTTGAGCGGCAGGATGAATACCTGTGGTTTGCCATTGTCGCCGGTCCTGACGAATGCCAGTTGCGCGCCGTCCGGACTGAAAACCGGTTGCGCCGAACCTTCTTTATTGGTCAGCTGGCGTGCGGCCGACTTGCCGTCCGTATTCACGAGCCAGATCTGGTTGACGTATTTATATTCCACTTTGGAATCGCCATCGGGTTCAATTGCAGTTACCGTGTAAGCTACCCGGCTGCCGTCCTTACTCAGCGAAACGCCGGTAACACTTTTCACCTGCAGCAGGTCGGTCACTTTAATGGGTCCGTTAGTGGTTTGGGCCTGCAGGCGGATGCTGCAACTGATGATCAGAACGAGAGCGAGCGCTTTATACATGTTGGATGGATTGAAGAACTGAAAATACGAATTCAGGACCTCAATTGAACCGTAAAATGATAAAAGGGCTTCCGGTGTTACATTTGGGTTCAAAATAAAAAACGATATGAATAGTCTTGTACAGGAATTCAATGATTACAGAACGCGCATGAATGCGGTGATCCTCGGAAAGAATAATCTGGTGATGAAACGACTCTGGAACCTGGATACGAATACGTATGAAGCCGGGGCGCTGGATATAAAGACCAAGGAATTGCTGGGGCTGGTGGCCAGCATGGTGCTGCGTTGTGATGATTGTATCAAATACCATCTGGGAAAATCCCATGAACTGGGGATCAGTACCGAACAGATGTATGAGGTTTTCGCGGTGGCGAATATCGTGGGCGGTACCATTGTGATCCCCCATACCCGCCGGGCGGCCGAATATTGGGAGGCGCTGCAGGAGAGTTGAGCGGAGGTCAACCGTTTGCCTGAGTAAAATCAGCCTGTCCGGGCCTTCATGATCTGTTTCAGGCCTTTGTTCCACGGCTGATATTCATTAAATTTGCGGATATTCCAGAATTATGAGTGAAACAATTACAGCCCCTGCATTAACGGCCAAAGATTTTGCGACCGACCAGGAAGTGCGCTGGTGCCCCGGATGCGGCGACTATTCCATCCTTGCACAGGTGCAGAAAGTGATGCCCACGCTGGGTATACCCCGTGAAAATATCGTGATTATCTCCGGTATCGGCTGCAGCAGCCGCTTTCCTTATTATATGAACACATACGGGATGCACTCGATCCACGGTCGCGCGACCGCTGTGGCATCAGGTCTCAAATCTTCCCGTCCGGAACTGAGTGTTTGGGTAGTGACCGGTGACGGTGACAGCCTGTCGATCGGTGGTAACCATACCATTCACCTGCTGCGCAGGAATATCGACCTCAATATCCTGCTCTTCAATAACCAGATCTATGGTCTGACCAAGGGACAATACTCCCCGACATCAGAGGCGAATAAAGTGACCAAGTCCTCACCGATGGGCAGCATCGACCATCCGTTCAATCCCGCGGCACTGGCCATGGGTGCGGATGCAACATTCGTTGGCCGTACGATGGACCGTGATCCCAAGCACCTGCAGGCGATGTTGCTGCGTGCGAACGGACACCGCGGTGCTTCCTTCCTGGAGATCTATCAGAACTGTAACATCTTCAATGATGGTGCATTCGAGATCTTCACTGAGAAAGGAACCAAATCACAAGAGACATTGTTCCTGGAACAAGGTCAGCCTTTGTTGTTCGGTGCCAACAAGGAAAAAGGTATCCGTTTGAATGGATTCCAGCCTGAAGTGGTAACACTGGGTGAAGGATTCAGCGCGGATGATTGCTGGATACACGATGAAAAGGATATGTACAAAGCACAGGTACTGACGCGCATCTTCGATGATCCGCGTATCGAAGGTCACCTACCGCGTCCTTTCGGTGTGTTCTATGAAACATCACGCCCCACTTACGAAGTACAGATGCAGGAACAGATCGACGAAGCGATGAAACGCAAACCCGCTGACCTCGATAAACTGCTGCGCGGAAATGAAGTGTGGACGATCAGCTGATCATGAACTTATCATCATATTGAATGCCGGCCATGGGCCGGCATTTTTCATATAAAAAACCCCGGCGGTTAACGCCGGGGCCCAAACATCACAGGTTCATTCTATATGACAGATCACAAACTACTTTTAATGTACGCGGTGAAAGCGGTTATGGCGGAAACGGATGAACTCACGGCGTTCGTGGCGTTTGGCCATTTTGATACGTCTGCGTTCCATCGGCGTGATACGTCCGTCACGCTGCGCTTTGTGGCGCAGATGATGATAGCGTACCGCGTCTTTTTCAAGCAGGATACGTTCAGGGGCCGTGATCTGTCCGCCGCGAAATGCTTTCCGGTTATGCATTTTCTGTGCAGGAGTTGTCAGCTGCGCGGAGGCGGCAAAAGTGAATATCGCAAGTGCGAAACCGAGGGTCAGGATCTTTTTCATACTGTCAGGTTTTAATGTATAAATGATTTGAGTATAGGACGGGGATCCTTTCTTCAGGTTTAAACCGCTAAGAAAATTTTAACAATCAGAACAGGCTTTTCTGTTCCGATTTAAGGTGGAAGCTGAGGCGGTGATAGGGGCTTTGACCGTGCAGGGACATGGCTTTGCGGTGGGAGGCGGTGCCGTAGCCCTTGTTCTGGTCCCATCCATACATGGGGTACTCATCATGAACCTTGCGCATGAAAGCATCGCGATAGGTTTTCGCAAGTATACTGGCCGCGGCGATAGAAGTATAAATGGAATCGCCTTTAACGATGCAGCGGTGGGGGACCTTTTTGTAAGGTATGAAACGATTGCCGTCGATCAGTAAGAGTTGTGGTTTCTTCTTCAGTTGGTCCAGTGCCAGGTGCATGGCTTTGAAAGAGGCGCGCAGGATATTGATCTGATCGATCTCTTCATTGCTGATACTGGCTACGGCCCAGGCGATGGCTTCGGTTTCAATGATACCGCGTAACGTTTCGCGGTCCGCTTCGGCCACTTGTTTGGAATCATTGAGTAATGAGTGATGAAAATCCCGCGGCATGATGACGGCCGCTGCAAAAACGGGTCCGGCCAGACAGCCTCTGCCGGCTTCATCGCATCCGGCTTCTGTAAGTTCTTCCTGAAAGTAAGGCTGCAGCAAGGTGAAAGTTTGTCCAAAATTAAGGGCTTCGGAACTTACAGGAATGGCTGCCCGCCGCATTTTCATTAAATTCGCTGTTCACCTTCAATCATTGTTATGGTAAAATGGATCATGGAGCCCTGGCCCTGGTATGTATCAGGTCCGCTGATCGGGCTGATGGTGCCTTTGCTGTTGCTGTTGGGCAATAAGACATTCGGCATCTCATCCTCGCTCCGGCATATTTGCGCAGCATGTTTTCCCGTGGGTATTTCTTTTTTCAATTATAACTGGAGAAAGGAGATATGGAATCTGGTGTTCGTGGCCGGTGTGGCGGCGGGAGCGTGGATCGCGGTGCAGTTCCTTTCATCAGGTGCGCCTGTGCAGGTGAGCCCTAAGCTGGTACAGGAACTTTCCGGATATGGCATCAATGATTACAGTTCACAAACACCGAAGGATCTTTTCAACTGGACAACATTGTTATCCCTGAAAGGATTCGTGCTGATGGTCGTGGGTGGTTTTTGTGTGGGCTTCGGAACACGTTACGCGGGTGGCTGCACATCGGGGCACTCCATCATGGGATTATCGAATCTGCAGTGGCCTTCGCTCGTGGCCACCATCTGTTTCATGGCCGGTGGTTTCATCGTGGCCAATCTTGTACTTCCATTCATTTTAAAACTCTGATCCATGCAACAAACAGCACAGGAAACCAATACGGATTTTGAAGTAAGATCGCTGGATACGGTTTGTCTCAATGAATCACAACTCGTCCACCCTGCCTGGTACAATATCAAGTACCTGATCGCCGGTGTTTTATTCGGCATCATCCTCGTGAAAGCACAGGTCATCTCCTGGTTCCGCATTCAGGAAATGTTCCGCTTACAGAGTTTTCATATGTATGGTGTGATCGGTTCTGCGGTGGTGACCGGTATGATCGCTGTTTACATCATCAAAAAGACCGGCGTTAAAACCATACACGGTGAAAAGGTGGATCTGCATCCCAAGCCGTTCAGTAAAGGCCAGATCTATGGTGGCCTGATCTTCGGTTTTGGCTGGGCCCTGACGGGCGCCTGCCCCGGACCATTATTCGCGCTGATCGGAAGCGGTGCAACCGTAATCCTTGTATCTTTATTCAGTGCGGTGGCTGGGACATGGGTTTACGGACTCCTGCGCCCGAAACTTCCGCATTAAAGAAACATGAACCTTCCCTTCAACCGGTCAAAGCGGGTGATCGCAGTTTTGCTTCTGCTTTTTGCGGCCGGTTACGGATCGTTCTCCTGCGGTCATTCTTCCGCACAGCCTTTTCCTGAATGTACATACGATAGTGTCAGTAATACCTGGACACCTGCTGACGCAGCACTGTTACCCGATACTGGCCGCGGCGCGCTGATCGCCTATGGCCGTGATCTGTTCATCAGAACCTCCTACTTTTTCGGTCCCAACGGTAAGATCGCATCTTTATCGAATGGGATGAATTGTCAGAACTGCCATCTGGATGCCGGCATCAGGTCATTCAGTAATTGTTTGTCCGCAGCGGCTTCTTCATACCCTGGTTTTCGTCCGCGCAGCGGTAAAGTTGAAACGCTGATATTCCGTGTCAATGATTGCATGCAAAGAAGCATGAACGGAGATCCGATCGACAGCAGCAGTAAAGAAATGCAGGCCATTGTGGCTTATCTGCGTTGGCTGGGTAATGCCGTGCCCATGAAGGTCAGGCCCATTGGTGCAGGACTCCCTGTACTGGCATACCTGAACCGTGCAGCGGATACGCTGAAAGGAAAATATGTTTTTGAAAGCCGTTGTGTACGTTGCCATGGTGCAAACGGAGAAGGGCAGCCCCGTCCGGATGGAACAGGATATATTTATCCGCCGCTTTGGGGTAACAATAGTTTTAATGATGCATCCGGGATGTTGCGCGTATCGCGCCTGGCCGGATTCGTGAAATATTCCATGCCGTTCGACAGTGCCACGCATGCAAAGCCCTCGCTCACTGATGAGGAAGCATGGGATGTCGCCGCATTCATCAGTTCAAGACCAAGGGCCTCAAAGACATTCCCGGACGACTGGCCGGATATCCACAAAAAACCGGCGGATATTCCGGCAGGGCCTTTTGCCGATCCGTTCTCAGCGGTTCAGCATAAATATGGTCCCTTTACACCGATCGATTCATTCATGAAAGCCGGCATGAAAAAACCCATTATGCATCCCTGAATTTTTTGATGCCGCATTTCAACAAAAACTTTTCAAATTCCGTCAGGTACTACCTTTGCGGACATGGAAACCCAACCCTTACAACGTTCCTCCCGTCCCGTTGCGCTCTGGTTATTACTGGGTGTTGTGATGATCATGGTCCAGGTATTGCTGGGCGGCATCACGCGGATCACCGGCTCCGGATTATCGATCACTGAATGGAAGCCGATCATGGGTGCATTACCTCCGATGAATGAACAGGAGTGGACCGCCGCATTTGAAAAATACAAACAGATCGCGCAGTTCAAGTATTTGAATAATCAGTTCAAACTATCAGATTTCAAATTCATCTTTTTCTGGGAATGGTTCCATCGTTTATGGGCGCGCCTCATCTTCGTCGCGTTCATCATACCCTTCATCTGGTTCATCGTTAAAAAAAGGATCAGTAAGGATATGATCAAACCGATGCTGATCCTGCTGGTGCTGGGAGCCGTGCAGGGTTTAGTGGGATGGATCATGGTCATGAGCGGACTCAATGATTCGGAACTTGTGTATGTCAGTCATTATAAACTGGCCATCCATTTCATCTTCGCACTCGGATTATTGTGTTATGCTTTCTGGTTCGCGCTGCAGTTACTGATACCGCGTGAACAGCTTACGATCCATGGCAGTACCCGCAAACAAGCGGCATGGCTGATCGCACTATTGGTTTTACAACTGATCTATGGTGCATTCATGGCCGGACTCAAAGCGGCGAATTACGCGCCTACCTGGCCGGATATCAATGGTGGCTGGATACCGGTCAATGTTCATGATTTCGCCGGCGTTCGTTATCCGGGTTTACATTACCTGTTCGATCATCCGATCGTTGTACATTTCATACACCGTAATCTGGCATACCTGATCACCGTCCTCATTTTCGCATGGTGGTGGAAGAGCCGTAAAGTAACCGGAACCGTTGCATTCCGCAGGGCGATGATGTTCCCGCCACTTTTTGTAGTGCTGCAGGTAGTATTGGGTATCCTGACCGTTCTGTGGTCACCCGAACCACATATTTTCCTTTGGCTGGGTGTTGCGCATCAGTTCGTTTCCATGCTGCTGCTGCTTTCGCTGGTCGCGGTCATGTATGTGGCCAGAAGCCGCGCACCCCTGTCCGGAACGGTATAGTTTTTATCAGTAATTTTAAGGGGTACCATTACCTTTCTCATGAAGTCCTGGTTCCGCGGATTCTATCATTCCTTCCCGGTTCAGCTGCTATTCCTGCATTTCAGGAAATACCAGGTGATACTCGTCTTTTGGGGTATCCTGTTCGCGACAGTGAACGGTGCTTTCATGAAAACATTCGGTGCCGATTCCCTGTATCTGGCTCCGGAATACCTGGGTAATGTCAATTCTTTCAGTTATGCCATCGTCGGGATCTCACTGGGTATGTTCATCATGAGCTGGAACATCTCCACGTTCATCCTCTTCAGTAAACATTTCCGGTTCCTGGCAGCTACTACCAATCCTTTCCTGAAGTACTGCATCAATAACGCGGTCATACCACTGCTGTTCCTGTTGTTCTACTTTTTCAGGGCCTATCAATTCGATCATGATAAAGAACTGATCAGTGCGACGGAGATCATGTTCATGGCTGGTGGTTTTATCAGCGGACTGGTATTCATACTCGGTATCTCTTTTATTTATTTCTTCCGGGCTGACCGTTCCATCCTCCGGCGGATGATGCCCGTGATCAGTGATCCCGGTTCTTATATCACGCATTTATCGGATACGGGAAAAACTTCACCCGGTGAATCACTCATTGATGTGGAATGGTATTTTGAATCACCGCTTCGTTTACGTCATACAAGGAATGTATCACATTACACGCAGGAATTCGTGGATTCAATCTTCAAGCGCCATCACTTCGCGGCCATCCTTTCTGTATTTGCTGCCTTTCTGTTCCTGATCGTCATCGGATTCTTCCTGGAATATCCATTCTTCCAGTTGCCGGCTGCTGCCAGTATCACGATCTTCTTCGCGATCCTCATCGGAGTGGCAGGTGCCTTCACCTATTTCCTGCAGAGCTGGAGCATACCGTATCTGTTGCTTTTAATGGTGCTGCTGAATATTTTTTACCAACTCAACTGGATCGACCCGCGCAATAAAGCCTACGGACTGAATTATAAGAACCGCAATGAACGCCCCGCCTATACACGTGAAGGTTTACTGGCACTGGCGAATAAGGACAGTGCGGAAGCGGACCGCCAGCGCATGATCAGTGTATTGAATAACTGGAAAGCAAGGCAGGGCGAAGAGAAGCCTTTGCTCGTGCTCATCAATACCAGTGGCGGCGGGCACCGCAGTGCTACTTTCACCATGAGCGTTCTGCAGCAACTCGACAGCCTGACACAGGGCAACATGATGAAGAAGACCGTCCTGATCTCCGGCGCTTCCGGCGGTATGATCGGTGCCACTTATTTCCGTGAATTATACCGTCAGCGTGAACTGCATCATCAGATCCATTTGCAGGATAAACAATATGTGGATGATATAGCGGGCGATCTGCTGAATCCCGTGTTCTCTTCTTTCTTTGTCCGCGATCTCATTGCGCCGGCACAACGTTTCACGGTAGGAAAATACCAGTATGTGAAGGACAGAGGATATGCTTTCGAGGAAAAACTCAATACCAATACACGCGGATTACTGAATCTGCAGTTGCGTGATTATGCAGAAGACGAAAAGGCGGCACGCATACCGATGATCTTCTTCAATTCAGTGGTGACCCGCGACAGCCGCAAAATGATCATCAGTACACAACCGGTTCGATTCATGATGCAGGGGCATCAGGATACTTCACGAATTCCAATGATGGATCCGGACGCGGTCGATTTCGTTTCTTTCTTCGCCAAACAGGACCCGTTTGATCTGCGCATCCTGACCGCATTGCGGATGAACGCTACATTCCCGGTCGTGCTGCCGAATGTGTGGCTGCCGTCTGAACCGGTGATCGATGTGATGGATGCGGGACTGCGTGATAATTTCGGACAGGAAACCTCCCTTCGTTTCATTGAAGCGATGGAAGACTGGATCAAAGCCAATACCCGCGGGGTGCTGCTGATACAGATCCGTGACCGCCCTTCGGGTGGATGGGAGATGCCGTATGTATCGAACAATATAGCGGACCATGCATCCAAGCCTTTTCTTTTGTTACAGCACAACTGGTTCAAGATGATGGAATATTATCAGAATGATATGCTGAGTTATTTCACCACCAGCAGCGGTATTCCGCTCTGGAAGGTTTCTTTCCAGTATAAAACCGATATCGCCAATAAAGCGGCGCTCAATTTTCATCTGACAAAAAGGGAAGAGAAGAATATCATGAATGCGGTGAAAGGGGATGAAAACCGCCGTTGCTTTGAACAAACACTCCGCATCCTGAAAGGCGATGCCGCCGATACGGTCAGGGTTCGATCAAATTAAAACATAACGGATGGATCCGGATATCAAGTGATACGGGCGTAGGCGCCGGATCACCATCAATGTGCATGGGGGCCAGTCCTGTATTTTCAATGAATAACCGGTCCGTTCTGAAATATATGATCCCTTTTTTATTGACCGGCAGCGTTCCGCTCACCAGTTTGTTGCGGCCGGTTATCTGTTTGATCGTATTGAGGATGAAACTCGTCTTACTCTGGTCGGTCACGATCACGATATCCAGCAGACCATCTCGCAAACTGGCCTGCGGCGCGATCCTGAAATTATTCCCGAACTGATTGCTGTTGGCGATGCTGATGAAGTAAGCGGGGATGTTCAGTTCCTGATCCGCCAGTTTGATATAGAAGGGCCATGCTTTCGCTGAAAAAAAATTGCGGAATATCTGTTTCACATAAGTACTCAGGCCGCGTGTAGGTTGCTGCGCGAAATCGTGCGCCACTTTTGCATCGAAGCCCAGTCCTGTCAGCATGCACGCGAATGTATCATTCACAAAAAAGCCATCGGTTGGTTTCGGGGTGCCTCTGAAAATAAGGTCCAGTGCAGCTGCGGGGTTTTTTGGGATCCCGGCAGTGTAAGCAAGTCCGTTGCCGGAGCCACAGGGAATGATGCCGAAGTTGACCGGCAGGTGCATCAGGCTTCCGATCACCTGGTTCACGGTGCCATCGCCACCCGCGATCACGATATCGGTCACCTGCTTTTCACGGATCAATGGTTCAAGGAATCGGTAATCACCTCCCGGAACGGAATGCGTGATCTCAAATGCGATCTTTCTTTCCGCTGTACTTTTTTCAATGAAAGCCTGCAGGTCCTTTTTGGTCCGGGTACCTGAAATGGGATTGATGATATAAAGGATGAAGCGCGGCATGAATGTCGTGCAAATGTAAGCAGCGAAAAGTTGATAGTAAGTCCGGCCGCATTTACCAGCGGATCAGTGCACTGGCCCAGGTGAACCCGCTGCCGAATGCAGCAAGGCAAACCAGATCACCATCCTTCACTTTTCCTTCTTCCCATGCCTCGCAAAGTGCAATGGGGACGGATGCCGCAGTGGTGTTACCGTATTTCTGGATATTATTATGCACCTGGTCATCACGCAATTTCAGTTTCTGTTGTACGAATTGTGAAATGCGAAGGTTGGCCTGATGCGGGATCAGCAGGGAAAGATCCTCAGTAGTACAATTATTCTGATGTAAACATTCCTGAATGACCTCCGGGAATTTGACGATCGCTTTTTTGAACACTGCGGGACCGTCCATGTGCGGGAAGATCTGCCCCTGATCGATCATGGAATGACTGAAGAACATTTGTCCGATCTCCGCGTCATCAAAGGCGGCATATTTTTCTTCTTTCCAATGATTGGCATGTGTACCGGGATTATACATCGCGAGTATTTCCGCAGATTCGCCATCACTGTGCAGGTGTGTACTTAAAATGCCCTGGCCTGCTTTATCTGTGGGCTGCAAAACAACGGCACCGGCGCCGTCACCGAAAATGACGGACACATTGCGGCCGCGTGTTGTGAAATCAAGTCCGAAAGAGTGTTTTTCCGCGCCGACCACCAGAATGTTCTTATACATACCGGTTTTGATGAACTGGTCGGCCACACTGATGGCATACAGGAATCCGCTGCACTGGTTACGTACATCCAGCGCGCCGATCTCTTTCATCTTCATCGCGCGTTGCAGCAACACACCGCATCCGGGGAAATAGTAGTCGGGGCAAAGCGTGGCGAATACCACGAAATCGATATCCTGTGGCGTGATGCCGGCCCTTTCAATGGCGACCTTAGCAGCTTCCACTCCCATGGTCGTGGTCGTTTCTTCAGTGCGGTGGGCGTAACGGCGTTCTTTGATACCGGTCCTTTCCTGGATCCATTCATCACTGGTTTCCATGTATTGCAGGAGGTCGTTATTCGTTACCACGCGGGAGGGGAGGTACTTACCGATCCCGGCGATCTTAGAAGTGGGCATGGCAGGCAATTTTATGAGGTAAGATAGGAAATGTACCGGAATTGAAACGGTTTCAAACGCAATAGTTGGGAATGACTATGATCATAATAAGGGTCAACACGCATCAACGGATCAAGGTGATGGTTCCTTTTTTTGTAACCGGGTTTCCTGACAATCCTTCCATTTCCAGATAATAGATATAGGTACCGTTGTCAGCCAGTTTTCCTCTCACCGTTCCATCCCAGCCTGCTGATGCATCGCGTGTGCTGTAGATGATCTGCCCCCACCGGTTATAGATCCGCATCTGACGTAAGCGGTTTTTATTGGAAGGCGGTATGCGGAATACATCATTCAACCCGTCGCCATTCGGAGTGAATGCGGATGGAATGTAAACCGGGAACTCGCACTGATCGAACACCTGAATACTATCGGTCTTGCTGCCGCAAATATTCGAAACAGTGACCTGGTAGAGTCCGGGTGCTGTCACATTCAGCTCCGGCGTTGTTGTTACCGTCGTCCGCCAGTTGTAACTGTCAAAGCCAGGTGTAGCATTCAGGGTGATAGATGACTGACCCATCATGCAGGTATCGCGGCCGAGACGCAATATATTCGGATCCTTTTGCAGACTCACGTGATAGAATTTCACACTGTCGCACCCCAATGGTGTTTGAAGAGTAACATAATAAGAACCCGAATCACGGATCACTGTTCTGTCAGGCAGGATGTACTGATCACCGGGACAGAGGTTCACCTGACTGCTGTCGCTCGTATTGTTGCAGCATTGGGCGGCTGACTGGCATTCAACTGTACGGGTAAGCGGATATGGAATGGCCATTAGTCCGAAACCATCAAAGACGAATGAATCGATGTTGGGTCTGTCGTATAAATTGATCCGTTCCGCCAGCGGATTGATGCTGACGGGTTCTGCGCGCAAAGCCAGTTGCAGGTCCGCGCAAGGGATGCTGCCGTCAGAGTCCGTCATCAGGAATTGGGAGTTCAGGTTGCTCATGTCTTTCAGGAGAACATAATCATGCTTCGTTCCTTTTGCCATGGTAGCCGGCGCAAAATGCCCGGCTGTAGTGAACGAACGGGAACTGAGTTGTCCGGTTGCAGGATCATAACCGGCAATGACAGGATCCCCTCCTGCATCCAGGAACAGCGTTTGTTTGCCGCTTGCCGGATCCGCCCAGGCTTTGATGAGTTTACATTCACTTCCATTGGCTGGGTAGATCCCGGTTGCATGTAATAGCAGACCATTCGCATCTGTTACGATCTCTGTGATCTTCTTTTTTGCACCGGATGCGAACCGCAGTGTGGTATAAAAGGTGAGCTTGTGATCATCGGATTCTGTAATTGCGTTCAGGTCCGCTTTTTCCCGGTCAATGAAAGGAAGCTGATATCCGGTATTCCAGATCATCCTTCCGTTCTGATGATCGAACGCTGAGATAAAAAGGACCGACTTCGCGTCCGGTGGCATCGTGCCCGTTGAATCCGTTGTGTATGCGATATCTCCCAACAGGATATTGCCGTTCTGCAGTTGATGGAGTGACCGTTTCGGAAAAAGACCTTTGTCGCCATTGTCCAGCTCTTTTAAATTCAGCAATGTGCTCCACTTCAGGTTGCCATTCGTGTCATAACAGATCAGTTTCCCGAAAGAGAAGACATGCGGCCCGTTATCGGTTGAAACATATGCGATGAAATCTCCTTCTTTCGTGGCCAGTGATGCCGCCACACTGAGTTCATCACCAAAAACGCTGCGAATGGCCCTTGACCATTTGATATTCCCGTACCGGTCCAGTTTCATGATCAGGCCCATATGCTGCAGCGTGATCCCGAATCCATAAAAGATCTCACTGACCGATCCTGTGACGATATAATTGGAGTCGCCGGCACACACCACGTCATGCAGGGTAATGTATCCGAAGTAGCGGTTGGCATATGGAATGTATACGGTGTTGTAACGTTTCGACCATAATAATGTGCCGCCGGCGGAATACTTGCGGACGAATCCGTTCAGGTCCATGATGGTGCCGGTCGCGACCACTTCATTTGAAGGGGTGAATACGGCATTTGTGATCGTGTCGAATAAAGTACTGCGGTAAAGGGCGGATAAGTATTTAATAGTGCAGACCTGCGCGTGCAGCGATACACTGAGGCCGGATAGGGCTACAGCCAGAATGACAATGATGCGGGACACGCTTGATTTCATGCTGCACGATCAGAAGATAAGGTGTTGGTTCTGTTGGATACCGCGCCAGTCCATACTTCCGGGCAAGTAAGATAACGAAAAGGTATAACACCGCTGATCCGCCATTCATTCCTTTTCACCGTCAGCGGAATTAATTTTATATTCGGTGCATAACCAAGGCAATGAAAAGTACAACAACCCGTTTCACCGCGCTGGATGTGCTCCGCGGTATGACCGTCTGCTTCATGATCATCGTCAATACCGGCGGTAATGGCGATACTACCTGGGCTCCCTTGCAACACGCGCGCTGGCATGGTTTTACGCCTACCGATCTTGTATTCCCGACATTCATGTTCGTGGTCGGTAACGCGCTGAGCTTCGTGATGCAGAAATGGGAAGGCTTTTCAGAAGCGAAGGTCTTCGGCATCATCTTCAAAAGAACATTCATCATCTTCTTACTGGGTTTCCTGATGTACTGGTTCCCTTTTGTACACTGGACACCGGAACATACACTGGCCTTCAATCCGGTTGAAAATACCCGCATCATGGGCGTGCTGCAGCGCATCGCGTTGGGTTATTTCTTCGCGGCACTGCTCATCCGTAATCTTAAAACGGCTACACTCGCGCGTGTGGCGGTCATCATGTTATTGCTTTATTGGTTGCTCCTGTTGTTGTTCGCGCAGGGAAGTGATCCTTATGATATGCTCGGTAATACCGGTTCGGTGATCGACCGCTGGTTGTTCGGTTCCGGACATTTGTATCATGGTGAAGGAGTGGCTTTCGATCCCGAAGGACTGCTGAGCACCCTGCCCTCCATCGTGAATGTGATCGGCGGATACCTGGCCGGCAAATGGATACAGCAACAAGGCAAGTCTTATGAAGGCCTCGCGAAATTATTGCTGGCCGGCATCCTGCTGGTACTGCTGGCACTGAGCTGGGACTGGTTCTTCCCCATCAATAAAAAATTATGGACCAGCAGCTATGTGCTGCTGACCGTAGGGATCGATTGTATTTTGCTGGGCGTACTGATCTATATCGTCGACTTCCTTCAACTCGTGCGCTGGACGAATTTCTTCCAGGTATTCGGAAAGAATCCGTTGTTCATATATCTGTTGTCGGAATTGGGGGCCACTATGCTGTGGTTCACACCCGTCGGGGAAAAACGGCAGGCATTGTATTCCTGGTTATATCAGCATGTATTTGAACCTACCGGTGCATACCTCGGTTCCTTTCTGTTCGCAGTGAGTTTCATGCTCTGCTGCTGGCTGGTGGGATATGTGCTGGACAAGAAGAAGATCTATGTGCGGGTGTGATCACTGACGGATCGCCTGCATCTTCAGGACCTCTTCCGCGAATTTTTCTGTTTCTTCCTCTACTTTAGGAATGTCCTTTGATTTGACATAGGATCCCAGCACGTGATCGCCTGCGTTCGGTATCGCGACCGCGCGTTTGAGACTATCAGGTGTCGACAACTGCGCGAACATGCGTTTCATTGCGGATACTTTCACCACCGGGTCCTGGTGTTCATCATCCTTATAATAATACAACAGCAGTGCGGGCTGATGGATCTTCGAGAAAGTGGATTCCTTCATCGTTGTTTCCAGCAACTCTTCCAGTTGCACCGTTGCTTCAATGCGGTATTTGTTATCCCAGTAACGCGCATATAAAGCCGTGGTATCCGCAACATGTACATATTTTCCTTTGATGAGTTCCGCGATCTGCTTTCCCCATGGATTATTCAGCATCCAGGCCCTTGAATCATTGATCGCGATATTGGGAGAATAGAGAATGACGCCGGCAATGTCAGGATACTCCGCCGCCAGTTTCAACGCGATAGTGCCGCCGGTGGATGTTGCCAGTAAGATCACTTTCTTGCCGAGTTGCTTGCCGATAGCATAAGCTTCCTTGGCGGAATTCCAGAGCCCCTGCGCGGTAAAAGATCCCAAAGGTTCTGTGGTGTCCAGTCCGTGGCCATCCAAACGGCTCAGGTAAAGATTGCAGCCATATTTCTGCGCGAATTCATAATGCAGCGGGTCGCCTTCTTCCTGACTGGCCGAGAAACCATGCAGGTACACCACGGCATATTCCGTTTTTTCGCGGAGCGAATCGTTAAGCCAGATGATACGGGCCTCATTATCGGGTTTCAGCTTGTGCTGTGATTCCTGAAAACGGATATATTGCTCCAGATCGGCCGCTGCCGCGGGAACTTTGGGTAATACCGTGTCGTAAACCGGCGCGGCGGGTCTGGGACCGATGAAATAGGTCAGGATCAGTAACAAAATGATAATTCCGAGCCATTTGAGCAGTTTCATCAGCGCAATTTTGATAAAACTACGGCAAATCCCCGTTTAGAAAGAGTTTCGGCGGATTAAAGAATTGTTTTCGTTTGCTGCCCCCGCTTAATTGACGTACCTTTGCCGCTCTTTTGAAATAACTATATGAACATCAGAAACATAGCGATCATCGCACACGTTGACCACGGTAAAACGACCCTGGTTGACAAGATCCTGCACGCCACCAAGGTTTTCAGGGATAACCAGGAAACCGGAGAGCTGATCATGGACAGCAATGACCTGGAAAGGGAACGTGGTATCACGATCTTCTCCAAAAACGCGTCCGTAACCTACAAGGATTATAAGATCAATGTGATCGATACCCCTGGTCACTCTGACTTCGGTGGTGAAGTGGAACGTGTACTGAAAATGGCCGATGGTGTACTGCTGCTCGTGGATGCTTTTGAAGGCCCGATGCCCCAAACCCGTTTCGTACTGCAGAAAGCCCTGCACCTGAACCTGAAACCGATCGTTGTTATCAATAAAGTTGATAAACCGAACTGCCGCCCCGATGAAGTGCATGACGCGGTATTCGAATTATTCTTCAACCTCGACGCAACAGAAGAGCAGCTCGACTTCCCGACCTTCTACGGTTCCGGTAAGAATGGCTGGTTCAATGATAAGAATGAGCAGATCGAAGGTATTGACCCGCTGCTCGATGGTATCCTGAAATACGTTCCGGCTCCCAGAACAGATGATGGTACCCTGCAAATGCAGATCACATCTCTCGATTACTCCTCCTTCCTCGGCCGTATCGCTATTGGTAAAGTACAACGCGGTACGATCAAAGAAAACCAGCCCATCGCGCTGGTGCAGGCTGGTGGCGTGATCCGCAAGACCCGTGTGAAAGAATTGTATGTGTTCGAAGGCATGGGTAAGAAAAAAGTAACGGAAGTCATCGCCGGTGACCTTTGTGCCGTAGTGGGTATCGAAGATTTCAATATCGGTGATACGATTGCTGATATCGAGAACCCCGAAGCATTGCCGGTGATCAGCGTGGATGAGCCGACAATGAGCATGCTGTTCAGCATCAACAACTCCCCGTTCTATGGCCGCGATGGTAAATTCGTGACCAGCCGTCACCTTCGTGACCGCCTGATGAAAGAAACTGAAAAGAACCTGGCCCTGAAGGTGGAAGACACCAACAGTGGTGACAGCTTCCTCGTATACGGACGTGGTATCCTTCACCTGGGTATCCTCATCGAAACCATGCGCCGCGAAGGTTATGAGCTGGCAGTAGGTCAGCCGCAGGTACTCGTGAAAGAACTCAATGGTGTGAAATGCGAACCGTATGAGAACCTGGTTGTGGATGTTCCGCAGGAATACGCCAGTAAGGTGATCGACCTCGTGACACGCCGTAAAGGTGAAATGCACGTGATGGAAACCAAAGGTGAGATCCAGCACCTGGAATTCGAGATCCCTTCACGCGGACTCATCGGCCTCCGTTCTCAAATGCTGACCAATACAGCAGGTGAAGCCGTAATGGCCCACCGCTTTGTGGATTATAAACCCTGGAAAGGTTCCATCCCCGGCCGTAACAACGGTGTGCTGATCTCCAAGTTCCAGGATAAATCGACCGGTTATTCTATCGATAAACTTCAGGACCGTGGTACATTCTTCGTGGATCCGGGTGAAGAAGTTTACGCAGGACAGATCGTTGCCGAGAACATCAAACCCGGTGACCTCGTTGTGAATGTAACGGAAGGCAAGAAGCTCACCAACCACCGTGCGAGCGGTAGTGATGATGCAACGCGCATTCAGCCCAAGACCCAGATGACACTCGAAGAGTGCATGGAGTACATCCAACAGGATGAGAGCATCGAGGTAACGCCGAACTTCATCCGTATGCGTAAAGTGATCCTGGATGAAGAAGAGCGCAAGAAACAAAGCAAACGTGTTGGCGCTGAAGCGGTTTGATCCGGTTCAACTATTTATTAAGTGTAAGTGATTGTTATAGAAAGACCCGTAAAGGGTCTTTTCTTTTTAAACGAATACGCTGCCGAATCCCGGCAGGTCGTAAATTTGCAGTTCAATGCCCGTCATGAAGCAATTCCTCCTCATCATTGCCTTCCTTTTCAGCAGCCTGCTGCTGGGGCAAGTGGCATCCGCGCAGTGCTCGATCTGCACCAAGACCGCACAGCAACTGGGTGAAAAGCCCGCCAAAGGCATGAACGGTGGTATCCTGTACCTGGCATTCGCGCCATTCGGTATCGCCGGACTGGTCATCTACCGCTGGCGCCAATCGAACAAAGAGTCCTGAACCTTTTAAGTATTTAGGCTCCACTGCATTTTCAGTTTGCTTATCTTGGTTGGATAAAACCAACCCGCATGCGTCGCTTCTTTTTTCTCCTCCTGCTCCTTCCTTCTTTTCTTTCCGCACAGAAACTGCCGACGATCGAAGAGAAGACACAATCGTTCAAAAAATATGAAGGCTATTTCAATTTTTACTGGGATGAGAATGCCGGTAAGATCTGGCTGGAGATCGATAAACTGGATACAGAGATCCTGTATGTGACCTCCCTGCCTGCGGGACTCGGTTCCAATGATGTTGGTCTCGACCGTGGTTTACTCGGCGGTGAGAAGATCGTGAAGTTCAACAAGACCGGTCGCCGGATCCTGATGGTCCAGCCGAATTATAGTTACCGTGCCGTCACTACCGATGCCGCTGAAAAACGCGCTGTCGAGCAATCTTTCGCGCAGTCCGCCATCTGGGGTTTCAATGTGGAAGCAGAAACAGGAAACCACTATCTCGTGGATGCGACTGATTTCCTCCTGCGCGACGCGATGCAGGTCAGTAACCGTTTACGCGGCAGTCAGCAGGGTAATTATGCGGTCGAAAAAAGTCGCTGCGCATTCTATCTGCCCCGCACGAAGAATTTTCCAATGAACACGGAGTTCGAAGCCACCATCAGTTTCGTGAATAATGAAGGCCGCTCCGGTGAATATGTACAATCCGTTACGCCTTCACCTGAAGTGATCACATTACGAGAGCACCATTCATTCGTGCAATTGCCCGACAATGATTATCAGCCGCGCATCTTCGATCCGCGGAGCAGTTATATCCCCGTTTCTTTCTTTGATTACAGTACACCGGTTTCAGAGCCGGTAGAAAAATTCTTCATCTGCCGTCACCGGCTGAAGAAAAAGGATCCCACTGCCGCGGTCAGTGAACCGGTGAAACCGATCATTTATTATGTAGACAATGGTACGCCCGAACCCATCCGCAGCGCATTACTGGAAGGCGCCAGCTGGTGGAACCAGGCTTTTGAAGCAGCGGGTTACAAGAATGCTTTTCAGGTGAAAGTATTACCGGAAGACGCCGACCCGATGGATGTACGCTACAATGTCATCAACTGGGTACACCGTTCCACCCGTGGCTGGAGCTATGGTTCTTCCGTTACGGATCCCCGTACCGGCGAGATCATCAAAGGCCATGTGACACTCGGTTCACTCCGGGTGCGTCAGGATTATCTGATCGCTACAGGATTGCTCGCGCCTTTTGAGAACGGAAAACCCGTGAATGATAAGATGCTGAAGATGGCGCTGGAAAGACTGAAGCAATTAGCGGCCCATGAAGTGGGACATACTTTAGGACTCATGCATAACTATGCATCCAGTGTGAGCGACCGCGCCAGTGTGATGGATTATCCGCATCCGCTGGTACGTGTCAATGGCTCCGGTGAGATCGATATGTCGAATGCTTACGATGCCGGTATCGGCGCGTGGGATAAGGTTTCCATCACATTCGGTTATCAGGATTTTGCACCCGGTACCAATGAAGCGAACGCACTCGATAAGATGATGAAGGATGCCGCTGCAAAAGGATTGCAGTTCATCTCTGACCGTGATGCACGTGCCGCCGGTGGCTTGCATCCACAAGCCCATTTGTGGGATAACGGAAGTGACCCCGTTACCGAACTGAAAGAAATGATGAAAGTACGGAGTGTGGCGTTATCACATTTCGGTGTGAACAATATCACACCCGGTACGCCCATGGCGATGCTGGAAGATGTGCTGGTGCCGGTTTATTTCTATCACCGTTATCAGGCCGAAGCCGTTACGAAAATGGTTGGCGGCATGTATTATACTTATGCATTGCGCGGCGACGGACAAACCGTTACGAAAGCATTGTCAGCCGATGAGCAACGCCGTGCGTTGAATGCGCTGGTCGATTGTTTATCGCCCGCTTTCCTCGCCTTGCCGGATGCGATCGTTAAACAGATCCCGCCCCGTCCCGCCGGATATGATTTCACACGCGAGTTATTCAAAAAGCGCACCGGGCTTGCTTTTGACGCGTTGTCTCCGGCAGAGACCGCTGCAGATATGCCGCTCTCTTTCCTGTTCAATTCAGAAAGACTGAACCGCATGCTGCAATATGAGCAGAATGCAGGCGGACTCGGCCCTGCGGAAATGGTAAAGACGCTCGTCAACGCTACCTGGAAAGCACCGCGTAAGACCGGTATGGAAAAACTGATCCAGTTGCAGACCGAACAGGTACTGCTCACGTATCTGTTAGCTGCCAGCGTGAATGATAATAATGGTTTTGGTGTGAGATCTGTTTTTGCATCCGCACTGAAGGACCTGCGCACATTCATCGATGCGCAACTGAAACTGACGAAGGACGAAACGTACCGCGGTCATTTATTACTGGCGATCGAAAGGATGAGCAATCCGCAGGATGCCAAGCCAACATTGCATAAAGAGATCCCGCCGGGTGCTCCGATCGGTTGTGATGATGAGGAATGATCGAGGACTTAACGGATCACCAGTTTCTTGCTGATACCATCCACTTTAATGAGGTAGATGCCCGGACTCATGGCGGGTAATTGGATCGTTACGGGAAGTTGTGAGATCGTCTGACTGTACACCAGTTTGCCACTAATATCATGGATCACCAGCGGATGCGTGCCCGGTGGAATGATGCCCGTGATACTGATCCGGTCCTGCGCCGGATTCGGGATGATGCTGAAACTGATCCCGTTGCTATTGAAGAAAAGCTGGCGTGTGGGAGAATAGAATTGTGTGTTGTTCTTTTCAACGATCAATAAACGATAATAGTTATGTCCTGCAGATGGAGCGGGATCATTAAAGCTGTATTCCAGCAGTCCGTCAGTTGCCGGAACACTTCCCAGTTCTTTCCAGCTTCCTGCCAAAGAACTTTTCTGAATGATGAAACGCGCTACAGTGGCGGGGTTTCCTGCTTTCCATTTCAGTTGTGCCTGAGCGCCAGATACCGATGCACGGAAATAAATGAGTTCCACAGGTAATATCGCGGTACAATAACTGGCCGGTGTGGTGGATGCCTGGAACAGGTAACTGCTGATCATTTGTCCGTTACTGCCGGCTGCTGCTGCCTGAATGGCCGCGCAGGCCGGATCACGACTGGTTTCAAGCCCTGCTGCACCGCCTGTTACCGAATTGGTAGTCGCAGGTGTTGAGCCAGTGAAATAAATGACACCGCCACTTCCGCCACCGCCGCCACCGAAACATCTTTTGATATTACCGCCGTCGTCGGAGTTGCCGCCATGTCCGCCATTGGCTGTGATGCTTGCTGAGCCGGAATAATTACTGACGTGCATGATGATCGTACCACCCGCGCCACCACCGCCCGCGCCATCGGATTGGGATTGTCCGCCATCCGCACCATTGGCGCTGATGTTTTGTCCGTTCCCGATCAACCGGTTGGCCCAGATGAATACGATGCCACCGCCATGTCCGCCACCTTTCGTGTATACGCCATTGTTAGCATGTCCCGCGCCACCACCGCCACCAAAAAATATTTTTTGCCCGCTCCAGCTTTGCAGGGGTTTGCCTGCTTCTCCGCGAATGGTGGTTGAACATCCGGTGCTGCTGGAATTACCACCACCAGTGCCGCCTGCATTCAGGTTGGCACCACCACCACCACTGTTGTTATGATTATTACCACCGCCGCCTCCGTTGGCAGGGGCGCCTCGTCCGCCGTTGTTCGCGGGCGGAAGGTTAGCGACAGACTCACCTTTATAAGCTCCGTTCTGAGGTCCGGTGGATGCGGCATTGTACACATAACTGCTTGCTGCCGGAATATTGGAACAGGTACCATTGCTCAGTACATAAGCGCCGCCGCGGTAACCACTTGAATCGGCATACACCGGTGCATTCAGTGTGAGGTCCTGCGTCGCGAATAATGCGATCACGCCACCGGTGCCTGCTGTACTGTCCCAGGGCTGTGCCTTGACCGTATCGATCACGTTCGCGGAATAATAGCTTGCGAATTGCACCAGCTGTACTTTTCCGGTACTGACATTATAAGTGTTGAGTAACTGATGGAATAAGAAAACGGAATCGCTGATGATGCCGCAAATGGTCCCGACTTCATAACTGCCTGCGGCATTCAGTGATGTGGTATCACCAAATGTGCTGTTATTGGCCGTGGAAATGGATGCGCCTTTCATTTGTACCAGCAGGATCGGCGTATTCACATTCAGGCCTGTTGTGGAGCTGACGCGGATACAGGCTTTAGCGGGAATGATCTCCACCACGCGGTGATAGGTATTCACGATGCCGCTGATATTCGTAGTGGTTTGAGAAAACAAGCAAAGGGAAAGGCATAGCCCGAACGCACAGAGGGCGGCCTTTACAAAGGATGTATTGGTTTTTGCTTTTTTCATGGATGATCGTGGACCAGCCTGAAAAATAATACTTTTAAACGGGAACTGGAAGTGACCGGGCGACAGGGGCTTAAGGCTTGTGACTGATGCTCTTATGAGAGCAGTCACAGAAAGGCGGTGTTTTGGTCAGTTTGCACTGGCAGAAAAGGATCTCTTCTGCTTTGTCGAACTGTACCTTGATGCTTTTATAAGGCATGCCTTCGATCTTCTTGTGTTCGCTGTCGCAGAATGGTGTTTTGAGCGTTAGTCCGCAGGTGCACCAGGAGTATACCTTACCGGGTTCAACATTGATGGCGATGGGTTCGTGAAAAGCGACTTTGGGTAATCCTTCATTAGGGATCTGTTCCATGGGGTTCATTTGTTAGCGATGAATTGGTAAAGATTGAAAGCGCCGGATGGGTAGGCCGCTTCGATCTCTTTTCGTAATGCCGCTTTATCAACACCTTTCATCCTTTTTTGTTCGATCAGGTACCAGGCGCGTTCGGCGAGCAGCCAGAATTTCTTATCGGTCAGATGTGATTTCTGTAATTCACGTTGCAGCAATGCGGCCAGTTCCGTGATACCTTCTTTATTCGACGCGGTGGTTTTCAGTACGGGTACTTCACGGTAATGATGGCTGTAAGCGGGTGCCAGCATCTGTTTCAGGTTGTTCACGAAAAGATCCGCACCCGGCCGGTCGGCCTTATTGACCACGAAAAGATCGGCGATCTCCATTAATCCTGCCTTCATCGTCTGCACTTCATCGCCGGCTTCGGGCACGACCACCACAGCGGTAACATCGGCCAGTCCCGCGATCTCGATCTCACTTTGTCCGACACCTACTGTTTCCACGATCAACTGATCGAATCCGAAAACTTTCATCAGGTCAGAGATCTCGAGGATCTTCGGATGCAGGCCACCCATCGATCCGCGGGTCGCCAGTGAACGTATGAAGACGGAAGGATGCGCATACCAGTCGCTCATACGGATACGATCGCCTAACACTGCGCCGAGATTGAATGGTGAAGAAGGGTCGACACAGAGCACGCCCACTTTCTTACCTTCCTGCACCAGTGATCCGATCAAACCATCCACCAGTGTGCTTTTGCCGGCACCGGGAGGTCCGGTGATGCCGATGATCTTCGCAGGAGCCGGAGGCAGCGAACGCAGTAATTCCTCATAACCCGGTTGCTCATTCTCGATGAATGAGATACCGCGTGCGAGAGCTTTGATATTACCGTTCTTTATTTCGTTGAGTAGTTCCTGCCACATGCTGAGGATCGTTGCTCCTCAAAGATAACATATCAGCAGGGGAGATGCGCCGTTGAACTAAACAGGAATATTTTCCAGATGCTGATCGATGCCGGCATGTATGCGAATATGTTTTTGGCGTATCGTTTCAGCCATCATCTCAAAATTCCTTTTTTCTCCGCTGCGGCAGGCGAGGCGGTGATGCAGATGAAAAACGATACCGCCGAATTTCAGGAACCGCTTGCGGATGCCATGATGGATCAGCCGCACGGCGAGCTCACTGTCTTCCGCTCCCCATTCGGTGAATGCTTCGTTATAGCCGTTGATGGCGAGCAGGTCCTCTTTCCAGAAAGCCATATTGCAGCCTTTGACATAAAAACGGTTCCGGCCGGATTGCTTGTAATGGTCTGCCAGTACGGATGACAGCAAGGGAGATCTCAACGAGTTCAAAAGGTTACTGTTGTCGGATCCGTATTTACGGATATCGATCGAGCGGTGACGGAACAAACGTGATGTCGTGAATTCGGATAGCATAACACGGCTACCGGTGATAAAGTGACCCTTTTTGCGTAAGCGCAGGTGATCCGCGATGAATAATGGATGCAGGATCAGGTCGCCGTCGGCCTGAATGATATAATCGAATGTTGCGGCAGCCAGTGCTTTATTACGGATGCGTGCCAGCCGGAAACCTTCATCGGGTTGCCAGATGTGGATCAGATTGAGCGCATAGGTTTCACGGTAATAGTTCAGCAGTTGTTCCGTTTCAGAGGAAGAGCCGTCATCAGCAATGATGATCTCAGCAGGCATCAGGGTTTGCCGGGTAACACTTTGCAGACAAAGGTCCAGTGCCTGAGGCCAGTTGTAGGTGGAGATCACAAGGCTGCAGGGGGCAATTGGTTTCATTTTCCGCTTCATTTATGAAGTTGAATTAACGGTTAATAAATGTGATCAGGGGTGCGGGAGAGCAGATGAACCATTCGGGATAACATCCGCTAATGAACTTTTAATAAACGAGGCAAAGGGAAAAGATTGGCGGCCCCGTTTGCATCGGCTATATTTATTCTGCAATTACCGCACCAATTCATGAAGCTTCCCCAAAGGAATACGATACAATTCTGGTTACTGGCAATGTTGCCGGCAGGAATTCTGTTTTCGAGGGTCTTACTTTCCTGTTGTCTGATCGGCTTCATTACCCTTGCTTGTGTGCATCGGGAACTGCCCGCACAATTCCGCCGGTTGCTGAAAGACCGGCTGCTGGCGGGTACCACCCTTTTATTCTTCATCCCGTTAATATCCGGATTGTGGTCGGAAGATATGCAAACCTGGTCTGGTTTGCTGCGCATTAAATTGCCGTTACTATTATTGCCACTCTCATTTGCGGGATCATTCCGCATCACGCCTAAACAGCACCGCATACTCAGCCTGTTCTTCATCGGAGCGGTTTTGGCCGGCAGTATTCAGACAATAGTGATCTATGCAGGCGGGGTCATCAATGATGTGAATGAGGCTTACCTGCGTTCGAAGGTCATGTTCACACCGATGTACGATGATCATGTACGATTCAGCTGGATGGTAAGTCTTGCCGCACTCCTGGCGGTATGGTTGGGTATGGACCGCTGGAAAGAGCAGCGATGGATCAGCATCGGTTCTTTCCTCACCGCTGCCTGGCTGGTGATCTTCCTGCATCTGCTGGCGGCAAGAACGGGCATCCTATCACTTTATATCATGCTGCTTGTTGCAGGGATATATACTGTTTTGCGTGTACGCAAGCCTGTTATATCGTTAGCTGTGATATTCCTTGCAGCGGCCTTGCCCGTGATCGCTTATCAAACGATGCCAAGTTTCCGGAACCGGATGCGTGTTTCGGTTTTTGAATATGATTATTTCAAGCATCTGGATTATCTGCCCGGTTCCAATGACGCGGTGCGGATGATCTCCATCCGTGCAGGATGGGAGCTGATGCAGTCAAAGCCGCTAACCGGAAGTGGATTCGGGGATGTAAAGTCCGATGCATATACCTGGTATGGCCGGCAATACCCGCAAATGCTGGAGTCCGATAAAAAGATCCCCGGAAGCGAATGGGTCGTTTACGGCGCGGGAGCGGGATGGCCGGGCCTGATCCTTTTCGGTGCTATACTACTGCTTCCTTTCTTTTGCAATACCCGTCTGCCCTGGGTATGGTGGTCCTTCCACCTGACCGCAGCTATGAGCCTGCTCATCGATGTCGGACTGGAAATTCAGATCGGCGTGGCCCTGTATGTTTTTGTATATGGTTGGTGGCGGGCATGGCTGCTCAGCAAAAACAATCCATCTTTGCAGGCAGTATGAGTTTTTTCTCCATTGTGATCATTTGCAGGGATGCCGGTCATGTGATCGGTGAAACACTTCGTTCCGTTCAGGGGTTATCAGATGATATCCTGCTGTACGACAACGGAAGCACAGATGATACCCTTGCCATTGCTTCAACGTTTACGGTACGGATCGAAAAAGGTACCTGGGAAGGTTATGGCGGCACGAAGAATAAAGCCAACGCGCTGGCGAAGCATGACTGGATCCTGAACCTTGATGCGGATGAATCTGCCGATGAGCGTTTGAAATCGTTCCTGCAACAATGGGAGCCTGAACAGGAGCACATCGTTTACAAAGTAAAACGCCGTAATTTTTTAGGCAACATGGAAGTGCGGTTCGGTGTTTGGGGCCGCGACCATATCATCCGGATGTTCAACCGGAAGCTGGTAAAATGGAATGATGCTGCGGTACATGAAATACCTGAAATGCCCACCGGTACAGTGATCCATGAGATGGATGGGGCGATCCTGCACCGGACGATGAAAGATGAAACGGAATACGCGGAGAAAACGGAAAAGTATGCGGCCCTCAGTGCGGCACAATACATGAGGACGGGTAAACATCCTTCACTAATCAAGGAATATCTGTCTCCTGTTTTTTCTTTTTTCCGGAATTATATCCTGCGATTGGGTTTCCTTGACGGAAAAGCCGGTTTCACCTGCGCAAAAATGACCAGTCGTTATACCCGGCTGAAATATTCCGGACTCCGGTCGCTTTACAATGCAAACCGCCGGCGCTGATTTGACTTCCGCATATTACCTTTACTTGCAGAAACAAACATGACCAACTTCATCCCCATATTTCCGCTTGGTATCGTTGTATATCCCGGCGAGCAACTGAACCTCCATATTTTTGAACCGCGTTATAAACAACTGATCAGTGAGTGCAGGGCCTCCGGTAAGCCTTTCGGCATTCCGGCAGTGATCGGTGATAAGATGCAGGAATTCGGTTCATTACTGGAAGTAACAGAAGTGGTACGTGTGGAAGAGAATGGTAAAATGAACATCCGGACCAGGGGCATGAAAGTATTCCGGATCCTTGAAGTGGTCCGTGAGATACCGGATAAGCTCTATTCCGGTGCGATCGTCAGTTATCCGGATAATTTCCTGCAGGGTAATTCGGCACATATGAAAGCAGTGGTGAAGAGTATCCGCAACCTGCATGGATTGTTGCACGTTGAAAAGGATTTCAAAAAACCGGATGACCAGCTGAGTTGTTATGATCTGGCGCATCATATCGGACTGTCGCTTGAAGAAGAGTACGAACTGCTTTGTCTCATGGATGAACGTCAGCGGCTGGAGTACATCCGTCGCTATCTCACCAAAGCCCTGGCGATGTTATCAGGGATGGAGCAATTGAAAGAAAAGATCAGGATGAACGGACATTTCAAGAATCTGTCCGGCTATAATATTCAATGAACTTCTATGTCTTCTACACTTTGTTTTGATTTCGGCAACACCAGAAAAAAGGTGGCGCTTTTCCGGGGTGATCAGATCGCTGAGGCGGTGGTACTTCCGGATGACAGCGTGCAAACGATCGAAGACCTGCTGACCCGTTTTCAGCCTGATAAGTCGATCCTTTCCTCTGTGATCGACCACAATGCGGAGATCGAAACGGTACTGGCGGCAAGAACGAAATTTCACAAACTGAGTCACCTGACCAAAGTATCCTTTACAACGCCGGTCGGGAAGCCGGAAACCATCGGTGCGGACCGTCTGGCACTGACCGCGGCAGCCGTTCATTTCTACCCCGGCAACAACAATATGGTGATCGGTATGGGATCCTGCGTTACCTACAATTTCATCAACAAATACCACGAGTTCGTGGGCGGCGGCATCTCGCCCGGTCTGGAAATGCGCTTAAAATCCCTGAATTACTATACGGCCAAGCTTCCGGTGGTCAAAGCAAGCAGTAATGTGCCGCTTTTCGGCTATGATACGGACACGAATATCCTGAGCGGAGTGGTGCTGGGTATGGCCAAAGAGATCGATGGTTTTATTGAGGCTTATCAGGAGAAGTACCGGAACTTTAACGTCCTCTTAACCGGGGGTGATATCGTGTATTTGGCTCCCCACCTGAAAAACAGGATATTTGCAGACCCTGATTTAATCTTTAAAGGTCTGTATGCAATTAGTGAAGTTAATAACCCCTAAGAGAATCAATGTGTTAGCGGTCGTTTTCGGCCTGCTGGCGCTCCTGGTTCCCGGTCTCCATAATACTGCTTTTTCACAGGATAACTCCCCTTATTCCCGTTATGGCATCGGCGATATCGTTCCTTCCACGCATGCGGCTAACCGTGCGTTGGGTGGCCTGGCTGCAGGCTTTACGGACGCGAATGGTATCATGATCAATTTCAGCAACCCTGCTTCTTACTCCAATTTTCAGGCGATCCGCGAATTGAAATCAAAGAAGATCGTTTCCGGACGCGCGATCCTGGATGTAGGGATCAATTTTGAAAATCGTTCACTGCTGCAGGGTAATCCGACCGAAAAATTCCTGGCCAGCAACGCCTTGTTCTCTTATATCCAGGTGGGAGTACCCCTGAAGCCTAACTGGGGTTTCAGTTTTGGTCTCCGCCCCGTATCGAGGATCAGTTATAAGATCTCTCAAACCGAAAGACTGGTCGATCCTTCAACCGGTACACCGATCGACAGTGCCATTACGCAGTATGAAGGTGATGGCGGTATGTACCTCGTATCAGCCGGAACAGGTTTCAAGATCAAAAGCCTGAGCCTTGGCTTCAACGTAGGATACATGTTCGGCCGTAAAGATTATAAAACGAAACGCGCTTTCATCAATGATACCGTGGATTACCTCCAGGCGAACTATGAAACACGTTCCAATATGGGCAACCTGGTTGTCGATCTCGGTGCTCAGTATAAATTCAAACTGACCAAGAACGTATCAATGACGCTTGGTGCTTACGGCAACGTGCAGCAGAAGGTTCGTGCAACAAAAGAGATCATCCGCGAAACATTCTATCAGGATGCTAATTCCGGTATCACCCGACTGGACAGCGTTTCCGTTCAAAGCAATATCAAAGGCAATATGATCTATCCTGCTTCCTACACCGCAGGTTTTGTGGTGGAGAAAGCACAGTCACTCAAAGAAGGAAGCTGGCTGTTCGGGGTGGATTTCAACAGCCAGAAATGGAGTAATTATCGTTTTTACGGTCAGCAGGATTCAGTGAAAGACAGTTGGACCATCCATGCCGGCGCACAGCTTCACCCGGCTCCGAAAAGGAATTACTGGAGCAATGTGTTCTACCGTTTTGGTTTCGTTACCGGTCCTGATTATATCCGTTTCAAGAATAAACTGCCGTCATACGGTGTTACCTTCGGACTGGGATTACCCATTGCGAATTATAACCGTCTGAGTCCCGGTCAGGCTACTGTGATCAACCTTTCCATGGAATATGGAAAACGCGGTAACAACAGCAACGTGTTGCGGGAGAATCTGTTCAGGCTGACATTGGGATTCTCGCTGAGCGACTTCTGGTTCATCAAGCGCAAGTATGAATAATAGCCTCTCATACTGTCATAAAATTCTTTACGCAGCAGCTTTATTCACAAGCTGCTGTTTTGTTAGCGCCTGCGAAAATTCCGACAAAACGATCCGCGATTACACGAAGAAAGTGACGATGGTGGAAGAGGCACGCGGCGTGGAAAGCTACATGAGTTCAGACGGGAATGTGCGCGCCAAACTCAAGGCCCCGCTGATGTACCGTGTATCAGCCGATACCCTGTACGTGGAATTCCCGAAATCCCTTCACTGCGATTTTTATAATGACAGCATGCAGGTGGAAACCTGGCTGGACAGCAAATACGGTAAGTATTACGAGACCATGAATAAGGTGTATCTGAGGGACAGTGTCGTGGTGATCAGCAATAAGAAGGACACTTTGTGGGCGCAGGATATGTGGTGGGATCAGAACACAAGACTGTTTTATACAGAGAAATATGCCATTTATCATGGTCCCAATAAGGCCATCAATGGTGGTACAGGTATGACAGCGACACAGGACCTGAACAGTATCATCTTCAATCATCCTACCGGAACGGTCCAGATGCCGGAGAACGGATTCGCGAAAGCGGACAGCACTCCTGCCACGCCCCCTGTACCTTTGCAGAAACAATAAAGAACAATTTATGGAATACCGCCGCATGGGCAGAACCGGCCTGCAACTGAGCGCATTGTCGTTCGGCAGTTGGGTCAGCTTTCACAAACAGATCGATGACAGTATCGCAGATGAACTGATGGGTATCGCGTATGACCAGGGGGTCAATTTCTTTGATAACGCGGAAGTATATGCGCTGGGTGAAAGCGAGAAGATGATGGGGCGTGTCATCTCGAAAAAGAACTGGGAGCGCAGTTCCTATACACTTTCATCCAAAGTTTTCTTTGGCTGGAGGGGTAAACAGAACAAGCCCAATCAGACGGGACTCAGCAGGAAACATATCGTGGAAGCCTGTCATGAAGCGCTGCAGCGCCTGCAAACGGAATACCTGGACATCTTCTTTTGTCATCGTCCGGATAAGGGCGTTCCCATTGAAGAAACGGTATGGACCATGCATAATCTGATACAGCAGGGGAAGATCTTTTACTGGGGTACGAGTGAATGGAGTGGTGTGGAGATCATGGAAGCGCACCGCGTTTCGGCACAGCATGGCCTGATCGGCCCGGTAGTGGAGCAATCCCAATACAATCTCCTGCATCGTGAAAAAATAGAGAATGAATTTTCTGGTGTGTTCAACACCGTGGGGTTGGGTACAACCATCTGGAGTCCTTTGGCATCTGGTTTGCTGAGTGGAAAGTATAACGATGGCATTCCGGAAGGCAGTCGTTTCGGATTGACGGGATTCGACTGGTTGAAGGACCGCTGGATGCAGGAAAACCTGCTGGATAAAGTGAAAAAACTGTCTGTACTCGCCGCAGGACTGGGTATCAGTACCGCACAGTTGAGTATCGCATGGTGTTTGAAGAATCCGCATGTATCAACGGTCATACTGGGCGCCACCAATAAAGCACAGTTGCTGGAAAATCTGGGAGCGGCGGATGTGTTGGGTAAGATCGATGCCGGTGTAATGGAACAGATCGAAGGGATCGTGCAGAACAAACCTGTATTACCGGAGTATTGATAAAAAAACCCCGTAGTGAGACGCTACGGGGCGGGTACATCACATGAGTCCGAAGAATGATCAGTGTTAAGGTGTACGGATCAGCTCCGCCTCAAAAGAGTTCTTCAAAAGGATACGGACCAAACGGAAACCAGTGGATTAAAAGTAGTTAGCGGTTCTTGTTCCTGCCAGCGCAGAATTGGCTGATATCGGCGCTGCGGCAAATACCGGGAATTACGTAATCTTCCGAAGTATTCCGTTGCGCCAACACCGCTTTTCATAACTTCGATATTTAACACCCACCATGAATTTTACGAACAAAACGGTATTCATTACTGGTGCCAGCAGAGGGATCGGCAAAGCGATCGCTTTAAAGCTGGCACGGGAAGGCGCGAACATTGTGATCGCGGCCAAATCCACCACTGAAAATCCTAAACTGGGCGGAACCATTTTTTCCGCTGCGGAAGAAGTGGAGAAAGCCGGAGGCAAAGCACTCGCGGTGCAATGTGATATTCGTTTCGAAGAACAAGTGAAGATCGCTGTACAGAAGGCGGTGGACACTTTTGGCGGGATCGATATCCTGGTCAATAATGCATCCGCCATTTCATTAACGGATACCGAGTCAACAGAAGCCAAGCAGTTCGACCTGATGCATTCCATCAATGTGCGGGGTACTTTTTTCGTTACACGCAGCTGCATCCCATATCTGAAAACTTCACTGAATCCGCATATCCTGACCTTGTCGCCCCCGGTAAGTCTGAAGCCGAAATGGCTCTCCGGTCATCTGGCATATACCCTCACCAAGTTCAACATGAGTATGATGGCGATGGGCTGGGCGGAAGAGCTGAAGAAATACAATATCGCTTCCAATGCGCTCTGGCCGCGGACCACGATCGATACCGCAGCGGTACGGAACCTGCTGGGCGGAGAAACGCTGGCCAATATGAGCCGTACGCCGGAGATCCTGGCGGATGCTGCCTATATCATTTTCAGTAAACCTTCTTCAGCTTGTACCGGCAATTGTTTCATCGATGAGCATTTGTTCGCGGCTGAAGGGATCACGGACCTTTCCGGTTATGCAGTGATCCCCGGGGGTGAGCTGTATACGGATCTGTTCGTGGAATAAATGAAAAACCCGGCGATCGCTCGTCCGGGTCTTCCTGTTATTTTACTTCGTTATCTGAAGATCTCTCATTGATATTTTCCGGTCGCATCTGCGGGAAGAACAGCACGTCCTGAATGGAAGGCTGATTGGTCAGCAGCATGCACAAACGATCGATACCGAATCCGATACCGGATGTGGGCGGCATGCCATATTCCAGTGAACGGAGGAAGTCGTAGTCGATGAACATCGCTTCATCATCGCCGCGCTCCATCAGCTTGATCTGGTCTTCGAATCGTTCGCGCTGATCGATCGGGTCGTTCAGCTCACTGTATGCATTGGCTACTTCTTTACCGTTGATGATCAGTTCAAAACGCTCTACCAGTCCGGGTTTGCTGCGGTGACGCTTGGTCAGCGGACTCATTTCCACCGGGTAATCGGTGATGAAAGTAGGCTGCACATAATTCTTCTCGCATTTCTCGCCGAAGATCGCGTCGATCAGTTTTCCCTTGCCCATTGATTTATCTGCATCCACCTTCAGCTGTTTGCATACGCTGCGGAGATGTTCTTCATTCATGTTGCTGACGTCGAAGCCGGTATGTTCTTTGATCGCATCAAAGATGCTGATGCGTTTGAAAGGGGCTTTGAATGAGATGGTGTTATGGCCCACGGGTACATCCGTGTTGCCACAGACATCGGTTGCTGCTTTTTCCAGTAATTGTTCCGTTGTGTCCATCATCCACAGATAATCTTTGTATGCCACATAGAATTCCAGGATGGTGAATTCAGGATTATGGGTCCTGTCCATTCCTTCATTCCTGAAGTTCCGGCTGAATTCATACACCCAGTCGAACCCGCCCACGATGAGGCGCTTCAGGAACAGTTCATTGGCGATACGGAGATAGAAAGGAACGTCCAGTGCATTGTGATGCGTGATGAAAGGCCGTGCGGATGCGCCTCCCGGGATATTCTGCAGTACCGGTGTGTCCACTTCCAGCGCGCCCTGATCGTTCAGGAATGTGCGGATGGAATTGACCAGTTTGGTACGTTTTACGAAAACTTCTTTGACGGCCGGATTGATGATGAGGTCCGCATAACGCTGACGGTACCTGAATTCAGGATCGGTCACCGCGTCAAAGGTTTCACCATCCGCTTCTTTTACGATGGGGAGCGGGCGCAGTGATTTGCTGAGTACGGTCAGCTCCTTCACGTGCACGGAAGTTTCACCGGTCTTGGTGATGAACGCGTAACCTTTGATACCGATGATATCGCCGATGTCAATGAGTTTCTTCCATACGATATCGTAAAGGGTCTTGTCTTCACCCGGACAAATATCATCACGTCTGATATAGAGTTGTATCCTGCCGTGTGCGTCCTGAATGACCGCGAAATTGGCTTTACCCATATCGCGCACGCTCATGATGCGGCCGGCCAGGCATACTTCTGCGAACTGTTCTTTATGCTCTTCTTTATAGTTCTCCTTGATATGAACGGAGTTGCTGTTCACGGGATACAGCGGGGCCGGGTAAGGGTCGATGCCCAGCATGATCATTTCGGCGAGTTTTTCGCGCCTCAGTTGTTCCTGTTCAGAAAGCTGTTGTGTGCTCATTCTATTATTTATGCGGTGTGAAATTCCCGTTGTTCCGGGGTTTGCCTGCGTTTTCAGGACAGGCGCAAAGGTACGCTATCAGGGGGTTCTGTACAAAGACAAAACCCGGTCAGAGACCGGGCTTTGAAGGAAACCGCGACGTGCGCGCCGGGATCCGATCAGTTATGGAAAAGGAATCCGAGTTGGATACCTACATAGTTATTATATATTGTCTTTCCGGTAGCATAGGAAAGATTCTTGAAACCCTGTGTGTAGTTCACTGAAAGTGTACCGCCGCAAGGAAGACGGATACCCACCAGGAAATTAGCGCCAAGATCAAGTCCTTTGAAATCTTCAGAACCGGTATTGCCGAATGTGATATCAGTATAGGTTTTGCTGCTTCCGATCTTTGTTACTTTTTTGGAAGGAACGTTGAGTCCGAAACTGGGGCCAGCGCCGGTAAAGAATTTAACGCGTTTAATATTCGTTGTATAAACCACGTTCAGGTTAGCATCTGCATAGCGCAGATTATAACTTACTGCAGCAGGTCCGCTTGATTTAACCTTCATTCCTTTCTGTACATAATAGATACCGGGGAGGAAAGTGAAGTGTTTGGCAAAAGGCGCATCCACATACAGGCCAACAACGGCACCAGTGAGAAAGTCGCCAGTGGTCTGAACGCCGTTGGTAAGGCCATTCATATTAGCCAGGGTAAATCCGCCGGAAACTCCCACCCGTGCTTTTTGTGCGAAACCATTGAAAGACAGGCCAATAGAGCATATAGCCAGCAGAAGAAGCAATTTTTTCATAATAGTAGTTTTTGGTTTACCCGAGGGTAATGAATGAATTCGTGCTTACAAAGATATTGTTCGCGGGCAAAATAACAAGCGGAAGCCCGGAAGAGCCTTTTTGGGGCTTTTTCCGGGCTTTTTGGGGTATCGGGGGGTGTCAGCCGGGGTCAGTTACCGGCACTTTTGGGATCTGTTGATTTTTCATCCGGTCCCGGAATTTCTTTCTTCTTCTTTTTACGGGTAATGGAATGTAACACGAGGAGCAGCAATATCACGACCAGGCCGGTGCCACCGATCAAAACTGCTACGGCAGCGGCATCATTGCCCGTACAGGATAAATCACAGGCAATGGCCATTACAATATAGAGGAGCCCGGCAGCGATCAGTATCGACAATGCGATCAGTCCGGCTTTTGCACCTTTACTCAGATCTTCGGATTGTTTGATGTTCCTGATCTGTTCTTTCAGCAACTTTCTTTTTTCTTTTCCATGCAGTCTTTCGCCGTTCGCATTCTTCAGGGAAGCTGCAAAGGCCAGCGGGGATTTATATTTTTTTGAAAGGCTGTCATGCGGAACGACCGGAGCATGACTGACCGCGTTTGCCGTTGTTGAGGTGAACCAAAATACAGAAGGATCGTTCGCGGCGCAGATCATCATCATGAAACTCGCTGTGGCCATGAGCCCTTCGCAGGTTTTGCGTTTGTAATATTCACTGTTCTTTGATGATGCATTCCTGTTGGTCCCTCGTTTCGGATACATCAGTATGATGATCCCGCAAAGGAGGATCATACCGGTCAGGACGGCACCCGGGATCATGACCCCGAGGTCGTTCAGGCTGCGTCCGATGAAATAACCCAGCACATTGAGGATGATGAACGATAAGATGATCGTGATTTGGGCAGAGCGCGGGTTTCTTTTAGCCCACCTGGAGATCTTTTTCATGTAGTTTGGTTTTAGATGATGACCGTTCTTATGTTTCGGGTCCGGACATAAAGCGCGTTTTCATCCACCTGTCCCACCAGGTGAAGTAATATCCGAAATATTTTTTGAATATCATGTGATGTTACGTTCTGTAAAATGGCCATGTACTTGTTTTCATGGTGATCAGAAAAATTCCGGGTTGACAAACAGGGTGCGACTGTTCATTCCTGCCCTTCAGCAGATATCCGGGTTGCCAGATGGCAGACCCGTTACCTGTTGTTGCTTTCATGTCGGGATGATCTCTTCAATGTCATGTCATTTGCAGGTTTCTGCAGGCAGCTGGAGGCAGCTATCAGGTGTTCAGCTCCGTTATATGTATTGGAGCGACTGGCCGTAGAGGGCCGGGTTGAAACCAGAGTGCTTAACCAGAAGACCTGCTGAAACACGCAGGTGATCGATAACAACGTAAACATAAATATCCGGCTGAGGGCATGCTAATTGAATTTTGCAGCAACCGGAACGATGCTGGCATTTTTTACTAATCCGGAATTTGAATTGCTGGATTCCTGAAATCCGGTTAACTTATAGTGTGATCAGGAAGGCTTTGAACCCGCGGGCATCGTATTGCAACTAACAAAACATATGAGCAGCACGCAGGATTTTTTATTTCAGCGGATCAGGGAAACGCTTCCGGATGAAGCCTCTCTGGCTGACGCAGTAGCCGGGGTGCTTCACCTGAGCATCGACAGTGTTTACCGCAGGATCCGGGGTGAAACGCCACTGGTACTGGAGGAAACAAAGCTCCTTTGTGAGCATTTCGCCATCTCCCTTGACAGTCTGATCTCCGCCCGGCCCGGAGCGGTGTTATTCTATACCGAGCGCCTGCATGCGGAACATTTCAGTTTTACGGAATATCTGGCCGGCATCCGGGATCAGCTGAAAAAACTGGAGCAGGCACCAAAGAAAGAGATCATCTACGTTTCAAAGGACCTGCCGCTTTTCCATAATTTTTCGGATGAACCGCTTTTCGCGTTCCACTATTTTTTCTGGATGAAATCCATCCTCCGGCATCCTGATTTTGAAGGACAGAATTTCAGTCCTGATTGTCTGACCGATGAGATCCGTTCACTTGGAGCGGAAATACTCGATCTGTACAACCGCATTCCGTCAACGGAAGTCTGGAATACGGAATGCATCAACAGTATCATCTTTCAATTGGAATATTACAGGGAAGCCGGCTATTTCAATTCAGCCGCGGATGCGATGCAAGTCTACGAAAGTGTGCTGCATGTGATCGCCCATATCAGGGAACAGGCGGAACAGGGTTCGAAATTCCTTCCGGGCAGGCACAGCGGTGTATATCCTGATAACCTTAAGTTTTTTTACAACCGGATCACATTGGGTGATAATACCATTTTGGCTGTGGCAGGAGAACAGGTGCTGGCTTACGTGAACTATGATGTGATCAATTATATGACGACAACGGATCAGCAATTCTGCCGGGATATGATGGCGGAAGTGCGTTCACTGATCAGGCGCAGTACCATGATCAGTCATTCCGGTGAAAAACAACGTAACATCTTCTTTCATCTGCTGACTTCAAAAGTTGAAGACCGCAAAAAGAGCCTGACCGGATATGGAACCTAACAAAATACAAGCTGAATTATTCCGGCTCATCCGCGCCCAGGTGCCGGACAGTACGCCGCTGGCCGATGTCATCGCAAAAGTGCTTGACATCAGTACGGACAGCGCGTATCGCCGCATCCGGGGAGAGAAGGCGATCGGTATCGAAGAGCTGTCCCTGCTCAGTTCGCATTTTCATATATCACTCGATCAGTTGATGGAGATCGCTACCGGTGCGATCGCTTTTCGTGGTCAGTATATGAGCGCGCAAACATTCCGGTTCGAGGATTATATGTCGAGCCTGAACAAGCAGATGCAGTACATGAATAGTTTCAGGGAAGTGGAGTTCTTTTATTCCTGCAAGGATATGCCGATCTTTCACCATTTTCATTTCAGGGAGATCGCCGCATTCAAGTGGTTCTTCTGGCTCAAGACCTATTTCCAGTTCCCTGAATTCGCGAAAAGAAAACTCAGACTGGAAGAATACCCCGAGGAACTATATGCCATGGATCAGGAGGCACTCCGGCTGTATAACAGTATTCCGAGTGTTGAGATCTGGAATATTGAAAGCATGAATATCCTGTTCAGGCAGATCGACTTTTACCGGGATGCCAGGGTTTTCGAAAATGACAGGCAGGTGGCGCAGTTGTACGATGTGATCGACAAGATCTGGACCCATCTGGAACAACAGGCGGCCCTGGGGTATAAATTCATGTATGGCGATCCGCTGCGCAAGCCGATGGGAAAGTTCAGGATGTACTTCAATGAAGTGCTGCTGGGTGACAATAATATGCTGGTGACACTGGATGGTGTGAAAGTGGCTTATGTTACCCATACTACCATCAATTTCATGCAGACCCGGGATACTGTTTTCTGTGAGAACATGTTCCAGCATTTCCAGAATCAAATGAAGCGGTCCACACTGATCAGTGAGGTCAGTGAAAAAGACCGCTCCCGCTTTTTCCGGATCATCCGCGACCGGATCAATACCCGGAAACAGAATCTTATTTCAACCGGATCCTGATCCCTGCTGAAGGTATGACGGGTGACAAGGCCGGGTTGAAAGTATAAGCGTCATTCTTTTGCGCACCCGCTGTAAAAGTGATCGAGTTCGCCCTTTTCTTTACATTGGACGCGCCTATGAACAAGGGTATACTTCCCATTGTGATCAATCCGCCTGCCAGCATGATATCCAGTCCGGCTCCGGTTTCTTTAAAGTGTTTTGGGATGCCTCTGGGATCGATAATAACCTTGGTTGAAGCGGTGAGTACCTTAAGCACCCCGGCACTGAATGTAACTGTACCAATGGTCAAAAAGAAAAAACCTGCACCTTTCAACCCTTTGCTTTTTCGTAGTAATGAGTCTTTCAGATAAACAGAGTCAATGCCCTCTGTATAAAGTCTGTTGCCAGCTAAAGAAGTATTCAGTGTATACCGGGATTGAAATACACGCACCTGTCGGGGTCCGGAATGGGAATATCCACGGTTGAAATCAGCACTTTTCAGCTGGCCTTGAGTGGCCAGAAAGAAAAAGGAAAGGATGAGGAGGACGATGGTATTTTTCATGGTCTTTTTTTGTGGCTTATGGCCTGATTTAAAAATGATAGTTGATCAGTTCCTTAAATATGGTACTGAATAGCCGCCCGGGGAACCTTCAGTTTACGGTTGGCCGTTACGGTTTGATAGTCTGACCGCCGGATGTGTTCATATCGCATATTTCCGCTGCCGGAAATACGTTTAAATCATAAAAATTGGCTAAAGGGGAGCTCAATTCTTGCTTGCCAGCGCTTTGGCAAGTAATTTGAACCTGAATTAAAAAATCTACTGATGAAGAAAAGCTACTTGCTGTTGTTTACGGCCTTCCTTTTTTCCGGTTCACTGATCCAGGCGCAGATCAAACTGCCCAAGATCCTGAAAAGTGCCGGTGCATCCGGGCTTACCCAGGAAGATGCCGGCAAGGGTATCAAGGAAGCCCTCTCGCAGGGTGTGGCTAAGGCCGTTTTGAATCTCAATACACCGAATGGCTTCTTCGGTAGTGCGATCTATAAAGTACTGCTGCCTCCGGATGCTAAAAAGGTGGAAAGCACATTGCGCAATATAGGCATGGGTGATCAGGTGGATAAGGCCATTCTGGCCATTAACCGGGGTGCGGAAGATGCGGTGGGATTTGCGACGCCCATTTTTGTAGATGCGATCAAACAAATGACGCTGACTGATGCGCTGAATATCCTCAAAGGACCTAATAATGCGGCTACGCAGTATTTCCGTGACAAAACGAAGCAGCAGCTGGTGGCCGCTTTTTTACCGTCCATTAAAAGTTCGCTGGATAAAACGGATGCGACCAAATATTATGGTGATATCGTTACCTCTTACAATAAACTTCCCACCACATTCAAGAAAGTGAATCCGGATCTGCCCGGGTATGTGACGGATAAAGCGGTTGATGCATTGTTCGATCAGGTGTCGAAAGAGGAAGCGAATATCCGTACCAATCCGGCCGCAAGGGCTTCGGATATCCTTAAAAAGGTATTCGGCGGAAAGTAGTAGATTTAAGTATGCAAGCGCATGCTGCCATCATATCATTCTTCAGTCTGGTCTTCACCGTTAGTGATCTGCGCGCGCAGAATACGGTACCGGCGGATTCAGCTGGCGTCGTGCTTGTCATCAATGCCTGTGACCCGAATGGTTTTCATGCGCGAAAGAAAAAGGAAGCCTTGTTCATGGAACTGGCAGATACGCTGAATGTATATCTGTCGGACAATCTTCAGACCCGTTATGGTTTCACTGTAAAGCCGCTGCAGTTAAGGATCCCCGATGACGGGAACCGGAATGCCGTGGTCGATTCCCTGCTCACGGCTTATCAGGCCGGATATGCGGTATTGTTCGATTCCCTGGATGTGTTCTTCCAGCAAACGCGCGTGGATGTTTCCGGTACCAAAGGAAATAAAGAAAGGATCGCCTATTATGATATCTGTGCGGATATACATTACCTGCTGTTCTCACCCGGTAAAATGCTGAAAACAGATATGAATAAAACGCGTGAGTTCTTCACCACCCGTAAAGTGATCAGTGGTTTACTGGCCGCGGGGCCCGATATCGTCAGTAAGAAAAAACATGCCATCGAGATGATGGAGAAGAACGCGCATGGATTTCTCTGGGGTATTGAAACCTATCTGCCTCCGGGTCATTGATCTTATTCCGGGAATACGCTCCAGTACAGTAGCACGACCCTTCTGCGCGGGTCATCGATCCTGTAATCAGAGATCTTCGGATTCGGGAACTCTTCACCCTTTCCATCGAATACATATACGATGTTCCGGATATGCTTACCGGTTGAAAAACGGGCCGCGAAGAATTTACGGAAGTAGTTCATGACATCTTCTGCTCGCAACCTGGAAATTTCCCGGTTCATTTCTTTGGAACCGGAAGCACCGGTCTTCAATCTTGCTTTTATATCCTTGAATAATCCGGTGCCTTCCGCGATGGAAGTGGCATCCGCAAAACCGTTGGCATTGACGACCACGGAAAGCGGGTAGTCGGGGTATTTTTTGATGAATGCGTTGATCTCGTCAGCTGCAGGCTGGAAGAGGGTTTCCAGCTTTCCGGCCACATCCGGACTGACCAGGTATTTGCCGGATTCGAAGATGATGTCCTGATCCAGTTTGATCACCAGGTTCCGGTTCACGAGGTCGTTGATCATTTCTATCCGGTCGGCCATCGTTTCAGCCAGTTTTGCCGAGAGCCGGAGTTGTTGCTTCAGGTCCTGCCAGTTGCCGCGGTCCACCGTCGTCTGACCCAGCAGGATGTCATTCTGTGCTTTGAGTTTTGCGATCTCAGCCTGAGAGGCGCCGATGAACTTACGGATACGGGTAGCCGCAGTATCATCCATTTCATTCTGTTGTTCTTTCTGTTTGATCTTCGCGGAAAGATCATCCAGTTGTTTGTCATACTGATTCAGCTGGCTGGTCTGGACGGCGAGATCCTTTTTCCCACTCACGATCTTCTGTGTGGAAGAACAGGCAAAAAGGACCGTTACGGTCAGCAATAGAAGGAGGTGGCGGCGCAGTGACATAGGCAGGTTGGTTTTTGTGCTGACTCAAGTTAACCAACAATTGCCGTAATCGCAACGTGTTTATCCGCAGGATCAGGCGGGGTGGTACAGGGTCGCGATATTATAATTCCCTCTTTTCAGTTTCTGCATGATCTTGGCCAGTTTATGCTGGTTATTCATGAATGAAATGAAGGTCCTTTTCTTGAATCCGATCCTGCCGTCATGGTATAAAGTGACAGTGGCAGGTGTCAGGAACGTTCCCGTTTTACCGGAATAACAATTCCAGGTGCCGATCCGCTGCCATACCGGGGAATAGATCGGGTCTTTGAATTTCTTACGGCCGGGACACCCGGATAAGGCGTAGGCGGCACTCATGATGAAGGGCTTGGTCATGACGAAACTCTCACTGGCATACACGGTCGCGTGATTGAAGATCCTGCTCATACCGATCATGAGGCTGTCGCCATTCATTCTTGCTTCCGGGAATGTTTCGATAGCGGGCAGGGTGAAGGTGGCACCACCGTAACAGGAGCCGATACCCACATTGCTATTGGTATCACAGTAGGGAGCCAGACGTTGCAGGTTGGCCGTGAGCAGGCTGTCGCAGATAGTCAGGTAACTGAATTCTTCCTTGCCGACTTCGAACAGGGACCTTCTTCTTTGCCAGTGACCATGACTGTCGAACCAGATATTGCCGATCATGGCGTGTTTCTTTTCCAGGATGCTGATGATGCGGTCGGCCATATTTTTGGTGGACGGTGTAATGATGACGAACATTTCCTTTTTATGGAACATCCGCATGACTTTGGCCTGGATCTGGAAACTGAAAGGTGCCTGATCGAAATGGGTTTGTTTGGTGGATACGATGAAGTTGAGACGCGCCGGGGTTTCTTTGGCAAAAGCGCAGATTGTGATCAAAGAAAAGAGGAAGGTGATCATTTTAATTTTTACACTTTGCATCGTATCTGTTTTTAAAGGTTTTGAAAATTGAAAGCTCGCCATTGATGTTGGCCCCCCATACAGCCTTGCCTCCCCATAGCGTTCCGACAGTGACGCTTCCTGTGAATATTGCCAAAGAACCAAAACCGGATTTTTTCGGTCCGCCAATAGCTACCGGTATGAGCGGTTTCAGTAAGATTGGCGTGGCGCCGATCAGGCTGCCAATAAGTAAGCCCTTGACCGTTCCTCCCTTTTTTTTCAGTTTGATCTGCTGGATTTGTGCATAGCTAAAATGGACAGGTGGCAGGTTCGATTTCCAGTCTTTCTGTTTACCCGGATAGATAGTGATGGAGCTGTCACTCACCTCCATCAGTAATCCTTTCAGGGTATTGCCATCCATGGTGGTAAGGTGGATGGAGTAACGGGGGGAAGGGGCTTGGTATTGGGCTGAGGAAAAAAATGGAATCAGCCATAGCATTACCAGTGCTCTGAATTTCATGATAGGAAGGTTTTGGCGATTAGGTTATATTTATCTCAGGTTTTTTTATGCTGGTTAAAGCTCCCTGATAAAATCACAGCCAGAAGTACTGGCCGCGTACCATTGGTTAAATCTAGTGCCGGTACACTATCCCTGATAGCTGCGTTTTGCAGTTGGCTGATTTGAATTGGTTGCATACGGACCCTGATTAATAATGTGTTCAGGCAGGACCGCCCGTATCTGTACGCCGTAACAATTTGATAGTTAATAACTCCCGGTTAGTAGCCGATTGTGAATTGAAATGATGGAATTGCCAAGTCCGGGTTGGATTTGGCGGTTCAGTCATTATTTTTAAAAAAAAGTAAGTTGCGATTAATCTGGCTGGTCATATTGTGCACACTGTTCACCTCATCCTATTCTCAAGGGAACGCTGATGGTCGGTCGCTTATCATTCCTGAATTCAGGAAAACGGGGTATCCTTTGCCACCTGTTGTTACCTCAAGTATTTTTTTTTCATCTGATGGACTAATGTGGTTTTGTACTGCTAAAGGGCTTGCTTCCTTTGATGGTACGGAATTGGAATATCATTGTAGTCCCGAGCAAGCTGTGGAATATGGATTGAACGGATATGCTTGTTTTGAAGAGGACAGGTTTCACAATCTCTATATCGGAGTGAATACGGGTGTAGTTTACTTTCAGAGAAGACCTGATTTACTTGTAAGCCTCGATAGTTTAAAGAGCGGTGAAATATCTATTAAGGATATCAGGGTTAATTCGATCAAGGTGGACGTGAACGGCCTCGTCTATCTCGGGACAAAATCAAGGGGTTTATTTATTTACGACCCGGTTGGAAAATCAATGTCGCATTTTAATATTGAGAAAAACAAAGGGTTTAAGTGGGATGACTGGGTTCATAATTCCGTGAAATGCTTTTCTGATTGCCGTACCGATCCCAATAAATTCTGGGTTGGGACTATGAATGGGGTTTATCTCTTTGATAAGAATGATAAAAGTTGGACCCGGAAATTCATTATTAAGGATTCGCTGACCGGAATACCCGGATATACAAAAGTTTATTATACGATCGAGAAAATGGATCAGCTAAATGATTCTACGATCTGGTTCAATATCTGGGCTGGGGCCTTTTGTAAGCTAAATACGAATACAGGGCTGGTCAAATTCCTTACTCTTGGCATTGAGAAAAGTAAAAGTAAGAATCAGGGGCATTATTTTATACCTTCTTTTGCAAAACTTCCGGATGAAAAATACCTAATAGGTGTCAATTCCCCGCATCCATGCGTGTTCGATCCGGTAACGGAAAAATTCACTTTTTTTTCGTTAACTCATAATATGGAGCAAGTTGATAATGTACTCAACTGTACTAATGATGGCAATGGGAATGTTTGGTTACTGCGGAATGGAAGTTTAATGGTTAGCCAACCGATTGATAGCAGATTACAGTTGGTTAAATTGCAAGATGTAGATAAAAAGAATTATATCATACCAGGCGAGCCAAGGGGAGTCTATTTCGATAAGAAAGAATCAAGATATTATTTTGCTGTCAGGCATTCTTTAGGGGTCTTTGTTTATGACACGTCTTTTAAGTTCTTGAAACTCATTCCTACCCCATTGTTTACTAATTATTACACGAATAACAGAACATGTACTGATCATATCACCAGGGATGGAAGCGGACGATTGTGGGTGACGGGCTGGGAAACTTATGTCCTGCCACCCGGGAGTGACAAATTTGATCATGCAGGGAAGCTGTATAAAAAATTATCCTGGTTAAACAAAAGGGGTGAGTTCATTTCCTTGTTATCAGATAAGGCGGGTAATATTTTGTTACAGGAAAGACAAACCGGGAATATTTTTATTATTGATCATAAAACATTCTCTGTTGATACATTAAAATTGCCTAAGGCACAGCATTCTTCAGTCTATACAATTGGGGACCAGCATTTATGCTATGATTCCGTAAAGAATCTGCTTTATTATGGAAGCAGTAATGCGCTGTTCCAGTACGATCTTAAATCCAAAAGAAACAGAGAGGTTCCGCTAGAGGACTCTGTTGGACAAAAGGACAGGGCAGGCATTACTTATATGTATGACATTGATTTGAAAGGCCGGATTTGGGTATTACAAGAAAAAGCGGGTTTACGGGTTATTGATTCCTATAGTTTCAAAAAAATCAATACAATTGAGTTGGGGGTAAATGGGTTGTTTGCCACAAATTATTCGGGTTTGGTTTGTGGCCCGGAAGGGTACGTTTACTTGATGGGTGCTAATGTCATCGTGCTTTATAACTATCTGGTAAAGAAGTCAGTTGTTTTTGACAATACTAACGGGCTGTATATTCCTTCTGCTATTTCGGTGATGAATGCCAATAACCGGCTTATCATCGGTCATAAAGGACATATTAACTATTATGACCTTGGCAATTTTATTAAAAGCAGTTTTGGGTTAATACCAAGGATCCAGACATGGGTGTCATTGCCAGGGGATATCTACGGTGATTTTTCAATAAATGACGGGGCTCGGTTGAGGCATAATGACAATGACATTACCTTCAGTTTTTCAGTACCTGAATTTATTTTTCCGGAAAGGGTGGAGTATGCATATAAAGTTGATGGCGTTGACAGGAACTGGAGATACACAAGTTTCCTGCAACATAAATTCACTTATTATAATCTTAATCCGGGTACTTATGTGATACAGGTCAAAGCTCAGTATCAGGGTGGGAGTTGGGAGGCGCCTGTTTCGAAGTTCACTTTTACTGTTAAAAACCCTTATTGGAAAGAATGGTGGTTTATTTCTTTTGTTATAATTCTTGTCGTTGGATTAGTTTATTTCGCTTATAAAATCAGGATCAATACTGTAAGGAAAACTGAACAAAACAGGCTTCGGCATGAGATGGTGATAAGAGACATGGAAGCGCAGGCCCTTCGCGCGCAAATGAACCCGCATTTCATTTTCAATTGTTTGAATTCGATCAAGGTGCTTATACAGGACAAAGAGAACGAAAAGGGGATCCTTTACCTGACCACTTTCTCAAAACTTATCCGCACTTTGTTCAATAACGCCGATAAAAAAGAGATCACATTATTTGATGAGGTTGAGACCTGCAAATATTACCTGCAACTGGAATCGATGAGGTTTGATTCCAGGTTTGCATACATGGTTAACATAGATCCGCAGATCGACCTTAAATCCGTAACTGTTCCTGCTCTTGTTATACAACCTTTTATTGAGAATGCGATCTGGCATGGCATCATGCCCCGAGCCAAAGGGGGTACTGTTACTTTATCTGTAAGGAACATCAACAAGACAGTGCAAATAGAGATCGATGACAATGGAATCGGCAGAGAGGCATCGCGACAGAATAAAAATTCCAGTGGAGCAGAACATCAATCCAAAGGTGTTGGACTGACAGAAGCGAGGCTGAAACTGGATAATCTGCTGAATCAAAGGGATGCTCAAATAAAGATCACTGACAAAAAAGATATTCACGGAGAACCCTTAGGGACGAATGTTCTTATCATATTAAACGAAGAGTAGTTATGATACGGTCAATCATCATTGATGACGAAAACCATTGCACGCGGGCTTTGCTCGCGGATCTCCAGTTGCATTGTCAGGGTGTAGAAGTTCTGGATGTTTGTCACTCCGGCAAAGAAGGCATCATCAGTATCAGGAAATTCGAACCCGATCTCGTATTTCTGGATGTAGAAATGCCCTGGATGAACGGGTTTGAAATGCTGGAATTGTTGGGTGATATCCGTTTCTCGATCATCTTCACCACTGCGCATGATGAATTCGCTGCCAAGGCGTTTCGTATCAGTGCCGTGGATTACCTCCTGAAACCGATCGACAGCAATGATCTGAAAGCCGCCATTCAGAAAGTGGAGAAGAAAATGGATGAAGGCAGCAGCCTGCAGCATATCACCAACCTGCTGCGCAATATCCACCAGCCAGGCACCGATCAGAAGATCGCATTGCCGCAGCGTGAGGGGTATGAGTTCGTGGATGTGTCTTCGATCATGTACCTGGCCGCGGAAGGCGCGTATACAAAAGTGTTCATTAAAGATAAAAAACCCATGCTCGTGTCACGCACACTGGGCGATGTGGAGGAATTACTCCCTCCCGATCTCTTCCAGCGTATTCATCATTCCACCGTCATCAATATCACCAGCATCACGCAGTTCCTGCGTACGGACGGAGGTTATGTAGTGCTGAACACCGGCGATAAATTATCCGTCAGTAAAGCCAAGAAAGAAATGCTGATGGCGCGGTTGGGATTAAAATGATGTCAGATAGATGTGGTCAGTAATACCTGCCAGGCGGCATCCACCTGATGCTGATCCAGTAATTTCTTCGCATACAGATGGACTTCTTTTTGCATTTCATCGGGATTGATGCTGTAGTACTGAATGATCTGTTTCAGATGCGCGTCATCGAATGAAGGATCAACGACGGGCATGGACTGCACATTCCCCAATTGACCGAGATTATTGCCGGTCAGTATGCTGCTGTTACGGATAGAAACCGGTAACGCATCCACCCCGATACCCAGTTCCCGGTTGGGCTTCGCGACTTCGAACATGCTGGCTTCATTGACGACCGAATACCAGTCGCCGCCCAAGCGGGCCACCTGATTGAGTTTGCGGGGGTCGAAATGCTTGTGGTCATCCAGCAAATGATCGGCCACATGCATCAGCAATACTTCACAGATCACCAGATTGCCTGCGCCTTTTTCATTGCCAAGAGATTTTATCTCAAGCACCTTGCATTCCATTTTCACCGGGCTTTCTTTGACCATCGGCGGGCGGATCAGTGAAGAAGCTTCTTCTGTGAAACCTGCTTTCGCGAATTCATTGACGGCTTTGGGATATTCGCAACTGGATAAGGAGGTCTGATGAACCATGTCGTAGTTCACCATATTGATGACCACTTCCGGTATTTCCATCACATTCTCCAGTGTATGTTTGATGGTATTGTCACGCACCCGCCGGGCCGGTGAAAAGACAAGGATCGGCGGATTGGAAGAGAACAAATTGAAGAAACTGAAAGGACTCAGGTTCACCTGCCCTTCTTTGTCGATCGTACTGGCGAAACAGATCGGCCTCGGTGCCACTACATGTTGCAGGTAATATTGTTTTTCCGCGGGGCTGAGTGCTTTCAGGTCGAGGATCATAACTATTATTTTTTCTTTCCGAGGATGCTCCAGTCCGTTTCCTCCGCAACGATCGTATTGCTCAGCAATCCGAGCTGATCGATCTCCATTTCAACCACATCGCCGGGTTGCAGCCACTGTTCAGCATAATTGGGGTCATTCAGTTTACCGGTGCCGTTCAGTTCCAGAAAACAACCAGTGCCAACGGTACCACTGCCGATCACTTCTCCGGGATATAGATTCACGCCATAGGAGGCGCGTTCGATGATCTCAGCAAAGGTCCAGTCCATATCACCCAGATTTCCTTCACTCACCTGTACGCCGTTCACGCGGCAACGCATGCCGAGGTTCCAGCTCTTGCCTACATGATTTTCTTTCGCGGGTATCTCGAATGATTCGAGTTCATCCGTTGTCACAAGCCAGGGTCCGATGACGGTCGCGAAATCCTTTCCCTTGGCGGGTCCCAGGTTCAGCAGCATCTCTTCCATCTGTAACGTGCGGGCACTCATATCATTCATGATCATCAGCCCGGCGATATACTGATCGGCTTCTTCCGCGGGGATATTCCTGCCGTGTTTGGCAATGACCACGGCTGCCTCCAGTTCAAAATCCAGTTTCTTGAAATGATCGGGCATGCACTGGATATCACCGGGGCCCTGAATGCTGTGATGATTGGTGAAATAGAAAATGGGATACTGATCGAATTCAGGGATCATATCCACTTTGCGGTTCCTTCTTGCCGCTGCTACGTGCTGACGGAATGCGTAACCATCACGGCAGGATGCCGGAAAAGGCACCGGTGCGATGAGCGGAGTTCCGTTCAGCGGGATGGCCCGGTTACTGCTGCGGGTCCCTTCACGCAGTAATATTTCACCCGCCTGGGCGATCGGGAACATGTCATCCCAATAGGACAGGAACATGTTCATGCTGTTGGGAAGATCGGGATGCAGCAGTTCCATATCGTAGATCATGCCATTCACCAGCACGCCCAGCTGTTCGTGCTCATCTTTCAGGTAGGTTACTAATTTCATAGTTGTCGCGTTCAGCGGTTGCTAAGTTAGGAAGGTTGTTTGTAACTTGAGTGAATGAAAGGATGGATGCTATTTATGTTGCTGCCACTGGCAGTGCATGCACAAAAGCCGGACTCATCCTGGATCCGGATCAATCAACTGGGCTATTTACCCGGAGGAGTGAAGGTTGCTGTCTGGGGCTCGAAAAAGCAGTCGGTAGTCAATAGTCTTAAGTCTGTAGCCGGCAACCAGCAGCCAGCAGCTAATAGCCAGCAGCCTTTCTTAATCTGGCAGTTAGTGGATGCATCAACCGGCAAGTTTGCAACGACGGGAAAATCGGCATATGATTACGGTGCCTATGGCCCTTTCGTTTCAACCTATCGCATTGATTTCTCCGGATTCAAAAGACCGGGACGTTATTTCTTACAGGCAGCAGGAGCAAAGTCGCCTGTATTCACTATTGGCGATGATGTATATAAAGGAACCGCTGATTTCTGTCTGCGATACATGCGGCAGCAGCGAAGCGGATTCAATCCTTTCTTAAAAGACAGTTGCCATACGCATGATGGTTACACGCTGTATGGAAAACACGCGAATATTGAAGACAGTACATTCGTAGATGTAAGCGGTGGCTGGCATGACGCAAGCGATTACCTGCAATACTCCACTACTTCCGCCAACGCGACCTATCATTTACTGATGGCCTATCATGAATTTCCCGGCGTATTCATTGACACCAAACTAGCGAACGGTCTGGAGGGCAGCAATGGAGCGCCGGATGTGCTGGACGAAGCCAACTGGGGCATCAAATGGCTGCTCAAGATGAATCCCGCGCCCTACGTAATGTTCAACCAATTGGGTGATGACCGCGACCACATGGGTATGCGCATTCCGAAAGAGGATAGTTTTTACGGCAGAGGGTATGAACGCCCCGTTTATTTCCTGGGTCCTGAACCCCAGCAAAGAGGAAAGTTCATGAACAACACCAAAGGCACATCTTCCAGCGCCGCTAAATTTTCCAGTGTTTTTTCCTTCGCGCATTATCTGGAAGTGAATGACCCATTATTCAAAAAATATTCCGACCAGACCGCCTATTATGATAAAGCGATGGTGGCCTGGGATTACGCGCGGAAGTATCCGGGAGTAACACAAACCGCTTCCGTAAGATCCCCTTACATCTATGCGGAAGACAATTGGGTGGATGATATGGAACTGGCTGCAGCTTCTTTACACCGCATGGTGACAAATAATCCGGGCTCGGGTGATAATGATTATTTCACTTCCTTGTCTTATGATTACGCGCAGCAGGAAAAAATAACACCCTGGCTGGGAGCGGATACCGCGAAACATTATCAGTGGTATCCTTTCATCAATCTGGGGCACCGTGAACTGGCGGAACAATTACCTTTTTATAAATTCAAGCCTAAAGAAAGATGGGATACGATCACCGGTTATTATAAAGAAGGGATTGAAAGGGTCTGGCAAAAAGCAAGGACCAATGCCTTCTACCGCGGTGTGCCCTTCATCTGGTGCAGTAATAACCTCACCACTTCCTTCGCGATACAGTGTTACTGGTACAGGCAGCTGACGCATGATAACAGCTATGCGGTACTGGAGCAGGCGAATATCGACTGGCTCTTTGGCTGCAATCCCTGGGGAACGAGCATGGTGTATGGATTGCCGGGAAATGGCGATACGCCGGTGGATCCGCATTCCGCTTTCACGCATTTAAAAAATTATCCGATCGATGGCGGCCTGGTGGATGGTCCGGTATATGGCAGCATTTACAAAGGACTCATCGGCATACAACTGAAAGACGCGGATGAATACGCAGCGTTCCAGAGTGATCTGGCGGTTTACCATGATGATTATGGCGATTACAGTTCTAATGAACCCACGATGGATGGTACCGCATCACTGATCTATTTACTCGGTGCCAAAGAAACAGAAGCGAACCAACAGGCTAAAGGGATGAAGCCTGGCTTCACCTATGATCACGGTGCGATCACGCGTGGTGATACATTACAGAAAAACATCACACTCGTATTCACTGGAGATGAATTCGGGGATGGCGGCGAAAAGATCGCGGAGGCTCTGGCCACTGAAAATGTAAAAGCATCTTTTTTCCTCACAGGAAGATTCTACCGGAACCCTGCATTCAAAAAAACGGTGCAGCGGTTGAAACAGGGCGGACACTATCTCGGAGTACATTCAGATCAGCATTTGTTGTATTGCGACTGGTCGAAACGCGACAGTCTGCTGGTAACGAAGCAGCAGTTCATACAGGACCTTCGTAATAGTTATAAGGAACTGATGAAAGCGGGTGTGCCCAAAAAGAATGCGCCTTATTTCCTGCCACCGTATGAATGGTACAATGACAGTATCGCGAAATGGACCCGGGAAGAAGGACTGCAACTCATCAATTTTACGCCAGGAACAGGAAGCAATGCGGATTATACCACACCTTCAGATAAGAATTACCGGAGTTCGGACAAGATCCATGCTTCCATTCTGCAGTATGCCGAAAAATACCGATCAGGTCTGAATGGATTCATCCTTTTACTCCATATCGGAACGGCCCCGGAAAGGACCGATAAAATGTATGACCAGTTACCCCAATTGTTGAAGGAATTAAAGGCGCAAGGCTATCAATTTCAAACACTTGGACAACAATTAAGGGACTGACAAAAATCAGCCCTGACGGGTGTTAGCTAAGCCGAATTCATTCTATCTTTGCCGCATGAAATTCGAAAAGATCCATAATAAAGGGCAGGCTCGTTTATTCAAGAACGACTTCCTGGAATTGCTGACAAAATCTCACCCCCTGGTCATCTGGGGTATGTATATCCCTATCCTGAGTTATATCATTTACCTGGCTGCGACAAAATACAACTACGGAACCCTGACGATCATCGGCGTATTCATCGGCGGCGCTTTCTTCTGGTCATTATTTGAATACATCGCGCATCGCTGGCTGTTCCACTGGGAGCCGAAAGGTGATTTCTCCAAAAAATTCGTTTACACCCTGCATGGTAATCACCACCATTATCCCCGCGACCGCCAGCGTTTATTCATGCCGCCGGTCCCGAGCCTGATCATTTCCACTACATTATTCTCTATTTTCTATCTCATCATCGGGACTTATGCCCTGATGTTCTTCCCCGGTTTCCTGATCGGTTACCTGATGTATGGCACGATGCACTACGCGATCCATGCCTGGAATCCTCCGTTCAAATGGATGAAAGGACTGTGGCGCAATCATCACCTGCACCATTACAAGAATGAACATAATGGTTTTGGTGTGAGCACGACCATCTGGGACCATGTATTCGGAACCATGTTCGACTTGAAATCTGAAAAAGAAGATAAAGAGAAAGTACAGGAGCTGATGTTCGAAAAAGGAAAGTGATCACCACTTCTCATCCTCGCTGATATCATTATCCCGCCGCGTGTTTTCCCGGCGGGATCTTATTTTCTGGGCCTGCCGTTCCAGTACAAGATCCGTGATGAGGATCGCGGCATCGGTATCCGGATGCTGTTGTAATAATGCACGCAACTTTGCTTCGCTCACATCCAGCCTGTATAATAAAGAAACGAGTTGGGTGAAATCCTTTTGCAGTAATGCATTGATATGGTCGACGATGGACTGGTATTGCTCCGCCGTTTCAGATGCTGTGGTAACGGGCAACTCAAAGGTCTGTATCAGTGATCGTATCGCTTCGGGATCATGCATATGCTGATTTTTCCATGACCCCGCTGCCGAACAACGCAAAATCATATTTCACGGGATCCTGTTCATCTAAAGTACGCAGATAAGCGGTGAGTTCAAGGGCCGCCTGCCAGTCGGTCTGCTTTCTGTCCAGAATACCCAGCCGGCGCGCTACACGGGCCACGTGCAGATCTATAGGACAGATCAATTGGGATGGGGAGATCTGCTTCCAGATCCCGAAATCAACACCTTTGTTATCATTCCGTACCATCCAGCGGAGGTACATGTTCAGCCGCTTACAAGTGCTCTTCTGTTCAGGCGAAGCGATATGTTTCTCCGTCCGGCGCAGGTGTTCCTGTTCAAAGAAATAGCGCTTGAAAGCCGTGAGACCTTTCTCCATCGTTACATCACCCGGCAGCAAACCTTTGGTGAATGCGGATTCCAGCGAATCGTGATGTTGATAATGCTTTCGGAAGAATTCAATGAAATAGTACAGGTCATCGGCCAGGAAAGTGCGGTGGACGAAATCGTTGAGCGACTTCAATTCATCCTTTCCGGCATGCAGGCAGAACTGATAAGGGTGCATGTCCATCCGCTGCATCAGCTCCTTCGATTTATTGATGATGGTGGTGCGGTTGCCCCACGCGAATGTAGCGGCGAAGAAACCCGCGATCTCGATATCCTGTTGTAATGTGAACAGCCGCGGGATGGAAACCGGGTCTGCGGAAATAAAAGAAGGCTGATTGTACTGATCAGCCTTACTATTCAAAAATGTGATGAGTTCTTTCGCTTTCATGTTCATCCAATGGCCTTTGCCAGGTCTTCACACAGATCATCCGCGTCTTCGATGCCGACACTCAAACGGATCAGTGAATCCGTCAGTCCATTCTTGATACGCTCTTCACGGGGAATGGAAGCATGCGTCATACTCGCCGGATGATTGATGAGGGATTCCACACCTCCCAGGCTTTCCGCCAATGCGAATAAATGGGTGGACGACAGAACGCGTCTTGCATTTTCCACACTGTCGTCTTTCAAAGTAAAACTGAGCATGCCGCCGAAATCACGCATTTGTTTTTTTGCAACAGCGTATCCCGGATGATCCTCGAATCCGTGCCAGTACACTTTGCCCACTTTAGGGTGGTTACGAAGGAAATGTGCGATGATGCGTCCGTTCTCACAATGTTGTTTCATGCGCACATGCAGTGTTTTGATACCACGCAGTACCAGGAAGCAATCCATCGGGCCGGGCACTGCGCCGCAACTCTTCTGGATGAAGTATAATTTCTCACGCAGCTCCGGGTCATTCATCACCAGACATCCCTGGATCACATCACTGTGTCCGCTGAGATACTTGGTAGCGGAGTGCATAACGATATCAGCACCCAGATCAAGCGGATTCTGTAAATAGGGTGATGCGAAAGTATTGTCGACACACAACATCAGTTTGTTTGCTTTCGCGATAGCGGATACCGCAGCGATGTCAACGATATTCATCAGCGGGTTCGTCGGTGTTTCCGCCCAGATGAGTTTGGTGTTGGCGTTGATCAGCGGTGTGATGTTGGCGGGGTTGCCCATATCCACATAATGGAACCGGATCCCGAATTTCTCCCACACTTTGCTGAACAGACGGTAGGTGCCGCCGTACATATCACTGGCCGCGATCACTTCATCACCGGGTGCCAGGAGTTTCATAACGGAATCGGTAGCGGCCACACCACTGCCAAAGGCCAGCCCATATTTGCCGTTCTCGATCACAGCGAAAGCCTCTTCCAGCGCGGCACGCGTGGGATTCTGGCTGCGGGCGTATTCATAACCCTTGTGCTTGCCGGGGGCTTCCTGCACATAGGTGGATGTTTGGTAGATAGGGGTCATGATCGCGCCGGTGGAGGGATCAGGATGTGAACCGGCATGGATCATTTTAGTAGCGATCTTCATAATAAATTGATTGATCAGTGAGCAATGTTGAAATGCAAAGATGACATTTTATGTTCAACTGAAAAGTTGTGCAGCGGAAAAATACCGCCAATCGTAAGGATCGGTGTCATGCGCGCCATGGGCACGGGGCATCGTTTCAGCAGCTTGAGGTTTCAGGATGCCTTCTTCTGTCAGTTTTTTCCGCGCGTCGCGGATCATTTCCCGGATCTCCGGATCTTCCATCCATTGTTGCTGCGGGGGTTCAAAACCTACTTTATCCGTGCGGTGCGTGATGCTTTCCGGTAATAAAGATCGCATCGATTCACGCAACAGCCATTTGTTACGGCCATCCCGGATCTTGAAATGCGAGGGGAGCAAGAAAATGAATTCCACGAGTTCATGGGAAAGGAAAGGTAATCTCACTTCCACACCATGTGCCATGGCGTTACGGTCGGCATATCTTAATAATTCTTCCAGGCCGTTGATAAAAGTTGAGAAATGCAGCACTCCGTTCAGCGTGAAATGATCAGGTGTGGTGTAATAAGCTTCGCTGCTGTAATGCTGAACGAAGAATTTCGAAAGATCTTCCTGCTGCAACGCGCGGAGGAGGTATTGCCTTTCCAGTGCCACTGTTGCGAATTCAGGGAAGAACGAGGCGATCATATTTTTTATCCCGAATTTTTCCGTAACGCCCAGTGCTCTGGCGGATCTGAGTTCGTGATGTCCGTACAATTTTCCTTTGCGGAATAATTCCTGCCAGTACCATTTATAATAACGGGTGTAACCGGCAAGGATCTCATCGGCGCCCTGCCCGTCAAGCATTACGGTAACGCCCTGCTGGCGCGCTTTTTCATAGACACGGTACTGAGCGAAACTGCTGGCGGAACCGATCGGTTCTTCCTGACAGGCGGACATTTTTAACCAGTCGCGGGCCAGTTCAGCGGCATTGGCTGACACGGTAAAAGGCTCCAGTTGCAGGTGTTTCGCTGCAATGTCCGCGTATCCGGATTCATCTTTTTCAAAACCCGGAAATACCGCGGTGAAGGATTTATGTAACCCGCCACCTTCGCTGAAACCCCTGCACATCGCCGCAATGGCAGAGCTGTCGATACCACCACTCAGGGAAGTGCCGAGTGTGACATCGGAACGCATGCGGCGCTGCACGGATACGGATAGCAAATGCCTGAACTGATCGATGGCATCGGCGTCCTTTATTTTCTTATTCGTTTTTTCCGGATCCAGTTCCCAGTATTTACCGGTTTCAATAATGTTGTCTTTAATACTGCATACTAAAAAGGAAGCGGGCGGAAGTTTGTGGATGTCCTCAAAAAAAGTCTCATCAGGTGCTTCCGGGTTGCCGGTATATCCAATGGTGAGGAAATTGAACAGCATATTGCGGTTCGGGACACGCGGTACACCCGCTGCCCATAAAGCTTTCATTTCAGATGCGAAAAGCAGGACATCATCCTTATAATGATAGAAAAAGGGTTTTTCACCGAAGCGGTCACGTGCCGCGAATAACTGTTTCTCCTTTTCATCCCAGATCGCGAATGCGAACATGCCATCAAAATGCGCGGTGCATGCTTCTTTCCAGTGATCGTATGCGGCGACAAGGACTTCGGTATCTGAATGGGTGCGGAATGAATAACCGCAAGCAGTGAGCTCCGCTTTGAGTTCAATGTAATTATAGATCTCTCCGTTGTGTACAACGGAATAGCGGCCGAGATAGTGAAAAGGTTGTGCTGCCTGTTCTGTAAGATCGATGATAGCGAGCCTCCTGTGGCCCAGCAACGCGGAGGCATCATCATTCTGCCAGTATCCTTCACCATCCGGCCCGCGGTGCGCCAGGCTGGCATTCATTTTTCTTACGTCATCCTGTACGTAAGCTCCCGGTGAAGACTGTATGATACCTGCAATGCCACACATGTTGTAAATATCCGATTATTCGCGGGAAGCGGCGAATCGGATCATTTAAAACTGAAAGGGATCTTTACCTCTACATTATCCCAGGCAACGACCAGTTCAGCACCGGCGTCCGCTTTTTCAAAAAACATGGTGAAGTATTCGGTGTATTGGGCGTTGGTCAGCACCGGGATGTCGAATTTGTAAAGGTCCTTTGTCGGATCGGGTACCAGTCCCCAGCTGTCGATATTGCCGTTGAGGATCATCGTCCATTTATCAGGCTGCGGAATACAGTACATCACATAGCGGCCTGCTTTTATCGTTTTACCCTGAAGGGTGGCGTCACTGAAAAGTTCCAGTTCGGTCGCTTCATTAGCGCCTAAACGCCAGGGTTTGCCATACTTTTCAAGTTCATGGAACAAATGCCTGCCCTGCAGATGCGGGCGACTATAGATGACACGGGCGAGCGGCGGCGTGCTGATCGTTTTGCCCATTTTCAATTTGGGATAATCGACCGGGAAATACGCCATGTCCATCGGAGAAACATCCACATCAGGAAAACCGCTGACTGGTTTAACAACCAGCTTTGAAGTGTTCGTGTCTTTAGGTTCAGGTTTATTTCCGGTGGGCGTATTGGCTTCAGGTTGTCCGCAGGCGGCAAGCAGGAACAGGAGCGGCAGGCAATAGCGTTGAATTTTCAGCATAGCGTAAAGTTAATAAAAGAGAATGGGCAGTGACACTTTTACCTGGTCCCAGCCAATGATGAGATGGATACCGGCTGTTGCCTTTTCAAGTCCCATCGACAGGGATTCGATAGCGATATCAGCTTTCTGTACCGGCACTTCCACACGGACCACATCTTTTTTCACATCGTACTTGAATGCGCCCCAGGTATCTGTTTCACGGTTCAGGATCAGGGTCCAGGTATTCTCGTTCACGAGTGCATATAAAGTGTAGCGTCCTTTTGAGATCTTTTTGCCGCCGATCTTCACGTGACGGAAGAATTCAATTTCGGTCGCTTCATTGGCACCCATGCGCCAGATCTTTCCATATTCCACCAGTCCGCCAAAAATGGTCCGGCCTGCTTTCGCGGGTCTGCTGTACACCACTCGGGCCGCGAGCGGTTCAGTGACCTTGTCCTGGATCTTGAGCACCGGATAATTGCCCGGGTAATAGCTCATGTCCATCGGGGACTTATCGGTGGGAGGCAGGCTGTTCTGTGCTGAGGCTGTAATGACAAATGTCAGCACAAAAAGCAGTACGATCGTTTTTTTCATGGTTCGAGTATGATGTAAAATTATTCCTTCAGGTTGGGTCGGAAGTACCGTTCATCAGGGCGCCGGGTCGTTTTTGGCCATTAGGCTGAATTGCTCAAAGGCCCAGGGTTTCATAGTGGCCCAGAAATGACGATAGCAATCCTGTAAAAGTTGGTAGTGCTGCTCAAATAATCTGAATCCGGTTTCATGTTCACTCAGATATGCGGCTCGCCTGACCAAACCGCCCATGCTTTTTTCAATGCCCCAGCGATTCCGGTAATAGAACAGCCAGTTATGTTGCTGCATATGAGGGAAGAAGAGGGCAAACGGTTCCGGAAACCAGCTGATCCGCTCCCGGAGCGAATCATATACGGATTGGGAAAAATCATACAGACTATCTTCCGTGAATTCATTTTCGTCGGTGGCCAGGAAATGGTCGTATACCACATCCACAAAAGCGCCGGAATACAAGCGGTAGTGGGGACGGAAGATCTTTTTCGCTTCCGCCGTGGCTTCATGGCTGTCGGTGAACTGGTCGATCATCCGGTGCAGGTTGATACCGTCCTGAATAGCGGGTGGATATTCGAATTTCTTCTTGCCTTTGACGAAATCACTGATCATGTTGCCGGTGAGGATGTCGGGATGGCCGAATGACAAGTATGCGTGAGCGAGATAATTGATAGGTTAAGGTTGCGGGTAAATAAAAAGGGTTAATCAGCTTAAAAATACTGATTAACCCTTTTCGTAAGATGATTCATTTTATTTCAGCACCTGCTGCAGCCAGCCTGCCATACGTTGCAGGGCTTCCGGCGCAAAGGTCTCTTCCAGACTCCCGTATTCATTCACGGTGCAATCCTTGCAATGCTGGAACAGGTGGTTAAGACCGGGAATGACCTCCACGCTTACATTCTTTGCTTTGCTCTTTTTCAGGGCGGCCTTTAACCCGTCAGGGTTCTGGGGAGCGGTCACCTGGATGTCGCGACTGCCATTCAGGGCGAGTACACTGCAACTGAGTTTTTTCACATAGGGTGTCGGGTCGAATTGAATGAAATAACGGTACCAGGGTGCGGATATGGACTTCACCATGCTGTGCGCATAGCCACTGATCTCATTCTGTCCGGTGAAACCGAGGGGAGACAGGACCGCAGAATCCTTTTTCGAAACCCATTTTTTGACTTTTTTCAGCACGGAAGCGTACGCCGCTGATGTATCTTTTGTTGTTGCAATGGTCATTACGATATCCTTGTACAATGGCTTGAATTGTTTGGTGACCTCCGGTGAAATGCCAACGGATTCCAGAACGGCATTGTTCTGCAACGCCATGAGTTCACTGATCCTGATGCCGGGTCCTGCCAGCAGGATGATGAAATTCACATCGGTCCTGCGGGATGCAACGATCGGCGCGATCATTCCGCCTTCACTGTGACCGATAAGTCCGATCTTGTTCTTGTCGATATCCTTTCTTGTTTTGAGGTATTCAATTCCCGCTTCCACATCATTGGCGAAATCAGCACTGGTAGCGTTCATGAAATCACCTTTTGTCTTACCCATACCACGGTCATCCACACGAAGCACAGCGATCCCGCGGCGGGAAAGATAATCAGCGATCACCCAGAATGGTTTATGTCCCACCAGGGTTTCATCACGGTCCTGCGCACCGCTGCCGGTGATCAGTAAGGCAACAGGATATTCCGGTGCTTTGATATAATTGATACCTGGTTCAGGTTTGGGAACGGTCAGGGTGGCGCCAAAATGAACACTTTTGTCCGCGTTGTCATACGAAACATCATAGATATCATAAGGGAATGGGGCTACGGGTGTCTGTGGTCTGTTACGCGCGGTTACCTTTTTTGTTTTTTTAAGCGTGAGCGGCACTTCCATACGCTGGTTGAATGTTCCGCTGAGTGTAGTGTCGTTCAGCAATTGTCCGCTGAATTTAGCGCCCAGTTTATGCATCTCGATGTTGAGCGTTTCTCCGTTGCGGTAAATGGTATCGCATTTCAGACCAAAGGCGGATTGATCAGGGCTGTCCGCCGATGCATGCAGGCCGCCATGGCCGTCATCGGTGATGTGAAATACAAGTCGCAGGTCGACGCCAACATTCAGCGTGCCTTCCCAAATGCCATAGTATCGCGCATTTTGCTGGGCGTTACCACTGACCGCAAGGATCAGCAGGGTCAAAAGCAAGGACAGTTTTTTCATATTTGCAGGTTTAAGCTTTATTTTTTTTGTTCTGTTGATATAAGCGGTAGGAGAAAACGCAGGGGATGAGTGTGATGATGACCATGATCCCGATGAATACCGCAAAAGAATATGCGGGGGGCAGGAATAAACACATCACCGCGATCAGCAACCCGCCTGCGAACCAGAGTCTTCCGGCCAGTGCATGCGTTTGTCTCCAGTTGTCTTCATTCTCAAGTGTCCAGGGTAAACGGATCCCTGCGAAATAGTTGGGTTTGATATTATGCATATAATTCCCCATCAGGGCGAAAAGCAAACCGACTGCAGCAAGGATGAGACGGAAACCGAAATGCAGATCACCTTTCACGGAACTGTAAATGATGACGATGAGCAACAGGGACAGGAATACGGTAACAGCGAAACCCATTCTGCGGAGCCTGGATTTATTCTCTATGGCGTATTTCTTGGGATCGATGCGGTAAATATTGGTAACGATCAGGTAAACGGCTGCATTCATGAGGATGAGGAAGATGGAGGTGGTGATCATTTCTGATTTACTTCCCATCCGGTCCGCATTCCCCTGCAGATCGAAATGCAACGCGACCTTTTCAGGCAATTGATCATAAACCAGGGTCAGGTAAACGGCAGGGGCGAGGATCACCAGCCAAACGATCCTGTTCAGCAGCTTGTCCATATTATTTCTTTTTTGCTTTGAATTGCATGAACCATTTCACGATCTCATCCACCACAGTCGTATTCAGGGAATAATAGATGTATTGCCCGTCCTTTTTCGCATGTACCAGTTTGGCCTGTTTCAGCAGGTCGAGATGATGGGAAATGCTGGGCCAGGTCATGTGGAACTGCTCGGCGATCTCTCCCGCGGTCAGGTCTTTTTGCTGCAGCAGGGCCAGTATCTCCCGGCGCGTGGGATCGTTCAATGCTTTGAAAACGCTGTTCATGTCCTGAAATAGAGAATTAAATATTTAGACAAATGTCTAAATAAAAAATAATTCCTGCAAAATTTATTTACAGTACTCACACGAACAGGTATCCGCAGGGGATGAGCGGTGTGTTTTCTGTGATGTGCGGTTAACCTGGCCCAACGTCTGTTAACACCCGTTAACAGGGGCTTCCATTGGTCATAATTGGCTAGGAGGCACCTGTAACCCCAGGTAGCTTTGTTGCGTCTTATATCACAGAAAACCGCAATTAAACCTTAATCAATAAAATACATTAGTATGAAAAAGATGATCCTCGGCCTGGCATTCGCACTGAGCAGCCTCGCCTCCTTCGCAAAAGATGAAAATGTGAGTCAGAAAGTCCTCGACGCCTTTCATTCCTCCTTCGCAACCGTTTCTCAGGTAGAATGGGCGAACGGCAGTAACTATTACCGTGCTTCATTCGTATATAATAATAAGCACGTGTTCGCTTACTATGATCTGGATGGACAGCTCATGGGACTGACCCGCTATCTCAGTTCCACCGACCTGCCCCTCAATCTGCAAACCAGTCTGAAGAATGATTATTCAGATTACTGGATCAGCGATCTGTTCGAAGCGGCCCGTGAAGACGGAACAACTTATTATATCACCCTTGAGAACGCCGATACCCGTATCGTACTGAAGTCCACCGGTACCCTGGAATGGGAACAGTATAAGAAATTCCGTAAGGTCTGATGACCCGATTGTGAACTATGTTTTGGTGTGTGGTAATACCAACCCCGGTCTGCGCTTGCAGCCGGGGTTTTGTTTTTTAATTGATGATCTTAACAAGCTGTAACAACTTCGTTAAGTTCATTAACAACGCGCACCATCCGTCACTTTTGGCTAGGACTCACCTGTAACAGGTTCTACATTTGTTTCGTCACACATCGCAGAAAAGAAGTTGGAACGGTTCCTTGAGCAGGTTGCATAAAATGAAAACCAATGAGCACAGGTTCCGCTCCCGACGATCATTAACCTTTAAACCTTAAACCATGAAAAGAATCATTCTTTCCGCGATGCTTGTCTCTGTTATGGGTATCGCTTCCGCGTTTGCCACAGCAAACAATCCCAACGAAACCACTGCGTGGAAAAATTTCAAAAAAGAATTCGCCGGTGCTGAAAGCGTTCAATGGTCGGCCATTGGCGATTTTCAGAAAGCAAGCTTCGTACTGGCAGGCCATCGTGCTGAAGCCTATTACAATGCTGATGGTGAACTTGCCGGTTCTGTACGCGATCTGTTTTATGACCAGCTGCCGCTGGCTGTCATGAAAACGGTGGACAGTCGCTTTGAGAACGCGGGCATCATCGATGTACGTGAGATCTCCAATGCTGAAGGCACTTCTTACAGGGTGCAGGTGGAGTACGGAAATAAGAAGTACAGCCTGAGCCTGGCATCTTCCGGCGATCTGCTGGAAAAGAAAACGCTGAAATAAAGTATGCCTCCGGGGTTACGCCGGCTCCCTGCACCGGAGTAATCCCGGAGTTTATTACTTTTGCGGCACCGCAATGTCTCACGACTTTGTGATCCGAAGGCGGCCCCAATTTTTTTATATGTCTAAAGGACCGATCTCCCAATTCATCGAACACCATTACCGTCACTTCAATGCAGCCGCTCTGATGGATGCGGCCAAAGGTTATGAGACCCATCTGAATGAAGGTGGTAAAATGATGGTGACCCTCGCCGGTGCCATGAGTACCGCGGAACTGGGCCTGAGCCTGGCTGAAATGATCCGTCAGGATAAAGTGGCCATCATCAGCTGTACCGGTGCAAATCTGGAAGAAGATATCATGAACCTGGTGGCGCACAGCCATTATAAAAGGGTACCGCATTACCGCGACCTGAGTCCGCAGGAAGAATGGGACCTGCTTGAAAACCATTACAACCGTGTTACGGACACCTGCATTCCGGAAGAAGAAGCATTCCGCCGTCTTCAACAGCATATTCATAAGATATGGAAAGATGCGGACGATAAAGGGGAACGTTACTTCCCGCATGAGTACATGTACAAAATGCTCCTGAGCGGCGTTCTTGAACAATATTATGAGATCGATCCCGCGAACAGCTGGATGCTGGCCGCCGCAAAGAAGAATATCCCGATCGTCGTACCGGGATGGGAAGACAGTACCATGGGTAACATCTTCGCGTCTTATGTGATCAAGAACCAGCTGAAAGCTTCTACCATGAAGACGGGTATCGAATACATGGTGTGGCTGAGTGAATGGTACCGCGCCAATTCATCCGGTAAAGGTGTCGGCTTCTTCCAGATCGGCGGCGGTATCGCTGGTGATTTCCCGATCTGTGTGGTGCCGATGATGTACCAGGACCTCGAATGGCATGATGTTCCGTTCTGGAGTTATTTCTGTCAGATCAGCGATTCCACTACTTCATACGGATCTTATTCCGGCGCCGTACCGAATGAAAAGATCACCTGGGGTAAACTGGATATCCATACGCCTAAATTCATCGTGGAAAGTGATGCAACGATCGTTGCGCCACTCATGTTCGCATGGATACTGGGCTGGTAAACTTTATAGAGTTCATTAAAAAGTCAACCCCGACCTTTAGCGTCGGGGTTCTTTATTAAAAAGGGTGGGATCGGGAATTTTCCGGGATACGGCCGTAAATAAGACACCGTATCAGGCTCCGGGTTTAATCCCTTCCAATGATGTTGCAAACTATTGATGTTCAGCCCTGCTTTTTCAGGTCTTCCCAGGCTTTCGCATCTTTAAGGCCTTTTACCAGGAAGACGATGATGACCACCCGCACCAGTACGCCCTTGAAAATATTCTGCGGGTCCACATAAATGGCAAGTCCCCAGTAAAGGACCAGTATGATGAGCCCGGTGATGATGGCTGTGAAGGGTTTGGTCTTTGTCCAGAACCCCAATGCAACGAATATACCAGCGATCAGCAATGCAACACCCACGGTTATTGCATTGTACCCTCCCGGAACATCTGAAATACTGATCATTTCTCCAATGAATGCCAGCGCCCCGACAACAAAAAGAGAATTGCGGGCTTTTTTGATCCCGTCCTCATGTGTTTGCATTTCCAACTGTTTGACCCCGTCAAAATAATCAGCGATCACATGTTTTTCTTCCTGCACGGGTTCTTGTCCTTCCGGTAGTTGTTGTTCCTCCATGCTTTTTTTTATTAAGGTAATATTTTGTTCAGGATCGGAGTAAAGCAGGGCTAAAAAAAATCCCTTCGCTTTCGCTGAAGGGATCTTTCAGTAGTATAGATCGGTCAGAAACCTCTCGGGGCTTCCAGTTTGATATCGCGTTTCAGCATCTGATCGCGGTTGGCCATATCCCATGCAGTGTAGAAAACCAGCTGGGCTCTTTTCGCCATCACATCATAATTGATCTTATCAGGAGTATCGGTCGGACGGTGATAATCTTTATGGATGCCATCGAAATAGAAAATGATGGGTACACCGTTCTTGGCGAAATTGTAATGGTCGCTGCGGAAATAGATACGTTGCGGATCTTTAGGGTCGTTGTATTTGTAATCCAGTTCCATTTTCGTGAACTTCTTGTTATTGCCTTCGCTGATCGGTTTCAGATCGCTGCTCACTTTATCATCACCCACCACATATACATAATTGGTGCTGTCGCCTTCTTTGCGATTGGGATCCAGGCGGCCGATCATGTCGATGTTCAGGTCAACGGTTGTCTTATCAAGCGGATAAACGGGATGGCTTGTATAGTAATCGGAACCCCATAATCCTTTTTCTTCACCGCTCACCGTCATGAAGATCATGCTGCGGCGGGGGCCATGACCTTCCGCTTTGGCTTTGGTGAAAGCTTCCGCAAGTTCGAGTACGCTGACCGTACCGGATCCATCATCATCCGCGCCGTAGTAGATCACGGTATCGCGTTTGCCGAGGTGGTCATAGTGCCCGGTAACGAAAACGAATTCATCTTTCAGGTCACTTCCTTCCAGGAAACCCAGCACATTACTGCTTTGGAGATTCGTAACGGCTTTGCTGAAACTTAGCATCACATTGGCCGGGTAGGTTTTCGGCGCAACGGTACCGGATTTTGCCTGCGCATAGTCCGCACCCATGATCGCTTCTGCAATTTTTTCAGAGATCGTGAACTGATTGGGACGGATGGAACGGGAAAAAGCATTTACATACATATTACCCTTGACCTGTGTTTTCTGACTGCGCGGGAATCCTTGTCCGATCGTCAGTACAGCCAGTGCGCCATTCTTCCACGCAGCATCCGCGCGGGGGTTGCCACCGAATCCGCGGCCGCCACCACCGCCTTGTCCCTGTTGTTGCTGGGCAGGCAGTAAGAGCACCACTTTGCCGCGCACATCAAGGCCTTTATAGTCATCGTGTAATGAATCCACAAGACCATTGCCCGCGAAAACCACTTCCGCGAAACGATAGGTAGCATTGCTGCTTTGTCCGGGATTCAGCGTGAAATCCTTATCCAGACTGAATGTTACGCCATTCACTTCCACTGAGGCTCCGGTCATGGAATCCTGATACACCGGATAGATCATCTGGTATTCACCTTTATTTCCGGGCTGTAGTCCAAGGGAACGAAACTGTGTTTCGATATACGCCGCTGCTTTTTTCTGGCCTGGCGAAGCCGTTTCACGGCCTTCCATTTCAGCGCTGGCAACGATGTATAAATGTTTTTTGAGGTCGTCCGCAGTGATGGTTTTCGCATACACTGTGGGATTAGCTTTTTTCTGTGACCAGCCGGCGATGGCGGGCAGAAGCAGGACAAGCAAAAGGATTTTTTTCATGTGTGTGGGTTTAAAGAACGATCCCGACGGGAGGGTCGGGATCAAACTTAGTGAGTTTCGGTTATAAGGAACCTGATGTTATGATGAATGGTGTCAGGAGCAGGCGATCTTGTTCACCCGGTTCTGGTGCCTGCCGCCCTCAAATGCGGTGGTAATGAATAATGTGACCATTTTCTCTGCGTCACCTTCCCGAACGAACCTGGCCGGGATACAGATCACATTGGCGTCATTATGTGCGCGGGAAAGCTGTGCCAGCTCTTCTCCCCAGCAGATCGCCGCACGTACACCCTGGTGTTTGTTGGCTGTGATGGCCACTCCGTTGGCACTTCCGCAAAGCAGGATGCCGAAGGCCGCTTCACCGGATTCCACAGCTGCCGCAACCGGATGCGCGAAATCGGGATAATCAACCGAATCTTTTGTATGGGTGCCAAAATCTTTGAACGGAAGCCCTTTCCCTTCCAGGAAAGAGATCAGGTCTTCTTTATAGTCATACCCTGCATGATCACTGCCGATGGCGATGGGTTTGCTGAGGTCGAAATCTGAATGAAGCATAAGAGAAATTTTGAATGCTGAATTTTGAATATTGAATGCGGCCCTCACATAAAGTTACATAACAAAGTCTAATGACTACTGATTAATGACTACCGACTATCTCATCAGCTCCATTCCTTCGCCTTCTCTTCCTGCTCTTTATTGATCCGGGAAGCGATGACGACGCTTGCTTCGAACAACAGGTACAGTGGAATAGTGACAATGGTAAGACTGAACGGGTCGGTCGAAGGGGTGATGATGGCCGCCGCGATCAGGATGAGGACGAACGCGTGCTTTCTGTATTTTTTCAGGAAACGGCCGGTGATGATACCCAGTCGGGCCAGTACCATGACCAGCAGGGGTAACTGGAAAAGCAATCCGATACCAACCGTCGTATAGATCAGATTCTCCATATAATCGGAGAATGAAGGCATGATCACGATCTGGGTACTCAGTTTGAAATTGAAATAGAAATTGACCATGAAGGGGGTCAGTACAAAATAGCCGAACGCCACACCCAGGAAGAAGAGGAAGGATACCCAGAAGATCACGAATCTTGTCTTCTTCGTTTCTTTCTCAGAAAGCGCGGGTTTTACAAAACGCCAGAATTCCCAGAATACATAAGGGAAGGCGATGATGAAACCTCCGATGAAACCGACCGTGAAATAAGAAATGAATTGACCGGTCATCGTATTCTCCAGGAATTTCGCATCCACCGGCGGGAAGCATAAGGTATCCCCGATATGCATCAAATGACTCAGCTTACAGAACCAGCGTGCGGAAATGAAATCCGGCCGGGTGGGTGCCATCAGAATGCCATCAACGATCTGATTGGAAAAGAACATGACCACTACAGCCCCGATGAGGATCGCGATCACCGAGCGGATCACGTGCCAGCGCAGTTCCTCCAGGTGGTCAATGAAGGTCATTTCCGCCTTTTCGTCAGCGCCTCTGCGGCTAAAAAAATCAAGTAAGGCCATCGGGGGTTATTTGGGAAGGGCAAAGATAAGGAAGGCGAAGCAGTCCATAGTCGATAGTCGTTAGTCAGTAGTCTTTGATCCCGCAACTCGTGCTGTCCTGCAGAGTGTCGCCATTATCCATTATCAGTTATCATTTATTCACTATTACTTGAGTTTTTTCACTTTCACCATCTCTATCCTTGTATCGCTTACCGCCAGGATATCGAATTCGTAATCACCGATGATGATCCGTTCCTTCTGGCTGGGGATCGTTTCATGATAATTGATGATGTAGCCGGAAAGGGTTTCTGACACATCATCACCGAATTCAAAATGGTATTTCTGTTCCAGGTAGTCGATCTCCAGGCGACCGGAGAACTGGTATTCATTTTCGCCCAGTTGCTTTTCCGTGAATTCCTGGATATCGTATTCGTCCTGTATCTCTCCGAATAATTCTTCCAGCACATCTTCCATGGTAATGATCCCTGCGGTGCCACCGAATTCATCCACCACCCAGGCGATGCTTTTACGCTCTGTCGTGAATTTGGTGATCAGGTCACTTGCACTCATGCTTTCCGGAACGGCCGGAATGGGCAGCAGGATGGAATTCAGGTCGGAAGGGTTCTTGAATAGATCGAGCTGATGTAAATAACCAATGATGTGGTCGATATTCTGCTCATACACCACCAGTTTACTGAGTTTGGTATCGATGAAACGTTTGCGTACATCTTCCATGGAAGTGGAGGCTTCAATACCGATGATTTCCTTGCGTGGCACCAGACACTGGCGGATCCTGATCTTCGGAAGTTCCTGTGCATTTTCCAGTAACTGGGTGCTGCGGTCCTGCCGCTCATCCACGACCTGAGGCCGGAAGAGATTCTTCAGTTCATTCCTTGTGAATGATTCCTTTTGTTTATCGATCCTGACATTGAAAACATATTTAAGCATCCATTCGGATAAACGGATCAGCATATCGGCCACCGGATAGAACAACCGGTAAAAGAAATCCGTGACCCTTGCCAATCCATGCAGTAACACATTGCTGCGTGCCCTGAAGATCGCACGGGGAATGAACTCCGCGAAGATGAGTACGACAAAAGTGGCGAGTGTTATTTCGGTGACCAGGTGAATGGTCGCGGAAGTGATCTTGAAATAATTCCACACCGGTTTCATCACTGTACTGATCTGCAAAATGAAAAAGGTCAGGAAGATGCTGAACCCGATAAGGGTGGAACCCAGAAAGGCTGCGGGTGATTCAATGAATTTGGACACCAGTTGTCCGTTCAGTCCTCCCTGTTTTTTACGTAACTCAAGCGTCAGCCTGTTGGCACTGTAAAATGCCATTTCGATGCCCGCGAAAAAGAACATCATGAGCCAGGTAAGGATAAAAAGAATGATCGTTTTCCAGTCAAACATGGACTAAAGATAACAATAAGGGTAAAGAAGGGTTCACGAGGCCAGAAATGCCCGGACGGCGGCCTCGGCTTCCGCGCAGGCATTTTCCAGTTTGTCGTTGATAATGATGTGGTTAAAGCGGTCTTTGAAGGAAAGCTCATACGTAGCCTTGCTGATCCGGGCCTCAAGGGATTCGGGGGTTTCTGTGCCCCTGGACACCAGCCTGCGGCGGAGCTCTTCAATGGAGGGGGGCTCAATGAAAAGGGAAAGGCACTGACCCTTATATTGCTCCTGGATATGTATACCGCCCTTGACATCCACATCCAGCAAGGGCGCTTTGCCTTCATTCCAGATCCTTTCCAGTTCGGATCTCAGGGTGCCATAATATTTTCCTTCATACACCATTTCCCATTCCGCGAATGCGTCTTCGCTGATCTTTTGCTTGAACGCCGCGGGCGTAATGAAGTAATAATCCACTTTGTCTTTTTCATTGTTCCGAGGTGATCTTGTAGCGGCAGAAATGGAAAAAGCCAGTTGCCCTGCGAAAGTTTTCAGTAGATGTCGCGATACGGATGTTTTACCGGCACCGGATGGCGCAGCCAGAATGATCAGTTTTTTGGAAGAAAGCATGCGCAAAGATGCGGAAGAAAAATTAAATGTGTTTTTGCAGCAAGGCCGGCTTGATTACTACTGAAGTGCCCCCTTTTTGTAGTAGTATTTAGTGGACCACGTAAGTGCTTGAACGTAATTATTCATAATCAGCACATCTTATCAACATAGATCATTGTTCGTATCCGTTCAAAGTCATTGATTTGTCTCATCATTCTATTTGTCCGGAATGATGCGGGATGTCGTCCTTAAAAAGAACACCCGTCAATATTGATCATTCAATATCCGTTTTTATGAGAAAAATTTTCCGCTCAACCCTGGCGGTACTGGCTCTGACGCTGAGCAGTATTACATCCCAGGCGCAATCCGAAACACTTTCTTCCGGTGCCTTCATCATCAATATGGGTGCCACGAATCCGCAGACCATCGCCAATGGCATCAAACCCTACGGCCTCATGTATGATCTGCTGAGGAATTACAGTGTGCCCATCAAGTGGGTCATCAGTCAGTCGAAACTGAAAGATGGCGCCGACTTCACTTATAATGGCGTGCAGTACAAAGGCGGCACCTTTATCATTCCCGCAGAATACCGTACGACTGCCGTGAACAGCCGTATCACTTACTGGACCGGCCAGGGAGTAGTGGGTACGACCACTAATTCCGCGCTCACGGTGGATGTAACCTATACGATCAAATCGTATCCGCGCTGGACGCTGGATGTACAGAATGGTGCGATCGCGGAAACTTATCTGATCAGCGCTGGGATCAGCAATGCTGCATTCCCGGCCGCCTATAACTGGAAATCGCCGCAAACACTGGGGAGTTGTGATGACTTCTTCGTGATGCCGCACGCTGAACCCACATGGGCCACCCACAGTAATCTGCTGGCGTGGAACCGGGACTATTTCGGAAGTATCTGGGCGGCTTGCCATGCGGTAAGTGCGATCGAGAATATGGTGAACCCCGCGAACACAAGCGATCAGACCAACTTTTTAACGACAAAGGATGCGACAGCCACTACTCCGCTGGTCACCGCAACCTATGCGAACAGTAATAGTTTATTACTCTGGACCGCGCACAGTGCTCCGTCTGCTCCATTCACAACAAGACTTCCGAGCGATCCTATTGCTCAATTCATGGGTTTGCCGGATGCCGCGCTGGTAAAAGGTTCTGAAACGGTATTCATTCCGCGTCAGACCGGTGGTGTTGCACGCTGGAATGCCGGCGTGAAAGTGATCACCTATGATCCTTCACAAACAGATGTGACCAGTCCGAATGGGGACCTCAGGAATGCACCTGCGCTCATCGCATACGGACGCGCATTCGATGATCCTGCCCGCGGTTATGTGATGTATGAAGCGGGTCACTCACATAATAAAGGAACGGCCGGTGATGTGGCCGCTATGCGTGCGTTCTTTAATTTCAGTTTCTTCCAGACCACACCGAAGGCACCTCAGATCAATGGAACAGGCCCGGCTGCGAATCTGCAGGTCAGCAATGGCGAAGTACTGAGTTTTTCCGTTTCTGCAACATCTCCTTTGCCGGGGAACAGTTTCACTTATCAGTGGACTGCAAATGCAGATGGTACATTTTCTGCGCCTACAGCCACCTCCACTACATTCACTCCAAATGCATCAGCGGGTCCTTGTGTAGTGACTTGTACGGTTACGGATAATTGTGGCCGTAGTGCTTTCCAGTCTTTTCCGGTTACGATCCTTCCATCCCCCACCGCGCCAACTGTTGTAAATGATGCGGTATCCATTTCGGGTACATGCCCTCCGGGCACACCTGTAACATTGAATGTACTGGATAACGACATACCGAATACTTCTACGATCAGCTTCACCAGTCTGAATCAGGGTACTGCCAGTCCTGCCAATGCAGGCGTATGGGTTTCCAATGGCAGTGGCAGCATCACATTCACTCCGGATGCGAACTTCAATGGTACAGCTACTATCACCTACACGGTTACGAATACGCAGAATCTGACCAGTAACGGCACGATCAGTGTATCAGTGGGAGGTACGGATGCGAATGGATGTAACATCAATTCGGTGTATGGACCGGCTGATGTCAATTTCATCAATCTGGCATCGATCGTCAGTCAATCTGGTGTTTCTTCCGCAACCACTTCATCCGCTGCACTGGATGATAATGAAGCTACCTACACGTCTGAAGGCACGGATTATCTGAATATGGGTATTACAGGAACGAATAATATCATTTTACCAATAGGCTCAGGCGCTGCTTTGCGTTATAAGGATTCGATCAATGTATACTGGAAGGGCAGCAGCTCTTCTACAACGTATGTGACCATCCAGCTGGGAGCTGTGAACGGCACCTGGACCACCTCCACGGTATTCTCCGCCGCCAGCTCAAGCGCCCAAATCTCAAAATTCGCCATCCCTTCGGGAATCAGCGGATTGTTATATATCAAGATCAGTTCCGGAAACAACGGAACGGCCAACTCATCCGGCAGGAACGTATATCTGGATGCAGTGGAATATGAATACCTGAGTTGTATTTCAAAAGATCCGACCACGACTAACGACAATGCCGTGATTCTGGAGGATCAGCCGACCGTTATCAATGTACTCAGCAACGATACCGATCCGCAGGGACTGGCGCTGACATTGAAAGAGATCTCTGTACCACCAACGATCGGTAAGGCCAGCATCAATCCGGATGGAACGATCACCTATATTTCCAATACCGATGTTTCCGGTACGGATAGTCTTAGCTATTCTGCTGTGAATACGGAAGGATATATCGACACTGCGAAAGTGTATATCACGATCAATGATGATGGTTGCGTGGCCGGCAGTTATAAAGCCAGTAACGGAAGTGGTGTTGTAACGAAGATATTCCAGTATGGCCTGACCGGTACGAACGCCGCCACCGCCAACGCTACGACCACGAACTTCAAAGACTCCTATTTAAAAGGAAGTTCTTCCTCCAACTATGGCGGAACAGGGCAAACTACTTTCTATGCGGGCGTCAGGAGCAGCACCGTACGCAGACCGATCTATTATTTCAATATCAGTGAGATCCCGACAGGTGCGATCGTACAAAGTGCGACCTTCTCCACCACCACAACAGCGGCATCCAGCCCTTCTTCCACAACAAAAATGATCGCGGTGCACGCGTTGACCCGGACCTGGAATGAAACGGAATGTAACTGGACCTATGCGGTTACCAATCCTTCTAACGTATCATGGACAACCGGTGGCGGGGACTTTAATGCAACACCTGCGGACTCTGTTTCTGTAGGTTCCACTTCCGGGCTTGTGGCCTCCTGGAACCTCACTTCATTGGTACAATCCTGGGTCACTACCCCGGCAGGCAATTACGGGATCATCCAAAAAACGAATGAAACCTTATCCAGCTACCACACTTTTGCTTCCAGGGATAATGGTACACAGGCCTCTAGGCCTAAGTTGACGGTGACCTATGTTGTAACAGTAGCATGTGCAGCCATTCCTAACCGCGCGCCACTCGCGAATCCTGTTTATGCCACTACCCTCAGTGGTCAGGCCGTCACGATCCCGGCGCTGGCCGGTTGTTATGATGTGGATGCCGGAAACACCGTGACCTTATTCGGTGTGTATGGCAATGGTGTGGGTACAACAGCTACCACTTCAGGTTCCAATATCATTTATACTCCTTCAACCAGCGGCACGCTTCCGCGTACCGACCGCATCTCTTATATCATTTCCGATGGTACATTGAAGGATACGGCTTATGCCTATATCACTGTGAATAACGCGGCACCCAGTATTGTGAAAGATCTGGCCTCTACCAACTCTGGCACGCTTGTCAATATCACCGTAAAAACGAATGATACCGATCCGGAAGGCGCTTCATTAGGTACGCCCGTGATCACGGCATCACCCAAATACGGAACTGCAACCGTGAACGGAAACGCAATTGATTATACGCCCGGAACCGGTTATACCGGGAACGATACATTGGTTTATCAGTTGAGTGAGGCAGCCGCAGCAACCTGCGCCTCTTCACCACTCAGCGATACGGCCCTTGTGATCATTACCGTCAACAACCAAACACCGGTTGCGAATGCCGACAGTAAAACCGGCCTTCCCTGCCAGGAACTGAAGATCGACCTGACCGCCAATGATACCGATGCGGAGAACGGCGTGCTCACAGTAGGCAACATCAGCGCCCTGAGTAATCCTGCTGCCGGAACACTCGTTAATAATGCTGACGGCACCGTCACTTTCTATCCCGCAACAGGTTATACAGGTTCGTTCACGTTCACATATAAAATAACGGATGATGGCGTGTCGCCGAAAACATCCGGTAACGCGACCGTAACCGTCACCATCGCCGCCGCTGCCAACAGTGCACCGGTTGCTGTGGATGATGTTGCCGATCCATCTCCGCTTAATCAAACCGTTTACTATATGGTAACGGATAACGATACAGATCCGGATGGCAATACACTCACGAACCCTGTCATTACCGTAGATCCGTTGCATGGTACTGCATCTGTTCTTGCCAACGGACTGATCAAATACATTCCGAATACAGGTTTCCATGGTACCGATACACTCACCTACCAGGTTTGTGATTTCGTGCTCAACCCGGGAACATGTGTGGGTGCCTCCACATTGTGTGCAACAGCTAAATTGTCATTCACAGTTAATTCAGCAGGGATCACCATCAGCGGCGATCTGTGGCATGACAAGAACGGCGATATCACATTGGGAGCTGGTGAAACATCCACCAATGCGGGTTATAGTTTATATGTGAATCTTATTGACGGTTCAGGTAATGTTGTACAGACCGCTCTCGCCAATGCGGATGGTACTTATAGCTTTACTGAAGTGGATCCCGGCAATACATATTCAATTGTACTTTCCACTACACAGGGAACGATCGGTCAGCCGGCACCTGCGGCATTACCGCCTGCGGGATGGGGCTTCACAGGTACAAGTCTTTTGGGTACCACATTCTCCAATACAGGTGTGATCGGCCCGCTGGCCTTTGGTTACAGTAACAGTTCTGAGTTCGATTTCGGGATCGAACAACTCCCGGATACGGATCCTGTCAGCGCGAATGTTTCACAACCCCTGATCGGACAAAGTATCACCCTGAATGGGGTAGGCGCGAATCCGCCGGCCTTGAGCGGATCGGATCCGGAAGATTGCGGCGGAGGCTGCAGTTTATCAACACGTACGGTAGCGATCGATGCCATTCCCGCCAAAGGTGAATTGTATTATAATGGTGTATTAGTAACGAATGGGCAGGTCATTTCCGGATTCAATGCATCGCTTTTCACGTACAAATTCACAGCGAACGCTACCGGTTCCACTACCACATTCTTCACATACTCGTTCAAGGATGCGGCAGGACTGAAAGACCCGACACCAGCTACGTATACACTTTCCTGGATGTTCCCGCTGCCGGTAACCGGTTTAACACTGACGGCCAGCCAGAACGGTAATACTGCGAGCCTGAAATGGCTCACCCGTACGGAATTCCGCAGCAGCTATTTCGAACTGCAGCGCAGTACGGACAATGCACACTATAGCGCGGTGGCGAGTATCACTGCAGCCGGCAACAGTAATACCGAAAAGAATTACAGTTATGCGGATGATATCAGTTCGCTGACAAGCAACACTGCTTTGTATTACCGCATCAGACAAGTGGATATCGACAACCGTTCCGTTTACAGTAATGTAGCACCGCTCAAACTGAAACAAACGAACGGACTGTCCGTTTGGCCGAATCCGTTCACCGATCATATCCTGATCGCGGTTACGACCGATGATCCGGGTGTGTATACGATCAAATTAATGAACAGTGCTGGTCAAATGGTGAGATCGGAAAAGCAATCCGTTGGCAGAGGTACGTCACAACTCAGCATGTCTGATCTTTCTTCCCTTGCGCCGGGCATTTACCTGGTCAGGGCGGAAGACAAGTACGGCGCAGTTGTCATGAATGAAAAACTATTAAAAAGATAATTATCGAAAGGGCTGCTGCCCGTATAAAAGTTTCATTATTGGATACATGGACAATCCTACGCGTTGCCGGTGCGCATTCCTTGCGTACCGGCCGCGGTTAAGGATCAACGGAGCCCTTCCAACCACGATCATGGTCATGCCTGACCACTATTACCCTGTTTTGTGACAGATGATACTGAAGCCACATAAGTGCTGAAATAGTTTTGTATTACAATCAATTAACGAACAACCCTTTGTAATATGAAACGCCTTGTAATACTCGGTGCCGGAACGGCCGGTACCATGATGGCAAACCACCTCCACCGCGAACTGGATGATAAGATCTGGGAGATCGATGTCGTAGATGAAAGTGTCAATCACTACTACCAGCCCGGATATCTCTTCCTTCCTTTTGATATCTATAAGCCCGAAGACATCATCAAACCTGTCAGACAATTCATTCCGAAAGGCGTGAACCTGATCAATGATTCCATCGATAAAGTCATTCCCAATGAGAACATGGTCCGGATGGCCAATGGTGATCAGCTGCATTATGATATCCTGATCATCGCCACCGGTGCCAAGATCGCACCTGAAGAAGTAGAAGGTATGAAAGGCCGTGAATGGCAACGTTCCGTTTTCGATTTCTATACTTTCGATGGCGCACTGGCGCTTCGCAACAAACTCCGTTTCTGGGAAGGGGGCAAACTGGTAGTACATATCACCGAAATGCCGATCAAATGCCCTGTCGCACCGATCGAATTCGCGTTCCTGGCCGATTCTTTCTTCAAGCACAAGAAAATGCGCGATAAAGTGGAGATCACGTATGTGACCCCGCTGAGTGGCGCATTCACAAAACCCAAAGCCACAGCCGCATTGCAGCATTTGCTGGATGAAAAAGAGATCAGGATCGAAAGTGATTTCGCGATCGCGGAAGTGAATAATGATACGAAGACGATCATCGACTATGGTGGCAGGGAAGTGCCCTTCGACCTGCTCGTGACCGTTCCCACTAACAAAGGCGATGAACTCCTTGCACGTTCCGGTATGGGTGACGATCTCAACTTCGTGCCCACCAATAAAGGAACACTGCAGTCAAAAGAATATGCCAATGTATTCGTGATCGGAGATGCCAGCAATATCCCGGCGTCCAAAGCCGGCTCTGTGGCACACTTTGAGGCTGAAGTACTCACGGAAAATATCCAGCGCTTCATCCAGGGCGATGCACTGAAAGAGGAATTCGACGGCCACGCGAACTGTTTCGTTGAAACCGGTAACGGTAAAGCATTACTGATCGATTTCAACTACACACATGAACCGGTAGAGGGTACATTCCCCTTCCCGGGCGTCGGTCCGCTGAGCCTGCTTAAAGAAAGCCGCATGAACCATATGGGCAAACTGGCATTCCGCTGGATCTACTGGAACATGCTGCTCAAAGGAACGCACCTGCCATTCGTTTCCACAACGATGCAGGAATCAGGAAAGCATTTTGAATAATCAATCTTAAAACAAATCATATGGAAAAGATGTATGCAGGCAAATCAATTGCCGTAAACGAAGAAGGATATCTCACTGATTTCAAACAATGGGATGAGAAAGTTGGCGAAGAGATCGCCGTTGAATCTAATGTACAGTTGTCACCCCGCCACTGGGAAGTGATCCATTACCTCCAGGATGAATTCCGGAAAGAATCTCCGCTCAGCATCCGGAAGATCGGTAAAAGCGGTGTCGTGGACATCAAGGAATTCTACCAGCTGTTCCCGGTAGGGCCACTGAAGACCGCAACAAAGATCGCGGGTATACCCAAACCCGCCAGTTGTATCTGATCCTTTAAACTTCAAATCATTTTATGCAAGAATTCAATGGCGAATTAAGGAAGATGATGATCATCCTCTCCAAGGCCAGCCTCGAGAATGTTTACGCCGCATTCGTACTGGCCAACGGTGCAAGGATGGAAGGGATCGAAGCGGAAGTGTTCTGCACTTTCTTCGGCCTCGAAGCGATCCATAAAAAGAAACTCGAGCACCTGCACGTGGCAACCGTCGGTAATCCCGCGATGCACATTCCGACCCTGATCGGCGGGCTGCCCGGTATGGAAGCGCTGGCCACAACGATGATGAAAAAAGAAATGGAAAAACTCGACATGCCTGGTGTGGGCGAGTTCCTGGATATCCTCATGGCATCCGGCGTGAAGATCTGGGCCTGCAGGCTGGCCATGGATATGTTCCACTACAAGAAAGAAGATATGATCGATGGTCTTGACGGTGTACTGACCGTCGGAGATTTTTACAAACGAGGTGAAGGCCTGGGTACACACATGCTCTTCATCTGATGGTTTGTTTTTTTGATTGGGAAGCGGATCCTTATAAAGAGGGGTCCGCTTTTTTGTATGCCTGATACAACTGATCCGTCAGCCGCTTCCGGAGTGTGTCCGGAATGAATGCAGCTTCCAGCGCGTTCCGGTTGCAATTATAAAAATCCCTCACTGTCCAGCCGAATGTCTGCTGTAGTTTTTCATATTCCGAACACAGATCATTATTCGTGATCGTTCTTGCATCCGTGTTCACACTTAACGGAACACCAGCCCGGTACAGGAGGTCGATCGGATGGTCCTTCAGGGTATCATAAATATTGATCTGCACATTACAGGTAGGGCAGATCTCCAGATGGATCCGTTGTTCACGCAAATGTGCCACCAGTTTCGGGTCTTCAATGCTCCTTACGCCATGACCGATCCGGGAGGGCTTGAATTGCTCAAGTGTTTCCCATACGCTGTCGGCGCCTCTGGCTTCTCCCGCATGCGCTGTACAGGGAATGCCTTTTTCTCTCGCATACGCAAAGGCGCGAATATGATGATCGACGGGATAACCCGCTTCATCTGCCGCGATATCGAACCCGGCCACATAAGTTCCTTTGAATTGCTCGACCAGCTTCACTGTTTCCATACTTTGCTCCTCATTGAAATGACGAAGCGTGCACAGGATCAGCCTGGCTTCGACTCCAGTAGCACGGATCGCTTCCGCCATCGCTTTCTCTGCTGTTGTCACCACACAAAAAGGGGCCAGCCCTTTTTCCAGATGCTGCAAAGGAGCAAAACGTATCTCGGCGTATAAAGTATTGTCGGCCGCCAGTTGCTTGAAAAGATCATGCATCACCAGCGAGATCTCTTTTTCGGTCTGCATCAGCGCGTAACCTTTTACCGCCCGGGTCAGGAAATCGGCCAGGTCCAGGCATTTGGCCGGCGCGATGTACTCATGTTTGTATCGTTCATAAGTCACGGATGGATCGATCGTTTTGACCACATCATAACTGAGTGAACAATCCAGGTGCTGGTGCAACTCTACTTTCGGCAATTGAGAAGCAGGGATCATTTTTCGAGAAAGGTTAAAACATCTTTAATGGTATGCATGTGCCTGAATTGCGGATGCTCCACTTTTTCATCCGTCTTTTCATGTGCCCAGGTAGTGTGATAAGGAACATGGATGCCATGCCCGCCGATCGCCAGTACCGGGATCACATCCGATTTCAGCGAATTGCCGATCATCAGGAATTTTCCCGGTTCAATATCCAGATGCCGGATGAGCTTTTGGTAATCCGATTCCTTCTTATCACTCATGATCTCAATGTGATGGAAATAATGCTCGATACCTGAACGGCGTAACTTTCGTTCCTGGTCCAGCAGGTCGCCCTTTGTCGCCACCACCAGTTTATATTTTCCCTGCAGCGCTTTCAGTACCTCTTCCACGCCCTCCAGCAGTTCGATCTCCTTTTCCAGTAATTCCTTTCCGTAAGTGATCGCTTTTTCAATGATCGCGTGCGGAACTTTATGATCGGATACACGCAGTGCGGTTTCCACCATGCTCAGCATAAAACCCTTTACACCGTAGCCATACAACTTCAGATTGTCCATTTCCGTTTTGAAGAGTTCCTGCATCACGGTGTGATGCGGAAGATAATCCTCCAGCAGCGCGCAGAATTTATGTTCGATCTCCTGGAAATAGGGCTCATTGACCCAAAGCGTATCGTCGGCGTCGAATGCGATGACTTGTATGTCCATGCAATTATCTTTTAGGTTCGATCAGGTCCCACAAATTACCGAAGCAATCGGCAAAAACAGCGACCGTGCCATAGGATTCTTCGGAAGGTCCTCTGACGATCGTTACTTCATTCGCTTTGAGAAGGCTCAGGTCCCGGGCTATATCATCCGTTTCTAAAAAAAGAAAAACTCGACCCCCGGTCTGATTCCCGACCCGGCTCTTTTGTTCATCCGTAGCGGCTTTGGCCAGCAACAGTCCGCAGCCATCCGACCGGGCCGGTGCCACACGCACCCATCGTTTCGTTTCACTCAGTATGGTGTCTTCCAGTAAAACGAACCCCAGCTTTTTGGTATAGAATTCGATCGCCGTATCATAATCGCTGACGACAAGAGAGAGAAGAGAGATCGATTGCATAGAAAGTAATTGATAACGGATAATGGATAATTAGTTCCGTAAAGCAGCTATAATTCAAAATTCAAAATTCAGAATTTCATTAGTGTGCATAGCTCACCACCCGCGTCAGTTTCCATCCTTCTTCCGTTCTTTTCCAGATATGCATGAATTTGAATGTGCCGCAATCGGGCTTGCCATTCTCCTGATGACAGAAACGATGCTGGCCGGTTTGGATCGCGCCAAAATCACCTGCGGGATATACTTCTATCGTTCCGGGAATATAATGCCGGTTGATGTCAGGGATACCCTGTAATACATTCCTGAAACTTTCCATCGTTTTCTCATAATGATTCAGTCCGTCCTTATCGTGATAGAATTCCAGGTCCTCACTGAAGATCCTTCCCATCTTCTCCGGGTCATGCGCGTTAAAAGCATTGAAGAGCATACTGTCCATATGCATGATCGTATCATACAAGGCTTGTGAAACGGGCTTGTAGGGACGTTGTTTTGAATGTTGTGCCTGTAATTCAGGTGTGCACGCGATGCAGAGCAGCAGCAGGGACACTGCTGGTAAGATGGATTTTATTTTCATATGAATGGTTGGTTGAAATGTCAGATCGTTTCCACTGCAGTATCCGCATCAGCCGCTTTTGGCTTTTGCGGGAGCAATGAAGCGATCGCTACCAGAAAACTTCCCGTCATGATCGATACATCCGCCATGTTGAAAACGCCGGTTTGTAATCCGAACAAACGGATATGCAGGAAATCCGTAACGGAACCATAGGTCAGCCGGTCATACAGATTTCCGAAACCTCCGCCGATGATGAAGCAAATACCCAATAGAATGACAGGAGACAGGTTCTTTTTATACAGGATATAACCAAGGCCCAGGATCAATGCCAGCATCGGCAGCCCATTGAGCAGCATGTTGCGCATAGCTCCTTTCAGTTCATTACCCAGACTCAGGAATGCGCCGCTGTTTTCCACACGGGTCAGCGTCAGATGATCTTTGATCACGGAGATCGTTGCATTATCCGCGATCTTGTTCCGCACGATCTTCTTGCTCGCCTGGTCACAACCGATATTCATCAGCACGATGCAGAAAATAAAAAGGATGCGTGTGAGGGTCCTGGTGGGCATAAGCGCGCTTTGAGCCTGTAAAATTAAGTCAAATGTGGGGATGAGAAGTTAAAATCCGTTTAAATCATGGACCGGATCTTCGATTTGATGCCGCTTTCCCATTCAGTTCTCAGGATGCTAAGTATGATGCTGTCCCTCCGGCCACCCTGTGCAGTGGGCATATGATTACGGAGGATACCTTCTTCCACACAGCCAATGGCTTTCATGGCGTTAACGGAGCGGAGATTCTTCGCGTCGGCCCGGAATTCAACCCGTTCCAGTCCCCATTGTTCAAAGCAATATTGCAGCAACAGGAATTTACAATGCCTGTTCAGTCCGGTACGCTGAAAATCTTTGCCGTACCAGGTATAACCCAATTGGGTGGTCAGAAAGGGTTGCTGAATATCGTAAAATCGGGTACTGCCCGCATAAGCCTTCGCTTGTTTATCGTAAACGATGAATGGATATTCTTTCTGATCCTGCAGGTTCTTCACAGCCGACTGTACATATTTCCTGAGGTTATCTTCCCCCGCAGCCGTAACAAGGCCATAGGTCCATATCTCCGGCTCATGAAGTGAGAAGGACAGGAGATGAGGGATATCATCTTCCTGTATCGCTCTTAGAAGTACGCGTTCGTCTTCCAGAATGGGCTTATCGTCGAAAATGTTTATCAAGGTGGTTATTTATTATTAGTTATCAGCTTTTAGTTCATGCTAAGAATATATCTGTTGCTTTCGACTTTTACCTTTTAACTATTACCTGTAACCTTTTACTTCTTACTTGTTATCATTTATCCATTATCAACTCTCCATTCTGATGATGTCTGCTCCGATCTTCCTCAGTCGTTCATCTATATTCTGATATCCTCGGTCGATCTGTTCAATATTCTGGATAATGCTTTTCCCTTCCGCGCTGAGTGCCGCGATCAGCAAGGCTACACCCGCGCGGATATCCGGACTGCTCATGGTGATGCCGCGAAGCGATTGTTCTCTTTCCAGTCCGATCACCACTGCACGGTGCGGATCGCATAAAACGATACGGGCGCCCATGTCGATCAGTTTATCCACGAAGAACAAACGGCTTTCGAACATTTTCTGATGGATGAGCACGGAGCCTTTGGCCTGGATCGCAGTTACCAGAACGATGCTCAGCAGATCGGGGGTGAAGCCGGGCCAGGGATGATCATAGATCGTCAGCACGGATCCGTCCAGGAAGGTTTGTATCTCATACATATCCTGCGAAGGGATATGGATATCGTCGCCAATGATGTTCAGTTCGATCCCAAGTTGCCTGAATTTATCAGGGATCACACCGAGGTGCTCAACGCCGGCTCCGCATATGCGGATATCACTTTGCGTCATCGCGGCCAGTCCGATGAAGGATCCCACTTCGATCATATCCGGTAAGATGCGGTGTTCAGTGCCACCGAGATAAGTAACGCCTTCAATGGTCAGTCTGTTACTGCCGATGCCGCTGATCTTTGCACCCATCGCGTTCAGCATACGGCAGAGTTGCTGCACATAGGGTTCGCATGCGGCATTGTAGATCGTGGTGGTGCCCACCGCCATGGCAGCGGCCATGATGATATTGGCGGTTCCGGTAACAGAAGGTTCATCCAGCAACAGGTCCGCGCCTTTCAGGTGCGGCGCATGCAGATGGAAGAAACCATCTTCCGGATGATAATTGAAAGCGGCACCCAGTTTTTCAAAGCCGATGATATGTGTATCCAGTCTTCTCCGTCCGATCTTGTCACCGCCCGGTTTGGGGATGAATGCTTTGCGGAAACGTGATAATAAAGGCCCCGCCAGCATGACCGATCCGCGCAACTTTCCGCTTTGTTTGCGGTAGGCTTCACTGTGTAAATAATCGATGTTCACATCATCCGCGCGGAAGATGCAGGTGTCACGTGAAGGCCTTTCCACTTTCACATTCATTTCCTGCAGCAAACCGATCAGCAGGTTCACATCAATGATGTCGGGGATGTTGCTCACTTTCACAGGCTCCGGAGTCAGCAGAACCGCACTGATGATCTGCAGCGCTTCATTCTTGGCGCCTTGTGGTACCAGATCTCCTTTTAGTTTTTTCCCGCCCCTTACTTCAAATGAATGCATGATGTGTTTTGTTTCTGTACACAAGTTAAAAAACAAAAAGCCGGCCGCAATAAGGGCCAGCTTCTTTTTAGTAATTAGTTGTTAGCTATTAGCTGTTAGATCGTTCTTTCATTCTCCACTATCCATTTTCAACTATCCATTCATTAATATCGCTTCTTCTTGAAATTCCCGCCGCCGCCGCCTCTGTTATCCCTTCTGCCGCCGCCGCCGCCTTGTCCGCCGCGTTGCTGGAATTTTCCGCGCTGTTTGCCATAGCCACCGCCACTGCTGCGTCCCTGTTGCAGTTCCATTTGCGGGCGGAAGGCTTTCACATAAGGTGTATTGGTGAAGGTCAGTTGTCCGTCAGTGATGCCGCTCAGCTCCTGCTGGATCGCGTCATCATGTACGATCTCTTTATGCCAGTTGTTATAAGCCAGTTTCATGTAGTAAGCCACCGCGTTCGCGAAGCCTAAACGTTTATCGGGATTTTCTTCGGCCAGCGCTTTCTTGATGATCACTTCCAGATTCTTACCCAGGTGAGAATGGCGCGGGTAGCGTTTGGGGTAGGGAAGTGGGTTCGGTCTTGCTTTCAGGGTCTCACGGGTCGGGATCGGATAGGGAGAGCTTACTTCCAGTTTGAAATCGGAGATCAGGAAAAGGTGATCCCAGAGTTTATGACGAAAATCCTCCACATTCTTCAGGTGCGGATTCAGGAAACCCATCAGCTCGATCACCGCGTAGGCATTGGCCTGGCGGCGGTCCGTATCTTCAATGGTCATGATGTGCTCGATCATCTTCTGCACATGACGGCCGTATTCACGCATTGTAAGGTAATTGCGCGTAGTGTTATATTCCATATTCTCGGTTGCTTTCAGGCGGTAAATGTAATAAAGTTTGCCGGGGAAAGGAAATAAGCCCTTAGGACCCAAAAGAAGGGCAAAAAGAAAGGGGACCCGAACCTGGTCCCCTTCTACAAGCCACCATCCTCTTCCACCTAAGAGGTCATTTAATGAATAGTTGATTGACACCGGACTGCTTAGTCGTTACATCCGTCAGTTTGACCCAGTACACACCTTTCTGTAACGTAGCGATCACCTGGTATGATGAGGCCGGAGAACTGATCTCCTTCTGCACAACTGTCTGCCCCCTCGTATCGTAAACCTGTACCAGTGCCTTTGTACCATTATAGTTATCAAATTTGATACCAATCCTCCCGTCAGAGGGGTTGGGATACACACTAAATTTTACCCCGGGTTCAGCATCCAGTTCAACTGTCCTTATATCACTGAAACGTGAATATCCGCTTGAATAAACCTGTTTAATGCGGAAGAAAAAGGTTCCGCCGGGTTCTAAAGCCTGTTTATTGTAAATAAAGCTGTAGCCGCTGTTGCCCATGAGTTCATGGCGGTCCACATTGCCAACTTTGACGAAGTTGTGACCATTGCGGCTCATCTCCACTTCATAATGATAATTAACAGTTGGATCGTTGGCACCCATCCAGCCCAGTTCCGCCTGACCGGCCGATTTGCGGTTGGCAAAGAACTCATATACATGCAGCGGAAGGAAGATCGGATTACACAAACAATATTCCAGATGATATTGTACGGTTCCTGAAGTGGAAACGGAGAACAGATAGTCTCCGCTTCCTGTTACAGTAGCGCCCGCCTTGATCTTGTACGTATAGGTCACGGAATCAGTTCCGTAGAATTGAGAAATGTCAACTGAGTCCGTGATCGTTTTACAGATCGTAACAGAACGGAGGACCGTATCTGGACCGATGCTCACGAAATCGGGACCGGATAAGGGATTGCCGTCCGATGCGGCCAGCGGATAAGGCCCGTATGCTACCGTGATGTTATTGGTGAGCGGGGTGTTCAGACCCGGGCCCAGCAAGGAATCTTTCCTGTTGTATGAAATGTTATAATTAGCGGATGCATTCACATTGTTCTCCAGGAACATACTGACACGACCCGTGATCGTCAGACAAAGCCTTACACAGCGCACCTGGCTGTTCATCGGATTGATCTTCGGAAAACTGAAGGTAGTGGCGTAACTGCCACTGCTCGTGGAAACGGTAGTATCGAATGCAACACCCCCGGGACTTGTACCGCCCGGGCATTGAGCTTTTGCTGTGAACCGCGCGGATACACAGATAACGAACAACATAAATAATTTCAGGGTAAAGTTGTTTTTCATGGGAACGCGGTTTTGGTTTCTATTACGGATGAGATATAAAATTAATAGCACTGCAGTCGCCCTGCAATTGTACTATTGACCGATTTGCAAACTGATGTTTTAAGCATATCCACAGTAAACCCGCTGCTGACCTTTACTGTGGATGACGCGTGGAAAGAAGGAGTTCTCACGCGTACAAAAAGTACGTGCAGGCCCCACGTGATTTTTCAGTGAACAAATATTCATGTTCCGGATTTTACGATACGATGATTGAGGTCAAGCCGGTACCTTTGCGGCTACTGATGAGAATTGCTGTTAATACGAGATTCCTGCTGCGCGATTACCTGGAAGGGTACGGGTATTTTCTGTACGAAACCATCACACGTATCACGGAAAATCACCCGGAACACACGTTCCTGCTGATCTTCGACCGGCCCGTGGATCCCGCATTTCAATGGAATTCCAATGTACAAGTGGCCGTGACCGGCCCGCCCGCCCGGCACCCCTTGCTGTGGAAATGGTGGTATGATGTTAGGGTGCCCTCCCTGCTGAAGAAATTCAAAGCGGATGTTTTCCTGTCCTGTGACGGCTTCTGTTCACTCCGTACCAAAGTGCCGCAATGCCTGGTGGTACACGATCTGGCTTATCTGCATTTTCCAGAAGGGATCAGCCGTTCGCAACTATCTTACTATAAAAGGAATACCCCGAAATTCCTGGCTAAAGCGGCTGCGGTCGCTACCGTATCGCAATTCACGAAGAATGATATCATCCAACAGTACCGTATACCCGAAAATAAGATCGATGTGGTATACAGCGCGGTAAAGGATGTTTTTGTGCCGCTTGATGATCAGCAGAAGAATGAGGTAAAAGAAAAGTATACGCAAGGGAAAGAATACTTCCTCTACGTTGGTTCCGTTCACCCGCGCAAAAATCTCCGATCACTGCTCAAGGCATTTTCTGTTTTCAAAAAAAGGCAGCAGAGTTCCATGAAACTGGTGATCGCCGGTCGACTGGCCTGGAAGTCTGAAGCATTCAGAAAAGATCTTTCCTTATATAAGTACCGGGATGATGTGGTGCTGACCGGTTACCTGCCGGAAAAAGAAATTGCAGGTCTCACCGCCGCCACCTGGTGCCTGGTCTATCCTTCACTTTTTGAAGGATTCGGCGTACCGGTACTTGAAGCCATGCGAACAGAAGTACCTGCCATCACCACCCGCGGCAGCGCTATGGAAGAGATCGCTGCGGAAGCGGCCCTGTATGCCGACAGCAGCAATTTTGAAGATATCGCCGATAAAATGAAACTCATCTACAAGGATGAGACCCTGCGCCGTAAACTGATCGAAAACGGGAAGGAAAGGGTGAAGCTGTACAGCTGGGACCGGACTGCGGAGTTGTTGTGGGGATGTGTGGAGAAAGCGGCAAGCTATAAGCTGTAAGCTGCAAGCAGATCCCTTTCGCCGGAAGTTACCGGAGCTCATTTAGAAACTATACTCAATATCAGAAAAATTGTTTTAGTACCCCCTTGAAGCTTTTAGCTTTCAACTTGCAGCTTTCCCTTCCCTCCTTACCTTTGCCTTTCATTTTCACCCGCAACAACATGAACAAATCAACAATAACCATCGACGTCCTGATGGACGATAACAAGATACCCGAAACCATCATCTGGCAGGCATCCGATACCGGTGCGGATCAGTCACAGAAAGCGAAAGCACTCATGCTTGCCTTCTGGGACGGCGCTGAAAAGGCCGCACTCCGCATCGACCTCTGGACCAAGGACATGATGGTGGATGAAATGGCGGACTTCTTTTACCAGACCATGATGACCATGGCCGATACTTATGGCCGCGCCACCAATCACGCCGAACTGGTAGATGAAATGAAGACATTCGCGAAAGACTTCCTGGTGAAGTTCAGGGCGAAACAACTGGCGGAGAATAAAGCAGATTGATAGTAATGGAAAATGGAAAATGGATAATTGATAATGGAGAATTTGGGAATGTCATTATTTGCGAAGCGTATAGGTAATTCCGAACTATCAACCACTAATTCAAAACTCAAAATTTAAAATTCAAAATTTTAAATATGGCTCTCGAACAACAGATCATGACCGAACTCAAAACCGCAATGCTGGCAAAGGATGAAAAAGCCCTGCGCAGCCTGCGTGCCATCAAAGCCGCGATATTGCTGGCTAAAACCTCAGAAGGTGCCGGTGGTGAACTGAAGGAAGAAGATGAGATCAAACTGCTGCAGAAGCTGGTGAAGTCGCGCAAGGACTCATTGGAGATCTATGAAACGCAGAACCGTCCCGACCTCGCCATCAAGGAAAAAGAAGAGATCGAAGTGATCGAGAAATTCCTGCCGAAACAAATGTCCGCCGATGAGATCAAAGTGGTGATCGCTGAGATCATTACTGCTACCGGTGCTTCATCACCCGCCGATATGGGCAAGGTCATGGGTGCCGCCACCAAACAATTGGCCGGAAAAGCGGATGGTAAGACAATTTCCGGGCTTGTAAAAGAGTTATTGAATAAATAAAAGTCACCGGGTAACTCAAGCGTATTTTAGAATGAACTAGCAGCTATTAGCTAATAGCTGCCAGAGGGTTCCAAGGAACGAACAGTAAAAAGGTAAACTGATTTTGTTTTTAGACATTATCATACTCGCACTCCTGATCCTTGCCATCTACAAAGGATTCACAAAAGGCCTCATCGTAGGCCTGTTCTCGTTTGTTGCCATCTTCGTGGGTTTGGCTGCCGCCACCAAATTATCAGCAGTAGTAGCTAAACAGATCGGCGGTACGGTCAAGGTCTCCGAACACTGGTTGCCCGTACTTTCTTTCATCGTCGTGTTCATCGCTGTCCTGCTGCTGGTCCGCATCGGCGCCAAAGCACTGGAAAAAACGGTGGAACTGGCCATGCTGGGCTGGGTGAACCGGATAGGTGGTATCGTTTTCTACATCCTGATCTATCTCGGTATCGCCAGTGTCGCCATATTTTATGCCGAACAACTCAAGTGGCTGCAACCGGATGTGAAAGAGAAGTCAGTTGCTTATCCCTACGTGGCCCCGATCGGTCCCAAAGCGATCAGCGCGATCGGCTATGCCATCCCCGTCTTTAAAGACACATTCAAGGAACTGGAAACATTCTTCGGCGGCGTTTCCGACTCCATCGAACCTACCCCCAAACCCTGACCCACGCTCATTTTTGGCCTTTTAACAGAATTCCTTATTTTCGTACCGTTAAAGTCTACTATTTTAGTGGACTAAAAACACCGCCTATGCATTATAATCTGCTCGCATTTGCCGTGCCATTCTTCCTGTTCTTCATCGGCCTTGAGTACCTCATTGCCCGTAAAAAAGGACTGAATCTTTACCAGTACGCGGAATCCGTAGCCAACCTCAATGTGGGTATCGCGGAGCGGCTCACCGATGTGTTCACTGCAGGGGCCTTCTTCTATATTTTCGACTACATACAGAAAAATGCAGGCATTTTCCATATCGGGGCGGGACCACTTACCTGGATCGGCCTCTTCCTGTTAACTGATTTTGTATGGTACTGGTACCATCGTTTCGGTCATGTTGTCAATATCGGCTGGGCGGCGCATGTGGTGCATCATCAGAGTGAGGATTTCAACTTTACCACTTCAGCCCGTATCACCGTTTTTCAGGCTGCCCTGCGCGGTGTTTTCTGGTGCGCGCTTCCGCTGTTCGGCTTTCCCGCCCACATGGTCGCGGCATTTCTGCTTGTGCACGGACTCTATCCGTTCTTCACTCATACACAAACCATCGGCAAACTTGGTTGGCTGGAGTATATCATTGTTACACCTACACATCATGGTGTGCATCATGCATCCAATCCAGAGTACCTCGACAAGAACTATGGCGACATGCTCATCATCTGGGATAAACTATTCGGTACGTTCGCCGCGGAAAAAGAAGATGTGAAGCCGGTGTACGGATTGACCTCTCCGCTGAAAAGCCACAGCTTCCTCTGGCAGCATTTTCATTTTCCGCTGGAAATGGTCCTTGCTTTCAAAAGAGCGAAAGGATTCAAAGCCAAATGGAAAGTGATCTTCGGTCGCCCCGATGATCTGGATCCGCGCGTAAGACCCGCGCTGGAAAGAAAATTCCTGAACGTTAAAAAAGAGAACAAGCCAACACTGGCCATGCGTCAGTATGTGACCACTCAAACGATATTCTCCATCGTCCTGCTGTTTCTGCTTACACTTTTTTCACATTACCTGACGGGGACACAACTCGCGCTGATGTCGGTATTCATCCTCATCAGTCTTGTCAACAGCGGAGCCATCCTGGATCAACGCCGCTGGATATTCTATCTGGAATTCGCCAGAGCGCTGGTGGTATTGACCGCCATCGGAACCCTGTTCCCGGCCAATACGGTCCTGGCATGGCTGGCGGTCCTGACCTTACTGATGATCACCGCGTTCCGGCCCATTCAGCGCGCCTACCTGAGATCATTGTACGGAAGATAAAAAAAGGGTAGTTTTCATGATCCCGGAAACAACTTTATTAAATCAGGTTTCCAGCCCCTATATTTGCCCGGAAGGTGGGGCTCTGATAATCTGGCAAAACGCTGATTTATTGAGCTAAAACGATTATTTTAGTCCCGGATAATGTAGAGATAGTTTTGAACTGACTGCAAATGGATTACGAAATAAAACAACTCGATAAGTTCAGGTACCTGGAAGAGGGTGAGGGGGAACCTTTGGTTCTGCTTCACGGCCTGTTCGGTGCGATGAGCAATTTTGCACACCTGATCGAATATTTCCGTCACCATAACAAGGTCATCGTCCCGCTGCTGCCATTACTGGAAATGGATATCCTCCATACCTCCGTTAGCGGACTCGCGAAATTCGTTCACCGTTTCCTGGAAGCAAAAGACATGCAGCAGGTACACCTGCTCGGTAATTCACTGGGCGGACACGTGGCACTGGTGCATACGATCAAACATCCCGAAAGGATCAGGTCACTCATTCTGACCGGCAGTTCCGGCCTGTTTGAGAACGGAATGGGCGACAGTTACCCCAAACGCGGCGACCGTGAATATATCCGCAAAAAGACCGAACTGACCTTCTATGATCCCAAAACGGCTACGGAAGAACTGGTGGACGAAGTGTACAGTATCACCAATAACCGCCTGAAAGCCATTAAGATAATAGCCCTGGCCAAGAGCGCGATCCGGAATAATTTAGGGGAAGAACTCAATCAGATCAAATTACCGACGTTATTGATATGGGGGAACAACGACACGATCACACCACCGTTTGTGGCACGTGAGTTCAATAAACTGATCCCTAACAGTGAGCTGTATTTCATCGACAAGTGCGGACATGCCCCGATGATGGAAGTACCCGATGAGTTCAACAGCATCCTGCATAAATTTTTGAAAAAACTCAGTGCGCCTGCAACAGTTGCCTGATCATTGAGGTCTTGATCCAAACAAAGCCGCTATCCATGTTAACCGGAGAGATCACATCTCAGAGTATACCGTCACTTCATTTACAGGACAAGGTTTACCAGGCCCTGCAGATGATGAATGATAACCACGTCACCCACCTCCCCGTTGTTGAAGGGGATAAATATGTCGGCATCGTCAGCGAAGACGACCTCCTGCAGGCTGAAAACGACAATACCCCGCTTTCCGAACTGACCCAGGTCCTGGGCTTCGCTTCCGTTAAGAATGATGAACATTTCCTGAAAGCCTTACAGGTTGCTGCCGATAACGGCCTCAGTATTGTGCCCGTTGTGAATGCGGAAAATGAACTGCTTGGCACTTTTACCTACAATGACCTGCTGAAGAAAGCGGCAGAATTCATGAGCCTCAATGAACCCGGCGGGCTCATCGTGCTGGAACTCGAAAGCAATCAGTATTCCTTCAGTGAGATCAGTAAGATCGTTGAGACCAACGATGCACAGATCACACAGCTCAATACCTCTGCTCCGGATGCCGATACCGGCCTGATGCAGGTGACCCTCCGCATCAACAAACCGGAAGTGTCCGATATTGTAGCCACATTCCAGCGTTACGAATACACGGTGAAATATTTCTTTGGCGAAGAACTTTATGTCAATGAACTGCGCACCAATTACGATAATCTCATGAATTACCTGAAGATCTGACCCTGCCGGATCGCGCTTCATCACTTAATTGGTCTATCTTGTAAAGCTGATGGGACGGGTGTTTTCAAAATATCATATAGGATTGATCATATCATGCCTGCTGGGCCTTCAGCTGCTGGCTCAGGACAATTCCGCAAGTCCCGGAGGCGAAACCGTATCATTCGAACGCACGAATACCGGACATGCATCCGGTTTCACCATCCGCAACATCGTCATCGCCGGGAACCGAAAAACGAAACCGGTCATCATCCTCCGCGAGATCCCTTTTACATCCGGCGAAACCATGCGCTTGCAGGATATCGTGGGACAATTCGATAACGCACGCCGTCTGCTCATGAATACCGCCCTGTTCCAGGACGCACAGGTCACGCTGAAAAGTATCGTTGATCATGATGTGGATGTACTGGTCACTGTAAAAGAACGCTGGTATGTTTTTCCGATGCCTTATTTCAAACCGGTAGACCGTAACCTCAATGAATGGCTGGTGAAACATGACGGCAGTTTCAACCGCGTGAACTATGGCGTGAAACTCATCGATAACAACACCACAGGCTTCAATGATAAATTGCAGATCTGGATGCTCAACGGCTATACCAAGCAATTGTCATTCCGTTACGACCGGCTCTACATCGATCACCGCCTCAGATGGGGTGCCAACATCGGTTTCTCCACCGGCAAGAACCGGGAAGTGAATTATAATACGATCCGGAACAAGCAGGCCTTCCTGCGAGCTGACCGCTATATCCGCAACTTCACCTGGGTCAAAGGCGAGATCACTTTCCGCCCCGCTATCAAAACGATACATCGTTTCGGATTGATGGTCACCAATGAAAATGTCAAGGACACGATCCTCGACCTGAACCCGAATTATTTCAAGAAGAACAGTTCCTATCTCACATTCCCTGAACTCTATTACGGACTTTCCTATTCCGATCTTGATTTCAATCCTTACCCGACGAAAGGATATGCCGCTGAATTCAGCATCTCACAGCGCGGATTCAATAAGCGTAGTCATGTTTTTCAGGTCATGACCAAGGCCTCCGCTTACTGGCCCGTGGCCAAACATACATTCGCGGCAATGAGCGGCTTCGGTATCATCAAAGCACCATTCAAACAACCTTATTTCAGCAGTCGCCTGCTCGGATATGATGATTTCATCCAGGGGTATGAATACTATGTCATCGACGGTGTTGCAGGCGGCATCTTCAAAGCAGCACTGGTCCGTGAATTATTCAGTACTAAATTCCGGACACCCGCTTATAAAGGCCATGGCGGCTGCATCACACCCCTGCGTGTTTTCGGCAAGATCTACGGCAATGCAGGATATGTATACAATGAGAACCCCGGCGCGAACAGCCTCTCCAATAAGGTATTGTTCTCCGGCGGTATCGGACTGGATATCCTCACGTTCTATGATTATACCATCAAACTGGAATGGACCTTTAACCAGTTAGGGCAAAACGGCCTATTTTTACACCACAAGTAGTAACAATCAATACAAGGAATGAAGGCAGCGATTTACAGCCGGGTGATGGAAGAAGCGCAACTGCAGGAAGTGCAGCTGTTCTTCGACGAACTGGAGAACCAGAAGATCGAACCGGTGATCTATAAGGATTATTTCACACAGATCAATGATAAGGTCAGGCTTCCGGCCAACAGTACCACATTTGAAAAAGCGGAAGACCTGGGCCCCGAAGTGGAATTCATCATCAGTCTCGGTGGTGATGGTACCTTACTCGATACCGTTGGTTTCATCCGCGGAAAAGATATCGCGGTCATGGGTATCAATTTCGGACGGCTCGGCTTCCTGGCCAGTATCGGTCATGAAGAGTTGCAGTCCGCCGTGAAAGCCATTGCCAAAAGGACCTATGTGGTCGATAAACGGACCCTGATCCATCTCGACGCGAATATCCCCATGTTCGGCAGTGTGCCTTACGCGCTCAATGAATTCGCCATTCACAAACGTGATGTGGCGAGCATGATCAAGATCCATACCTATATCAATGGTGAGTTGCTGAATACCTACTGGTCCGACGGACTCATCGTTTCCACACCCACCGGCTCCACCGGTTATTCACTCAGTTGCAACGGTCCGGTCGTTTTTCCGGATTCCGCCAGCTTCGTCATCACGCCGGTCGCGCCGCATAACCTGAACGTCAGGCCGATCGTTGTTCCCGATAATACGATCATCTCCTTTGAGATCGAAAGCAGGGCCGATCAGATCATTTGCGCACTGGATTCCAGACGTGAACTGGTCGACAAGACCGTTCAGCTGGCCGTCCGCAGAGAGAATTTCTGCGTGAAACTGGTCAGGCTGAGCGAGAACAATTTCCTTCAAACACTGCGGAACAAGCTGACCTGGGGCCTCGACAAACGGAACTAAATTGAGGTGACGATAAAAGAAAATAGGTACTTTTAGCGTTCTTAGTTATTCGACTCTTAATTCTGGACTATGATGAAAAGGATGATCGCCGTGTTCACGGTATGGATGGGATTGAGTTTTTCTGGTCAGGAACTGCTGGCACAGGATGCTATTTCACAGGAAGGTGAATTCGGTATCGGTATCGGCGCCGGCCATTATTTCGGTGATCTTGACACCCGTGCACACCTGAACCGCCCCAAGATGGCAGCCAGTTTTTTCTTCCGCAAGAACTTCAGCAATTATATCGCGTTACGTGTGGGCGCTACTTATGCGCGTCTCGGTTATTCCGATAAATACAACACGTATAATGATTACATGCTTCACCGCAATCTCAGTTTCAATACCAATGTATGGGAACTGGCACTGCAGGGCGATTTCAATTTCTTCCGCTTCATGCCCGGTGAACCCGGCTTCAACTTCACGCCTTATATCACATTAGGCGCGGGGGTATTCAGTTATGATCCGTACGCGTATCTGCGCGGACAAAAGATCTATCTGCGTCCGCTCGGAACAGAAGGACAAGGCATCGTGGCAGGTCGCAAGCAATACAGCACCATGGCGCTGAGTATTCCTTTCGGAGGCGGTTTCAAATATGCGCTGAATGAGCGCATGAACGTGGGTTTTGAGATCCTGTACCGCTTCACCAATACTGATTATCTGGATGATGTGAGCACAACTTATGTCGATCCCAATATCTTCCCGCTGAATCCGGACGGTTCCGTTTCCAATGCGGCATTATTGAGCGATCGTTCTTATGAAGTCGGCACACCGATCGGTAAACCCGGCATCCAGCGGGGCAACAGCAGACAAAAAGATCAGTTCGTAACAGCACTCTTTACGCTGAGCTTTAACCTGCAGTCTTACAAATGCCCGACCAGCAAGTAATTCCCGTTTGTCACAGCATTGTTGCTATTACATGGAAACCCTCAATCCTATTACAACCAAGTACTATTTGTTATAACTTAAAGCAGCAGAAATGATCACGGGAGAAGAAGGCAACATACCTTCAACCTGTTCAAAATTTTAATTCAAACCGATTTGTATAAAGCCCCGGCAGCAACGCCGGGGCTTTTTTTGTGCATGAGTTTGATCTTTTGAATTATGTTTTTATCTTCAGAATCATATTGGGTCAAATCACATACGGCGGCCTATAAACCGGATTAAACTTTGGATCCTGTTTGCATTCAAAAGGAAACAAAAAACACGATACTCAAAGAACTATAGCTTCTTTCCATTAAACTTAAACCCCTTATCTATGCGCCCGATCTTACTGATGCTCAGTACTGTTTTGTTATTCAGTTTCACCACATTAAGCACGAACACAAAACCGGTTGCCGGTCCCTGGAGATTCATTGCCGATAAGCAAGTGGGCTTCGGAGTGGACCATGATGTGATCCTTTTTGGAGACCTGAAGGACGACTTCCGTCAGCTAAAACTCAGGATCACGGACGGTCCATTGAAAGTGTATGATATGAAAGTGCATTTTGACAACGGCAGTGTGCAGGATGTTTCACTCCGTACACATATCCCTCAGGGAGGAGAAAGCCGTGTGATCGATCTTGATGGCGGACTCCGGCATTTGCGCAAGATCGAATTCTGGTATGAAACCAAGGGATTCCTCCGCGGTAAAGCCAGGGTAGCGGTATGGGGGAAAAGATAATATCCCTTTCAAATAACTGAAGTCATAACCCGGGATTGCCCCGGGTTATGTTTTTTGTACCTTTGCATATTGTTTGGAATTACCACTATGTCCCAGCTCCTCGAAAAAATAGACAAGTCCAGGCTTCCGCGCCATATCGCCATCATCATGGATGGTAACGGCCGCTGGGCCAAAGAACAGGGCCAGGACAGGCTTTTCGGCCATTTTCACGGTGTGGAAAGTGTACGCAACATCGTGGAAGGCTGCGCTGAACTGGGTGTGGAATATCTTACACTTTATGCTTTCTCTACTGAAAACTGGGACCGTCCGGAATATGAAGTGATGGGTCTGATGGAACTGCTGGTGAGCACCATCCGTAAGGAAGTGGAAAGCCTCGATAAGAACAATATCCGTCTCCATGTGATCGGTGATATGCAGATGCTGCCGGAATCGGCAAGGGCTGAATTGAAGGAGGCGCTTGACTTTACGAAAGATAATACCGGTCTGCAGCTCATCATGGCCCTCAGCTACAGCGGCCGCTGGGAACTGCTGAACGCCGTGAAGAATATCGCCAAAGAAGTCAAAGCCGGTCACCTCGACCCGGAACAGATCGACCAGAATACCCTGCAGCAATTCCTCTGCACCGGCGATTTTCCTGACCCCGAACTCATGATCCGCACCAGCGGAGAATACCGGATCAGCAATTTCCTGCTGTACCAACTGGCCTATGCCGAACTCTACTTCACCAACGTCCGCTGGCCTGATTTCCGCAAGGAAAACCTGTACGAGGCCATCGTCGATTTTCAGGGCCGCGAAAGGCGCTATGGAAAGACCAGCGACCAGATCACGGAAAGCACTGTAAATCAGTGATTAATATCTGATCATTCTTCCCCTGCATTTCCCTTTTTTTTATTTTATGGCCAAAGCCCCTTTTGGGAGCCCCGTTTTAACAAACACTTCAAATATTTACCGTTATTTTGCGCCGCAACCTGAAGCGGAAAGCCTGACAATGAAGAGGTAAGGCCCTTCCGGTCATTTTCAGACCGACTTGAACAATCAACCATGCAAAGATTTATACTCCGGTTTTGTGTTATTGTGACGACTGTGTTGGCTTCCGTTTCTACGGTCCATGCTCAGGAAGATACCACCAAGCCCACCTCATTCGACCCCAAATTACAGGCCTGGAAAGACGCACGTCTTCCTAAAGAATACACGATCGCTGATGTAACGATCACCGGTATCAAACACCTGGATACTTCCATCGTGCTCTCTATTGCGGGACTGAACACCGGCGACAAATTCACACACCCGGGTAATGATAATTTCTCCAAAGCCATTGCGAATCTCTGGCGCCAGAAATTCTTTTCCAACGTTCAGATCTATGTCACGAAGATCGAAGACGACCGTGTGAGCATCGAGATCGCGGTAACGGAACGTCCCCGCCTCGGCAATTTCAAATTCATTGGCATCAAGAAAACAGATGTTGAGGACCTGCAGGGTAAGATCGGTCTCACCAAACAAACGATCATCACCGAGAATACACGCCGCAACATCGTTGAAGTAACCACCAAGTACTATACGGAGAAAGGCTATCAGAACGTGAAAGTGCGGATCGAAGAAAAGCCGGATTCCTTCTACGTGAACTCCAATGCTATGGACATCTACGTGGATAAAGGTGCGAAGGTCCGCATCAATGCGGTGAGCTTCTACGGCAACGAGAACCTGGATGGTCTCAAGCTGAAAAAGCAGATGAAGGGGACAAAGGAAATGGGGAAACTGACCTTCAAACCCACTACAGAAACCAGCCCTTACGGCACACAAAAGAAATACAGCGTCAGTCAATACTTCAAGGATTGGGGTTTCCTGACCATCAGCAAAACCAAGCGCGTACTGGATCCCTGGTTCCGCTTCAAGCCTTTCGCTGCGGCTAAATTCGATCCCAAGAAATACGAAGAAGACAAGGATAAAGTGCTGGAGTATTACAACTCCAACGGTTACCGTGACGCGCAGATCGTTGCGGATACGCAATACCTCGCGAAGAACGGCAACCTGAATGTGGACCTGAAAGTGGAAGAAGGACACCGTTATTATTTCGGCAACATCGTTTGGAAGGGTAACACGAAATATCCTGACTCCACACTGAACCTGCTGCTGGGCATCAACAAAGGTGATATCTACAATATCGATATCCTCAATAAACGCCTGGGTAAACAGCTGAGCCAGGAAGGTGGTGATGTGAGCGGACTGTACATGGATGACGGTTATCTGTTCTTCCACGTAGAGCCGATCGAGACCGCAGTGTACAATGATACTATCGATCACGAGATCCGTATCTCGGAAGGTCCGCAGGCACGTATCAAGAACGTGACCATCGCGGGTAATGATAAAACGAAGGACTATGTGATCCGCCGTGAACTGCGCACCATTCCCGGTGAACTGTTCAGCCGTTCGGATCTGATCCGTTCCCAGCGCGAGTTGGCGAACCTGCAATATTTCAATCAGGAAACCATCAACCCCGGTGTAGTGCCGAATGCGGATGATGGTACGGTTGACATCAACTGGAAACTGGAAGAAAAATCCGCTGACCAGCTGGAGCTTTCCGCCGGTTGGGGTGGTGGTGTTGGTTTGACCGGTACACTGGGTGTTACGTTCAACAACTTCTCCATAAAGAATATCTGGAAGAAATCAGCATGGGATCCCTTGCCGACAGGTGACGGACAGAAACTGAGTTTGCGTATGCAGTCGAACGGTAAAGCCTACCGTTCTTACAACTTCTCTTTCACGGAGCCCTGGCTTGGTGGTAAGAAAAGGAATTCACTCACCATCGGTTTCAACAGCAGTAAATATTCCAACGCATTCGATCCTTTCACGGGTCGTATCGACAAAGCGCGTTCCGATACCAACTTCCTCAAAGCAACGAGTATCTCGGTTGCGATGGGTAAGCAATTGAAATGGCCGGATGACTATTTCAGTTTGGTGTATACCGCAAGCTATACCCGTTATGTACTGGCGAACTATCCGATCTTCCAGGGCCTGAGCAACGGACCGTCCAATAACCTCAGCTTCAAGATCGCGCTGCAGCGTTCTTCCGTGTTCGATCCGATCTTCCCGAAAGGCGGATCCAGCTTCCTGGCCAGTGTGCAGTTCACGCCTCCGTATTCATTGTTCAACAAGGATATCCTCACGTCTTCCAATCCTTACAAGAATCCGGAATACCATAAATGGCGTTTCAATGCCGAGTGGTATGTGCCGATCGGTAAAGCGCTGGGCGCGGATCACAACCGCCAGTTCGTGCTGAAGATCGCTGCCAAATACGGATTCATGGGCCGTTACAACCGCAAACTGGATTACTCTCCGTTCGAACGCTTCCAGGTGGGTGATGCCGGTCTGACCAATAACTTCGGTCTGCTCGGTTATGATATCATCGCGCAGCGCGGTTATCCTGTGTACGAATCTTCGGATCCGACCGTGAATCCTGATCAGCAAAGTGCAAGCAAGTTCTTTACGCTCTTCAATAAATATCAGTTGGAAATGCGTTTCCCGCTGGTTACGAATCCGAGCAGTACCATTTATGCGCTGACATTCTTTGAAGCGGCGAATGGCTGGTATGATTTCAAGAACTATAATCCTTTCCGTCTCCGCCGCAGTGCAGGTGTGGGTATGCGTTTCTACCTGCCGATGTTCGGCTTGCTCGGATTTGATTATGGTGTGGGTATCGACAGGCTGCAACCGGGACAGACCGGCCTGAAAGGAGCATCACGCTTCACCTTCATGCTGGGCTTCGAACCTGAATAAATCGTAATTTATCTGACTCAACATTTTAAACCCTTCACCATGAAAAAGATAATTGTAGCCGCGCTCAGTATCATGCTGTTCGCCGCCAGCGCACAGGCGCAGAAATATGCGATTATTGATACCCGTTATATCCTTGACAAGATGCCCGAGTACAAGGATGCTCAGAAACAACTGGATGGGGTAGCGGCCGACTGGCAGAAAGAAATTGATGCAAAACAAGCCGAGCTGGACAAGATGTACAAGGACTATGAGGCTGAACAGGTAATGCTCAGCGATGAATTGAAGAAAAAAAGGGAAGACCAGCTGTTCAATAAAGAGAAGGACCTGCGCGACCTGCAGCGGAAACGCTTTGGTTTTGAGGGAGATCTGTTCAAGAAACGTCAGGAACTGATCAAACCGATACAGGACAAGGTGTACAACGCCGTACAGAAGATCTCCGTACAGCGCGGTTATGACTTCGTGCTGGATAAAAGTGAAGGAATTACCATTATCTTTGCCGACCCCAAACTGGACAAGAGCGAAGATGTGCTGAAAGAACTGGGGGTGAAATAGAATCGTTAAATATATCATAAGGAGGTCCGATCCGGTAAAATCAGGCAACCTGTGATCCTTAAATAGAATCTAACAAGCAATTACAAAACTTAACAAATGAAAAAAATCTTTACCGTTGCGTTGGTGGCCCTTGGCCTGGCATTTTCAACGAACACACATGCACAGGGCGTGAAACTGGGTTACATCAGCGTAGACAACATGGTTGGCCTGATGCCTGAAACAGCGAAGATCGATTCGCTGATGGAAAAATACCAGACAGACTCCCTGAATCCCCAGTACGCTTATATCGTTGGTGAATATCAGCGCAAGGACAGTATGTACCGCGACAGCCTGCACACTCCAGCTGCCGTTCGCAAACAGATCGGTGAAGAACTGCCGACCCTGATCTATCAGATCCAGAACTGGCAATCCATCGTTCAGCAGGCTTCTGAAGCAAAGCAAAATGAACTGCTGAAACCCATCTACACTAAAGTGTATGATGCGATCAAAGCGGTTGCCAAAGAAAAAGGTTATACGCACGTATTCAATAAGGAAGCATTCCTCGTAGCACCCGAAGGTGATGATATCATCCTGCAAGTAGCTGCTAAACTGAAAGTGAACGTACCGCAGGCGCAGAAAGCACCCGCCACTAAACCGGCCGGTAACTAAAACCGCTTACAGTAAACATATTCAGCCCCGGCTTCAGACGTTACAGTCTGAACGCCGGGGCTTTTTAATGCCCATCCTGACTTACATTTGTTCATGCCTACCACGCATCCCATCGGGGTTTTTGATTCCGGTTATGGCGGACTCACCGTGCTTCGCTCCATCACAAAGCGGTTGCCGCAGTATGATTACATCTACCTCGGAGATAATGCAAGAACGCCATACGGGAACCGTTCTTTCGAAACGGTGTATCACTACACACTGGAATGTGTGCAATGGTTCTTCAGTCAGGGTTGCCCGCTCGTGATCCTGGCCTGCAATACCGCATCTGCAAAAGCATTAAGAACGATCCAGCAAAAGGACCTGCCGCGCATCGCTCCGGATAACCGCGTGCTGGGTGTGATCAGACCTTCCGCCGAGATCATCGGTAACTTTTCAGAGTCAGGGCATGTGGGTATCCTTGCTACACAGGGAACCGTGGCATCGGAATCCTATCCGATGGAGATCGGGAAATTCTTCCCGCAATTGCATGTGCATCAGGAAGCCTGTCCGATGTGGGTGCCGCTGATCGAGAATAACGAACACCAGACACATGGCGCTGATTTTTTCGTGAAGAAGCATATCAAAAGTCTGATGGAAAAGGGTGAGATGATCGACACGGTTTTACTTGCGTGCACACATTATCCGCTGCTGCAGGAAAAGATCGAGGAGTACCTGCCGGTGGGTGTGAAATTGCTCTCACAGGGTGATATTGTTGCGGATGGCCTGGCCGATTATTTAAATAGGCATCCTGAAATGGAGTCCCGCTGTGCCCGGAATGGCGGACGCAGGTTTTGTACCACGGATTCGGTACAGGATTTCGACAACCACGCCAGCAGCTTTTTTGGCGAACCCGTAAGGTCCGAGCATATCGACCTTAGTCAGAAATTTGATTAATTATCAATGAGTTGTGGCGGTGCGCTAAAATTTATCCCTTTAAAATTACCTGCCCTGCCAGCATTCCCTTACCTTTGCCGTCCTTTCATCCCGCCTGAGGATGGATGGGTTGTGGTAACTCATCTCCCTGGCGAATAATGAAACCCGGACCGTTCTCCCGGTCCATATTAAAAAACCGGCTTGTCTGAATGGACAGGTCAAGAGAAAAAGAACAACAAAATGAAACGTACATTCCAACCGCACCGTCGCCGTCGTAAATCCGTTCACGGATTCCGTAAACGTATGGAAACAGCAAATGGCCGTAAAGTATTGGCTAGCCGCCGTGCAAAAGGCCGTAAGAAACTGACCGTTTCTGACGAGCGTAAATTGAAATAATAGCATTCTGAGGAATGACCTTATTGAATAGCTCCGGTTTATCGCCGGAGCTATTTTAATTTTACACTATGGCCGGCCGCGCAACACTCGGTAAAAAAGAGAGGCTCAAAAGCCGCAAGCTGATCGGGGAACTGTTCAGTGAAGGCAAACGCATGAGCGTGCCGCCATTCCGGATCAATTATATCTTCAAAGCCGGGGCACCTGTAAAACTGCAGGCCGGCGTTACAGCCAGTACCCGGAATTTCAAAAAAGCGAGCGACCGCAATAAGATCAAACGGCAAACGAGGGAAGCCTGGCGTTTACAAAAAGCAGCCTTGACTGAAATACTGAAAGGTGATCTGGCCGTATTCTTCATTTATACGGAAAAAGAATTACCGGTATATACCGATCTGCATACCGCGGTCGGGAAAGTGATACAGCAACTCATTAAAAAAGTATCATGAAGATCTTTCTGAGGATATTGAGCCTTCCTTTTCTCCTCCTGATCAAAATATATCAGCTGGTTATCTCTCCCTGGATCGGCCCCAAGTGCCGCTACACACCCACTTGCTCACATTATGCAGCTGAAGCCCTTAAGAAACATGGTGTTTTCAAAGGCACCTGGCTGGCAATGAAAAGGATCTCAAGCTGTCATCCATGGGGCGGGAGCGGGTATGACCCGGTTCCTTAGTAGTCGGTAGTCTGTAGTCTTTAGCCTGCCTGCCGGCAGGCAGGTCGTTAGTCCGTTCTATGGCGGGTTCTTCTCAGTTTCAAGATCGGTTTTCAGATCAACTGTTGCGGGCAAAACCCAAAACTCTTTGTCCTACCTTAGATAGTATCTAACAACTAAAATCAACACATGAAAAAGATCATCGGGATTTTTGTCTTTGCCATGCTTGTCGCAGCAGGCAGCTCTTGCAAATCAGGAGACACGCTTGAAAAAGATGTAAAAAAACTGGCGGATTACCAGTGCCAGCTTAAGAAGCTGGGGAATATAACCTCCCCTTCTGAACAGGTCAAAAAGGAGATCGATACGCTGACAAAACAACTGACCGTTTATCTGGAAGAAATGCAGAATAAGTATGCGGCAATGGATACCGTGAAGGCATTCAAGGAAAGGGCAAACAAGATACTGGAATCGGAATTGGATAAATGCAAATAGTAGTCGGTAGTCTTTAGCCTGTAGTCTTTAGTCAATTCTAAGAAAGTACTTCCTGAGTTTTATCATTTGTTTTCAGTTCAGCGGAAAACAAAAAAAGCCGAAAGAATAAGTATTCTTCCGGCTTTTTCAATTTCTGATATGCCTGACTATCGGCTAAAGACTAACAACTACAGACTAGCCTCGTAGCGGCTTTCGACTTTATTCCAGTCGATCACATTCCAGATCGCGCTCAGGTAATCCGGGCGTTTGTTCTGGTATTTCAGATAATAAGCGTGTTCCCAAACATCCACACCGAGGATCGGGTGGCCTTTTACTTCTGCAACATCCATCAGGGGGTTGTCCTGATTGGGCGTAGAAGAAATTTCCAGTTTGCCATCCTTCACGATCAGCCAAGCCCAGCCACTGCCGAAACGGCCAACACCTGCTGCCTGGAATTTGGTTTTGAAATCGTCGAATGAACCGAATGCCGCGTTGATGGCATCGGCCAGTTTGCCGGTGGGAGCACCGCCACCTTTCGGAGAAAGGCTTTCCCAGAAGAATGTATGGTTCCAGTGACCGCCGCCATTGTTGCGAACGGGGCCGCCGATGCTGCCGGCATGCGCCACCAGTTGTTCAATTGTTTTGTTCTCGTTCTCAGTACCGGCGATCGCTTTATTCAGGTTGTCTACATAAGCCTGATGGTGTTTGCCATGGTGGATCTGCATGGTCAGAGTGTCGATATGCGGCTCGAGCGCATCATGTGCATATGGTAATGCAGGAAGAGTAAATGCCATAATTATGTGGTTTTAAATGAATGAAATGTCCGACTTAAAGGATAACAAAAATATCGTGTTCCGGTTTACCCACCCGTTTTTCCTTTTCCGATATGGGAAATAAATGTAAGACTGCCCCCTTTCCGCCGCATGCGATTTTCGACTATCTTTAAAGCCATCCTTCAATTTTAATTCTAACGATATGTCAGACCAACAAAATTCCTCCCGCTCCCGCCGTCGTTTCATTACCAAATTGGCCACAGGCCTCGTAGGAGGCGCACTGGCCCCACAACTGAGCCGTGCGGCCATCATCGGTGCCAACGAACAGCCCATGCTGCGCGACTACTATAGCCCTAACGACAATATCCAGATCGCCCTGATCGGGGCCGGAGGTATGGGGACTGCGGACGCGAATACCGCCATTACAGTGCCGGGTGTGAAACTGGTTGCGGCCTGCGACCTGTACGATGGACGCCTGGAAGCCGCAAAAAAGACATACGGGAAAGATATTTTTACCACACGCGATTTCAATGAGATCCTGGATCGCAAGGATATTGATGCGGTGATCGTGGGTACACCCGACCACTGGCACAAGGATATTTCCGTGGCTGCGATGAATAAAGGCAAATCGGTGTATTGCGAAAAACCGATGGTGCATGATGTGACCGAAGGTTCCGCCATGATCGAAGCACAGAAAAAGAATAAAGTGGTGATGCAGGTGGGCAGCCAGGGCATGAGTTCCCTCGGAAATGAAAAAGCCAAAGAACTGCTGGCCGCTGGTGCCATCGGTAAACTGAACTATGCAGAAGGTTTCTGGGCCCGCAACTCCCCCTGGGGTGCCTGGCAGTATGATATTCCGGCAGATGCGTCACTGCAAACGGTCGACTGGAAACGATTCCTGAATCAATACCCCGACCGTCCGTTTGATACCAAACGTTTCTTCCGCTGGAGATGCTATAAAGATTATGGTACCGGCGTTTCCGGAGACCTGTTCGTACACCTGTTCTCCAGCCTTCACTATATCACCAACTCCAAAGGTCCGCAGAAGATCATGGCGATGGGTGGCCTCCGTTACTGGAAAGACGGCCGCGAAGTACCCGATGTACTGATGGGCATGTTCGATTATGCGGACACGCCGGAACATCCGGCATTCAACCTTTCATTACGTGTGAACTTCATTGACGGCACCGCCGACAGTACATACCTGCGTCTCGTAGGTAATGAGGGCAGCATGAATGTGGAATGGGATAAAGTGACCCTGACTAAAAATAAATCATACGCAGCTGTAGATGATCCCCTGCTCAGCACCAAACTGAACAAGGACAATCCGAACGCATACGAAAGGAAAAAAATGCTGCCTCCGGATACGACCGTATTCAAAGCGGAAGAAGGCTACAAAGGCGCGCATTTCGACCACTGGTATAATTTCTTCAACTGCATGCGCAATGGCAATGCGGTATCCCGTGAAGACGCGGTATTCGGCTATCGTGCAGCAGCTCCGGCATTGCTGTGTAACGACAGTTATTTCCAGGATAAGGCTATTAAGTGGGATCCGGTGAATATGAAACTCGCTTAAGAGCAATTTTGAATTCTAAATTTTGAATTTTGAATTCATTAAAGCGGGTGGTTGCATTTCGGGTTGATTTTCGTGATAAGGGAGGCGTAATTCCTATTTTAAATATTAAATCAGGTACGGGTCTAATTCAAATCTCAAAATTCAAAATTTACAGTAATATGAAAAGGTCTCTCGTCTTCGCCCTGATCGCCGTTTCTTTTGTGTCATCTTCTATGATGCCGAAAGAAAAACATAATCAACTGACGAAGGCGGAAAAGAAAGCCGGCTGGGAATTGTTATTTGATGGCAAGTCCACCAATGGCTGGAGAGCCTTCAAGAACAGGCCCTGTACCAGCTGGGAAGCCGTGAATGGCGAACTTCATTGCAAGGCCTCTGTAAAAGGCGGAACGGATCAGCATTCTGATATTTTGTTCACGAAAGAGTACGGGAATTTTGAATTAGTGATCGACTGGAAGATCGCCAAAGCCGGCAATAGCGGGATCATCTATCACGTGAGCGAAGATCATGATGCGCCTTATCTCACCGGCCCCGAATACCAGCTGATCGATGACCTGGGTTATCCGGATAAACTGGAAGACTGGCAGAAATCAGGGGCCGACTATGCCATGTACGCGCCTGCATCCATTGCCGCAAAACCCGTGGGTGAATACAATCATACAAAGATCATCTTCAATAACGGCCATGTGGAACATTGGCTCAATGGTGTGAAAGTAGTGGAGTTCCAGGCCTGGACCGACGACTGGAAAGACCGCAAAGCGATCAGCAAATGGAAGGATGAAGCAGGCTATGGCATGAACAAAACCGGTATGCTCGATCTGCAGGATCATGGCAGTGAGATCTGGTTCAGGGATATCAAGATCAGACCTCTTTGATAAGTAAGAGCTAATAGGTATTAGGTAATAGGAGAGAGAGAAAGAAATGATCAAGAGACCAGAGCGGTCTCTTTTTTTGTGGCTGTTTATCTTTTAGGTTTGAAAAAATCCTTCATCAATTGCGCGCATTCTTCGCGCATGATGCCTTTTGTCATCTCCGCTTTTTGATGAAAGGGCCAGTTTTCTCCGGTTGTTTTTTTATAGCCATTCTTCTCATCATCTGCACCGTACACGATACGCGAGAGTTTACTCCAGTAAATGGCACCCGCACACATCAGGCACGGTTCTACCGTAACATATAAAGTGATGCCGGGCAGGTATTTGCTGCCCAGGAAATTGAAGGCGGAGGTCAGCGCGATCATTTCCGCGTGAGCGGTCGGGTCACTGAGCCTTTCGGTCATGTTATGCCCACGGGCTATGATCTTGTCATTTGCCACCACCACCGCGCCGATGGGGATCTCGCCTTCATCAAATGCGATCTGTGCTTCCTTCAGGGCCTGTGTCATGAAATACTCATCGGTCATTCTGCGGAGGGTTTTAAGTAACTTGTACTAAAATTACGATTAATGCCAGAACCCGGAAAGTTAGCCGCCATGCGCCGCTTTTATGACTCAGGCGCCACACGCCCTTACGCGTTCCGTAAAGAGCAGTTGAAGAAGCTGAAGAAGTCCATTCTTGCGCATGAGGAAGAATTGTATGCAGCGCTGTATACCGATCTCAAAAAAAGCAAGGAAGAATCATGGGTCACGGAACTGGGCATGGTATTATCCGAACTCAGCGCCATCCTGGATGGATTATACAACTGGATGCAGCCTGAATCCGTTGCAACGAACCTCCTGAACCTGCCTTCTTCGAGCAGGATCATACGCGAACCTTTGGGTGTGGTGCTGATCATCGGTCCCTGGAATTATCCCTTCCAGTTACTCATCAATCCGCTGCTGGGTGCTATGGCCGCGGGTAATTGTGTAGTGCTGAAGCCGAGTGAATTCGCGCCTGCAACCGCAGCAGTGATGAAGAAAGTTCTATCTGTATTTCCGGAAGACTATATCCTGTATGCGGAAGGGGATGGTGCGACGGTGATACCGGAGATGATGAACAATTTCGCATTCGATCATGTGTTCTATACCGGCAGTACTGCGGTGGGTAAGATCATTTATAAAATGGCGGCCGAGAAGCTGGTGCCTGTTACTTTGGAATTGGGCGGCAAGAGTCCCTGTGTGGTGGAAGAAGATGCGAATATCCGGATCGCGGCACGCCGCATCGCGGTGACCAAATTTTCCAACGCGGGGCAGATGTGTGTGGCGCCGGATTATATCCTGGTACATGCCACCATCGAAGGCGCGTTCATCGATGCGCTGAAAAAATATGTGCAGCAGTTCTATGGCAAGGAGCCTGAGAGCAGCTACAGTTACGGGAAGATCATCAATGAAAAACAATTCGACCGGGTGAGTGGTTATCTGAAAGAGGGTACGCTGGTACATGGCGGCAGAACGGATCGCGCGAACCTGTTCATTGAACCCAGTATACTTGCCGATGTTCCGGCTGACGCGAAAGTGATGCAGGATGAGATCTTCGGCCCGGTGCTCCCCATCATCACTTATGAAACGATGGATGAGGCGAAAGCCATTATCGCCAGACATCCCAACCCGCTTGCGTTCTACGTGTTCACTTCTTCTTCATCCAAAGAAAAGGAATGGCTGAATGCGGTACCTTTCGGAGGCGGTTGTGTGAACAATGCCAGCTGGCATCTCACCAATCATCATCTGCCCTTTGGCGGAAGGGGATTCAGCGGAACGGGTGCTTATCACGGAAAATTCTCATTTGAAACATTCAGTCATAAAAAAGCTGTGATGAAAACGCCGTCCTGGTTCGATCCGGATATCAAGTATCCGCCGTTCAAAGGGAAGCTGCGGCTTTTTAAATGGGTGATCAGGTAGGTTTTTGTCACATAGACACATAGGGCACATAGAAATACACGCATAGGTTTTAGCACGCAGCTGTTGGTGCCTGCCTGCCGGCAAAGGCAGGTTATCACCAACAAACACATTGGAGCGACTTGCGAGTGAAAATATGAGGGCTCGCCTCCGTTGTTCGTGCTGTTGGTCATAAGACCAACAGCGGCGTGGGACACATCGACTTCCTGCTGTTGTGAACACTATGTGTAACCATGTTCCTATGAGCCTATGTGGTAAAGAAATAAATGTCATGAGAAAACTTAAAAAAGCCCTGCTTGTTATCATCATACTGATCATATCCTTTTTCGGATATGTCGCCATCGCCAACCGTAATATTCATCATATGACCTATCGTCAGAAAGTATTGAAAACCGTGTATCCCGCTTTCATGTGGATGACCAAAGTATTCGGCACCAACCGCAAAGCGCTCGCCAATGCGGATAAACAACCTGTTGTTTCTTTCTATTCCCTGAAACAGCTCATGAACAACGGGACCGAACTGGATTTCGCCACATTGAAAGGGAAGAAGGTCATGCTGGTGAATACGGCCAGCGATTGTGGGTATACCAATCAGTATGATGACCTGCAGCGTTTATACACTGAACATGGCGATAAACTGATCATCATCGGTTTTCCCGCCAATGATTTCAAGGAACAGGAAAAAGGAACGGATGACGATATTGCGCAGTTCTGCAAACTGAACTATGGCGTGACTTTCCCGCTGGCAAAAAAATCGGTCGTCGTAAGGGGTTCAGCCCAGAACCCGGTTTTTACATGGCTGACCGACTCTGCAAAGAATGGCTGGAGCAAGCAATACCCGGAATGGAATTTCTCAAAATACCTGGTGAATGAGCAGGGGGTACTGACCCATTATTTTGGTCCATCCGTTTCCCCATCCGGTCCTGAGATCAAAAAGGCGCTGCAGGAATAATAGGCATCCAACCGGGCGGTGAACTAACTTCGTACAAAACCTGCCTATGTTCAGCAAAACGGATATTGAACAATACTTCGTGGCCGAAAAGAAGGAAAGCCTTCTCTTCCTCTGCATTGGCATTGCATCAGTGATTGCCGCATTGGTCTGCTGGTTCCTGCTGAAGCAGGCCGTTTATAAAGGCGCCGCGGTGCCCATGCTGGTCGTGGGATTGTTACTGGGCGTGGTGGGCTATACCGTCTATCAGCGCAGTGACGGTGACCGTATGCGTAACGTTTACGCGTATGACATGAACCCTTCTCAACTGAAGAATGAAGAGATCCCGCGTATGAAGACCGTGATGAAGAATTTCCTGATCTACCGGTATACGGAAATATTCCTGATGGTTGCGGGTGCCGCACTCTTCATTTATTTCTATCGTAATGGGAGTAACGAATTCTGGAAAGGCTTCGGATTGGCCCTGGCGGTTCTGGCACTGATCGCATTGTGTGCTGATTATTTCGCGGAGCAACGCGGAAAGATCTATACGGATGGTTTGATCTCCTTCACCTCTAAACACGGATCATGAACTACAACGACATCATCGGAAGTATCGGGGTCGGACTGATCCTGATCGCTTATTTCCTGAATACGGAAAGCCTGATCGAAAAGAACGGGAAACTGTATTTCGTGCTGAACTGTATCGGCGCGGGACTGGCTTGTTATGCATCGCTGCTCATCAATTACTGGCCCTTCGTGATCCTGGAAGGCACGTGGGTATTGGTTTCCATCTATGGATTGATGAAGAGTATGCGCGTGCAGATGACCTGATCAAAAACACTGATATGGATATATTGCTCAAACCGGTAGCGGTGGTAGCGAACGACCGCAAAGGACTGGATGATGATTTCTGGGGACCGGTGCTCAGTAAGATCACATTACTTCCGGAGTTTCCGGTAAATGCATTCGACGGGATCGACACTTTCTCTCATCTGGAGATCATCTTCTTTTTCGATCAGGCTGATCCGCTAAAAGCTTTGACCCACGGGCATCCGCGGGGAAATAAGGACTGGCCGGCGGTAGGCATCTTTGCGCAACGCAAGAGTAACCGGCCTAATTCGATCGGACTGACGATCGTTGAACTGGTCAGAAGGGAAGGCAATTCCATTTGGGTTAAAAATCTTGATGCGGTGGATGGGACACCTGTTCTGGATATCAAACCGGTCATGAAAGAGTTTCTGCCGTTGGGAGAAATAAAGCAACCGCAATGGTCGCATGAACTGATGAATAATTACTGGAAATGAATTACACCGGGCATTTCTCGTGGTAGTTGATCAGCTCGATCGGTGTTTTTTCAAATGTGTAACCGGCGTACACGCGGCTGATCTCATTCAGCACTTCATCGATGGCTTCCACTTCTTTTAACGTAACGAGTTTATTGCGGTAGTCCTTGATGTTCGGTAATCCTTTCAGATAATTGGAATAATGCCTGCGCATTTCATTCACGCCCACCACCGGATTCTTCCATTCCACGGATTTATGGAGGTGTTTACGGCAAACCGCTACACGGTCTTCAATGGTAGGCGAGGGCAGGTGCTCACCGGTCTTCAGGAAATGTTTGATCTCATTGAAGATCCAGGGATAACCGATCGCGGCGCGGCCGATCATGATACCATCTACCCCATAACGGTTCTTGTATTCCAGTGCTTTTTCCGGACTATCGATATCACCATTCCCGAAGATGGGGATGTTGATGCGCGGGTTATTCTTCACTTTCCCGATCAGGGTCCAGTCGGCCGAACCTTTATACATCTGTGTCCTTGTCCTGCCATGTATCGCGAGCGCTTTGATGCCCACATCCTGTAACCGTTCCGCCACTTCTTCGATGTTCTGGGTCTTATCATCCCAGCCTAATCTGGTTTTAACGGTAACGGGCAGTTTGGTGGACTTGACCACTGCGGATGTGAGCCTTACCATCAGGTCGATATTTTTCAGCACACCGGCGCCGGCGCCGCGGAGTGCGACTTTCTTCACCGGGCATCCGAAATTGATATCGAGCAGATCGGGGTTGGTCACGTCAACGATCTTCGCGGCCATGGAAAGACTTTCTTCATCACCACCGAAGATCTGGATGCCGACAGGGCGTTCGTAGTCGAAAATGTCCAGCTTTTTGCGGCTCTTGATGGCATCGCGGATCAGGCCTTCAGAGGAAATGAATTCAGTGTACATGAGGTCGGCCCCTTTATCCTTGCAAACGGCACGGAAAGGCGGGTCGCTCACGTCCTCCATCGGGGCGAGAAGCAGCGGAAAATCAGGTAATTGTATGTCTCCGATTTGTACCATTCAACGCAGGCAAATGCCTATTTTTGAACCTGTTTTTGGAAGGTGAACCTGCAAATTTACAATTTAATCAGAGATTTCTATGTACGATAAAGACTCGAAGGGTATTTCCTGGTCCGCCGGCTTTTTCATGCTGATCTGTTTTGTATTTGCCGGAGCCATAGCAGCAGCGATGTTGTTCCAGTCGATCTGGACGGGCATGACCGGCAAACCCATTGAGGAGATCACAGGTTCATCCATTACAGCATCTGATGGCAATGCGTTAAGGATCGGACAGGTGATCTACAGTCTGGTTAGTTTTTTATTACCCGCGCTGATCAGCGCGCATATCATGAACCGCAATCCGCTGAACCTGCTGGGTTATAATAACCGGTTCACTTCAAAGCAACTTGCGCTGGTTCCCCTCATACTTTTTTCCGCCATCTTTTTTTCCGGATCCCTTGCATGGCTCAATGAAATGATCCCCGTTACGCAATCAATGAAGGCCACATTCGATAAAATGGAGGCTGATTATACCAAACAGAGTGAAGCGATACTGGGTCTGAAAACGACCGGCGATTATATCATATCGGTCCTGATCCTGGGGTTACTGCCCGCGGTCTGTGAAGAGACATTATTCCGGGGCGGGTTGCAGAATTTTCTGTCACGCTGGACAAAAAACCCATGGATATCGATCGTGGTCGTAGCGCTGATCTTCAGCGCGGTCCATTTTTCTTTTTACGGATTCTTACCCCGCGCATTCCTCGGAATGATGCTGGGCGCGATCTATTATTATTCCGGATCGCTTTGGGTTTCCATTTCCGCGCATTTTCTGAATAATCTGATCGCAATTACAGCGATGTATATCATGAAGATGAACGGTAAGCCGCCGGCTGATATACTGGGTGGCCAGGATGTGCGCTGGTATGGGATCCTGGCGTTGCCGGTATTCCTTGGACTGCTCATCTATTTCAAAAAAATATCACCTCCGCCGGTGAAAACATCACCTGTGGATGAACTGCTGAACGAAAACGATACGCATGGCATTTAACGTACAGACCTTTCGGACCCGCAGCCTGACCGCCATGATCTTCGCAGCGGTCATGATCACTGGTTTACTGCTGAACCAATGGAGCTTCTTCCTCCTGTTCTCTGTGATCCATTTCGGATGCTGGGTGGAATATCAGAAACTCGTGGGGCTGATCGATCCGGAATATAAGAACATCACACCCTTTCACCGTTATGGTGTAATGATCGCTGGCTGGTGTCTGATGCTGTTTTTTTCCAGTGACAGTTTTCAATTACTGGGCATCCGTTTGAATGAACTGGGTTGGTGGACCGGCCTCGTATTCTTATTCATCCTGCCGGTAACGGAGACGCTTTTCACACGTGAGCTGCGACTGAAGAATGTGGCGCATTCCGCATTCGGACTCGTTTATATTTCACTGTGCTGGGCGCTGATGATGAACCTGTATACAACAAGGGATGTGCATGTACATGATACCAACTTTGTGCTGCAAGCCTGGTTCTTTCCTGTTGTGATCATCGCCTCCATCTGGATCAATGATACCATGGCCTATATCTCCGGCTCACTTATTGGCAAAACGCCCTTGTCACCCGTTTCTCCGAAAAAGACCTGGGAAGGAACGATCGGTGGCGTGGTCCTGAGTGTGGGCACCATCGGATTACTTTCTTACTACGCGTTCCATTTCGGGGCGCTGACCATCTATCTGGTCGTTATTGCTTTTATCGCTTCGGTAGTGGGTACCGTCGGGGACCTGCTGGAATCAAAACTGAAAAGGCTTGCCAATGTAAAGGACAGTGGCAGTCTGATGCCCGGCCATGGCGGGTTTCTGGACCGTTTTGACTCCCTGTTGCTGGCCATCCCCATGGTATGGTTATTCGTTTATTTTCTGTTCCGCTAAGCAGCCAAAGCTGGCGCATAGTGGTCTTTTACTTAATATGACCCGGAAAACGATCATCCTGCTTCTTGCCATTCTTTTCGTGTTCCATGCACAGGGGCAACGAAAAGCACCGGATCCGCGCTGGACTGCCGGTCTTACATTCGGCATCTTACCATTGCCCGGCAGCGGACTGAGTATTCAGCCTTCACTGGAATATTATTTTACTTCCCGCTGGTCGTTCATGACAGATATCTCGCTGCAAACAGAGAAGAATAATAATGCTGACTCCATGGCATTCGACAAAAAGTATTTCCGGGTAAGACCTGAATTGCGTTATATCGTTTCGGATCCGCAGAAGATCGCGAAATTCTATGTCGGATTGCAGGGAGGTTTTGCCAGCAGGAGCTTCACCACTTTGAAGAACGGCTATTATTACGACCAACCGAACAGCGATTCTGCATGGATATTCGATAAAGGGCATATCAACAGCCCGATCAACACATTCTCCTTCCAGATGGGATTGCTGATCTCCAATAAGAGCCGTCTTTGTATGGATATGTTCTTCGGTGCGGGTGCACGTTTCATCAACACCAGTTTTTCGGGTCTGGAAAACCTGCGTTATGATATACGCAGGCCGGGACTATTCTCATTCGGAGTCAAGCGTGCGTACAATCAGAAAGGTAACCTGACCCGAAGCCATTACGTTGCCGGGATCCGTCTGATCTGGCGTTTCAGCCGCCGGGAACCGGGTACTCACGAATAATCCGCGATTCCTTAATTTTGGCGCTCAATTCCGCACATGACCATTCATAAAGAAGGCTACTCGACCATTGCATGGAGCACATTGGTGTTCGGCATCATCAATATCCTTTCGTTCTATTTCCTGAGTTTTGAACTGCCCTGGCTGAACTGGATCATCTTTGCCGGTACGCTCGGGCTTCTCATTTTCCTGATCTCCTTTTTCAGGATCCCGAACCGTAATCTGACCATTGATGAACATGCCATCGTGGCACCGGCTGACGGTACGGTGGTTGCGATCGAAGAAGTACAGGCCGATGAATATTTCAGCGACCGTCGTATTCAGGTTTCCATCTTCATGAGTCCCCTCAATGTACACGTGAACCGTAATCCGGTGAGCGCGGAGGTCGTGTACTCACAATACCACAAAGGCAAGTACCTGGTAGCCTGGCATCCTAAATCTTCAACAGAAAACGAGCGCCATTCCGTTGTGTACAGGAAGAACGGAAAAGAGATCCTTGTGAAGCAGATCGCAGGTGCGCTGGCCAAGCGTATCGTTAATTACCTGAAAGCAGGACAGCAGGCGGAACAAACACAGGAGATGGGTTTTATCAAACTCGGTTCCCGTGTGGATCTTTTATTGCCGCTGGATGCGGACATCAAAGTGAAGATCGGCGATAAACCGCAGGGGGGTGTAACGGTAGTTGCTACCTGGTAATTCCATTTAAAATATTTGCTCCAGTTCGCGCAGATGGCGGATGGTATAGGTCGGTTTCACATCGGTACTGATGCCGAGATGATTCACGAAAACCGTATCCATACCCGCATTCATGCCGCCCTGGATATCCACTTCAATACTGTCGCCCAGCATGATGCTGTTCCCGGGTTCCGCACCGGTCTTCACGAACGCGTATTCGAAGATCTCTTTATTCGGTTTTAAACTGTTGGAACCTTCTGAAGTGATCACGGCATCGAAATAGTTCGTCAATCCTGAATATTTCAGCTTGCTATGCTGTATGTTCTCAAATCCGTTGGTGATCAGATGGAGCCGGTATTGTTTCTTGGTAAGATAGTCGAGGATCTCTTTGGTATAAGGGAAGAGTATCGTACGGGTGGGCAGTAATTCCAGGAAACGTTCACTCATCGATTGTGCCAGCGCTTCATCCGCGATCTTGAAATCGAGCAGGGCGAGCCGCATCCTTTTTACGCGCAGTTCACTTTGTTTGATGAAGCCGTTGCGGTAGCGCTCCCATAATTTCTCATTATGATCGAGGTAATTCCGGTAGAACAGTTCAAAATCGTTCACACCTTTTGCTGCCAGTCCGAGATTTTCATGCAGGTCAAGCAGGGTGTGGCGGGAATTAGCTTCAAAATCCCACAGCGTATGATCGAGGTCGAAAAAGAGATGCCGGTACTTCATTTCAGTTTGTAGATTTGCAAAGAAATGGGAAATAATCAACACCCGTTCCTGAATTTCCATGAACATCGTGATCACAGGCGCTTCCAAAGGTATCGGCAGGGCAGTAGCAGCCGCATTCGCAGCTGAAGGACACCGGCTTTTCTTATGCGCCCGCACTGAAGCGCATTTGAACGAGACCGCATCTGACTTGACCCGGCGGTATGCATCCGCTGAAGTGCTGGTCATGAAAGCGGATCTTTCTGATAAAGCTTCTGTGCTGGATTTCGCGGAATGGTGTCTGCAGCACGGCGTACCGGATATCATCGTCAACAACGCCGGCCTGTTCAAACCAGGAAGTGTGCACAATGAACCGGATGGATTGCTGGAAGAGCAGTTATCAGTGAATCTTTTCAGTGCTTATCACCTCACACGTGCACTATTGCCATCCATGATGAAGCGGAAGAGCGGCCATATCTTCAATCTTTGCTCCATCGCCTCCGTTGCGGCCTATGCGAACGGCGGTGCTTACAGTATCAGCAAATTCGCCATGTATGGTTTCAGCAAGAATTTGCGTGAAGAAATGAAACCCTTTGGTATCAAAGTAACTTCTGTACTGCCAGGTGCGGTCATGACCGATTCCTGGGGTGATTTCGATAATACGGACCAACGCATCATGGAAGCGGAGGATATCGCGAAAATGATCGTTGCGGCTGCTTCGCTTTCTCCTGCTGCCTGTGTGGAAGAGATCCTCATCCGCCCGCAACTGGGTGATCTCTGACCCCCTGTCATACCCCGTTCCCACTGATAAATTTCATCATCGCTTTACACGGGGCTGTTTTATTTTTACCACGCAGATGCACCGCCTAATCACTTTCACCGCGTCCCTGTTGCTGTTCCTGTTCACAGGCGCCCAATCCCTGTTGCGGACCGTCGTACCGGCCAAAGCCGTCGTTGCCGGAGAGTCCTTTCAGGTGCAGTACATCCAGGAAGAAGGGGATCGCGCGTTTCCGGTCACGACACCTGATTTCAAAAATTTCAAAAAAGTAGCGGGTCCTTATGCTTATACCGGTACGGGGCAAAATGGCCATACCGTATTCAATACAGTATATACGTTGATGGCCCTGAAGCCGGGTCGCTTCATCATTCCCGGCGCAACGATCATTACAGATGGCAGAAGCGAACGCAGCACTGACGTCATTGTGCAGGTGATCACAGCAGAGGAAGCAGCAAAGAAAGCCCGTGAACAGGCTGGCAGCACAGCTACAGCTTATTATCTGGCTCCCGGCGAAGATCCGGTGCAGAAAATCAAGCAGAATCTGTTCGTAAAGGTCACAGTGGATAAGCGCAGTTGTTTTCCCGGGGAACCGGTGGTAGCGGAATTCAAATTGTATTCCCGTCTGGAATCGAGATCGGACATTACCCGTAATCCCGGCTTTTACGGATTCACGGTCTATGATATGGTCAGCCTGACCGATCAGCAGCATTCGACCGAAACGGTCAACGGGAAATTGTTCTCTGTACATACGATCCGGAAGGTTCAGCTGTTCCCGCAGCATGAAGGGAAATTCAGTATTGATGAGATGCAGATCAAACATACCGTTGATTTTTCAACGGTGTCCAGCAGTAAGCCCACTGAACAACAGATCGCGGAAGGGGTATTGCGGCAAAACGATTTTAACGACCCGGCTCCGGAAGGGCAGGTGTCATATGATTATGTTTCTGAAACGCAGCCCCTGGTCATCGATGTGAAACCCCTGCCCGCAGGTAAACCACAGGGTTTCAGCGGAGCAGCCGGAACTTTCAGCATCCATAGGGAGATCATGAACGACAGCCTTTCCCTTCATGAAGAAGGCACGTTGAAACTGATCATTTCCGGGAAGGGAAATTTCACGCAATTCAGTATACCGGCCATGTCATGGCCACAGGGTATTGAAGGCTTTGAGCCGGTGATCAGTGATACATTGGGGAAGAGCAGTATTCCATTGGCAGGTACCCGTGTTTTTTCCTACCCTTTCATTGCAGGTAAGCCAGGCAGTTATGTTTTGCCCGCGTTTGAATTTTCTTTTTTCGATCCGGCGAAAGGGAATTATTCGGTCATACGGACGGAACCCTTGCCATTCCATGTAAGTACGACAGAGAAAAAAATGGAAGCACCTTTACCGGTACCGGAAAAAGATGCCGCCAGGAATAATTTCCGCCTGTTCGTTTATGGGTTGCTGACCTTACTTTTCCTGATCTGGATCTTTGCATGGATGATGCGCAGGAAAAGAAAAGGAACCGTTATCGCTGTGGCGGAAATTGAACCTGAAGTGGCAAAGCCGGCCGATCATCTGCAACCCGCGCGGGATCTGGTTGATTCTTCAGCTTCCGTTTTCTGCGCTGCTTTGCAGCAGGCGATCTGGAATGCATGTTCAGCTCCACTGCATCTGGCGGGCTCATCGCTCAATAAAAATGTATTGCGGCAAAGTATGAAACAATACAAGGTGCCGGATGAAACGGTTAAAGGATTGCTGGAAGTGCTGGAGAAATGCGAGGCCGTCGTTTACGCTGGTGTGCCTGTTCCGGAAACGAATCAGGACCTGCTGTCAGCATCGGAGAAATTAATGGAAGCCATGCGCGGGGCTTTACTCTGAGTATTTATAACCTACACCGCGAACGGAATGGAAGTAACGCGGATTGCGGCTGTCCTCTTCAAAATATTTACGGAAGTTCAGGATGAAATTATCGATCGTTCGTGTGGTCGGGTATACATTATAACCCCAAACGGCCTGCAGGATCTTTTCGCGTGGCACCACTTCATTCTTATTCTCGATGAGCAGTTTCAGCAGCATGGTCTCTTTCTTGCTGAGCTGGATCTTTTCTCCGCTTCGTGAGGAAGCTTCCTGTGCTTTGAAATCGATGGTGTTGCTGCCGAATGAATACGTATCACCTATGGAAGACCGCTCCTGCAGTTTTTTATTCTTATTGATCAGCTTGTGTACGCGGAGCAGTAACTCTTCCAGATTGAAGGGTTTAGTGAGATAGTCGTCGGCTCCTTTTTTCAAGCCCAGTACCCGGTCCGCGCTGCTGTTGCGTGCACTAAGGATGAGGATAGGTACTTCATTGTTACTGATGCGTACGGTTTCAGTGATGCTGATGCCATCCACTTCGGGTAACATGATGTCAAGGATGATCAGATCGAAATATTCATTTTGTAAAGTGCGGAGCGCCGCCGCTCCATCGAATGCGGAGGTTACTTCATAGCCTTCCAGCTCCAGGTTCAGCTTGAGCGCTTCATGAAGATTTTCTTCATCTTCAACCAGCAGGACCGATGGTTTCTTGTCTTCACTCATAATTCAGGTATGAAAAATAACCGCGAATTTACTGCCGCGGGGTTCATTGTTTGTCACCGAAATGTCGCCATTATGGTCACGGGCTATGATACGGCAAAGATACAATCCCAGGCCGGTGCCCTGTGTTTTGCGCGTGGCCTCATTCCCGACCCGGTAGAATTTGGAGAAGATCTTCTTCTTTTCCGCGTCATCGATACCCGGGCCCTCATCGGCAATGATCAACTCGATCCCGGAACGGAAGATCCGCAGACTGGCGGTGATCGCCGTATCCCGGGGTGAATATTTAATGGCGTTCTCCAGCAGGTTATTAATGAGCATTTGCAGTAACAAGGGGTCGCCCTTCACTTCCGCCTCGGTCTCGATGATCTCATTGAACGCCCGGTCGGGGAAGCGTTTGCGGAAATCCCGGATACAGTCCTTCAGCAGGTCGGAAAGGTCCAGATCATCTTTTGAAGTTTTATAGCGGCCGCCTTCCAGCTGGGAAGAGACCAGGATATTATTGGTGAGGAAGTTGAGGCGGGCGGTTTCATCGAGTGTGGTCCGGATGATCTTCTTCGTTTTTTCCGGATCCAGATGGTATTTCTGCAGGGTCTCCAGATTCAGGCGCGTAACGGCAATGGGCGTTTTGAGCTCATGGGTCACGGCCATCATGAAATTCTGCTGTTGTTGCTGGATGTACAATTGTTTGCGGACAGAACGGTATACAAAACCGGCGCCGACCAGGATAAGGAGAAAGAAGATCGCGCCCTCACCCACATATTTGGAACGGTGTCGGTTGTACTCAGTACTGATGCGGGCTGTTTCTGAATTGAACAAGGCAGGCGTATTCGTACTGTCGATCTGCGCATGCAAACGGTCCAGCGCGAAGTCGCGCATTTGTGTATTCTGTTTATTGAGGGAGATGAACCACCAAACGAGTGCCGCGATGATATAAACGAGCAGCAACCAGTAGATGAAGGTGGCGCGGCGCCATTTTTTTGCGCTGTCCGGCATCGGTTTTATTTAACGTTGGGTTTTTCTACACGTATGCCCACGTTGTAAACGTGCTGCAACGGGTCTTCCCGCATATTCTGTTTCAGGGTAAATGTATAAGTGCCGGGATTCAGATACCAGTCCAGTATACTTTCACCCTTTCCGGGAGCATGTGTGTTAATAAGAGAGATCCGGTGCTCATAGATATCATCCATACCGGTTCCGGTCCAGCCTTTGTCGGCAGCCGTGAGCGGCAGGTCGAAAGACTGATGATCGGCACTGTCCGCTTTATCGGATTTGATATCCAGGTTGACGATGATATTATTGAAGTCGTATTTCTCGTCGTGCCTCAGGATAAGGAAAATGCGTTGCGGCGTGCTGTCTTTGATCGTAAAACTGAAAGAAGGACTGAAGTCGCTTTTCCAGGCATGACCGGGAACGGCAACGGTTTTTTCGAACAGATCGATATGCGTGCAGGCGCTGAGCAGAAGCAAGCTGCTGAGTACAAGCGTGTATCCGATTCGGGAAAGCGATATAAGCTTCAAAGGATAAATTTTGGCAAAGGTAATCAAGTGCCCGGAACCCGGAAGGATCAGAGTACGTTCAGTACCTGTTCCTTTGCTTTTTCCAGTTCATCTTTCATCTGCACCACGCATTTCTGGATGGTAGAATCATATGCTTTGGATCCGGTGGTATTGATCTCGCGGCCGATCTCCTGCAGGATGAAAGACAGTTTTTTGCCTTTGGAGGGGTCGGCTTCCTGGAGGATCGAACGGAAATAGTCGCAGTGATTCTTCAGCCTGACTTGTTCTTCACTGATGTCGATCTTCTCTATATAATAAATAAGTTCCTGTTCCAGGCGGTTGTCATTATAGTTCTCCTTGCCCACATTCTCTTCCAGCAGGCGGGTAATGCCTTCGCGGATCTTTTGCTTGCGTAGGGGTTCGAGTTTCGCTACTTCATCCTGCAGTTTCACGATGTTCGCGATACGGCTAAGCAGGTCATCTTCCAGGGACCGGCCTTCGTCCAGCCGGTGATTATTGAGGTCTTCCGTAGCACTGCGGATCACCTGCTGGAACTGTTCCCATTCCTTATCGTTCAGTGTTTCACTGCTGGGTGTGATCACCTCTGGTAGTTTGACCAGCGTGCTGAGGATATGAGAAGGGTCGAGGTTCAGGGAATTAGAGAGTTCAGCCAGGGCCTGATAATAAGCACGGGCCAGGTCCGTATTGATGGTAACGGGTTTGGCACTGCCGGTTTCTTTCAGGCTGATCATGCAATCCACGCTGCCGCGGCCGAGCTCTTCCGAGAGGATGCGGCGGATATCGAATTCAAATGGTTTGAGTAATGAGGGAAGTTTCAATGAAAGTTCAAACTGTTTTCCGTTCAGTGATTTGATGTCAACCAGGAAAGTCTTGTTACCTACAGTTTGCTCGGCTCTTCCGAAGCCGGTCATTGATTTGAGCATGGATATGAGTTTATGTTCGGGCTAAAGGTATCTTAATTATACGACTTCAGTGGGATCATAGCGTATGCGCTGTTTGCATGATATGCAAAAAAATCCCCCCGGGGTTAACGAGGGGACATCTATATGGATGGGTTAGTAAGTACGGGAAATAAATTTCCCAACACAATATTAAAAAGAATTTTCATTAACCAAAAAATATTTCCAAAATATTTTATTAACATTTTAAAACGGGCTGTGGATAAACCCGATGTTCACTAAGTGTATCAATACATGCTTTTAATTGATGTTACAACGTTACATGTAATGATCATGTTCATCGATGAAGAATGCGTTGAACGATGAAATACAGTGCTGTCAGGTGTTTCAAGAGATGCTATTTTTTTATTGAGGTTAATCTTCATTTGAATACTTCAAATGATGAAGGATGATATCAAAGACCGGATACTTAAAAAGTCTATAGAATTTGTTGAGATAGTTCATATCGGTCATTTAACAAGCATCTTGTCTTTTATACGGTTTTGAAGGTCCCGCCTATCCTTTCGGGGTATTACCTTTGACCAAAATCTGAATCATGCGTTTTGATGAACCGGTAGCTTTGACCGTTATTGCCGACCTGATCGGCGCTGAATTATATGGTAGTACCACAGCAGCCGCAACGGGGATCAATGAACTGCATAAGGTGGAAACAGGGGATCTCGCGTTCGTGGATCATCCGAAATACTATTCCGCCTGCCTTCATTCCGCTGCCAGTTATATCATTATCAATACAAAAACGGATATCCCGGAAGGGAAAGCGATATTGGTCGTCAGTGATCCTTTTGAAGCTTACCTGACCATTGTCAGGAAATACCGTCCTTTTGAACCCTCTGATACCATGATCAGTCCTTCCGCATCCATCGGTGAAGGAACGGTCATCATGCCCGGCGTATTCATCGGCCATCATACTGTGATCGGAAAGAACTGCTGGATCCATCCTTCCGTTACGATCCTGGATCATTGCATCATCGGCGATGATGTGGTCATCCAGTCGGGTACCATCATCGGCAGTGATGCTTTTTATTACAACAAGAAGACCAACCGCGATATCCATTATAAAAGGATGGAAAGCTGCGGCCGGGTGATCATTGAGAACGCGGTGGAGATCGGGGCCAATTGTACGATCGACCGGGGTGTGACCCATGATACCCGCATCGGCGCCGGTACCAAATTCGATAACCTCATACATATCGGGCATGATACCGTCATTGGTAAGAATTGCCTCTTCGCCGCACAGGTCGTGGTGGCCGGTTGCGTGAATATTGAGGACGAAGTGACCGTATGGGGACAGGTGGCGATCAATAAAACACTGACCGTTGGCAAGAAAGCAGTATTGCTGGGTAAGACCGGCGTTGTTTCCGGCGTAGAAGGGGGCAAGACCTACTGGGGTACCCCGGCCATTGAAGCCGGCCAGGCAAAAAGAGAACTCATCTGGATGAAACGTATCCCGGCATTATGGGAGAAAGTGATGGGTAAGAAGGACTGAATACTTACTCAGTCCGGTTCATAATCATAAGGAAGCTGATCGGCCAGGTTTTTCCAGCTCCAGTAACCCTGGTTCACCCAGGCTTTCTGATCATAGAAATAGCCATTCACTTTAATGAAGATCTCATCCCGCAGGTCAACGTATGTGATCTGCGTACTCACATTCTTCGGCATGCCGTATTTCTTCAGGAACTCGGGCTCGGGTTTCTTTTTGGTATAAGTAACACTGAATTTTCGCGGGAACCATACATTCACTTCGCCGGTACTGTCAGGACTTCCATAATACAGTGTATCATAAGGGTCTTTCACCCGCACGAATTTCTGCGCGTCATTTTCATCCAGCATGTCGATCACCCAGCCATCTTCTGTTAAGGTGCTGTCGTAATAACTCCGCAGGAAATGCAGTTTGGAACCGGTGAAAGCTTTCTTCCGGTTGTTCGTCCATACTTTCTTCAGACTGTCGCTCCCTTCCATTTCACTGTACAGGCAATAACCGCGGTAGGTATCGATGTCGGTATTATAATAATAAACGAATGAGTCAAGCTGGTAGCGCATTTCGTAGCCCAATGCTTTATTGGAAACCAACACGGGCTGTTCAGCCAGTACTTTCAGTTTGTTGCTGCGTTTATAGTAAAAGAATTTGAGTACTTCCGGATTCTGTACCTTGCAATTTTGTGCATTCGGCGTGGTGCCGATGAAATGCGAAAGGAAGAATTCGCCGTATTTTGAAAGTCCGTCCGTTACTTCATTGCTGTTGCGCAACACCACTTCGCCCAGACTTTTTTCTTCCTTGACCAGCAACACTTCGATCCGGTTATTATCCGTCACGCGGATGGTCTGTGTCTGATAACCGGTATAGCTGAAGATGAGATCGTATCCCCCTGATTTAAGCCCCAGACTATATTCACCCTGTTTATTGGTAGCGGTGCCTAATGTGGTGTTCTGGCAGAATACGGAGGCGCCGCTCAGCGGTTCATTGGTGGCGGAGTCCTTGACGGTACCCGAAACCGTGAACTGTGCGGAAGCGAGTGCCGGGAACAACAGAACGGAAAAGAGGAAAGAATGGAAGCGTTTTTTCATAGATGCGTCATTACGGTTTAAAGATACAGCCCCCTTCCGGAAGGTTGCATATCCGGATAAGCAAATAGCCTGCCTGAACCTGATTTAGGGTGAATTTACCGCAGATAATACCGTGTCATTTCGATAGGTCAGCCTGGTATTTTACACAGGCGTTGCGTATCGTGACCTCAAGCGGGGTGAATTGGAACCCGGGCAACGCGGCCAGGATCCTGTCATGTTCAAAGAAGGTCCGGCTTTGTGCCACGCGCGCGCTTTCCCTGGTAAGCAGGGGTTTTTTACCCGTGAAGAGGGATTTTATCTTTTCCATCCGCCACGCGATACTGACCAGCAATGGACTGGTGGCGCGATGCGGTCTTTTTTTTCCGAATCCATCGGCCATGGTATCGAACAGTTGCCGGAAGGGCCAATTATCGCCGCACACCACGAAACGTTTTTCACTTATTGGTGATTCCATTAATGCTACTGCTGCCCTGGCCACATCTTCCACATCCACAAAACCATTGATACCGGGGGTGTACCACGGAAATTCATCGAATGCGGAACGGAAGATCGCGCAGCTGCTGCTGTGCCAGTCGCCATAACCCAATATGGTACTTGGGTTCAGGATCACGGTCGGTAATCCTTCGCCACTGCCACGCCAGGCTTCCAGCTCTGCTTTGAATTTGCTTTTGGCGTAATGGGTATTGAGCCGGCTTTCTTCCCATTTGGTATCCTCATTCACATGATTGCCGTTCTCTTTTCTGCCCAGTGCCGCGACAGAACTGATATGCACGAGTTTTTTGATACCGAGTTCCAGCGCGGTGTTGACCACATTGGCCGTGCCGTCCACATTCACCTGGTACATCATGGACCTTTCTTTTTTGAAGAAAGAGACCACAGCAGCGGAGTGGATCACATAATCCGCGCCTTCCATACCATCAGCGAGAGATACTACATCCAGTACATCCCCTTCCACCCATTCCACTTTATCAAGTATATCGCGGGGGATCCAGTGTGGTTCTTTGTTTCCACGACGCAATGCACGGACCTGATATCCTTTTGATACCAGTTCCCGGAGTATGTAAGAACCGAGGAATCCTGTGCCGCCTGTTACAAATACCATCATGCTGTTTTTCGGATGCGAAGTACGCAGTTTTATTCGTAGGGGTAATATCCTTTTTTCGTTTTTCTTCCGAGTGCACCGTTTTTTACAAGTGATTCCTGAATGGGAGAGGGCTTGAGCCGCCCGGGCCGGTCCAGTTGTTCATACACAGAACAGGATACAGCATAGTTCACATCATTACCGATCAGATCCATAAGTTTGAAAGGACCCATCCGGAAACCCGCGGCTTCCATAACGGCATCGATCGAGCTGATATCCGCAGCACCTTCCTCCAGTAATCGTAACGCTTCAATATAGAAAGGCCGTGCCACGCGATTCACGATGAATCCGGGCGCATCCTTGCAGACCACAGCTGTTTTTCCCATGGCGTGGCATAGTTGCAATACCTGGTCTATGGTCGCCTGATCCGTTTGTTCCGTACGGATCACTTCCACCAGTTTCATGATCGTTGCAGGATTGAAAAAATGCATACCACAAACACGCTCCGGATGCGGAACGCCGGCCGCGATCGACGCGATGGAAAGGGAAGAAGTGTTGCTGGCAAAAACGGCATCCGTAGCATTCAACGCCGCAAGCTGATTGAACAGACCGATCTTGGCCTCCGCTTTTTCAATGATGGCTTCAATGAAAATGTCCGCTTTGCAATCACTGATCAATGATGTGAAATGAATGGCACTGAAAATCGTTTCGCTTTGCTGTCCGCTGAGTTTGGCTTTGCTCACCAGCAATGACAGGCTCTGCTGTATGGACAGCTTTGCCTTTTCCAGTGTAGGCGCATGCAGTTCATACAGGATCACCGGGAAGCCTGCCTGAGCTGCCGCCTGCGCGATACCGCTGCCCATGGTCCCTGCTCCGCATATACAAATTCGTGCTGTATTCATGTTGTTGCTGACGGATAAAGTTAGAATATACTTTTAATTGTGCATGCCGGAATCGTATCTTTAAATCTCATTTTCATTTATGGCAAAAAGGCTGCTGATCATTTTCTTTCTCCTGCCCGCGGTAGCGCAGGCACAGACCTTCGACTGGTGGAAGAATCTCGTGAACTGGGACGGAAAGACCGACTGGTGGAGCTACCAGACCACGAACGCGAAATATTATGGCCCGAATGCTTTCACCATCCCCGCTATCAACAACGGGGATATCGACAGCAGCACTTCTCTCGGCCTGACCGGAAGTATGCATTTCAGCAAGGGAGATAATACCCAGAACTTCACGATCTATGGCAATTACGCGTCTAAAGATCATAACATCGCTGTGGACGCATATTTCATTCCTTATGAACATTTCAAACTCTCTCATGCCATCAAGGAAGAAAGGAGAGTGTATTATAAAGGATATAACATGACGCATACGGTAGGTGATGTGATCGTCAATACCACCATCCGCATGTTCAATAAATGGAGGCCCCGGTTCCAGACCGCTGTACGGGTGGGTGTGCGCATGCCTTCCGGCGGTGCACAGGAAGCGGCGCGCTACGCGGATGTTCCTTTTTACTGGATCGATTTCGGCGGTTCGTTGCCATTCCGCAACAGCAACTGGAAATGGGTCACCAACGCGGGTTTCCTGGTTTGGCAAACCAATGACGCGCATCTCCGGCAGGATGATGCCTTCCTCTTCGGCATGGGACTCGAATACAACCACAACGGCTTCCGGTTCCAGGGTTATACCGGCGGATATTTAGGTTATATGGAGAACGGTGACAAGCCGATCGTTGTGCGTATGAACTTTGAAAAGAAGATGAGCCGTTGCACTTATCTTTTCAGATTACAGCAGGGTGTGTACGATTTCAACTACTTTACAGTAGAAACAGGTGCGCGGTATATGTTCAGGTGAGCTGCGGGTTTCCTTCATTCGCTAAACAAATACTCATGGATACAAACACCAACGCGCCTGTAATACAGGCTCCGGTTGCCGCTCCGGGAATATTCGGCACCAGTCTTCCCTCCATTTCAAGCCTTGTAGCAGGTGTCCTGCTATTCCTGCTTCCCTTCATTGATATCAAATGCAATGATATGTCCCTCAAAAAGGTCAGCGGGTTCGAGCTTGCTACCGGATTCACGATTGATAAAGGGGGCAACAGTTCAGTGCTCAGCAATGGTGAATCAGGGGGCAACAAAGAGAAAAAGGATGCCAATACCTATGCTATCATCGCACTTGTATTGGGTGTTGTTGCGCTGGGACTATCTTTCACCAATTCCAAAGCAGGTGTTGCGATCGCTTTGATCACAGCTATTGGTGCGGTAGTATCACTGATAGGATTGATGATCGATATCAAAGGGCAGATGAAAACGAATACGGGCAAAAGCAGCCCTTCCGGCGACGACCCGCTGGGGATGAGTAAAATAGCGGAAAATATCAATGTCAGGGTCGAGTTCACTCCCTGGTACTATCTGGCTGTGGTCGCTTTCATTGTCGCGGCCTTCTTTTTATTTAAAAGAATGGGAGCTAAACAAAGTACTTAACAAATTATCGTTACATGAAAAAGCCCCCGGCTGTAAACGTCGGGGGCTTTTTTAATGCAGTATCCGGCCCGCTAGATCGCGGCCGTGAATTGTTTGAGGAATCTAATGTCATTCTCACTGAACAAACGGATATCATTGATACCGTATTTCAGCATCGCCGGGCGTTCAATACCCATGCCGAATGCGAAGCCCGTGTATTTGTTCGGGTCGATATTGCAGTTCTGCAATACATTCGGATGCACCATGCCGCAGCCCAGGATCTCCACCCAGCCTGTCTTTTTACAGATATTACATCCGCTGCCGCCGCAAATGAAACAGCTTACATCCATTTCCGCGCTCGGTTCGGTGAAAGGGAAATAAGAAGGACGGAAACGCACCCGTACATCCTTACCATACATTTCCTTCACGAAGAAATAAAGCGTTTGTTTCAGATCGGCGAAAGAAACATTTTCATCGATGTACAATCCTTCCACCTGATGGAAGAAGCAATGGCTTCTCGCGCTGACGGTCTCATTCCTGTACACACGCCCCGGGAAGATGCCGCGGATCGGCAGTTTGCCTTTCTCCATTTCGCGTATCTGCACATTGCTGGTATGTGTACGCAGTAACCAGTCGGGATTTTGCTGTACATAGAAAGTATCCTGCATATCTCTTGCAGGGTGATGCTCGGGCAGATTGAGCGCCGTGAAATTATGCCAGTCATCTTCGATCTCCGGCCCTTCAGCAACGGCAAAGCCCAGACGCTGGAAGATGGATACGATCCGGTTCCGCATCAGGTTGATGGGGTGCCGGCTGCCAAGTGGCATTTCATCGGCAGGCAGACTGAGGTCGATCGAACCGGATGCGGATTCAGGCGTGCCGGCGGTCTCTTTCAGTGCTTCGAACTTATTTTCGGCGAGTACTTTGAAATCATTCAGCAATTGTCCGAACGCTTTCTTCTGATCGGCAGGCACATTCTTCATTTCGCCCATCACCGATTTCACGAGTCCTTTCGTTCCCAGCCATTTGATCCGGAATTCTTCCACCGCTTTGGGATCCGTTGCCGTACTGGCATTGATCTCCGCGCGGTATGCTTCCAGCTGTTTCAGTAATTCTTCCATAGGCTGCGAATATACCGATTTTCGGGGTAGGTGCCGAAAGCCCGCAAACCCTTGTCAGAAGCCGATCCTGACACTCAGGTTGACCACCCTTCCGTCGATCGGGGCCCATATCTGTTTGAACACCGGATCACTGATGGAACCGGTCCATGTGGATCCTTTCCGGGTCTGCCTGTAGTCCAGCAGGTTCTCACAATTCAGCACGAAACTGAAATGGCCCATATCATAACGCAGCATACTGGCGATAAAGGGGAAACCAGGGGATCGTGTGCCATCGTCCAGATATTGATTGCCGGTATACGCTCCTTCCAGGATCGCGCGGAAATGTTTGGAGAACTCATAGCCGATCACACTCGCGAATTTATTCTTCGCGCTCAGTTCCAGGAACGGCTGGTTTTTGTCGTATTGTTTGCGTGCATTGGTGAGTGTGTATCCGAGATAGGCTTCGAATTTACCGACGGTCAGCTGCGCCCAGGTTTCGAATCCTTTCGTCAGCAGCGGATCGGATGCATTCGAGAACGTGATCTGATTATTGCTGAAGTTATGCAGCAGCGGACTGCTGATGCGCGTGATATAGAAGGACTGGTTCACGGCCAGGTCTGCGTTTTCGCCCAGTTTCGTTTTGAAATTGATATCCCAGTTCACACCTGATGATCTTTCCGCTTTCACATCCTTCAGCGGTTGGAGATACACGTAATTGCGTTCATCGATATCATTCTCAAAAACGGTCGGGATCTTATAACCCAGACCCGCGCCGAGGCGACTGGTGAAGGATGGACTGATCTTGTACAAAAGTGATACACGGGGCAGCAGGAAATTACCGTATTTATTATGTGCATCCGCCCTGAATCCACTTTCCATCGTGAATTTGGGATGGATGCGCCAGTCGTCCTGAATGAAGAATCCGGTCGTTGTGTAATTGTAATTTTCCAGCGGATTATTCGCGGGTGACCGTTTCCTGAATTTTTCTCCGCTGATATTGATGCCGGATACAAGGTCGTTCGACTTTGACTTTTTCACCCACGCAGCTTCTGTATAGAATGAGGTCTGATCGGCTTTCAGGTCGTTGGTGTTGGTGCTGATGCTGCGATTGAGTTTGCTGACGACCGCCTTGAGTGTGAATTTTTCATTGGCGCTGATCTTATCCTCCCAGGAACCATCCAGTGTAGTGCGGTAACTCAGGTTCCGGATGAAGAAGCTGTGAAGCCCGGTGGGCTTGCCTTTCAGCACATCCATATCGCCGCCTTTCCGGTCTTCCACACTGCCATTCAGTCCGATACTCACTGAATTCTTTTCATTCGGATACAGGAACAGGGTCGGGTGAAAGAAGAAACTCTGAATGAATGGCACGTCGCTGAGGCCATCCTTATTCACATCTACAGCACCTTGTCCTGTACCTCCCGCGAAGAAGGTGTAACCCGACTTTTCATCACGGCCGGACAAGAAAAGATTGGCGTTGGTTTCTTTGAGCGTCGATTGGTTGATCAGGAATGTCCTTTCCGGCGCGCCTTTTTTCGGACGTTTGGAAATGATGTTGATCATTCCCGCGATCGCGCCGCCGCCATATAAAGTGGAACTGGCTCCCTTCACGATCTCGATCTGTTTCAGATCCAGTGGTGGTATTTGTAATAAACTGAAACTTCCGGCATAACCGCCGAATAAAGGCATGCCATCCCGCAGGATCTGGGTGTAATCACCCGGCAATCCCTGAATGCGCATATCCGTATTGCCACTAACGGCCGAAGTTTGCTGCGCCTGGATCCCCGCTACATCTCCCAGCAAGCTGGCGATGTGTGATGGCTTGATCCCGCTTTCTTCCGCTACTTCTTCGGTGCCCAGTACTTCCACGCGGGTGGGAGTGTTCTCAATGCGTGAATCGGTTCGTGATGAAGTGACAATGACCTCTGATTCCGTTATCCGTAATTGTGCCAACAGTACGCTGGTTAAACTGTCATTGGAAGGAATTGGAAAAACGAGTATCAGTTTTTTTTCTGAATATCCGATGCTGGAAAAGATGACCTCTCTTTGTCCGTTCGGGATATTGTGTATGATGACGCGTCCGTTCATATCCGATACCCCGGCTTTTCCGGTTCCTTTGAGGATCACGGAAACCCCTTGTATCGTTTCACCGGAACTGCTGTCTTTGACCAGGATGTTCAGGGTTGATTGGGCCTGTGCATGGGCGGCTATCAGGATCAGACAGGCGGCTATCAGTTTTTTCATGATTCGAATTTGCGTGGAATTATTTTGTGAAGACCAGGATCTGGAAAGTGCCGGGGATCATTTTCGGTCTGCCATTGGGGTTAGCAGGATCCGCCTCTACGTCTGCCGCTGGCAAATAGATCTTATGTGTTTCAGGGTCCAGTGTGATGGTACGCGCGCTTTTTTTAGTGGCGACATTGCCGGTATTTTTCACTACTCCTTTTGCGGAGACAGTGAAAACGGACATGGTGCCTTCGCCGTTTGAAGTATACAGTGTGCGGGTGGATTCATCATACGCTACACCATCACATCCGTCGCCGATCGGAAAAGTGGCCACCAGCTTGCCATTGCCGGCATTGACCACAGCAAGCAACTTGTTCCCGCAACCGGCCATCAGCAGGTCGAGCTGGCTGTCGTAAGCCAGTCCGGTCGGTTCTTCTGCGGGAGCAATGGACCAGTGTGCTTCAACCGTTTTTGTTTTCATATCCACGCAAACGATCTCATTCTTGTCCTCGATGTTCACGAACAGTTTTCCTTTTCCGTTCGAAACCGCTGTTTCCGGTTTGCCGCCGACCGGGATCGTAGCTACAACTTTGTCATGCACAGGATCGATCACGCTCAGGTCCTTACTGCGGCCGTTGCAAGTGATGATCGTTGCGCTGAAAGGCTCATACATGATCGCATCCGGATTTTCACCGGTCTGGATCGTGGCCTTGACCTCATTTGTTTTCAGATCGAACGCGAATACATTGTTCAGCCGCCCGTTACTGGTGTACCCGGTGTTTATTTCCGGGATGAAAGCGATACCATGGATACCGGTCGTATTGGGGATCACACCGATCGAATCGCCGTTGTTCTTATCCAGGATATTCACTTGCGTGCCATGGGAAACATATAATTTATTGGCAGGTCCCACCGCCAGATAATCCCAGCCGCCTGCACTGGCGATCCTGAATGTTGCGGTCTGGTGAGGAAGTGTTTGTGCCTCTAGTGTGAAACTGAAGCAGAGCAATGAAAGGATGATCGCGGAAACAGTTCTGGTTGTCATGTTTGTAGTTTATTCCGTCGTGTATATATGGCGGGTGAGTTATTTAGACGCGGAAAACGGGAGGCCCCCTCTCCGGCACTTCTGCAATTTAACTGTTAATTTGGCCGGGCCATGTTAACTGCATGCAATCCCGAAGGGGTTTGCACCGTTTGTTTCCTTAAGTTTGCCCCCAAATCGGATCCATGTCAGATTACCTTCATATCGCTGATTTCCTGCAACCCGTGAACAGGGCTATGCTCACTGCCGACGAAGGATTCAAAGAAGGCCAGCTCGGCCGCGTCGTCGATCTCTATGAAGAGGAATTTCCTGACCTGGATGAAGCGCAGATCGTTCTGGTCGGATGCGGAGAACAACGCGGCAGCGGCCTGATCCACGGACATAGTGAAGCACCCGATATCATTCGTCGTCATTTCTATTCCCTTTTCTACTGGCATACCGATATCCGCATCGCCGATGTGGGCAATGTGAAACCGGGTTCATTGTATACCGATTCTTATGCAGCGTTACGGACCGTGGTGCAGGAGCTGATCAATGATGGCAAGACCGTTATCATCCTCGGCGGATCGCACGACCTCACCCTTTCCCAGTATTATGCCTACTCCGAAAAGAAACGGGCCATTGAAGCCACTTGTATCGACGCACTGATCGACCTCAACCTCGATGCTCCTTTCCGCCATGAGAATTTTCTGATGGAAATGCTAACCGGTGAACCCAATTTCATCCGTCACTATAATCATGTCGGCTTTCAGAGTTATTATGTGCACCCGCGCATGCTGGAAACGATGGATAAACTGCGTTTCGATTGCTACCGCGTCGGCAGCGTGAAAGAGAATATCGATGAAATGGAACCGGTGCTGCGCAACAGCAACCTGGTCTCATTCGATATCTCCGCGATCGCCCACGCTTACGCGCCTTCAAATTCCATTTCACCGAACGGCCTCAATGGTGAAGAAGCCTGCGTGATCATGCGTTACGCCGGTATGAGTCCCAATGTGAACAGCATCGGGATCTATGGTTACAACAGTGAGAACGATACAGATGACCTGACCGCGAAACAGATCGCGCATATGATCTGGTACATCCTCGATGGTCGCAGCCGCGGCCGCCGCGAAGCCCAGCTCGATGAGCGCGATTCCTTCAATGAATTCCATATGGCCTTCGCGGAAGTGGAGACCGTCTTCCTCCAGAGTAAAAAGACAGGCCGCTGGTGGATGCAGTTGCCCGATAAGAAATTCATCGCCTGCAGCTACAAGGATTATCTGCTGGCCAGTAGTAACGAGATCCCCGAACGCTGGCTCCGCGCGCAGGAAAGAAGCTGAGGCTTTTCATTCACGGATATAAACCAACCGACATGTTCAATCCCGGAACCATCATCAAGACCGGCATCTGCTCTTACGGCATGAGCGGAAAATTATTCCATGCCCCTTTTCTGGAAGCACATCCCGGTTTTGAAATGTCGGCGATCGTAGAACGTAACCGTGATGAATCACGCGAAAGATACCCCCACAATACATTGTACCGCTCCGTTGAGGAGATGCTGAAAGATGAAAGTCTGCAGCTGATCGTTGTCAATGGACCTACTGCCACACACTATGAACAGGCACTGGCGGTCCTCCGTGCCGGCAAACATCTTGTCATGGAAAAACCCATGGTGCTGAATGTGAAACAGGGAGAGGAGCTGATCGCGCTGGCTAAGCAAAAAGGTCTTTTCATCAGCGTATATCAGAACAGACGTTATGACGGCGATTTTTATGCCGTACGTGATGTGCTGGATCAGGGCATCATCGGTGATCTCCGCGAAATGGAAGTGCGTTTCGACCGTTTCCGTCCGCATTTCAGCGGTAAGATGCATAAAGAGGGCAACCTGCCCGGAGCAGGTATCGTATACGATCTTTCGCCACACCTGGTCGATCAGATCCTGCAGCTTTTCGGCTGGCCGCTTGAACTGTTCGCGGATATCACGACCATGCGTGCCGATGTGCAGGCGCCGGATTATTTTGAATTGTTACTGTTCTATCCTGCCTTCCGAGTACGGTTGAAAGCGACATGCATCGCCCGCGAATCGAATTATGCCTATGTGTTGCATGGTATGAAAGGCTCCTTCCTGCAACAGCGTTCCGATCTGCAGGAACAACAATTGCTCGCCGGCATCAAACCCTCTCTGGACGAATGGTGCAAGCCAACCGCTGGTAATGACGGGATCCTGCATACGGACATCAATGGAGAAGCCGTCCGGAAAGAAACGAAGTCCACGCCGGGTAACTATATGGCTTATTATGAAGGCGTGTACCGTGCATTGACCGGGGAAGGTCCGAATCCCGTACCCGCGGAAGAAGCCCTGCAGAATATCCGCATCATTGAAGCGGCCATGCAGAGTGCCGCGGAGAAAAGGGTTATTTCATTGTAATTTCGCTTATGATCATAACGATTGCCCGCCGGAAGTACGGCTTGCTGCTTCCCGTTCTGTTCCTGCTCGCCTCCTGTAGTCTGGAAAAAAAGATCGGCCGCTCCGCCAATGAAAATGTGCTGGGTGATCCCGCGCTCAAAACCGCGCATGTGGGCATCAGTGTTTTTGAACCTGCTTCCAATAAATACTGGTTCAATTATCAGGGCGATCATTATTTCGTTCCGGCCAGCAATACCAAATTACCTACTTGTTACGCTGCGATGAAATACCTGGGCGACAGTCTCGTGGCCGCCCGTGTCATAGAATCCGATGCGGAGGTTTTTCTGTATCCCGCTGCAGATCCGAGCCTGCTGCATCCTGATTACCCTGATCAGCCGCTGATCCGGTTCCTGCAATCCCAAAAGAAAAAGATATTCATCGCTGGTAATGACTGGAAAGAAGACGGTCTGGGTTCCGGCTGGTCATGGAATGATTATAATGATGATTACATGGCCGAACGCAGTCCCATGCCGGTGTATGGCAATGTCATTCACTGGGTGCAGGAGCGGGGCGATGTGCCCGATTCCACCGTGGTCTATTCTGTTCCGGATGTGGCCTGGGATGTTGACTTCAATGTGACCGAGCACCCGAGGAGTTTTTCCGTATTGCGTTCGCTCGGCACCAATCATTTTGTGATCACACAAGGGAAAGAAAAATTCAAAACGACCGATGTGCCGTTCATTACCGCGGGGATCAATTCCGCTTTGGAACTGCTGCCGGATACTGTCGGCGGTGCCGTAACGGCATTAAGCGATAAGAAGGCGGCAGAGATGCGCAATGCCAATAAAGGGCATCTGCGCGTGATCCATTCTCAGCCGACCGATTCATTGCTGAGTCCGATGATGCACCGCAGCGATAATTTCTTCGCGGAGCAATCCCTGCTCATGGTGAGTCATGAAAGATTAGGGGTAATGAATGATGATAAGATCATCGATACGCTGCTGAAGACCGATCTGAGTGACCTGCCCCAAAAGCCCCGCTGGGTGGACGGTTCAGGGCTCAGCCGTTATAATTTGTTCACGCCGCAGGATTTCGTGACCATCCTCGGAAAAATGAAGAATGAATTCGGCATGGACCGGATCAAAAAAATATTACCGACAGGCGGTACCGGTACTTTAAGCAGTTTGTACAAGAATGAATCCGGTTTCATCTTCGCCAAAACCGGCACGCTTTCCGGTGTGGTCGCGCTGAGCGGGTTTCTCTACACTAAAAAGAATAAACTCCTCATCTTCTCCGTACTGGTCAATAACCATCAGGCTTCTGCAACGGCAGTACGTAAGGCGGTGGAGAAGTTCATTACTGGTCTGCGGGAATCGTATTGATTTTTCACGCAACGACGCGGCGGCGCGACGACGCAACGCGGGAAAAGTTCAGGGAAACTACATGACCCATAATTAAAGAGGCATTTCAGGTATAAAAGGTGTGCTTGCGGCTTGAAGCTAAATTTCTTTTCGTTGCGTCGCTGCAGCTTGGCGTCGTTGCGTGCAATCACTTTCCGAACATTCGTTCCAGCTGATCCTGCCGGAACTCGAGATAAGTAGGATTTCCGTCCGGTGCTGTATTCGGCTGCGTACATGCGAAAAGATCGGTGAGCAGTTGACGCATTTCCCTTTCCGTTAAACGGGTGCCGGCCTTGATGGCCTGTTGACGTGCCAGGGAGCGGATCAGTTTTTCGCGTTTGGAGAATTTCACTTCATTACTGAAGTGTTTGTATTGTTCCAGTAAGACTTCGATGATCTGTTTTTCATTGCCCGCTTCCACATCCGCTGGTGTACCCTGCACCACATACGTATGCTTTCCGAAATGTTCGATGGTATAACCGAGCTGATGCAGGTCCTCCATGATTTCTTCCATGACAGCGGCATCCGCAGGTGCCAGTTCAAGGGTCACAGGGAACATGCTGCGTTGTGTCGCGATCGCCTTGCCCAGCCCCGCTTTCACGAGTTGTTCATAGATGATCCGCTCATGCGCGGCCTGTTGCTGTACCAGTAAAAAACCCTGAGGGGAGGGGATCACGATATATGTATTCAGGATCTGTGAGATCTCCGCTTCTTCCGTACGCGGGTGATTCGTTTCGGGTTGCGATCCGACCGTAGGAAGATTATCCTCCGGTTTATAAAAGTCCTTCCAGTGTTTCAATTCACCCTTATCGATCAGATGTGCCTGGTGTTTCTGTGTGAACCCGCGGAAGATGGAACTGCCGCTGATCGCATCCTGCTTCCTTTCCGTAAAGGGCTGCTGGATGGACGACAATTGCTGGATCGAAGCATCCAGATCGAAATCAAGTGTGGGTGTTACACTGAACTGTGCCAGTGAATGTTTTACCGCTGCCTGCACGAAAGCGTACACGATCTTCTCATCCTCGAATTTGATCTCCTGCTTGGTCGGGTGCACATTCACATCCACCTGCGCGGGGTCCAGATCGATGAACAGTACATAAGCGGGATAACTGTCGGAAGGGATCATCTCCTGATACGCGTTCATCACCGCATGATTCAGGTATCCGCTCTTGATGAATCGGTTGTTCACGAAGAAATACTGATCACCTCTTGTCTTACGCGCGGTCTCGGGTTTACCCACGAAACCGTAAATATTCATGTAATCCGTTTCTTCTTTTACGGATACCAGTTTTGCATTGTAATTGCTGCCCAGCAATTGTATGATCCTTTGTTTGAGCGAGCCTGCTTCCAGGTGAAAGATCTGCTGGCCATTGCTCGAAAGCGAAAAGAACACTTCCGGGAATGCGAGCGCCACTCTTGTGAACTCGTCCACAATGTGACGCATTTCGGCTGCGTTACTTTTCAGGAAATTCCTTCTGGCAGGTACATTGAAGAACAGGTTTTTCATGGAAATGGTCGTGCCGTTGATCAGTGCCGCCGGTTCCTGTTTTTTCACCACACTGTTCTCCACCTCCAGATAAGTACCAGCTTCATCTTCCGCGCGCTTGGTCTTCAGTTCCACCTGTGCTACGGCGGCGATGGATGCGAGCGCCTCACCGCGGAATCCCATCGTGCGAATATGGAAGAGGTCATCGATGGTTGTGATCTTTGAAGTGGCATGTCTTTCAAAACACATCCTGGCATCGGTCTCACTCATGCCGCTGCCATTATCCGTTACCTGAACCAATGCCTTGCCCGCATCATTCACGAATAAACGGACTTCGGTCGCTCCGGCATCCACGGCATTCTCCAGCAATTCCTTCACGGCGCTGGCAGGTCTTTGAATGACCTCTCCGGCAGCGATCTGGTTCGCTATATTATCGGGCAATAAAAGGATCTTGTCAGCCAATTTGTTGTAATTTGAAACCCCTGTATGGAAGCCCCGGCTTCTCATTCAGGGAAGACCACAAAAATACGTTGAATCCCGCTAAGCTACTCACTATGAAGAAAAGCATTTTCCTCTGCATCGTCCTGTCCGTCTCGCTTTTTACAAGCGCCCAGTACCGCAGCCGCCTGTCCCGGGAGAAATGGGTCGACAGTGTTTTCAACAGCCTCACCGAGGATCAGCGGATCGGGCAACTGATGGTGGTCCGGGCGCATTCCAACCTGGGTCCCGACCATGTGGCTAAGGTGGAAGAGGATATCCGGAAATACGATATCGGCGCGCTTTGTTTCTTTCAAGGCGGACCCATCCGTCAGGCCAATCTTACTAATTACTATCAGAGCATCGCGCAAACCCCGCTCATGATCACGATCGATGGTGAATGGGGATTGGGTATGCGGCTCGACAGTGTCAATAAATTTCCTTTCCAGCTTACGCTCGGTGCCATGAACGACCAGAACCTGGTCTACCGCATGGGACTCGCTATCGGAGAACAATGCAAACGTATCGGGGTGCATGTGAACTATGCGCCGGTGGTGGATGTCAATAATAATCCCAACAACCCGGTGATCGGTTACCGTTCATTCGGGGAGAATAAATACAAAGTGGCTGATTACGGTGTGGCCTATATGAAAGGCATGCAGGATGCGGGCATCATGGCCTGCGCCAAACACTTTCCGGGTCATGGTGATGTGGATGTGGACTCACACCTCGATCTGCCCGTAATCAACAAATCCATTGCCGATCTGGATTCACTCGAACTCATTCCCTTCCGCGCTGTTTTTGATGCCGGCATCGGCAGTGTGATGATCGCGCATTTGTCCGTACCGGCACTGGATACGGCATTGCATGTGGCGACCTCCATTTCAAAGAACAGTGTAACGGGTTTACTGCGCGATAGCATGCACTTCAACGGGCTCACTTTCACAGATGCGCTCGAAATGAAAGGCGTGGCTAAATATTTTCCTGGCGGGACCATTTCCGTACAAGCGCTCATTGCCGGCAACGACATGCTCTGTCTGCCTTCCAGCGTATCCGAAGCGATCACACAGGTGAAAGCAGCCATTGCTGATAACCGCCTTTCCTGGGATGATATCAATGCCAAAGTGAAAAAAGTGCTGGCCTCCAAATATCAACTGGGTCTCAACCAGTGGAAACCGATCGACACCACGAACCTGCTGAACGACCTCAATGCAAAGACCGATGCGATCCGTTACGAAGCGGCTGCGAAATCGGTCACACTCCTGAAAAATGCCGCTGCATGGAAAACGCCGAAAACAAGTACTCCAAAGAATGCCTATGTCGGCATCGGGAGCGGAACCATAACGGTATTTGGCCGCGCGGCAGTGGAAGCAAAGAATGCGGATACTTACCTGCTTTCCTATAAAGATGGGACTGAAAAGGTTGAGTCCATCCTCAACAGCATCCGTGCCGGCAAATATGATAATGTCATTCTCAGCATCAGCGATTATTCACTCCGTCCCGCGAAGAATTACGGGTTCAGTGATACAGCCATCGAATTGTTCCGCAAACTCCAGTCCTTCAACACCCAAACCTGGGTCTTTGGCAATGTGCTTGCGCTGAAGAATTTCTGTGAAGCCAATACGCTCTATGCGTGTTATCAGGATGATTCCATTACGCATCTGGCGGCAACCGCTATCATGAAAGGAAATGCTGATGCTGCGGGCACCATACCGGTTACGGTTTGTAAATATCCTTTCGGCACTGGTATCGTGAAACCGGTTTCTGAAAACCCGCCGCATGCCCTGGAGAAACTGGCAGCGGTCGATTCCATCATCAATGACGCGCTGGCACAAAAAGCTTTTCCGGGTTGCGTGGTCATGGCCGTGCATGAAGGAGAGATCGTTTATCACAAAGCATTCGGTCATTATCAGTTCGATCCCGCTTCACCGAAAATGGATTATGAAAGCGTTTTTGACCTTGCTTCTGTAACAAAAGTATCTGCGACAACTGTTTCCGTGATGCGTTTGTATGAAGAAGGCAAACTCGATCTGAAAAAAACACTGGGAGATTACCTGCCTTTAACGAAAGGGACCAATAAAGCAGGACTGCAGCTGGAAGATGTGTTGCTGCATCAGGCCGGTCTTACGCCCTTCATCGCGTTCTATCGTGAAACGATCGACACGGCGACCGGTGTACCCAACCCGAATATCTATTCCGATAAACCCAAACCCGGTTTCACAGTAAGGGTAGCAGAGAATATTTACATGCGGAACGACTGGAATGATACCATGTTCGCGCGCATTCTGAAAAGTCCTGTAGGTCCGGGGAATAAATACATCTACAGCGATCTCGACTTCATCTTTCTGGGTAAAGTGGTGGAATCCGTTACCGGCATGCCCCTCGATCAGTACGTGCAGAAAACTTTTTACACGCCGATGGGTATGGGTACAACTGGCTTCAAACCCCGTGAACGTTTTCCTGCAACTAAAATGGTGCCGACAGAAACCGAAAAACATTTCCGTCGCCAAACCATGCAGGGTGATGTGCACGATGAAGGAGCTGCCATGTTCGGCGGTGTTGCAGGCCATGCGGGATTATTCTCCGATGCATATGACCTGGCCATGTTATACCAGATGCTGGAGAATGGCGGAACTTTCAACGGAGTTCAATATCTGAAACCCGAGACCATCAAATACTTCACCGGCTATCACAGTAAAGTGAGCCGCCGCGGTTATGGTTTCGATAAACCCGAAAAGGATAACGCGATCCGCAAAGAACCCTATCCCGCACAACTCGCATCAGGACTGGCTTTCGGTCATACCGGTTTCACCGGCACCGCTGTTTGGGTGGATCCGAAATACAAACTCGTCTATATCTTTTTATCGAACCGTGTGAACCCTACGCGTGATAACAATAAACTTTCTCAACTGCTCATCCGTGGTAAGATCCAGGACGCGCTTTGCCGTGCACTCGGTTACTGATCGGAACATGATATAAAAAGAAATCCCGGCGATAACTGCCGGGATTTTTATTTTTCACGCATCAGGTGTTGCTTTCGCTTATGCCTGCGGCGGTTTTTGTTCGTTGTTATTATTCGGCTGGCTTCCTTGTTGTCTGTTTCCTTGCTGTGAACCACCTTGCTGCTGTCCACGCGACTGCCCACTGCCATCCTGCCTTCTGCCTTGATGACCTCCACCTTGCTGTCCACGATTCTGTCCACCGCCTTGTTGACGATTGCCTTGCTGTGAACCACCTTGCTGCTGTCCGCGATTCTGTCCACCGCCTTGTTGACGATTGCCTTGTTGTGAACTACCTTGCTGCAGTCCGCGATTCTGCCCACCGCCTTGTTGACGATTGCCTTGCTGAGAACCGCCTTGCTGCTGTCCACGCTGCTGCCCACTGCCTTCCTGCCTTCTGCCTTCTGACCTTCCGCCTTGCTGTCCTCCGCCTTCCGGCCTTCTGCCATCTGGCCTTCCGCCTCCCTGTTGTCCGCGTTGCTGCATCCTGCGTTTTTTGTCCGCTTTATCCAGACTGCGCAGACTGATCTGACCCACTACATCCACAAATCCGGTTTCAACTTCTTTGGGCTTATTGGTCGTTACATCCACTGCTTCCAGTTCATCAGGAATGATACCCTGCTGGTTCAGTGATTTGATCTTCTTGACACGTTCAATGGGAACCGGGTATTGCTTGTTGCTGTCCGGCAGTGTATACCACATCAGATTCTTGAAGATATCCTTCTTGATCAGGTAAGCATTGCCTTTGGCAACCTGTATCGAGTCGCAATTATCCGGGAAATGCTGGAGTGCATCCAGGTAAGTATCGAGTTCGTAATTGAGGCAGCATTTCAGACGACCGCACTGGCCGCTGAGTTTGGTCTGATTGATGGAGAGATTCTGGTATCGTGCTGCCGCAGTATTCACGGATTTGAATTCAGTGAGCCAGGTGCTGCAGCATAGTTCACGTCCGCAGGAACCTACACCACCTACTTTACCCGCTTCCTGCCTTGCACCGATCTGGCGCATTTCCACTTTCACTTTGAATTCGGAAGCGTATACTTTGATGAGTTCACGGAAGTCGACACGACCATCCGCGATATAAAAGAATGTTGCTTTGCGACCATCCGCCTGCATTTCCACCTGACTGATCTTCATGTCGAGTTTCAGTTGCTTGGCAATGGCGCGACTGCGGATCACCGCTTCCGGTTCACGCAACTTGTTCTGTTTCCAGGTATCGATATCCCGATCGCTCGCGCGGCGCAGGATCTTTTTCATTTCAGGGTTGTCTTCACGCACGCCTCTTTTCTTCATCTGCAGGCGTACGATCTCTCCGGTCAGGGAAATTTCGCCGATATCAAATCCGCTCACACCTTCCACCGCCACCAGCTCACCTTTTTCATAAGGCATGAGGGCCGCGTTACGGAAAAAGTCCTTCCGACTTCCTTTATTGAAACTGATCTCCACCACACGGCAGGCCGCATCGGGGTAGGGGACCGGCAGGTTCTGCAGCCAGTCGTAGGCATTCATGCGGTTACAGCCGCCTGAACTGCAGCCACCGTTGCTTTTACAGCCACCGGGCTTGCCGCCTTTGGTACTATTGCAGGAAGTACAACTCATTATTAATGGTAAAGGGAAGGGAGCGGGAGGGGCAGCATACTCCTTGATTAGGATGCAAATAGATGTAAATCAACTACTTGCAGGCATGCATTCGAATATAGCGGTAATAATTTCTCAGTATTTGCTTACGCACAACATCTTCTCGCTACGTGCCACTCACTTCAGCTCCGGATCCTCATTCAGTCAAAAATACAATTTTGTCCTGAATGATATGGTATAGTTTAATGGTCAGGGCATGAAAGAGCATTTTGGCATTGGCGTTCCTTTCAATATAGTAAGAAGCCCTGTCCAGCTCCTCCACAATAGCTTCCTGTTGTTCCACGGCCGCCAGTTTGTTGAGGCGGGCCGCAAAATCCCGCTCATTGTCCGCCATCGGATAGTTTTCACCCATTACCCGGTAATGCAGGGCCTGTTCCAGCAGGTGGTTGAAATAGCGCAGGAACTGTTTTTGTTTTTCCCTGCCCAACCGGCTCACTTCCTCCACCCATTTGGTCTGGGCCACCGGTCCGGTTTTCAGGATGGCATTCAGCCAGTCGCGCAACAGACTCTGCCAGTCTTCATCTGCATGCTGCAGCATTTGCATCGCATCACGGTAATTGCCATCGCAGATGCCGGCCACCTGGCGGGCCATGCCGGGTTCGGTCTTATTCCGTTCGATCAGCGCTTTTTCAATTTCATTGGTAGTTAAGGCCGGAATACGGACCAGCTGACAGCGGCTCAGAATTGTTGGCAGCATCAGCGCTTCATTCTCACTTACCAGGATGAATAGTGTATCAGGCGGCGGCTCTTCGATCAGCTTGAGTAATTTATTGCCTTCATTGCCCATCATCTCGGGCATCCACATGATGAGGATCTTGTATCCGCTCTCAAAACTTTTCAGACTGAGCTTGCGGATGATATCATTGCATTCTTTCGCGGTGATCTTACCCTGGCTGTTCTCTTTCTCTTTGATCAACTCGATCCAGTCGAACATATTGCCGAAGGGATTCAGCTTCGCGAACTCTCTCCACTCACTGATGAAATCCGTCGCGATCGGCACTTCACCTGGTTTCTTCGTAACGGTAGGGTAAGAAAAATGGATATCGGGGTGAATGAGTTGTGCCGCTTTCTGGCAAGACGGACAAACACCGCAGGAGTCGTTTCTAAAAGCGCGCGGCTCATCGCTCGCAGCTTCCCCGAACAAGGATGGACCCGGATCTGATTTTTGGTTGATCTTTTCACAAACCAGGAACTGCGCAAAGGCCATCGCCAGCGCCAGTGAACCATTTCCTTCCCTTCCCAGGAACAGCAAAGCATGGCTGAGCCGGTTATGCTGCACCATTTCCACCAGCTGGGTCTTGACCGCTTCCTGTCCTATCGTTTCTTTGAACTGCATCTCCGGCGAATGTAAATCTTTACGGCAAAAAAAAGCGACTCCGTTTGGAATCGCTTTTTTGAATATCGTTGAAAAGATCAGTTCAGGTATTTCAGGATGTCCGGGCTCATCGGCGGTGTCTTGGGAGAGAAGGTCATGATCAGTTCACCTTTCTCATTCACCAGGAACTTACCGAAATTCCATTTCACGGGATCTTCCAGTCCTTTAGCCGCAGCCTGCTCACTCAGGTATTTATAAATGGGGGCGATGTCATCACCTTTCACGGAAACTTTATCCGCCATCGGGAAGGTCACACCATAATTCTTGGTGCAGAATTCTTTGATCTCCGTTTTGGAGCCGGGTTCCTGCTGGCCGAAATTATTGGCGGGGAATCCGATGACCACCAGCTTGTCCTTGTATTTATCATATAATTTCTGCAGATCCGCGTACTGAGGCGTATTGCCGCAGAAGGAAGCCGTATTGACGATGAGGATCTTCTTGCCTTTGTATTGGGAGAAGTCGATGTCCTTGCCATCGAGACCAGCCACTTTAAAATCATAGATCGTACCGCCGGTCAGTGTGGTCGCTAACAGCAGGGTGAACAGGAATGCTTTCATATAAATGGTTTTTGTTTATGAAGAATAACAAAGCTAAGGGCAACCGGTTCTTGAATCGGTCATAAATTCTTCAAAGTTGCCATCAATGTTTTTCGAAACAGCCCAGGTCGGGCAGTCCTACGGGTCGTGATTTGCCATCTAAATCAGTGGTAACCGACGCGTTAACTCCTTTTTCCAGTGCCGGGGATCCGGTCTTTAATCTGAAATCATAAAAATTCCTGGAGGTATTGATACTGTCGAACAACGGGGTCTGGTTGTTGATGATCCCGCTGGTGGTCACATTCACAGGTGCAGCCGCCACTTTCCAGAGGCCCGCGTCAAAATTCACATTGAATGCTGTGGATCCGCTTTTGATCACCACCACTTCATTATCCACCAGACCGCCTTCACCCCAGAAGATGCAATTGCGGAATGTGGCACTGAGATCAGCAGTTACAGCTGCATTATTCTGCGTCACATAATTAGTGAGCAGTAATACCGGTTCTTTATGATCGATGAAGCTGCTGGAATACGTAGCAACGGTACAATGTGTGAACTGATAATCGCCGCCTTTCACGAGGTATAAATTTTTTCCGCAGTTACTGATCAGACAATTCCGTGCCCGCACACTACCGTTCACAGCTAATATCCCTGCATCATAGGCATTATCGATCACCGTTTCATTCAGCGTCAGTTTGGGATTCGCGTTCACAGCCGGATCGGCTACAACAATGGCCTGGTAAGCATTCCGGACCACTGCATATTGGAATATGTTATCCTTACTGCTGCTGCTGAAATAGATGCCGGGCCAGGCTGCAGGGAAATCACGGTACGGATCATCCAACCGGTCACCGCGGAAATAAACACGGTCCGCTGTATCCTTCAGTCCGTTCACTTGTAAGGTTCCGTTGATGAGTAACGGCGCATCCGCATGCATGTAGATTCTGCATCCTTTGTTGATCGTTAAAGTGGTATTCGGTGAAACCGTAAGTGATCCGAGTATCACATAAGGAAGATCATTATTCCACGTTTCATTCGCACTGATGTTCCGGTTTCGGAAGAAATGCGCGTTCTGTCCGAATGCTTCCAGTTGCACCCATTTCTTATTGCCATTGAAGGTCACCTGTATACTGTCGCGCACAATGAACGGCAGGTTGGCCACATTCGGATCGATGGTCACGGTCACGAATACATAGGCACTGTCATTCGCTTCCAGTTCCAGGTTGGTCAGTTCAGGTCCGGGATGTCCGTCCGTATTGATCTTATAAGCTGAAGCGCTTCCGCCCATCAGTTTGACCGAGCTGATGCGGAGTTTCTGGTTATTAAGGTTGATGATCTTGAAGGAGCGGTAAGTGGAACCGGTGCTGCTGAAAACGGTATCATATTTCAGGGTATCGGCCGTAATGCTGATCCGGGCATCCGCGGATGTGATAAAGGAGTCTTTCCGGCAGGCGAAAAACAATAAGGAGGCGGATAAAAGGATCAGACTGAGGACTCTCATTACTGTAAAAATAATAGATGCCTTCCATATTAGTGTGATGCGTAGCAAAGGGAGGCCACACTGAGGGAGGCCGGACCGGCTTCCAGCAGGGCCTGTCCGCAGGCTTCCAGGGTAGCGCCGGTGGTGATCACATCGTCCACCAGCAGGATGTGACGCCCCCGGATCTGCTCCGGATGGCTCACCCGGAACCTGCCTTCCATGTTCTGCCAGCGTTCCAGCCGGTTTTTGCGGGTTTGGGTCTCGGTGGCCAGTGGCCGGGAAATGGCATGGGACAGGACGGGAACCTTCAGAAATTCCGCAATTCCGTCACAAAGGACCTCCGCCTGGTTATACCCCCTTTTTTTCTCCCGGTCGGCAAAAAGGGGCAAGGGTACCAGGGCGTCCGGGGCAAAACGGCCCGAAACGGACAGCTGGCGACCCATCAATTCACCCAATTGAAAGCCTAATTCTTTTTCCTGTTTGTATTTGAAACGATGCATCAAATGCTGAAGTAATGATTCTTTTGAAAAATAAAATGCGGCTGATGCGGCGGCTAATGGTAATCGTCCGGTAAAAATTTTTTCGATCGGATTGCCGGCATGGTATTCAAAACGTGTTTGTGGCAGGTTATTGCGGCAATGCAGACAGAGATGAGATGCGGAAGGCAGCAGATCATTGCCGCAACCGGAACAGAGATGAGGAAATACAAGATGCAGGAAGGCATCGCTGTAAGCAGATATGGTTTTGAACATCAGAACAGATATTGATACAATTCCTCCACACGTCCCATCGTCACGATCTCAATATGGCCTGCAGGTCCGGTCGTCTTTGCTTTTTTACCGGCCTTATCCGGGCGGAATGCCTGGTTATATTTAGAAACGATGATCTTTTCGAATCCGAGTTTCTCCGCTTCAGCGATACGCTGATCGATACGGTTCACGGCGCGGATCTCTCCGCTCAATCCTACCTCACCTGCAAAACACACCTGTTGGGGAAGCGGAACATCTTCATAAGAAGATAATAAGGCACTGAGTACAGCAAGATCGATGGAAGGATCTTCCACTTTGATACCACCCGCTATGTTCAGGAATACGTCTTTCATGCCGAAATGGAAGCCGCCTCTTTTCTCCAGTACCGCGAGTAATAACTGTAAACGACGCAGGTCAAAACCTGTAACGGTACGTTGCGGTGTACCATAAACGGATTGGGTGACGAGTGCCTGTACTTCGATGAGTAAGGGACGCATGCCTTCCACCGTTGCAGCGATCGCGATACCACTGAGTGCTTCTTCTTTTTGTGTGATGAGCAGTTCACTCGGGTTGGCCACACCACGCATACCGGCATCTGTCATTTCATAGATACCCAGCTCAGATGTAGACCCAAAGCGGTTCTTCAGCGTTCGCAGGATGCGGTAAGCATAATGACGATCACCTTCGAATTGCAAAACGGTGTCCACCATATGCTCTAAAACTTTCGGTCCCGCGATACTTCCGTCTTTTGTGATATGGCCAATTAAGAACACGGGGGTATCGGTTTCTTTCGCGAAACGCTGGAACTCCGCGGTGCATTCACGTATCTGTGATACACTGCCGGGAGAGGATTCAATGAAGGGTGATTGCAGTGTCTGGATCGAGTCCACGATCACCATTCCGGGCTTCAGTTTTTTGATCTCCTGGAAAATGGTTTGTGTGGATGTTTCGGTGAGGAGATAAAAATTATCATTGGATAACTGCAGACGGTCCGCACGCATTTTGATCTGCTGTTCACTTTCTTCTCCGCTGATATAGAGAACGGAGATATCCTTCATCCATAATCCGTTCTGCAGGAATAAAGTGGATTTACCGATACCGGGTTCACCTGCTACTAAAACGATAGAGCCGGGAACAACGCCTCCGCCGAGTACACGATTCAGTTCGGGATCAGAAGTCGGGATCCTTTTTTCTTCACTGCTTTTGATATCGGGTAACGCGATGATCTTATGAATACGCTTGTCTTCTTTGTATTCTTTCCATCCGCCTGCCTGGTTTTTGGTTTCTTTCTGGATGAGTTCCTCTACAAAACTGTTCCATTGTCCGCATGAAGGACATTGTCCCACCCATTTCACACTTTCATATCCGCATTGCTGGCAAAAAAATGCGCTTTTGGCTTTGCTCATGCAATAAAATTAAAGGATAGGGTGCAGTTGTTTTGTAAAAGATTTACTACAGTGGAAGTATAATGATGATGCGAAAGAATAATACTGCTTGACAGGAATAAAAAAACAGTAAAAAAGAAGTGAAAATACCAGCGTAAATGCGGTTGAAATGATACAAAAGAAAAAGGGTCAATCTTGCGACTGACCCCTTACTTACTAACCCATTAAATTCTAGCACTAAGTTACAAATACGGGTCACATTTCAAAATAAATTTTTGATGTTGTGTATAAATTCCATGAGCGGCAGAAAGCAAAAAAGCAGGAATTTTCTGAGCCGGGGATCTCTTGTAAGTTTCAGTAATACAGACGGTTATAGCGTTTTTATTTTCAAACGTTTTGAACGGTTCCTGCTTTAAATAAATATTTTTTTAACGCGCGGGATGACAAAAAGGCTGAAAAAAAACCTGCAAATGAAATGGAGTGTATTTTGATGTATTGGGCTGTAAGAAACATTAAAAATTATTGCAAGATGACACCTTCTATTATGATCGTTTCCCTGCTTTTTGTAGGCCTGAGCATGCTGGTCTCCATGGTGCTGAAAAACCGCTTCCAGGCCTATGCCAAAATACCCCTTTCCAGCGGTATGACCGGCCGGGAAGTGGCCGAAAAAATGCTCAGGGATCATGGCATTTTTGACGTCCAGGTCACTTCGGTCGATGGCTTCCTGTCCGACCACTATAATCCCCTGACCAGGACCGTTAATCTGAGCCCGGAAGTGTACTCCGGAAGCAGTATTTCGGCTGCCGCGGTGGCTGCCCATGAGTGTGGCCATGCCGTGCAGCATGCCACGGCCTATCCCTGGCTGAACATGCGCAGTAAACTGGTGCCGGCGGTCCAGTTCAGTTCCAATATCGTACAGTGGGTATTATTGCTGGGGATCGTGCTGGTCAACCGTTTTCCGGCGCTTTTACTGGCGGGTATCGTCCTTTTTGCCCTGACGACCCTTTTTTCAGTGATCACGCTCCCGGTTGAGTTTGATGCCAGCCGCAGGGGGCTGGCCTGGCTGAAAACCACAAGGGTGGCTAATGCGGAAGAATTCCCCAAAGCGGAATCCGCCCTGAAATGGGCCGCTTCAACATATGTGGTGGCAGCATTAGCGTCGCTGGTGACGCTGATACAATATATATTAATATACAGGGACCGCGGAAGAGCTTGACAGTGAATTACTAACATATGTTAGTTGATTGTAGTCAATTTAAAAAGCCATGCAGCATCTTGCGTGGTTTTTTTCTCTTTATTAGCGGAATTAACTTTTTCTTAAATTTCAAAAACATCACATGAGAAAACTTTTTTGCCTGCTGGCAGGCATGCTATTGCTTTTTAGCAATGCGACGTTTGCCCAGCAACGAGAAGTAACTGGTAAGGTTACTGATGCTGGTGGCAACCCTTTGAACGGGGCGTCAATCAGAGTGAAGAACACCCGTGGAGGTACTGTAGCCGGTGCCAACGGAACTTTCAAGATCCAGGCTGCTCCCAACGCTGTATTAGTAGTCAGCGCTGTGGGATATGAATCTACCGACCTCAATATTGGTTCCTCCACTACCGTAAGTGTTACACTTGCGCTGGACACCAAAGCTATGAGTGAGGTGGTCGTAACCGGTACCGGTGCTGCCACTACCAAAAGAAAGATGGCCATTGCTGTTGAGAGTGTGACTGCCGACAAACTGCCGGCTGCACCTACTGCATCAATTGACCAGGCGCTTGTTGGTAAGATCGCCGGTGCACAGATCAGTTCTGTGAACGGTAACCCCGGACAAGGTGCGCAGATCCTGCTTCGTGGTATCAACTCACTGCGTGCGGGAACTTATCCCATGGTACTGCTCGATGGTATCGAGGTGAAAGTAACTGACCTGAATTCACTGGACCTGACCTCTATCGAAAGGATCGAGGTGGTACAGGGTGCAGCTGCAGCTACACTGTATGGTGCCCAGGGTGCCAATGGTGTTATCCAGCTGTTCTCTAAAAAAGGTAAAAATGGTCGTGTATCCATTGATATCTCTTCCAGTGTTGCAAGTAACACACTGCTGAATGTAGGTGATGTTCACAAAGCTCGTTTCCACTCTCTCAATACCGACGCAAGTGGTAATGTAGTTGGTGGTAGCGGTAATGCGCTGACATTCGATCCGGATTACAGCCATTACGAAGAGAACGTGATCTGGAACTCTCTGGATCCTACGAACAACAACAATAAACCCTACGACAAGAACCTGAAGTATTACGATCACTTCAAAGAGTTCTTCCAGTCTAACACTACATACAACAACTCCATCAACATCAGCGGTTCAAAGGATAAGGTCGATTTCAACATCGCCGCATCCAACAGCCGCCAGGAGAGTGTATTCAAAGGCAATGGTAAATATGAGCGCAGCAACTTCGTTTCCAACGTTGGTATCGAACTCCTCAAGAACCTGCGTTTCCGTTCCGTCACTCAGCTGGTGTACACACATAGCACCCTGATGGATGAAACAGGTCGTACCACTTTCTATGCGCTGAACAACTCACGCCCCTTCGCTGACTATTCTTACAAAAGCCCCGATGGTAACTACGGCGCTTATTTCGGTGATGGCGTTGGTGTGAACGGTTTCAACCCGAACTATATGTTCCAATACGGTCATCCGAACGATAACAAACTGGATGTACTGCAATCATTCAACCTGAACTACAAATTCCTGAAATTCTTCGAAGCGGATGTGAAATATGGTCTGAACTATCAGAACCAAACCATCCGTTACCAGATCGATGCTCAGGACGATAACCTGAATGCTGACTACTGGGCTTACTGGCTGGAATATTATTCTCCCCGTTACAGCGCCGGCGCCCCCAACAGCCGCACTGAAACTGGTGAGATCAACGACCAGCTCTACCGCACAACTTTCCAGAACTTCCTGCCCTCACTGACCGTGAGACTGGACCTGGATAAGGATTTCGGCATCAAACTTCCGATCAAATCCACTACTTATGGTGGTTTTGACTATCGTAAGAACGTTTCCAAAGCTTATCTGGCTTATGGAACAGATGCACCTTCTTTCACTCCTTACACTGCTGAAAATATGATCACTTACAAGATCGTAACTGACAGAACGACTCCGTTCATCACTTACGGTTATGTATTCGATCAGAAATTCGATTATGGTGAACTCGGTGGTATCAGCGGCGGTTTCAGAACTGACTATTCTTCTGCATTCGGCCGTGGTTCTAAACCCTTCACCTTCCCCCACTTTAACGGTTATTTCCGTGTCTCTTCTCTGGATTTCTGGAACAAGAGCAAACTCGGCAACATCCTGAGTGAAGTGAAACTGCGTGCTGCATACGGTAAAGCCGGTATCCAGCCCGGTGCCTTCGACCGTTACATCACCCTGAACCCGAACTCCATGGGTGACAACGTTGCCTTCGCATTCAAAACAACCAACCCGAATCCGGATCTGAGCGTGGAAGTTTCCCGCGAGACTGAGATCGGTACTGATATCGCTATCAAAGGTTGGAAAGGTAACTGGCTGAAGAATTTCAACTTCTCTTTCTCTTACTGGGATAGAAGTACAGATAACGCGATCTGGCCGACAGATGCAGCTCCCTCTACCGGTACAGGTAGCGTGATCGATAACGCATTCGGTCTGAAATCAAGTGGTGTGCAGGCTTCACTGAACATCGCTGCATATACTTCCAAAAAACTGAACTGGAACTTCACAATGAACGTAGGTCATCAGTCTTCTGAGATCTCTTTCGTGAAAGACAAACCGATCGTTGTGCTGTCTAACGCAGGTAGCTCAGGCTATGTGCTGGAAGCAGGCAAGAAGATCGGTCAGCTGTTCGGTTACCTGATGCTGCATTCAGTTGATCAGGTGGATCCGAAAACAGGTCAGCCTTTCATCGCAAAAGCTGATCAGGCTAACTTCACTGTAGCAAGCAATGGCTGGGTGGTTTACTCCAACCCCGCGCTGCCCAACTACAAACAGCCTTATGTTTCTCCGAACCAGTACAGCTTTGGCGACCCCAACCCTAAATTCAACGCATCTTTCATCAACGAATTAACTTTCGACGGATGGATCAACTTCTCTATGCAGTGGGATTGGGTTTCCGGCAGCCACCTGTACAACCAAACAAAAGAGTGGATGTATCGTGATGGTATCTCCGGTGATTATGACAATTCAATCGATGTTGCAGGATCTAAAGGTGCATGGACCGCATTCTACCGCGGTGTATACGCTCAGGTTTCCCGTAACGGTACGAAGAATTACTTCTATGAGAATGCAAGCTTCGGTCGTCTGCGTAACCTTTCCGCAGCTTTCGATCTGGCTAAATTCATCAAAGTGCCCGGCATCCGCAAAGCGCAGCTGGTGTTCACTGGTCGTAATATCGTAACCCTCACTAAGTACACTGGTATGGATCCCGAGATCAGCTCAGGTGCGCTGAACTCAGCATGGGACCGTGGTGTGGATCACAACTCCATCCCCAACATCAAATCCTTCCAGATCGGACTTAACCTTGGATTCTAATTCTTTAAAAAATTGATTATGAAAAAAATATTTTTAATAGCTTCTGCATCCGCTGTGCTGTTCGCAGGCTGTAAAAAGCAGCTGGATGTTAAGAACCCCAACGAACCGACCCCGGCCGCATCGACGACCGAGTCCGGTATCACGTCCCTGGCAACAGGTGGTATCTACGTGAACGGGTTCAAAGACCTCAAATACGGTGATGGTGTATTCGGACTGTTCTGGTCCGGTGCCATGGGTTTCCACGAACTGCTGGGTGATGTGATCGGCGCTGAAGCTGCCAACTCATTCCTCAACCAGATCGGTTGCCCGGATAAAGTAACATTTGATAACGGTTCTTCTGTTGTAAACCCGAATAACCCGAACAAATGGACGACCTTCCTGCGTACTGTGAACCAGAACGATCAGCAGGGTTCCAACTTCATCTATTATGAGTGGGGTTATATGTACAATATGATCTCCGCTTGTAACACGATCCTGGACATTGTTCCTTCTGTGACTTTCACCGGTAACACTGCTACCAAAGTAGCTACCCTGAAAGCATGGGCGCATTTCTGGAAAGGATTCGCTTATTCTCACCTCGGTTCCATTTACTACGCTGGTATCATCAACAATACCGCCAGCGCTACCAATCCGAACTATGTGAGCAAAGAAGCGTTGATCACAGAAGCAACTGCTCAGCTCGATGCTGCGATCGCTGACCTCGGTCAGGCTACCAGCGCTGCTGATTATGATGCGATCATCGGTAAACTGATCCCCTCTTTCTGCCAGGTTGGTAAAGGTGCGCCTCCCACAACTGCAAGCTGGATCCGCACGATCAATACCCTGAAAGCTCGCAATATCCTGGTGAATAAAACCACCAGCGCTATGACCGGTGCTGACTGGAGTGCGATCCTGACATTGACCAATAACGGTCTGGGTCAGGGAGATAACATCTTCACAGGTCGTACTACTCCTACAGGTGATTTCCTGCCTTCTTCCAACAGCTATGTTGCCGCCAAGATCCAGAGCTCTGCTCCCGGTGGTGGTGGTTACAAACTGAGCGAACGCTGGGTACAGGATTTCAAAGCTGGTGACAAACGCTATACACAGAACGTCAAACAAGGAACTACCTGGATCGGTAACACTGACCGTGGTAATGCCTTCAATACCCGTTTCACACTGTACAATGGCGGTAATGCTGTTGCTGGCGCATATATCTACGCCAACACTGCTTCCGGTGCATTTGAACTTCCCCTTGTAACAACGTATGAAGAGAACGAACTGATGAAAGCTGAGGCTACCATGTATGCCAACAGTTTCAGCGGTGCGTCCATCTCTACTGCAATGGGAATTATCGATGCAGTACGTAACTATCTTGGTGCCGGCCTCGCGGCCGTTCAGGGTGTGGTTACCACGCAGGCTCCTGCGCTGGAAGAACTGCGCCGTGAAAGAAGGATCGCCCTCGCATTCCGCGGTCTGTCCTTCTACGATGCACGCCGTTGGAAAATAAGCGAACCCGTTGCTTCCGGTGGTGGCCGTACAGGCTGCGTAGTGGTAAGCAACGCTGGTGTCGTTAACACCAACGCTACCATCGATTATGGTTACCTCGACTATTGGGATGTTCCGGACAATGAGCTGGCTTACAATCCCCCTGCTGCAGGTTCTGCACCAGTGAAAAACCCGAAACAATAATTCACTTTTTTTCGGATAGAAAAACCCCCGGCGTTTACAGTCGGGGGTTTTTTATTTGTTCCTTATTCAGTAATTTCAATGACCATGAAAATGAAAAGTGTATTGACGTCGCTGGTATTCATGACACTGCTGCAATTCAATTTGCGCGCACAGACAGGTACGCGCCCAAAGGATTTCTCTACGCCTGTTACGCCCGCACTGGCGAACCGATACGCGAATGATATCAAGACCACTGATTTTAACGGACGTCCTTATCAGACCTTATACCCGGATGCGGAAGGATCCCCTTTCTTTTCAGATGATCTCAGTTATGCAGATCTGTTACTGAATAAAGGCGCGACTTACCAGCACGTCAGAGTCAGGCTTGACCTGATGAATCATGAACTGCACCTGATCAACGGTGGCGGCAATGAGATCGTGGCCCAGAGCGGCCTGGTACTTAAAGTGGATATGATGGATTCTGTGACCGGCTTATTGCATTACCGGTTCATAACCGGCTGTCCGCCGGTGGACCAGCAGGATGCATATCAGTTCTATCAGGTATTGTCTGACGGACGCCTGCAATTACTGCTCTATACCAAAAAGGAATTCGTGGAAGAAAAGAACTCGATGTCGGGTGAGATCCGTCACCTGTTCAAGGAGCGCAGTGAAATGTACACATTACGTGATGGTGTGATCGTGAAACTGAAGCGGGATAAGGATTATATCCTCTCACTCATGGGCGATAAACAGGCGGAAGTGGAAGCCTGGCTCAAGACAAGGAAAATGAATTACAAGAGTAACGGCATGCTGTCCGGACTCTTTGATTACTACAATTCGCTTGTAAGACCTTTCTAAAGTTTGATCTCTTCCTCGTGCTGATCGAAGAATTTGTATTCGGTCAGGTGATAGTTGGTGTCAGCCACTACCTTGGTCCTCTGTCCGAATTTTTTCTTCCATTTGGCCATCTTGGTACTCCAGGGCCAGCCTTTCGTCAGATAGGCATGCATGATAGGATTCACGACCAGTGTGAGACCGGTGTGTTTATGTGTGATGAGGTAACTGAGGTTCTTTTCAATTTCATCTTCCAGCAACAGGGTAGAGGAGATCTTGCCGGTACCATTACAACTCGGACAGGCTTCCTGTGTGTTGATGTTCATTTCCGGTTTCATCCGCTGACGGGTGATCTGCATCAGCCCGAATTTGGAGATCGGCAGTACCGCATGTTTCGCTCGGTCCGGAGCCATATACTCTTCCATCTTTTCAACCAGGCGGCGTTTGTTGTCGGGAACTTTCATATCAATGAAATCGACAACGATGATTCCACCGAGGTCACGCAGCCTTAACTGGCGTGCGATCTCTTCAGCGGCCTCCAGGTTGGTCTCCAGTGCGTTCTGTTCCTGGTTATTGCCCACACTCTTGTAACCACTGTTCACATCAATGACGTGCAGGGCTTCCGTGTGTTCAATGATCAGGTAGGCGCCGGAATTGAGGTTTACCGTTTTTCCGAAAGATGATTTCACCTGTTTGGTGATGCCATACGAATCAAAAATGGTGGAACCATTCTGATAGAATGAAACGATATCGGCCTTTTCAGGGGCGATACGCTGGATATAATTCTTGGTATCGGTGAAGATCGTACGGTCGTTGACCACGATCTTATTGAAATCTTCATTGAGCAGGTCGCGCAGGATGCTGGTCGTCTTGGTCTGCTCGCTCAGGATCTTTGCAGGGGGAACCGCGCCTTTCAGGTTGCGCTGGATCGACTTCCACATTTCAACGAGCGCAGAGAGGTCCTCGTGCAGTTCTGCGGTGTTCTTTCCTTCCGCTGCTGTCCGTACGATCACTCCGAAATTCTTCGATTTAATGGCCTCTACGATCTTCTGGAGGCGTTTCCTTTCCTCAGAGGAGTGGATCTTCCTGGATACGGCCACGATATCGTTAAAAGGAGTGAGGACGACGAAACGACCAGGTAAAGAGATCTCACAGCTCAGGCGCGGGCCTTTGGCTGCGATCGGCTCTTTCAGGATCTGAACGAGAATATTCGGCTTCCCTCCCAGCACTTCATTGATCTTACCGGTCTTGATGATCTCCGGCTCGATCGTGAACTTACCAAAATCGAGCAGTTGCTCGCCTTTATCGTTAATGCTGAGGTTGGTGAACTTGAGAAGAGATTTTGCGTAGGGACTCAGGTCGGTGTAGTGAAGGAATGCATCCTTTTCAAAACCTACATCCACGAATGCTGCATTAAGACCGGGTATGAGTTTCTTGACCTTGCCCAGATATAAGTCTCCCACAGCGAAACGTGCATCCGTTTTTTCGTTATGCAGTTCCACCAGCTTCTTGTCCTCCAGCAGTGCGATCTCAACGCCCTGGGGAGCAGAATTAATAATGAGTTCTTTGTTCATCAGAACAACTTACATACCTGGTTCGCCTTATTTGCTGTAAAAACCGGTGATCGGCGTGCCCTTACTGAATGCGCGGACAAGGATGATGGTGCAGCAGATTGGTGGGGTGCATGGTTACGGGCAAACAACCGGTAAACTGGATATTGGTCCGCCGGCAAGGCAGACCAATATCATCAGGCATAAAAGGGATTATTTATTCCTCTTTTTATGACGGTTCTTTCTCAGTCTTTTTTTACGCTTGTGCGTCGCAATTTTATGACGCTTCCTTTTTTTACCACAAGGCATACTCAAATATTTTTTTAGTCGTGTTTATAAATAAGTTTATTCAACTTCTATTTCTTCAGGGCTTCGATCCTTTTCCTGATCTCTGCCAGTGCTTCGGGCTGTTTGACCAACCGGAGACTTTTTTCGTACCAGCTAACCGCTACCGCTTTGTTGCCGAGCCGTTCGTTGATATCGGCCAGCATCAGCACAGCTTCAGCGTTCTCGGGTTCAAGGCGGGCCACCGTTTCAAGGCGGGGGATCGCTTTATCATATTGTCCGGAGATCAGTGATCCTTTCGCCAGCATGATCTGAGCGTAGCTGTTGGTACTATCCTTGGCTGCTACTTCCCTGATCTTCAGGATGCCTTCCATCGGGGTGGCGGAAATATTACCGAAGAGGTAACAGGCGCCGAGTCCGATCTTAGCTGAATCGTTATCCGGATTTATCGTCAAAGACCTTTCAAACAAATCTTTAGCCTGCAAAGCTTTCCATTTCCTTCTGGACCCGTCATCGTCGTTCTGCAGGTTGTCTAAAAATAAGCGGGCTGCAAAGGTGAGGCTTTTTTCTGAATTTTCCAATCTGGATGCTTCGGCCTCATACCAGGCGTAAGGCTCGAAAATGGAGGCTGAATCCGACCAAAAATGGGCTAATTGATGCAAAACCTTCAGTTTCTGGTCCCGGACATCACCTCTGGAGATGGAATTTTCCAGGGTGTTGAGCCAGATCACCTGTTCCGGTTTGACCTGCATTTTGGCGTAGTAAAGGATCGTATCTGTGCTGACCGCTTGCTGCTGCATACCAGCCATTTGCGTAACTGGTTGCACATCTTTATGCTTCGGAACGGTAGGTCCGAAAGCATAAATCAATACTACTGCGATGAGCCCGGTTACGGCAGTGATCCATTGCGCTTTTTTCACAAAAAAAATTTACTCCCGGGTTCGGTCACCGGGAATGCGAAGTTACCGTAAACACATCAAATGAAGTGAATAAAAAGAAGTGAAAGCCGTGAAAAATATTATGCGTCTTCGCCAGGACCGTTGTCTGGCTTAGGTTCTACGAGTTTTTTCACTTCTGCCACGAATTCCTTTGCAGGTTTGAAGGCAGGAATATAATGTTCGGGAATATGTACCGCGATGTTTTTCTTGATGTTGCGTCCGATCTTAGCTGCACGTTTTTTCGTGATGAAAGAACCGAAGCCGCGGATGTAAATATTTTCACCTCCGGCAAGTGTGTCTTTTACTTCCTTGAACATAGTTTCAAGAGTTACAAGGACATCTACCTTGGGAATTCCTGTTTTTTCTGAAATCTGGTTTACCAGGTCGGCTTTTCTCATGATTGCAGGTTTTTATATACGTTAAACGTATGTTTTCGGGACTAATTTATGATAAAATAATATGATTGTCAACCCAATAGGCATAATTTTTTTGAAATTTACGAAAGGGCATACCCCGAAATTCTCGGAACTTTACCCCCTTTAACCCCCGATCTGCTGAAAATGCATAAAAAAACCGATCTCATCCCGGGCAAAACCTTTACTGCCAGGCTCCTGAAATGGCACCGGGAAAAAAATGACCGGCAAATGCCCTGGAAGGGGGAAAAAGACCCTTATAAGATCTGGCTGAGTGAGATCATCCTGCAACAAACCCGTGTAGAACAGGGGTGGGCCTATTTCGAACGTTTTATTGCCGCCTTTCCGACCATAAAAGATCTCGCTGCCGCTGACGACCAGCTTGTTTTCAAATACTGGGAAGGGCTGGGGTATTACAGCCGCTGCCGGAATCTGATCCATACCGCAAGATTCATTGCTAAGGAATACAAGGGTAAATTCCCTGAAACGTATGATGCGATCGGGCAGTTAAAAGGGGTAGGACCCTATACCGCTGCAGCGATCAGTTCATTCGCATTCGGACTTCCCTATGCTGTTGTTGATGGCAATGTATACAGAGTGCTCTCCAGAATATTCGGTATCAGTACAGCGTCAGACAGTACAGAAGGTAAAAAGCAATTCGGTGCGCTGGCACAGCAACTGATCGATCCCCGGCATGCCGGAATGTACAACCAGGCCATCATGGATTTTGGCGCTGTGGTATGTAAACCCGTAACGCCTTTGTGTACGCAATGTATTTTCAAAAAAGAATGTATTGCCCTGAAAACCGCAAGGGTGGCGGATCTGCCGGTGAAGCAAAAGAAGCTGACCGTTAAAAAAAGATGGTTCAGTTATCTGGTGATCCGGTCCAAAAACACCATAGTGATCCGGCAGCGTACATCAAAGGACATCTGGCGCGACCTGTATGAGTTCCCGCTCATTGAAAGCGATAGGCATTTGTCTGCCGATGAAATGCTGAAGCTTGCAAAAGAAAAGAAGTGGTTCACCGGAACCGGAAAGATCATCGTGAAAGACATTTCGGATTTTGAACAGCAACTGACCCATCAGCGGATCCATGGTCAGTTCCTTATCATCGACCTGAATGCGAAACCGTCATTTTTCAGGGATTGGGAATGGGTCCCTGTTTCCGGACTTGGCAAGTATGCATTCCCCCGTTCCCTTAAAACTTTCATACAGCGGAAGATAAGCTGAGCGGTGATTTCGTCATATTAAGAACTAACGTGATTTATTTCCGCTCCACGCGGGAATTCCGTAAATTGATTAAGCATTAGTAGCCTTCGGTGATTTATAACCTGTTCCGGCTCTGACCGGGATCCAAATTATAAAATATGAGAGGCGTAAACCGTGTAATGCTGATCGGAAATCTGGGCAAAGACCCGGAAGTGCAAACGCTGGAGGGCAATATTGCCGTCGCGAAATTTCCCCTTGCCACAACTGAAACGTTCAAAGACCGGACCGGGAAATTGGTTTCCCAAACGGAATGGCATACGGTCGTGCTTTGGCGCGGACTCGCCGAACTGGCTCAGAAATATCTTCATAAAAGCAGCCTCGTTTATATTGAAGGCCGTTTAAGGACCCGTAGTTGGGAAGACAAGGACGGGAACCGCAAATTCGCGACCGAAGTGGTGGGTGACAATCTGATCATGCTCGACAAAAAAATAGAAGCGCCCGGAAACAGCAGCACGGATCAGGGCGGGATACCCGGGATGGGCGGAAGTGAACCGCCAGCAGGAGATCCCTCCGAAAACCTTCCCTTCTAAGCATTCATTTTTTTATTGATAAATTTGCACTTGCAGCAGGCTGTTTCAGATGGCCGTTCTTGCTGCCTGCCGGGTGAAAAGCCGGACAGTCAGAAAACCAGCAAAAAACCTTGGAATTGGATATTCTACCGGCATTGGATAATATTTTTCATCACCCTTCCTTATTCCTGTTAGGCGTTACCACGCAAAGCACCACGTTCCTGGTGATCACTTTGCTAATACTGCTCCTGATCACGTTCACTATTTCCGGAGGTGAGGTGGCGCTTTTCTCGCTGGAGAATAAGGACATCAATATGCTGAAGACCAAACAGCATCCTTCCGCACGCAGGATCATTGAGTTGCTGGAAGAACCCAAGGAAGTATATGCATCCTTACTGATCGCCGGTACTTTCGTGAACATTTGTATCATCATTCTTTCCAATTTCCTGTTCGATCAGTTCATCGCGTTCGAAAAGATCCCTTTGTTCCTGGAGATGATCTCAAAGGTCCTGGTGATCGCGTTCGTACTCGTGTTCGCGGGTGAAGTGTTGCCGAAAGTATGGGCCACACAGAACAATCTTCGCTTCGCATATGGTTCCTCTTTTTTACTGGAAGGCCTGCACCTGATCCTGCGTCGCGTAAGCCGCTGGCTGGTTGCGGTGGCAGATGGTATCGGCAGTAAACTCGGTGCCGACCGCTCTGACGCACTCAGCATCCGGGAGCTGGATGAAGCGATCGATGTCAAGACGGATGAAGAAGCCTCGCCCGAAGAAAAGAATATCATGAAAGGGATCGTCAAGTTCGGCAACATATCCGTGAAGCAGATCATGCGGAGCCGGCTGGATGTGAGTGGCGTGGAATACAATTCTACATTCGGTCAACTGATCCGCCGGGTGGAAGAACTGCATTACTCAAGACTTCCGGTGTACAAGGGAAGTCTGGATGAAGTGTCCGGACTGATCAATACCAAGGACCTGATCCCCTATCTGCAGGAGAAAGAGGACTTTGACTGGCATGCACTCATGCGTCAGCCCTATTTCGTTCCGGAGAATAAACTGATCGAGGACCTGTTGCGTGATTTCCAGGTCAAGCGCATTCACTTCGCCGTTGTGGTGGATGAATTTGGCGGTACCAGTGGTATCGTAACGATGGAAGATATCCTGGAAGAAGTGATCGGTGAGATCAAAGATGAGTTCGATGATGAGGAAAGCGGTAACCGGAAACTGGATGACAATAATTATATCTTTGAAGGCAAGACGATGATCCATGATCTGTGCAAGACGATGAGCCTTCCCATTGATACATTCAGCGCGGTGCAGGGGGAGAGTGAATCACTTGCCGGACTGGTACTGGAACTGGCCGGAAAATTTCCCGCCGTCAATGCCGAGCTGCTGGCCGGCGATTTCAGATTCACTGTGATGCAGGCAAGCCATAACCGGATCCAACTGGTGAAAGTGACCATACTTCCACCCGGAGGTGAACAAACAACCTGAAACTGATGCGACCCTTAATTCCCTTACTCGTTCTTTCGGCAGCGATCCTGTTCAGCTGTAACAGCAATTACACTGCGGGCAAACAACGCGGTTATGCGCATATCGATTTTCCTGAAAAGAAATACCAGGTCTTTGATCAACCCGGCTATCCCTATACTTTTGAGTATCCGGTATATGCTTCAGTGGTCAAGGACTCCACTTTTTTTGAAGATAAAGCGGGCGACTGGTGGGTCAATATCGAGATCCCCCGCTTTGGCGGCAGGATCTATATCAGTTATAAGGATATCCATTCCCGCGATAACATGGATACACTGGTGAATGACGCATTCAAAATGGCTTACAAGCAACATGCGGATGTTTCAACGGGTATCAGTACCAGTATGCTGAAAACGCCCAATAATGCCGAGGGTATTTATTTCAATCTGGCCGGTAACACCGCCACTGCCAACCAGTTTTTCCTGACGGATTCCGTTAAACATTTTCTCAGAGGCGCGCTTTATTTTGATGCCACCCCTAATGCCGATTCACTGGGCATCGTGAATGATTTCCTGAAAAAGGACATGCTGCACCTGATCAACACCCTGCACTGGCGATAACACCACAACCCGCATGTGCGCCGGATCTCCTGACGCAATCAAATATTAGCTATATTTCGGATATCAATCATGACTATGCGCATATTTACGCTCTTCTTGTTCTTATTGCTCTCTTCTTTTTTGATGCATGCTCAGGATGCCGCTGTTGCGGATTCCCTGAAAAAGAAATTGCTAACCGTTAAAACCACGGATGAGAAATTCACGGTACTGAAAGACCTTTCAAGACTCATGATGAATGTGAATCCGGCCGTTGCTGACAGTCTGGGTAAGGAAATGGTCCGGATCGCGGAGGAATCGCGCGACCGGAAGATGATCTTCCGTTCCTATCTGGAGAATGGTGTGCGTTGCAGTTTTTTCAATACGCAGAAGTCATACCGGGACCGTGCATTTGAATACATGAACAAGGCCCTTGCCTCCGCGAAAGAGAATAAAATGGATGAAGAGATCGGTCAGGCGCAGATGTCCTTATCCACTTTGTATCTGACCATTCCGGATACGGATAAGGCGCTGCAGTTCGCGCATGAGGCTTTCAGTATCATTTCACTCGGGAAGAACGACAGCCTGAAATGCCTGTCGCACATCAGTTATGGCGATGTATACCTCGCAAGGAATGAGAAGATCGTCGCGCTCCGGCATTACCTGAATGCGTTGCAGCTGGCGGAAGATATGCATGAGGCCAAACTGGAGAAGAAATGCTACAGCAGTCTTTCGGGTTTTTATGCCAATATCGATGCGTATGATAAAGCCATTGATTACGCTACGCTCGCGTTCAGGAAACTGGATGAGATCCAGGAAAAGAATATTCCTTATCAGCGGGCCATCGATCTCAATGGCATTGGTCAGTTGTACAGCATGAAGAAGAACTATGATATGGCGATCTATTATTACGAAAGATCGATCCGTGTCGCGGATTCCCTGAAATTCTCAACACTGAAAGTGCCGGGTTATATCGGATTACTGAATCTCTATCTGCAGATGGACCAGCCCGCACGCGCATTGCAATACCTGAACTCTGCGGAGGGTGCGGCACTGAAGAAGTACCTGAATATCTTCGGGTACACAAAGGCGATCGATCAGGCTTATGCCGTGGTGTACACCGGACTGAATCAATTCGATTCCGCGCAAAAGTATTTTAGTATCGCTGCGCCATTCTTTGAGCAATCGGCAGGCAGTGTCAATAAACTCAGTTTCCATTATCAATATGCGGATTATTTCCGCAAGACCGCAAAATCCGACTCAGCGATCAAATACCTGCTGAGTGCGAATCAGCTGGCTATGAATGTCGGTTCCATGGAATCAGTGATCAATATCAGTAAAGTACTGGATACGCTTTATCTTGAAGCAGGGGATTATAAATCCGCCAATTTCTATTCTTCCATGCATTATCAGTACAAGGACAGTCTTCAGAAGATCAGCAAAGAAAAGGATGTGGCACAGGTGGAAGCTGCGGATGAACAGCAACGGCTGGAGAAAGCGGAGAAAGAAGAAGAGGAAAGGGTGCGCAGGAAGAACAACATCCAGTATATGGCCATCACATTGGGCATTATCTCTCTTTTCATCATGCTCATCATATTCGGCATGTTCAAGGTCTCGGCCAATACCATCAAACTCATCGGTTTCTTCGCTTTCCTGATGTTCTTTGAATTCATATTTCTGATCTTCAAGAAGAATATCCATGCGATCACGGAAGGGGAGCCCTGGAAGGACCTTGCCTTCATGATCGGTCTTGCGGCATTCCTGGTGCCGCTGCATCACTGGCTGGAGGAGAAGGTGATCCATTATCTGACCTCCCATAACCGGCTTACAGCGGCCGGGCATCATATCCGCAACAAATTGTTCAGGCGTCCAAAAACGGGTCAGGATTGATACAGTCCGTACATTTGCAAAAAACCAACTGTGATCGTAATAGATAACATACTGATCAGTGATGATGTCGTGAAAAAGCAGTTCGTCTGCGATCTTTCACGCTGCAAAGGCGGCTGCTGTGAGGAAGGTGATGCCGGTGCGCCGCTGGAGGAATCGGAACTGGACACGGTACTTGAAATGTATGAGAAGATCAAGCCCTACCTCGGTAAAGCATCGATCGAAGAAGTGGAACGGAAAGGGAAGTACGTTTATCATAAAGAATTCGGCTGGGTAACACCTACGCTGGGTAACGACAATGAGATCTGTGTATACGGATTCCGGGATGAAAAAGGGATCATCAAATGTGCTTTTGAACAGGCTTATTATGACGGTGTCATTCCGTGGAAAAAACCGATCAGTTGTCATCTGTTCCCGATCATCGCCAAGAAAGGAAAGTACGGAGATTATGAGCGCATGAATTATGAAGCGCGTCAGCCGATGTGCAATCCGGCCTGCTCACTCGGGAAGAAACTGGAAGTACCGGTGTATGAATTCCTGAAAGAACCACTGGTACGTAAGTACGGAGAAGGATTTTATAATGCACTGGTCAAAGTAGCTTCCATGCAACAGGCATCCAAAAAAGTATAAACCTTACCAACGTGAAAGATACCGCAGCAGATTTCATCGCCAGGGGCACCATCAAGGCTGCCGACCGGGAACACCGGCGTAAGATCAATTTCAACATCGGCAAATACAATGCTGTAGTGCCTCAGGGCAAACAGCAGTTCAGCGATATTCATCTGGCGCGGGAAAAAGCAAAGAACCTGAAGTGGAAGGCCATCAGCACCTTAGACCGCCAGCTGGAGAATTTTGAAGCGGCGATCACCAAACGCGGCGTAAAGGTCATTTGGGCGGAAGATGCCGCACAGGCGCTGGATGCCATTAAAAAGATCTGTGACGAAAAGCAATGCAAAACACTGGTGAAGAGCAAGAGCATGGTGACGGAAGAGATCCATCTCAATGATTTTCTCGAAAAGAACGGCATCGAAAGCGTGGAGACCGATCTGGGCGAATATATCCAGCAACTGGATGGTGAACCACCCTATCATATCGTTACACCCGCTATGCATAAAAGCAAAGAGGATGTGGCCAAATTATTCGCGAACAAACTGGGAACGGATCCGCATCTGACACCCGAGCAACTGACCCTTGTTGCCCGTGTGAAACTGCGCGAGAAATATGTACAGGCGGAGATCGGCGTGACAGGTGCTAATTTCATCGTCTCCGATATCGGTGGCATCGCCGTTACAGAGAATGAAGGTAATGCGAGGCTCAGTTGTGCCTGGCCCAAAACACATATCGTCATCGTGGGCATCGAAAAAGTGATCCCATCCATGACGGACCTGGGTCTTTTCTGGCCCTTGCTTTCCACATTCGGAACGGGGCAACGTATCACGGTTTACAACACCATCGTTACGGGTCCGCGACAACCCGGTGAAACGGATGGTCCGGAAGATATGTATGTCATCCTGCTGGATAACGGCCGCACGAATATCCTTTCCAATCCTAAAATGCGTGAAAGCCTGTACTGCATTCGTTGTGGTGCTTGTCTGAATGCATGTCCTGTCTATAAGAATATCGGTGGTCACGCGTATGGCGTTACTTACAGTGGTCCGATCGGGTCTGTGCTGACGCCGCACCTGAAGGGAATGGATGATTACAAGCACCTCAGTTATGCATCATCTCTTTGCGGGAACTGTACGGAAGTATGTGCCGTTAAGATCAATCTGCATGAATTGTTACTGGAGAACCGCCACGAATCCGTTGAAGAGGGTTATGGCAGTTTTGCGGAGAAAATGGGCTGGAAAGCCTGGAAACAAGGTATGCTGCACCGCTTCTGGATGAACAGCGCGGGAGGCAGGGTGAAGAACTGGGTGGTGAACAGTGTGCTGAAAGGATGGAAGGAGCACCGCGGTGAAATGAATTTCCCTGCCAAATCTTTCAACCAGCAATGGCAGGAGAAGAAAGGCAAATCCTAAAACAGATCAGCATTGATCCTTTATACGCATCGTAGCAGTCCGCGGCTGGAATACATAGCCGCATTCGCCGGCAGGCTGATCACCGGTGAGCCGTTGGTGCTGGTGCATGATAAAGATGCTTTCAGGAATGCGGCAACACCCCGCATCAACTACAGCGAAGAAAAGATCAGTGATGACGAATTGCAGATCATTCCCCATTCCTTATTATTTGAAGATTCGGTCCGTGTTCAGGATACGTCATGTTTTACATGGAATAGCCGGCCGGCATTTTTCCGGACGAACGGCCATATCCCTTTCGATATTTTCGCTGCTTCATTTTATTTGCTGAGCCGCTATGAAGAATATCTGCCGCACAGCAAGGACATGTATGGCCGCTTTGCGCATGAGCAGTCGCTGGCATTCCGGGAAAATTTCCTGGATATACCATTGGTGAATCACTGGATACTTGACCTGCGTACATTAGTGCTGCAAAAATTCCCGGCTTTTCAGCCTTGTCCGCTGCACTATTCTTTTTTACCCACTTACGATATTGATGAAGCCTTTGCCTATAAGCACAAGGGCTGGATCCGCACCAATGGAGCAAGGCTGAAAGCCTGGCTGCGCGGGGATCTCAGGGACAGACTCGACCGCAGCGCGGTGCTGGAAGGGAAGATGGATGATCCGTTCGACAGTTATGCATGGATGGATGAACTGCACAGCAAATATGATCTTCATCCCCGTTATTTTTTCCTGTTACCATCAAAGACCAGTAAATATGACCGCAACATCCTGCCGGATCAGCCTGCATTGCAGGAGATCATCAGAAAACATGCGGCCCGCTATGAAACCGGTATCCATCCTTCCTGGCAAACCGGTGATGATCCTGCATTGTTCGCAGCTGAAATGCAAACGTTAGAAAAGATCACTGGAACAAAACCTGTATTGTCACGGCAGCATTTCATCCGTTTCAATTTGCCGGACACATTCCGTCATCTCATTGAAGCCGGGATACAGGAAGATCATTCGATGGGATACGGTGCCGTAAATGGTTTCCGCGCATCGGTGACAACGCCATTTTTCTGGTACGATCTTTCCCGCGATGAAACAACTTCCCTGTTACTGAGACCTTATTGTTTCATGGAAGCGAATGCTTTTTTTGAGCAGAAGATCACCGCGGTGGATGCGTTGCATGAAATGCGCCATTATGAAGCCAGCGTAAAAAAAGTGAACGGTGAATTCAGCTGCATCTGGCACAATACCTTCCTGGGTACTTTTCATGTTTATGCGGGCTGGCGGGAGGTGTATGAAGCTTTCATCCGCGGGCGCGACTGATCACATCCCTTCTGTTTCCGGCTGTTCCGGTGCTGGTAATACTTTAAAAGCCTGATTGACCAGGCGCACCCCCAGTAAAGTGATACTGATGCCCAGTGTAATGAAGAAGGTCAGTCTTTCATTGAACACCACCCACCCCGAAACCACAGCCACGATCGGATTGAAGTAAGCGTACAAGGAAACCTGCTCCATCGGCAGATTCTGCAACGCGTAGATATAGGAAACGAATGCGATGACGGAACCGAAGAAAACCAAGTACCCGATCGCACTCCATGACTCCCATGGGATAGCTGACAACGGGATCGTATTACCCGTAGCCTCGGTAAGACCGATCAGGGTGATGCCGGAGATCAGCATCTGCAAACCCAGACTGAAATAAGGATTGAAATGCGCGGCCTGTTGTTTGGTATAAAGGGTACCGAAAGCCCAGGTCCAGGTGGCGATGACGGAAAGCACGATACCAAAAATGAAATCCGGGTTCAGGAAATCCTTCATGTGTTCATAGAAGATCACACATACACCGCCAAACCCAAGTAACAGACCGATCAATGCTTTGCCCGGTACCTTTTCTTTGGAAGTGAATAGCCCGATCACGACCAGCCACAACGGGAAGATCGCGCCGATGATGGCGCCGAGTCCGGATGAAATGAATTTCACACCCCAGGTACTGAGGCCATTGCTCAACAGGAAATTCAGGAAACTCAGGATCAGGATCGGGTACCATTCCCTGCCTTTCGGAAGTTTGTAACCTTTGATCAGGAAGAAACCTACATAGAGTATTCCCGCGATAGTTTGCCGGATGCCTGCCATTTGCAGCGCGGGCATATGCTGCACGCCTTCATGTGAAGCGAGCCAGGTGGTGCCCCACAGAAAACAAACCAATGCAAGCGCGAAAACAGCTTTTGTCCGGGCCCCTTTCCTGTGAATGGTCAGGGGATTGAATGCGGACAACTGTTTGAGCGTTTCGCCGGTCTGGGATAAGGTCTTATATATGTCGAATCGCGGCATTAATGTTTGAAATGTCTTCTCCCTGTGATCACCATGGCCAGGTTATGGCTTGCACAATACGCGATCGAGTCGTTGTCACGGATCGAGCCACCGGGCTGTATGAAGGCCTGGATACCGGCTTCATGTCCCAGTTGCACACAATCATTGAAGGGGAAGAATGCGTCACTGGCCATCACCGCACCGTTCAGATCGAATTTGAACTGCTTTGCTTTTTCTACGGCCTGACGGAGTGAATCGATGCGGCTGGTCTGACCGCAACCTTTACCTACCAGCTGTTTATCCTTCACGAGTGCGATGGCATTCGATTTGAGATGCTTGCAGACGAGGTTGGCGAATGTGAGATCCGCTTTTTCTGCAGCGGTCGTTTCGCGGCCACCGGCTTCTTTCCATTCGTTGTAATTGCCTTCGTCAATGCCCTGCATGAGTACTCCGTTCAGTACGGATCTGTATTGGACCTTTGAAGAAGGTTGTTTTTTCAATTGAAGCAGGATGCGGTTCTTTTTTGAACGAAGAACGGTCAGCGCGTCTTCATCGAATGCAGGCGCGATGAGCACTTCGAAGAAGATCTCATTGATCGCTTCTGCTGTCGCTTTATCCAGTGTGCCATTGCAAACCAGTACACCACCGAAAGCGCTTTCGGGATCGCCGGCCAGTGCAGCATCCCAGCTTTCCTTCACGGTCGCACGCTGTGCCACACCACAAACATTGGTATGCTTGATGATGGCGAAAGTAGTATCCGTGAATTCGCGGATGAGCTGCATGGCTGCATCCACATCCACCAGGTTATTATAAGAAAGGTCCTTGCCGTTCAGCTGGTCGAATAATTCCGTGCTGTTGCCGAAGAAAACGCCCGACTGATGCGGGTTCTCGCCATAACGCATGGAATGCGGACCCGGAACGGATTCCAGGAAATAAAGGTCCGGCTGCGGGTTGAAATATTTCGCGATCGCCACATCATAATGCGCTACCGTTTCAAATGCGCGTGCGGCAAAACTGCGGCGTTGTTCCAGTGTGGTGTCTCCGTTCTGATCGCGTAGTAACTGTTCCAGTTCCGCGTAATCTTTTTTAGCAGCGATGACCACGAGGTCCGAAAAATTCTTCGCTGCCGCACGGATCATGGAAGGTCCGCCGATATCTATCTTTTCAATGATCGATTTTTCATCGGTCGTATTTGCAACGGTTTCTTCAAACGGATACAAGTCCACGATCACAAGATCGATCTCTGGGATACCGTATTGTTTCATTTCCTCCAGATCGGTAGCAACAGCCCTGCGGCCGAGTATTCCTCCGAAAACAGAAGGGTGTAATGTTTTGACACGACCGCCCAGGATGGAAGGGTAGGTGGTCAGTTGTTCAACCGGCACAACGGGGATGCCGAGTTTTTCAATGAACTGCTGTGTGCCGCCGGTGGAATAGATCGTGATGCCGAGGCGGTGCAATTCCGCAACGATCTTTTCGAGGCCATCTTTGTAAAAAACGGAAATGAGTGCTGACTGTATCTTCTTGTTCATAAAAGGTTTGATTGGGAGGCAGGCAATTCGTTCCATTCATCCGCCATGCCAGGAGAGGGCGGAAAGAGCGGCAAAGGTAAGTTATGGGAGGGTCATCACAAAAGCGCCTTGTTCGCGCACGCTGTAGAAGCGAATACCTTTTTCTTCACATTGTGCCTGGATCCGCTGTAATCCTTTGCCTGAGAGGGTTCCGTCCGCCACCACGAGAATGACTCCGGGTACTTCCGGGAGAAAAACGTTCTTGCGCGACAGGATCAGGATCTTGCTGGTTCCGTTCCAGGTTATACCGAAGCTGTTACCTCCGGTTTCACGGGTGAGAAACTGCCGGACCCGGAACATCGTATGGGCCGGTACCAATACATTGTTCCATGATCCGGAGCTGTCCGCAGAAAGATCATCACCATAATAACGGGCCATCCTTCCCTGAATAACTTCTGCCGTTTGCTTCCCCGGCGTATTATAGACGACGATCATTCGCTGTTGCTGTGCATGAAAGAAACTGAAGCTCCGCATCGAACAGAACAGAAGGGTCGCCACCAGGGCGGCCTGTAACTGACGCGTCTGCCGTTCCATCAACCAGCCGGCAAGGAATATGATCGTCAGAAAAAGTAAAATGGACTGTGCAAAGCTGATCTGTAATCCTGTCCAGGATGAAAAGGGCATCCGCTCAATATTGATGATCCATGTATTCATCAACCGGATCATACCAGCGATCAATTGACCGGTCCAGACAGCCAGCAGCGGAATGCCGGAAACAACCATCAGTACGATTTCCGTGAGTACAATAAGGCTTGATAAGGGCACAGCGATCAGATTGGTGAGCATGAAATAAACCGGGAACTGATGGAACCAGTAAAGTGTTACCGGAACGGTCAGTAATTGTGCGGCAAGAGTGACGGAGTTCAGCTGCCAGATGAAATCACTCAGTTTGTTGCGGATATAAAGCAGATTGTAAATGGGCCGCTGATACAACATGATGCTGAGCACCGCCGCGTAAGAAAGCTGAAAACCCGCGTCCCATAACCACCAGGGGTTGATGCATAATAAGAGGAAGGCTGAAAAAACAAGACTGTTGATCGCGGTCCCTCTCCGGTCGAGATATTCACCGATCACGATACAGCTGAACATCAGTGCGGACCGGAGCACGGAAGGTTGGGCGCCCGCGAGGATGCTGAATGCCCATAAAGCCGCAATGATCAGCAAGGCCCGTAACCATCTGATCTTTTGCAATGGCCTGCACAACAGGACCAGCAATCCATAGATCAGTCCGAGATGCAATCCGGAAATGGCGATGATATGTACAACGCCGGTATTGCTGTAAGAGCGCACCAGTTCTTTGTCCAGCTCATCTTTGTATCCGATCAGTAAAGCTTCTGCAAGTCCGCGATCCTTTTCCACTTTTATGGTACTTCTGAAAATGCGAAGGATGCTTTCTCTTAACTGACCGGTCCATTCAGTTATCAATTGCTTTTGCACTGCTGGGAGGACGATGTAATCAGTTGGTTGTAAGAAAACCTGTCGCACAAAACCCTTTCGGTACATGTATTGCCCGAAATCGAATCCGCCCGGGTTTCCGGACGACCGGATAAGTTGAACCTTTTTTGAAATAAGCAGGAAGGAGCCGCCACCCGGCCTTACGGGGCCGGGTGCGGCAACACTTCCGGCTGAATCTTTTTGGAAATAAAGCAGCAGGCTCCCATCCACTGCTTTTTTCAGTTCAGCTTGTATCACATATTGTACGGATGCGGTGGCTGCATAGGAATTCGTTCTTTCGCGGGGTGCCTCATCCAGTGTTACGATCAGCCCATCACCCTCGTTGTATATCTTATTCCAGTCGTGCTTTCGGTATTGCAGGTCATGCTGGGTGAGCAGCAACCCGCCTGTCGCTATCAGCATCAAATGAATACAAGCCCCTATGAACCATCCCGACCGGAACCGGCTGTACGTTGAAAAAAAGTAAAACAGGGTACTGATCAGTAAGGTCAGGCTCAGCAGGATCAGCCAGTAAAAGGGTGCTGATCCGGTTTCTTTCTGGCAAATGATCCCTGCCATCAGCGGTATGAATAACCTCAGTGCCGGTGCCTTTTTCCAGGCGGGCAGTTGTGCTGCAGCCATGATGTAAACTAATGCAGGGGTAAAAGGCTGCAACTGTTTTAATACGGAATGGTCATGGTTTTTTAACCCGACCGGAAGGTTGGATAAACAGAATGGCCGTAACTTTAATCATTATGAAAAAACTGCTCGCCATTCATGCCGGCCTGCTTTGCATGCTGACGCTGTCCGCACAGGTCGTTCCCGGTAAAAACAATGAGAACACCCAGCTGCCCAATGGCTGGAAACTTACACCAGCCGGGCGTTCCCTGCCTTTAGGCGACCTGCCGCTGAATATCGCGGTATCTGCATCACAAAAACTGATGGCTGTTACGAACAATGGTCAGAGTGTGCAGACGCTGCAGCTGATCGATGTGGTGAAGGAAAAGGTGCTGGATGAAGTGAAGATCCCCAAATCCTGGTACGGATTGAAATTCACCGGCGATGCAAAAACACTCTATGCATCCGGCGGGCACGATAACTGGATCCTTCAATATGCTGTGCAGAGCGGCAAACTGATCCTGAAAGACAGTATCATACTCGGAAAAAAATGGCCTGAAAAAATTTCACCCGCAGGTATTGAACTGGATGAAGCACGTAAACTGATGTATGTGGTAACGAAGGAGGATAACTCTTTATATGTGATCGACCTTCAGGCAAAAAAAGTAAGCGGAAAATATCCGCTTGGCGGAGAAGGCTATTCCTGTCTTTTATCCCCCGACAAAAAAAACCTGTATATCAGTTGCTGGGGTTGCGATCGTGTACGCGTTTTCAATACACAGAACATGATCTTCGCTGCTGAAGTGAAAGTGGGTGATAACCCCAACGAACTTTGTCTGAATAAAAAAGGAACGATCCTGTATGTGGCCAATGCCAATGATAATTCCGTTTCTGTGATCGATGTGAAAGAAGCTAAAGTGATCGAAGTACTGAACGCCGCTTTATATCCGGATGCTCCTCAGGGGTCCACTTCAAACGGACTGGCCCTGAGTGGAGATGGTAAAACACTGTATATCGCCAATGCGGACAATAACTGCCTGGCGGTGTTTGATGTAAGTAAGCCCGGAAGCAGCACCAGCAAGGGTTTCATACCCGTTGGCTGGTACCCCACGAATGTGAAGGTCGTTGGGAACAGGATCTTCGTCGCGAACGGGAAAGGATTTTCTTCCATGGCCAACCCCTATGGCCCCAATCCTGTTCGTAAAAGGGAAGATGTTACCTATCAGGGAGGAGATAAATCCAAACCGATCGAAGTGCAGTATATCGGAGGCCTGTTCAAAGGCACGATGAGCATCATCAATCAGCCTGATGCCAAACAACTCGCTGCCTATTCTCAGCAGGTATATGCCAATACCCCATTTACCAAAGAGCGTGAGACCTTATCAAAAGGAGAACCCGGCAATCCTATTCCGATGAAGATAGGTGATCAATCCCCGATCAAACATGTGTTCTATATCGTGAAAGAGAACCGCACATACGATCAGGTGCTGGGTGATATGAAAGAAGGTAATGGGGATCCTTCACTGGTATTGTTCGGAGAGAAATACACACCTAATCAGCATAAACTGGCCCGTGAATTCGTGTTGCTGGATAATTTTTATGCCGATGGTGAAGTGAGTGCCGACGGACATAACTGGAGCCTGGGTGGTTATGCCACCGACTTTCTGGAAAAGAACTGGCCTTCCAGTTACGGTGGACGTGGTGGCAGCTACAATGCAGAAGGGACAAGGGCGGTGGCCAATAACAAAGGCGGATTCATCTGGGATTTTTGCAAACGTGCCGGTGTCAGTTACCGTACTTACGGTGAGTTCGCAGATGACTACAAGGCGAATATCCCGGTACTCCAAAATCATTTCTGTCCTTATTACACCAGCTGGGATCAGGAAATTCGGGATACTACACGTTTCTATCAATGGAAAAAGGAATTTGATTCACTCATTGCTGTAAATGCTGTGCCGCAGTTCAATTCTCTGCGAATGATCAATGACCATACAGAAGGTTTGCGTAAGGGCAGGCCGACCCCATTCGCGGAAGTGGCGGATAACGACTGGGGCGTAGGCCTTTTTGTTGAGTACCTGAGCAAGAGCCCGATCTGGAAAGAGAGCGTGGTGTTCATCATTGAAGATGACGCGCAGAACGGCGCGGACCATATCGATGCGCACCGTACAACAGCTTATGTGGCAGGAGGCCTGGTGAAATCAGGTTATGTTGATCATACGATGTATTCCACCACTTCCATGCTGCGTACGATCGAACTCATTCTCGGACTTCCGCCAATGAGTCAATTCGATGCAGCGGCTGAGCCCATGTGGAGAAGCTTTACGAAGGATGGAACGGTCCATGCGCCGTTCACTTCTGTTCCGGCGAATATCAGTCTCGACCTCAGGAATACCGCTATGAATGAATGGCAGCGCCGCTCTGAACTGTTCGATCTGACCAAAGAGGACGCGGTCCCTGATCTGGAATTCAATATCGTTCTGTGGCATGGTATCAAAGGATCGGATGTGCCTTATCCCGCACCCCGCCGTGCGGCATTCTTCAAAAAGAAGGATACAAAGGATGAAGATGACGATTAAAAAATGAACCCGCTGAATATATGAGCCGGACATTTCATTGAAGTGTCCGGCTTTTTTTATGTCCGGTCTTTTTTATCCCTGTAATGTTCTGATATAGGAGATCTGTCCGAGGTGATAGATATTATGCTGCACGAGGCCGTTCAGCAGGAAGCGAAAATCATAACTCCTGAAGTCAACGGTCGTATCCAGGAACTTATCATCCTTTTTCTGCAAAGCAGCGATGATGAGCTGGTATGTTTTTTTATAATCCGCCAGGCCTTGTTCCCAGGTATGCTCACCCGGATCGATCTCACGCCAGTCCAGTTCCTCTGATGTATCCAGGTCCATATCCTTATCGCCATTCAGCCTTGCCAGTGTGAACGCTGACCAGGTCAGCATATGATACAGGAGTTCCGCCATGGTATGTGCATCGCCTCTTGTCTTTTTATGCGCATTGGCGGGGTTGACGTCATCCAGTACGGCGTATACCGAACGGCCGAACCAGGGATTGCCCTGCATGACCTCCTGAAAGTTCTCTATGATGGAAGTGATCTCGTGTTTCATTTCAGTAAGGTACATACAAAAACAGCCGGCTAGGCCGGCTGTTGATATCTTAAATGAGTTTATTATTTACTCAGGTACATGCTCCTGTCCTTATACAGTTGTCTGAAATAGGGATCACGCAGGTCTTTTACGAAGCGTATGGCTTCTCCGGTACTTTTCATTTCAGGGCCGAGCTCCTTGTTCACTCCTGGGAATTTATTGAAGCTGAATACGGGCTCCTTGATGGCGAATCCTTTCAGTTTTTTCTCGAATGTGAAATCCTTCAGCTTATTGGTACCGAGCATCACTTTGGTGGCTACATTCAGATACGGGATCTGGTAAGCCTTAGCGATGAACGGCGTGGTGCGGGATGCGCGCGGATTGGCTTCGATCACGAACACCTTACCATCCTTGATCGCGAACTGGATATTGATCAGACCGCGGATCTCCAGACTGCGTGCGATCTTCTCCGCATATTCTTCCATCGTATGTACGATCAACGGAGAGAGGTTGAATGCCGGCAGTACTGCGTTGGAGTCACCGGAGTGGATACCCGCGGGTTCGATGTGTTCCATCACACCCATCACATGGAAGGTGTCGCCGTCAAAGATGCCGTCGATCTCCGCTTCCTGACAACGGTCAAGGAAATGGTCGATCAGGATCTTGTTACCGGGGATATGTTTGAGCAGGCTTACTACCGCTTTTTCCACTTCATCATCATTGATCACGATCCGCATTCTTTGTCCGCCCAGTACATAAGAAGGACGAACGAGCACCGGATATCCTACTTTATTCGCTACTTCGATCGCGTCATCAACAGAGTAGGCGGTGCCGTAATCCGGATAAGGGATCTCCAGTTGCTTGAGCAGGTCGGAGAAACGTCCGCGGTCTTCCGCGATATCGAGACTGTCGAATGAAGTACCGATGATCTTAATGCCTTTCGCATGCAGCAGGCCGGCGAGTTTCAGCGCGGTCTGTCCGCCCAGCTGTACGATCACACCTTCGGGTTTCTCATGTTCCACGATCTCCCACAGGTGCTCCCAGTATACAGGTTCGAAGTACAGTTTGTCGGCCATGTCGAAATCCGTGGAAACCGTCTCAGGATTGCAGTTCACCATGATGGCTTCATAACCGCTTTCCTTGATAGCGAGTAATCCGTGTACACAGCAATAGTCGAACTCGATTCCCTGACCGATCCGGTTGGGACCGCTGCCGAGTACGATGATCTTCTTTTTGTCGGATACTTTGCTTTCGTTGTGATTACCGGATTCGAAGGTGGAATAGAAGTAAGGGGTCTTTGCTTCGAATTCCGCGCTGCAGGTATCCACCATTTTGTAAACGCGTTTGATACCAGCGGCTACTCTTTTATTGTAAACGTCTTCTTCGTTATCGTGTTTGATGATGCGTGCGATCTGTTCGTCACCGAATCCATTCACTTTGGCTTCGCGCAGCAATTCGATGGGTAAGGTCTCGAGATTGTATTTCGCGATCTCTTTTTCAATGTTCACGATCTTCAGGATCTCGTTGATGAACCAGCGGTCGATACCATTGGTCGCTTTGGAGATACTGCCCACGGAGATGCCCGCCATCAGTGCATCCTTGATACGGAACAGGCGGTCCCACTTCGGGGTCTTGATGTATTCCAGCAGTTCTTCCGCATGCATCAGGCTTTTGCCGTAGTAACCGAGGCCCACGGCGTTATTCTCCAGACTCTGACAGGCTTTCTGGATCGCTTCGGTGAAACTGCGGCCGATGGCCATCACTTCACCCACGCTTTTCATTTGCAGTCCGAGTGTGTCGTTGGCGCCTTTGAATTTATCGAAGTTCCAGCGCGGCACTTTCACGATCACGTAATCCAGCGCCGGTTCAAAGTATGCGGAAGTGGTCTTGGTGATCTGGTTTTCCAGTTCATCCAGATTATAACCGATGGCCAGTTTGGCCGCGATCTTAGCGATGGGATAACCGGTGGCTTTGGAAGCAAGCGCGGAAGAACGGCTTACACGCGGGTTGATCTCGATCGCGATGATCTCTTCCGTTTCGGGATTCAGTGCGAACTGTACGTTACAGCCACCGGCGAAATTGCCGAGGTCGCGCATCATCATGATCGCGGTGTTACGCATCAGCTGCATCGCGGTATCGCTCAGCGTCATGGCAGGAGCAACGGTGATGGAATCGCCGGTATGCACACCCATCGGGTCAAAGTTCTCCACGGTACAAATGATACAAACATTGTCCGCCGCGTCACGCAGCAGTTCCAGCTCGAACTCTTTCCAGCCGAGTACGGCTTTTTCTACCAGAACTTCATGGATGGGAGAGGCTTGCAGACCGCGGTTCAGCGCTTCATCCAGTTCATCTTTATCATGTACGAATCCACCACCTGTACCACCCAGTGTGAATGAGGGGCGGATCACGAGCGGGAATCCGATCTGTTGTGCGAATTCTTTTCCTTCCAGGAAGGAGTTGGCTGTTTTAGCCGTTGCGACAGGCACTTTCAGTTCGATCATCCACTGACGGAATTTCTCACGGTCTTCCGCTTTATCGATCGCTTTGATGTCAACACCGATCAGTCTTACATTATATTGTTTCCAGAGACCGAGATCTTCCGCTTCTTTCGCCAGGTTCAGTGCGGTTTGTCCGCCCATCGTTGGTAAGACTGCATCTATCTGGTTCTCCTGCAGGATCTGTTCAATACTTTCAACGGTCAGTGGCAGCAGGTAAACACGGTCGGCCATCATCGGGTCGGTCATGATGGTGGCGGGGTTGCTGTTGATGAGAATGACCTTTACACCCTCTTCTCTTAAACTACGGGCTGCCTGGGTTCCGGAATAGTCGAATTCGCAGGCCTGGCCGATGATAATGGGACCTGAACCAATGATCAGAACGGATTTTATGGAATTGTCTTTTGGCATTTTGGATGTGCTTGTTCCGGCAGCGCCGGTATGAAAAAACAAATTGCGCAAAAGTAAGGGAATAGCGGCGTTCAGGAGGGGCTTAGCCGGGGATTTTTTCCCCGTTTTTCAGAATCCTTTCAGGGGCTGGGGTTTGGGGATCTTGTGGTAGGAAAGGATATAAAGATCGTCGTATATATTTTTCTGCTGCTGTAACAAGGTACTGACCACCTGTTTGAGTTCCTCAGGCGATTTGAAGCCCTTACGGGTGTTCGTAAAATTTTCTGTGATGGTCCGCACATCCAGTGAATCATGCCGGGTATCGAAAGCCGATACATAATACACATCCTGGGTGGTCACTTCAGGCGGTTTGTTGTTCCCGCGGGTGGTAACGATCACTACGGTTCCTTTGATATTCATGAACCTTTGTTCCCCGATCCGGGAAATGTAGCCTGTGAAATAGGAAGTGTCGGGAAGAATGATATCGCCTTTTGCCGCTTTGCCATAACGGGTGATCGCATAAGTGGAATCCGAATTCTTTGTGATATCAAGGGCTTCAATGCCGAAAAAATCGCTGCCATCCTTAACGATACCGTACCAGTAGCCGATCAGGCTGCTGTCGATAGGTTCCACGGGTCCCTTTTCGAGGGGCACGGAAGATTCGTAAGGACAGGCATACAGCAAGAAGCTGATGGGTATCAGCCAAAGCGATTTTCTCATTGCCATAAGGCGGAAAAGATACGA